>NZ_JBVIYK010000016.1:64568-184471 GCF_055592645.1 Streptomyces sp. NPDC041108 | reverse complement strand
TTTCCCTTTCCGGCGGTTCCGACTCTATCAGATCCTTTCGGGCCTGATTCCCAGTCAGCGGGCTTTGTCCTCGCGGCTGTTGGGCCGTTCCGACGAGTGAGACTTTAGCGGATTCCTCGCTCCCGAGCTAATCGGGGCTGCGCCCTTTCGAACGCGGATTCCTCATTTCGCAAATACACATGCCAATGACACGACGACAGGTCGTCGATGCTTGGTGGTTACCTGCGGAATGGCTGTCCGGGGACCGACCGTGGTCGGCGCTCACGTCGAACAACCCGAAGAACACTACGTACCGGCTCGGGGTGTGTCAACTCGCTGCCGCACGGTCCTGCGAGGCGTAGCCTGGCCCCCATGACTACGCGTACGTGTCACCAGCAGTGGTGGGCCGCCTGAGGGCGGCCGTACACACGTATGTACTCGACGGCCGCCGCCTCCGGCGGCCGTTCTCGTATCTCCCTCCTGAGGGGCGGCCGGCCGGTGGCAGCGGCCCTGATCAGGAGGTGGAGAGATGACACGGGTCTTCAGCGGCATCAAGCCGACGGGGCATCTGACGCTGGGGAACTACCTCGGAGCGGTACGGCGGTGGGCCGAGATCGACCAGCACCGCACGGACGCGTTGTTCTGTGTGGTGGACCTGCACGCGCTGACCGTGGACCACGATCCGGCGCGGGTGCGCAGGCTCACCCGGCAGGCGGCGACCCTGCTGCTGGCCTCAGGGCTGGACCCGGAGCTGTGCACCGTCTTCGTGCAGAGTCATGTGGATGAGCACGCGCGGCTGTCGTACCTGCTGGAGTGCGTGGCCACGGACGGCGAGATGCGCCGGATGGTCCAGTACAAGGAGAAGGCGGCGCGGGAGCGGGACCGGGGAGGCAGTGTCCGGCTGTCGCTGCTGACCTACCCCGTGCTGATGGCGGCCGACATCCTGGCGTACGGGACGGACGAGGTGCCCGTGGGCGACGACCAGACGCAGCACGTGGAGCTGACCCGGGACCTGGCGGTGCGCTTCAACCAGCGGTACGGGCGGACGTTCGTGGTGCCGCGGGCCACGCGTCCGCAGGTCGCGGCCCGGGTGATGAACTTGCAGGATCCGACGTCGAAGATGGGGAAGACCGACGACGTCGGGCCGGGCATCGTCTATCTGCTGGACGAGCCGGACGTGGTGCGGAAGAAGGTCATGCGGGCCGTGACCGACAGCGGGCGGGACGTGGTCTACGACCCGGAGAAGCGGCCGGGGCTGGCCAACCTGCTGGAGATCCTCGCTGCCTGTGAGAGTGGGAACCCCGAGGACCTGAGCGGTGTATATGAGTCGTACGGGGCACTGAAGAAGGACACCGCCGAGGCCGTGGTCGAGCACCTCAGGCCCGTACAGGAGAGGCACAAGGAGTTGTGCGCGGATCCTGCGTATGTGGAGGGGGTGCTGCGGTTGGGTGCGGAGAAGGCCAGAGGGATGGCTCGGCCGAGGGTTGACGAGGCGTATCGGGCGATCGGGCTGCTGACCGGCTGACGAGCTGACCGCGGGCGACGTCAGCTGTTGCTGCCGGAGGCCAGTTCGCGGCTGCGGTCGCGGGCGGCCTCCAGCGCGGCGATCAGTGCGGCGCGCACTCCGTGGTTCTCGAGTTCGCGGATGGCGCTGATCGTCGTGCCGGCGGGAGAGGTGACGTTCTCGCGGAGCTTCACGGGGTGTTCGCCGCTGTCGCGGAGCATGGTGGCCGCGCCGATGGCGGACTGGACGATCAGGTCATGGGCCTTGTCGCGGGGCAGGCCGAGGAGGATACCCGCGTCGGTCATGGCTTCGACCAGGTAGAAGAAGTACGCCGGGCCGGAGCCGGAGAGGGCGGTGCAGGCGTCCTGCTGGGACTCGGGGACGCGGAGCGTCTTGCCGACGGCACCGAAGATCTCCTCGGCGTGCGCGAGATCGGCCTCGCTCGCGTGGCTGCCGGCGGAGATGACGGACATGGCCTCGTCGACGAGGGCGGGGGTGTTCGTCATGACACGGACGACGGGGGTGCCTGCGGCCAGGCGCTCCTCGAAGAAGGAGGTGGGGATGCCTGCCGCGCCGCTGACGACCAGGCGGTCGGCGGGGGTGTGCGGGGCGAGTTCGTCGAGAAGGGTGGCCATGTCCTGGGGCTTGACCGTGAGGATGAGCGTGTCGGCGGTCTTCGCGGCCTCGGCGTTGGTGACCGGTGTGACGCCGTAGCGGGTGCGGAGCTCTTCGGCGCGTTCGGGGCGGCGGGCGGTGACCAGGAGGTCCGCGGGCGCCCAGCCGGCCCGGATCATGCCGCTGAGCAGGGCCTCGCCGATCTTGCCGGTGCCGAGGACTGCGACTTTCTGGCTCATGGTGCGGGTGCCCTCCGGGGTGCGTCGTCCTGGGGCCATCCTCGCACCGGGGACGGGGGTTCGGCTGGCGTGTCCGGTGGGCGGGACGTCGGCTGGACGGAGTGACGGGTCGGAGTGACGGGTCGGAGTGGCCGACGTGGGGTGGCCGACGTGGGGGGCCGGTACGGGGGGTGACCGGCGTGGGATGGCTGGGCGTCAGGTCGTCCGGCGCCTGAGGGTGGCCGCTCCCAGAGTGAGGACCAGCAGGGCGCAGCCGGCGACGATCGCGATGTCGCGGACGAAGGTGGCGGTCATGTCGGTGTGGAGGAGGACCTCGTTCATGCCGTCGACCGCGTAGGACATGGGGAGGACGTCGGAGATGGCCTCCAGGGCGGGGTGCATGTCGGCGCGGGCGGTGAACAGGCCGCAGAGGAGGAGTTGGGGGAAGATCACGGCCGGCATGAACTGGACGGCCTGGTACTCGGAGGAGGCGAAGGCCGAGACGAAGAGGCCGAGGGCGGTGCCCAGCAGAGCGTCGAGGAGGGCGACGATCAGGAGGAGCCAGGGGGAGCCGGTGACGTCCAGGTCGAGGAACCAGACGGCCAGACCCGTGGCGAGGGCGGACTGGATGACCGCCAGGGTGCCGAAGGCGAGGGCATAGCCGGCGATGAGGTCTCCCTTGCCGAGAGGCATGGAGAGAAGGCGCTCCAGGGTGCCCGAGGTGCGTTCGCGCAGGGTCGCGATCGAGGTCACCAGGAACATCGTGATCAGCGGGAAGATGCCGAGGAGTGAGGCGCCGATGGAGTCGAAGACGCGCGGGCTGCCGTCGAAGACATAGCGCAGCAGGAACAGCATCACGCACGGGATGAGGATCAACAGGGCGATCGTGCGGGGGTCGTGGCCGAGTTGGCGGAGGACCCGGGCGGCCGTGGCGGTCGTGCGGGAGTAGCTGAGGGCCCTGGGGCGGGGGGCCGCGGGGGGCGTGGACGGGGTCGTGGTGGTCATCGCGCCGGCTCCTTGTGGTGTGCGTCGGTCGTGGCTGTGAGCGCGGTCGCGGTGGGTTCGGCTGCTGTGGCCTCGTCGACCAGGCGGAGGAAGGCCTCTTCGACTGTTTCCGCGTGGGTGCGGGTGCGGAGGGCTTCGGGGGTGTCGTCGGCGAGGATCCGGCCCTCGCGCATGAGGAGGAGGCGGTGGCAGCGCTCGGCCTCGTCCATGACGTGGGAGGAGATCAGGAGGGTGGCCCGGCGCTCGTCGGCGAGGGTGTGGAAGAGCGTCCACAGTTCGCGGCGGAGGACGGGGTCCAGGCCGACGGTGGGTTCGTCGAGGACCACCAGTTCGGGGGCGCCGAGGAGGGCGACGGCCAGGGAGACGCGGCTGCGTTGGCCACCGGAGAGGTTGCCGGCGAGGGCGTCGGCGTGGGCGGTGAGGTCGACGTCGGCGATGGCCCGGGTGACGTCCTCGTGGCGGCGGTCGGAGGCGGCGCGGCCGGGGTCGAGGATCGCGGCGAAGTAGGCGAGGTTCTGGCTGACGGTCAGGTCGTCGTAGACGGAGGGGGCCTGGGTGACGTAGCCGATGCGGGAGCGGAGGGTGGCGTCCCCCGCGGGGCGGCCCAGGACGTCCAGGGTGCCGGTGACCTTGGCCTGGGTTCCGACGATCGCTCGCATCAGGGTGGATTTTCCGCAGCCGGAAGGGCCGAGCAGCCCGGTGATCTGGCCCTGGGGGACGGCGAAGTCGAGGCCGCGGAGCACGGTGCGCGGGCCTCGGGCGACGGTGAGGTTCTGGGCGTGGACGGCGGGGAGGGACGCGGTGCCGGCGGCGGGGGTGGGTGAGGTGCCGGGTTGGGGTGGAGGCTCACCCTGGGAGTTATTCATCATGTGATGAATATTGCGCAGGGCGGGTGGGACGTCAAGTCAGGGAGGGGGGTGGGTTCCGCGCGGGGGGGGGTCCAACTGGGTTCGGGGCGCGGGCAGGCGGAAGCGCGAGCGGGCGCGACAGGGCGTTCGCGGGCGCTCGGCGGGAGGCGATCCGGGAGCTGGGGGGCGGGCGGGGCGAGAGAGGTGGTCTTGGGAAGGTCTGGTCAGGGGCGGACGGCCACCAGGAGGTCCACGTCGTAGGTCTCTTCGATGGTTTCGGTGGGGAAGAGTTCGCGGAGGTGGGCCCGTTCCTCGGTGAGGAACGAGGACGTGGCCTCGTCGCCGAGGACCAGGAACCCCGAGTGGCTGGCGATGTTGGCCAGATGGGTGTCCAGGGGGACCGTGCGGCTCCAGCGGATCTGGCAGCGCGTGAAGTCGAGGCGGTCGGCGGTGTCGGCGAGTGCCGCGGGCGCACCGGAAGCGCTCTTCTCGATCGGTGTGGCGGGGTCCACACCGAGGAAGCGGTGGATGCGGAGGGTGGCGTCGGCGATCCAGGGGACGTCGACGGCGTCGGTGTTCCACCACAGCGCGAGTGCCCCGCCGGGGCGGAGTACGCGGAGGGCCTCCGGGACCGAGCGGGTGGTGTCGGTCCAGTGCCAGGACTGGGCGTAGGTGAGGAAGTCGGTGAAGGCGGTGGCGACGGGGAGAGCGTTGCCGTCGCCTCGGACCAGGGGGATGCGGGGGTGGGTGCGGCGGAACTGGGCGGCCATGCCCGCGCCGGGTTCCACGGCGAGGACGTCGGCGCGGCGGGCGTGGAGGAGGGCGGTGGCTATGCCGGTACCCGCCCCGACGTCCACGACGCGGGCTCCGCGGAGGGAGCGCGAGGCCAGGGCTTCGATGGTGGCGAAGAGGGTGGGCGGGTAGGAGGGGCGGTTCGCCGCGTACTGCGCTGCGGCGGTGTTGAACGAGTGGGCTCGGACGGTGTGGGAAGCGTGCGGGCGGGAGGTGGCCATGGGGCACATCGTGGCCCGGTGAGGTGGCGTTGGGGAGGGGTTGGGGAGGGTTGGACCTCCCTCGACCCGCTGCCGCCGCTGTCTTCCCTTCCCTTCCCCTCCCGTCCTGTCCCGCCCCGCCCCACCCCGCCCCGCCCTGTCCTGTCCTGTCCTGTCCCCCGGGGCGGTGCCCCTTTCGGCCTCGCGCGCCCAGGCGGGGTGCGCCTTGCCGGAAGGTCAAGGGCGGCGGCGCTTTGCCGGGTTTCTCGTGCGCTTGGCCGTGCGGCGCTCGTACAGCCGGCGGGCCGCCGTGTACTCCTCGCGGTGCAGGGACTCGCCCGGGGCCTCTTTGAAGGAGCGGAGGAAGTAGGCGGTCAGGGAGCCGAGGAAGCCGATCGTGAGGAGGCCGCGCAGGGAGGCGTGGCGGGCCGGGTCGGGGCGCTTGGCGAAGGCACCCCAGGTGTGGCCGAAGGCCAGGGCGCTGCAGACGGCGAACATGATGACGAGCAGGATGCTGACGAACCCGCCGACCGCCGCCAGCTGCAGTCCGTCGTAGGCCAGGCTCAGCACCAGGCAGGAGACGGCCAGGGCGGTGAGCGAGCCGGCGGTGACGGCCGCCCGGCGTGCCGTGTAGGTGGCGTCGTGGTTCAGCCAGGTCGTCCCGAAGAAGCGGATGGGTTCGGGGCGGGGGCCCGTGGGGGTCGCCGGGGAGGCGTCGAGGGGCGCCCGGCGGTCCTGCGGCGTCTGCGCTCCGTGCGGCTCCTGCCCTTCCTCCTGCACCTGCCCCGGCTCCTGCCCTGCCTGGTCGTTCCTCGGCTTGTCGCTCACGGGTCGATTATCGCTCCGGGTCGGGAGCGGGCTGGTGGCGGTGTCGGGTGCGTTCCCGACGAGGGCGGGTGGCCTCGCCGCGATACCCGCGCGGGTATCGCGGCGATCTCCGTGCCGCCGCGGTGCGCCCTCGGGGCTGGTGCCGCGAGCGCTGGTGCCGTGAGGGCCGGCGCCGTCAGGGGCAGAGCCGCGGCATGGAGCGCTCGGAGCGGCGCCCGGTCGGTCGCCCCGGGCGCCGGGCCGGTCGTCCCGGGTCAGCCGCAGCGGCCGGCCACGTAGCCGTCGCTGCCGGTGTAGACGTAGGAGTCGGAGATGTACTGGCCGTCGTCGATGTTGTCCCAGACGTTCGTGGTGCCGTAGGGGCCGGAGATGGTCTGGCCCGGGGTCTGGCAGTAGATCGGTACCGTGGCGCCCTCGGAGAGGACGCGGACGATGCCGTAGCTGGTGCTTGGACCGCTGCGGACGTTGAGACGGACGCCCGGCGCGATGGAGTAGCGGCGGACGGCTGCCGTGACCGTCGCGGCGGTGGCCGAAACCCCTACCGACGCCGTACCGGCCCGCTCCCCCTCGCCGTCCTCCGCGATCTCTTCGACATGCTCGACAGACATGGCTGAACTCCCCCCGTTTGCAACCCCGTTTGAAACCCCGTTTGGTCCCCACGCACGGCGTGGGGACCCGTTGATACCCCTGATTCAGGCCACGCACACCTGTGCGTTCCACGGACGTGCAGGCTAGCAAGCCGCCTCTGTCCCGTACGTGTCATCGACTAGGCTCCGAACGTCGCGCGAGCGGCCGAAACAGCACGGGGGTGGACCCATGGCACCGCAGCGCGGCACCGGGTCGGGAGCAGAAGCGGAACTTCCCGAGTACGCCGGCCAGTACCGCCTGGAGTCGTGTCTGGGATCCGGTGGCATGGGCGTCGTCCACCTGGCCGCCTCCACGTCCGGCCTGCGGCTCGCGGTGAAGGTGGTGCACGCCGAGTTCGCGAAGGACCCCGAGTTCAGAGGGCGTTTCAGACAGGAGGTCGCCGCTGCCCGGCAGGTGAGCGGCGCCTTCACCGCACCGGTCGTGGACGCCGACACCGACAGCGCCCGGCCTTGGATGGCGACCCTCTTCATCCCCGGTCCGACCCTCGCCGAGCACGTCAAGCGGAACGGGCCCATGCCGCCAGGGCAGTTGCGGCGGCTCATGGCCGGGCTCGCGGAGGCCCTGCGGGACATTCACCGTGCCGGTGTCGTGCACCGGGACCTCAAGCCCAGCAACGTCCTGCTCGCCGAGGACGGCCCCAAGGTCATCGACTTCGGTATCTCCCGGCCGAAGGACAGCGAACTGCGCACCGAGACGGGGAAGTTGATCGGCACTCCGCCGTTCATGGCACCCGAGCAGTTCCGGCGGCCGCGGGAGGTCGGGCCCGCCGCCGACATCTTCGCCCTCGGCTCGGTCACCGTGCACGCGGCCACCGGGCGCGGGCCCTTCGACTCCGACAGTCCCTATGTCGTCGCCTACCAGGTGGTTCACGACGAGCCGGACCTCACCGGCGTACCCGAGAACCTCGCGCCTCTCGTCCGTGCCTGTCTGGCCAAGGAGCCGGAGGACCGGCCCACGGCGGACGAGTTGATGCACGAACTCCGGTCCGTGGCCGCCTCGTACGACACGCAGACCTTCGTTACGACCCGGCGGGAGCGGGAAGGCGCGGGCTGGGTGTCGTCGCCGGGCACGACCCGGAACGCGGACGAGGACACCAGGTCAAAAGCCGAGGCCGAGGCCGCCTCCTCCAGCACCGGCACCGGTGTCGACGGCGCCCCTGACGAGGCCCATGAGCGAGCAGACTCCGGGCGGCGTGCGGGCCGGGGCAGTGGCCGCTTCGGGGGCCGGTCGCGTACGCGGGCCGTGCTGGTCGCCGCCTCGGTGGTGCTCGTCGCGGGCGGGGGGTTCGCCTCCGTGCGGGCCCTGGGAAGCGAGGGCGGGCGGCCGGACGGGGGTACCGCCTCGCCGCGGGCCGGTCGCGCGGCCGCCGCACCCGCCCTCGAAGCATGGGCCACCAGGCCGGCGGCGAAGAAGAAGAACGCGCCGCAGTGCTCGTACGGGGCGGGGAAGGTGTTGTGCGCGCAGCCGGGGCTGGTCTCCGCGCTGGATCCGGCGGACGGCAGCGTGCTGTGGCGGCACACCGTCGACGGGACGGGTGCGCTCGGCACGAGCGAGCCGCCCGTGGTGTCGGGCGGGCTGGTGCAGGTGCTGACGGACGAGAACCGCCGGGCCCTGGCGCTGGACCCCGAGACCGGTGAGGTGCGGTGGGAACGGGACGTCTCCGCGTACGGCGGCAGGCACTACGCGGGCGGCACGCTGCTGCTGACCGCCGCCGACGGGACGGTCACCGGGGTGGACACCGCCACCGGCGACACCCGGTGGAGCGGCCGGATCCCGGGGCAGCCGGAGGCGTACTTCACGTCGTTCGACGGGGACCGGTCGGCGTACCTGGCGTACGTCACCGGTGAGGGGGCGCAGGCGCGGACCCGGATCACCGCGGTGGACCCGGCGTCGGGGGACGTGCGCTGGGACACCCGGCTGAAGGGGCGCCTGGAATTGACGGGGGCCGCGGGCGGTGCCCTCTTCCTCACCTCGATCGGCGGTGCCTACGAGGACACGGTCGGCGTGGTCCGGTACGACCCCGGCACGGGGACGGCCGTGCGGGTCGCCCTGCCCGTGCCGCTCCAGCAGGCCCGTGGGGTCGTGCGGGGCGACGTCGTGTACCTGTTGAGCGGTGCGGGGGGTGCCCTGGCGGCCGTCGACATGAAGGCCCGTAGGCAGGTGTGGCGTACGGAGACGGGCGTCGCGCGGAGTTCGGCGCCGGTCGCCGACGACCGGCATCTGTACTTCACCGCCTCCGACGGGCGGCTGCTCGCGGTGGACCTGCGGAAGGGCCGGATCAGCGGGGACACGCAGTCGCGGCTCGGTGACCCGGGCCGGGTCACGGCCTCGCTGCCCGAGCCCGTGGTCATCGACGGACGGGTCTGCGCGGCCGCGCTCGACGGGACGGTGCTCGGGCTGGACGGGAGCGATCCGGGAAGCTGGTGACCCTCCCCCGGGGGTCACGGCGGGGCGGGCGACTTCACGGCCGGCCGGGCGGCCCCACGGCCGAGGGCCGTCCCGTAGGGGGACGGCCCTCGACACGACGGGTCTGCGCCTCGGCGCCGTGTCCCTCAGCCCAGCTTGCTGACGTCCCGCACCGCGCCCTTGTCGGCGCTGGTGGCCATCGCGGCGTAGGCGCGCAGCGCGGCCGACACCTTGCGCTCCCGGTTCTTCGGGGCGTAGACGCCGCCCAGGGCCTGCTCGCGGCGGGCCAGTTCGGCATCATCGACGAGCAGTTCGATCGAACGGTTCGGGATGTCGATGCGGATGCGGTCGCCGTCCTCGACGAGGGCGATCGTGCCGCCGGCGGCCGCCTCGGGCGAGGCGTGGCCGATGGAGAGGCCGGAGGTGCCGCCGGAGAAGCGGCCGTCGGTGATCAGCGCGCAGGTCTTGCCCAGGCCCCGGCCCTTCAGGTACGAGGTCGGGTAGAGCATCTCCTGCATGCCGGGGCCGCCCTTGGGGCCCTCGTAGCGGATGACGACGACGTCGCCCTCCTTGATCTCCTTCAGCAGGATCTTCTGGACGGCATCCTCCTGCGACTCGCAGACGACCGCCGGGCCTTCGAACGTCCAGATCGACTCGTCGACGCCGGCCGTCTTCACCACGCAGCCGTCGACCGCGAGGTTGCCCTTGAGGACCGCGAGGCCGCCGTCCTTGGAGTAGGCGTGTTCGGCGGAGCGGATGCAGCCGCCCTCGGCGTCCTCGTCCAGGGTGTCCCAGCGCTCGGAGGTGGAGAACGCCTCGGCGGAGCGGACGCAGCCGGGGGCCGCGTGCCACAGCTCGACGGCCTTCGGGGACGGGGAGCCGCCGCGCACGTCCCAGGTCTTCAGCCAGTCGGCGAGGGAGGGGCTGTGGACGGAGTTCACGTCCTCGTTGAGCAGGCCCGCGCGGTGCAGCTCGCCCAGCAGGGCCGGGATGCCGCCGGCGCGGTGCACGTCCTCCATGTAGTACGTGCGGTCCTTGGCGACGTTCGGCGCGACCTTGGCCAGGCACGGCACGCGGAGCGAGACCGCGTTGATCTCGTCGAGGCCGAAGGGGACGCCCGCCTCCTGCGCGGCGGCCAGCAGGTGCAGGATCGTGTTGGTGGAGCCGCCCATGGCGATGTCGAGGGCCATGGCGTTCTCGAAGGCCGCGAACGAGGCGATGGCGCGCGGCAGGACCGTCTCGTCGTCCTGCTCGTAGTAGCGGCGGGTGATGTCCATGACGGTGTGGGCCGCGTCGATGTACAGCTGCTTGCGGGCCGTGTGGGTCGCCAGGACCGAGCCGTTGCCGGGGAGGGAGAGGCCGATGGCCTCGGTCAGGCAGTTCATCGAGTTGGCGGTGAACATGCCGGAACACGAGCCGCAGGTCGGACAGGCGTTCTCCTCGATACGGAGGATGTCCTCGTCCGAGATCTTGTCGTTGACCGCGTCGGAGATCGCGTCGACCAGGTCGAGCGTGCGGACCGTGCCGTCGACGAGGGTGGCCCGGCCGGACTCCATCGGGCCGCCGGAGACGAAGACGGTCGGGATGTTGAGCCGCAGGGCGGCGTTCAGCATGCCCGGGGTGATCTTGTCGCAGTTGGAGATGCAGATCAGGGCGTCGGCGCAGTGGGCCTCGACCATGTACTCCACGCTGTCCGCGATCAGGTCGCGGGAGGGGAGGCTGTACAGCATGCCGCCGTGGCCCATCGCGATGCCGTCGTCGACGGCGATCGTGTTGAACTCGCGCGGGATGCCGCCGGCCTCGCGGATCGCCTCGCTGACGATGCGGCCCACCGGCTGGAGGTGGGTGTGGCCCGGCACGAACTCGGTGAAGCTGTTGGCGACCGCGATGATCGGCTTGCGGCCGATGTCCGCGCCCGGTACACCGGAGGCGCGCATAAGGGCGCGGGCGCCCGCCATGTTGCGGCCGTGGGTGACTGTGCGGGACCTCAGCTCGGGCATCGCGCTCGCTCCTTCAGAGACTGCGATCAGAGACTTCTGACTGCATCGAGCGTACGCCCGTTGCGCCAAGGGTTGGACACGTTGTCCGGGAAGTGGGACGGCCGTCTCGGTGTTCGACTGCGGGGCGGTGCGGGCCGGCGGTGTGTCCAGGGGCCCGCCGGGGCGGTTCCCCGTGTGTCCGGACGACGCCTAGACGGGTGCGGTGAGGTGGGCCTGCACCACCGGGGCGACCCGTCTGATGATCTGCTCCGGGTCCGCCGACGCCAGCGGCTCCACCTTGATCACGTAGCGGAGCATGGCGATGCCCACCAGCTGGGCGGCGGCCAGCTCGGCGCGCAGTTCCGCGTCCGGGCCGTCGACCTGGGCGGCGACGCGGCGCAGCAGCTGCGCCGAGACGAGACGGCGGAAGACGGTGGCCGCGACCTCGTTGTTCACGGCGGAGCGGACGATCGCGAGCAGCGCGGCGCGGGTCTTCGGGTTCTCCCAGACCCCGAAGAAGAAGCGGGCCAGCCGCTCGCCGACACCGTCGAGGGGGCCCTCGGCGATCGAGCCGGGTGCGCTCAGCAGAGGCCCGAAGGCCACCTCGATGGACGCCTCGAACACCTGCTCCTTCGTGCCGAAGTAGTGGTGCACGAGCGCCGAGTCCACGCCCGCGGCCTTGGCGATGCCGCGTACGGACGTCTTGTCGAAGCCGCGTTCGGAGAACTCCTCCCGGGCGGCGGCGAGGATACGGTCGCGCGCCGCGGGCGTGTCGGCCGACTCCGTGCGGGAGGGCCGGCCCCGGCGGCGGGGGGTGGCCGAGGTCACGGTCGCGGGACCCGCACGGCGGAGGCGAGGTGCAGCCGGGTGAAGGCGAGGGCCTCCGCCAGGTCGGCCTCGCGCTCGGCGGCGGACATGGCACGGCGGGTGTTGACCTCGATCACGACGTGGCCGTCGAAACCGCTGCGGGCGAGACGTTCCAGCAGCTCGGCGCAGGGCTGGCTGCCGCGGCCCGGGACGAGGTGCTCGTCCTTGGCCGATCCCCTGCCGTCGGCCATGTGCACATGGCCGAGGCGGTCGCCCATGCGGTCGACCATCTCCAGGGCGTCGGTGCGGGAGGTCGCGGAGTGGCTGAGGTCGATCGTGAAGTGCCGGTAGTCGTCCTTCGTCACGTCCCAGTCGGGGGCGTACGCGAGCATCTCGCGGTCGCGGTAGCGCCAGGGGTACATGTTCTCGACGGCGAACCGGACGTCCGTCTCGTTCGCCATCCGCCAGATCCCGGTGACGAAGTCACGCGCGTACTGACGCTGCCAGCGGAACGGCGGGTGGACGACGACCGTGCTCGCGCCGAGCTTCTCGGCGGCGGCCTGGGCGCGCTGGAGCTTGACCCACGGGTCGGTGGACCACACCCGCTGGGTGATCAGCAGGCAGGGGGCGTGAACGGCGAGGATGGGGATCTGGTGGTAGTCGGAGAGGCGGCGCAGGGCCTCCAGGTCCTGGCTGACCGGGTCGGTCCAGACCATGACCTCCACGCCGTCGTAGCCCAGGCGCGCGGCGATCTCGAAGGCCGTGGCCGTCGACTCCGGGTATACGGAGGCCGTGGACAGGGCGACCTTCGCATCCGGGATCCGTACGGGTTCTGCCACGCGGCACAGCCTACGGGGTGGGGCGGGTCGGGTGCGGCGGGGGGCGGGAGGTCGGCCGGGGACGAGGGCGGCTCGCCCGTGCCGTCGGGGTGCGGGGTGTGTGGGCGGGCGCGTGGCCGGGTGCGGGCGCGTGGGGCCTCTCGCGCGGTTCCCCACGCCCCTGAGAAAGCGGGGCTGCGCGCCCCCGCCTTTTCGTCCCGAAAGGGCCGTAGGCCCTCAAGGGGCGCGGGCAACCGCGCGACAAGCCCCCACGCACCCGCAGCCGACAGCGCCCCCGTGCTCGACGCCCCATGTCCTACGCCCTACGCCGTCCCCATGTGGTCCAGGCGCCGCAGGATCACGCCTTCCCGTAGTGCCCAGGGGCAGATCTCCAGCGTCTCCACCTCGAAGAGGTCCATCGCGGCCTCGGCCACCAGCGCGCCCGCGAGGAGCTGGTTGGCGCGGCCCTCGGAGACGCCCGGGAGTGCGGCGCGCTGGGCCGTGGTCATGCCGGCGAGTTTGGGGACCCAGGACTCCAGGGAGCCGCGCTTGAGGTCGCGCTGGACGTAGAGGCCCTCGGCGGAGCGGGCCGCGCCGCCGATACGGGCGAGCTGCTTGAAGGTCTTGGAGGTGGCGACCACGTGGTCGGGCGCGCCGAAGCGGCTGAACTCCCCGACCGTGCGGGCTATCTGGGCCCGGACATGGCGGCGCAGCGCCCGGACGTCGTCCGGGGTGGCCGGGTCGCTGGGCAGCCAGCCTGCGGTGAGGCGGCCCGCGCCGAGAGGCAGCGAGGCGGCGGCATCGGGCTCCTCGTCTATGCCGTACGCGATCTCCAGGGAGCCGCCGCCGATGTCGAGGACGAGGAGCTTGCCGGCCGACCAGCCGAACCAGCGGCGGACGGCGAGGAAGGTCAGCCGGGCCTCCTCGGCGCCGGTGAGGACCTGCAGTTCGACGCCGGTCTCGTCCTGGACCCGGGCGAGGACCTCGTCGGCGTTGCTGGCCTCGCGCACGGCGGAGGTGGCGAACGGGAGCAGTTCCTCCACGCCCTTGTCCTCGGCGGCCTGGAGCGCCTCGTGGATGACGTCGATGAGTTTCTCGACCCCTTCGGGACCTATGGCCCCGGCCTCGTCGAGCAGTTGGGCAAGGCGCAGCTCCACCTTGTACGAGTGCGCGGGCAGGGGGCGCGCGCCCGGGTGTGCGTCCACCACCAGCAGATGCACCGTGTTCGATCCCACGTCGAGGACACCGAGTCTCATGGGCGGAACGCTACTGCCAGCCGGGCCGTGCGAGGTCCTCGATGCGGTCTCCGGCGCCGTACCCTGGACGGGTGCCAAAGACGAAAAAGGCAAAGGCCGACAAGTCGGCAGCGCAGGCGGCCGCGACCGGCGGCTCTTCGCGGGCGAGGGCGGCGACCAAACCGGCGAAGTCGGCGAAGGGCTCGGCGGAGCCCGCGGTGCCGGACGAGAAGGGACTCGATTTCGCGCGCGCGTGGGTGGAGTTCCCTGATCCGGCGGACGACGAGCAGGTCTTCCGCTGCGATCTGACCTGGCTGACCTCGCGCTGGAACTGTGTCTTCGGCAGCGGCTGCCAGGGCATCCAGGCGGGCCGGGCCGCCGACGGGTGCTGCAGCCTGGGCGCCCACTTCTCGGACGAGGACGACGAGAAGCGCGTCGCCGGACATGTGGCGAGGCTCACTCCGGAGATCTGGCAGTTCCACGACGTGGGCACCGAGACCGGCTGGGTCTCCAAGGACGAGGACGGCGACCGCCAGACCCGCCCGTACAAGGGGTCGTGCATCTTCCAGAACCGCCCGGGTTTCGCCGGGGGCGCGGGCTGCTCGCTGCACATCCTGGCGCTCCGGGAGGGCCGCGAGCCGCTGGAGACCAAGCCGGACGTCTGCTGGCAGCTGCCGATCCGGCGTACGTACGACTGGATCGACCGGCCCGACGACACGCGGGTGCTGCAGGTGTCGATCGGCGAGTACGACCGCCGCGGCTGGGGTCCGGGCGGTCACGACCTGCACTGGTGGTGCACGTCGGCGACCTCGGCGCACGGTGCGGGCGACCCGGTGTACGTGTCCTACCGGCCCGAGCTGGTCGAGCTGATGGGCAAGGCGGGCTACGACCGCCTGGTCGAGCTGTGCGAGCAGCGGCTGGCGTCCCGCCTGCCGCTGGTGGCACCGCATCCGGCGGACCCGACGGAACCGGCGGGACCGTAGCCGGAGCCGGCCGGGCCGGACGGAGCCCGCGCCGCCGGTCGCACCGCGGGCGTAGCCGCAGCCGCAGCCGCGCACACCACCGCCGCCGGCGAGCGGACGGCGAGCGGACGGGACCGGCGCGGCACCGACCGGAGGCGGGCCCACCATTTCGGAGCCGGCACGGCGGCTCGTACGGGTCGCCGTGTGCCGGCTCCGCCGCACGCGGGCGGATCGGCCGGGCCGGTCGCGCCGTCAGCGGCATCCGCTGAGCGGGCCGCACCCCCGGCGGGCCGGCCGTGTGCGCCGAGCCCCCAGCCCCGCAAGCCCCCTCCCCGTACTCCCTACGAGGCCGGCGGAGGGTCGCCTCCGCCGTCGTTCGGTGGTGCGGTCGGGCCGGGTGGCTCCGTGGGGGTCTGGTCGGTGGGTGCCGGGGTCGGGTCGGGCTGGGTCGGACCGGTGGGTGTGGGGTCCGGGTCGGGTGCCGGGGGCGGGGCCGTGGGCTTCGGCGGGCCCGGGTCCGGGTCCGGTGGCGTCGGCCGGGTGTCGACGGGGGGCGTCGGCAGCGGACCGTAGCCCTCGATCGTCACCACGGCTCCCGACGGGGCGAGCGACACCTCCGCCGTCCAGTACCCGGCGGGCTCGCTCAGCTGGTCGACGTACACCTTGATCGTCGTGGACGCGCCGGGTTCCAGGGTGCCCGAGGAGCGGCTGAGGTAGAGCCAGTCGGCGCCGGTGCGGGCGGACCAGCGCACGGGTGAGTCACCGGTCGCCTTGAGGGTGACGAGGGTGGTGTCGCCGTCGTTCGCGGCGGTGACGGAGAGCGCGCCCCGCCCCTTCCCCTGGGTGACCTCCACGGACACGTCGTCCGCGGCTCCTTTCCCGGGGCGGGCGCCGGGCCTGGTCCGTGCGTTGCCGGCGTTCTCGTAGGCGTCGCCGCCGCCGGCGCCGAGGGTGCCGTCGGCGTCGCCCTGTTCCTCGCCCGCGCTGACGGAACGGCCGTCGGCGCCCTCGCCGATGAGGGGGGCGCCCCGGTAGGCGGCCCAGAGGGCGAAGACGGGCGCGGCGACCACGGTGGCCACGACGGTCGTCGTGACGGCACGCGCGCGCAGCCGGTCCCGGCGGGCCGCCCGGTCCCTCGGGTCCATGGGGAAGCCGCGCCGGTCGAAGCGCGGGGCGCCGCGACGCGCGCGCGTGAGGTGCGTCGTCGCGGGACCGAGGGCCGCGCGCGGCGCTTCGAGCACGGGCAGCGCGGCGGGTGTGACGCTGGTGCCGGGCCAGTGGCCGGGGACGGCGCGCTCGGCGGCGCGACGGCAGACGGGACAGTCGTCGACGTGCCGGACGAGTTCGCGGCGCAGGGCGGCGCTCAGGACGAAGGGCTGATCACCGGCGAGGCGGGAGACGCCCGGGCAGGCACCGCTCTCCACGACGGCCAGGGCCGCCCTGGTGCGCTCCACCTCGCAGGCGGCGGAGGCGAGCAACTCCCGCGCGGCGGCCGGCTCCATCCCGAGCACGTCGGCGACCTCGGGCGCGGTGAGCTGGTGCCGCACGGCCAACTCCAGTGCCTCGCGCTGTTCGGGCGTGGTGCCGGCGGCCTCCGGCCAGGCGAGCCGGGCCAGTTCACGCCGGCGCCGCCGCTCCTCGTCCTCGGAGAGGGCGGAGGACCCGGCGGCGGTCTGCGGGACGCGCGGGTGCGCGGTCCCGCCGCCGTGTGCGGGCGGGCGTCCGGAGGCGTGCGTGCCCGGCCGTTTCTGCCGGACCTCGGTGAGCCCGCGCAGACAGGCCCACCGGGCCAGCGCGTACAGCCGGGCCCGGCGGCCGTCGGCGTCGTCCGGGCCGCGGCGGCGCTCGGCGAGCGCGAGGACGTCCGCCAGGGCGGCGGTCGCGGCGTCGTGGTCGCACAGCACGGACATGCAGTAGGTGAACAGGCCGTCCAGGTACGGCTCGTAGTGCGCCGGCGTGCGCTGCGCCACCGCCCGCGCGGCCGCCCGATCACGCGCCTCGCCGTACATGCGGTGCGCGCCGGTGGTGCGGGTCGAGGTTTCCGGACTGATGCTCATCATTCATGGACGGTAGGCGCCCGGAAGCAGCCCCTTCTCCCCCCTTCAGCACTTTTACTCCGTACGGGTGAAACGATCCCTCATAAGGGGACAGGAAGCCCGGGTTCCGGCGACATCCCGCCAACGCTGTGCACTTTGTTGACGGCGACAATTGGTACGCCTACTTTCCCGGGAGTCCAAGTTACTTTCAGGTACGCCGAGTCAGGAGCCCCACTCTCATGACCGCACGCACCCGCCGCACGCCCCTCACACCCGCCGCACGCGCGGTCACCGCCCTGGCCGCCGCCGTCGTCCTCGCGCTGACCAGCACCTCCGTCTCGACGGCCGCTCCCCGTGCCGCCGTGCCCGCCGCCGAACGCCTCACCGGCACCCTCCCGGACGGCGCCGCCTGGATCGCGGACGTGCCGGAGAACTGGAACGGCACGTTGGTCGTGTTCAGCCACGGCTTCGGCGTCACCGTGCCCCAGAACGCCCCCAGCGAGGCGGTACGCCTGCGGCTCCTCGAAGAGGGCTACGCGCTCACCGGCTCCTCCTACGACGTGAGCGAGACCCTCTGGGCCCTGGAGAGCGCCGAGCGCGACCAGGTCGCCACCGTCGCGGCGGTCACCGAGAGGATCGGCGAACCCACCCGCACGCTCTCCGTCGGGCAGTCCATGGGCGGCCTGGTCAACGCCCGGCTCGCCCGCTCCGGCGCCGGCGGCATCGACGGCGCCCTCGGCCTCTGCGGGCTCGTGGCCGGCGCCAACGACCTGCACACCTACCAGCTCGACGCCGAGTACACGATCGCCCGGCTGCTGCTCCCGGACACTCCGGTGAAGCTGGTGGACTTCGCCTCCGAGGCCGAGGGCGCCACGACCGGCCGGCAGCTCACCGACGCCGTCGTCGCCGCGCAGCGGACCCCCGAGGGCCGCGCCCGTATCGCCCTCGCCGCCGCGTACCTCAACCTGCCCGCCTGGGCGCCCGGCAAGGACCGCCCCGCCGCCGGCGACTGGGAGGCGCAGCAGGCCCAGCAGTACGAGTGGCTCGCGCGGGGCGTCCTCAACCGCGTCGAACCCGCCCGCTACCACCTGGAGAAGGCCCTCGGAGGCAACAACTCCGGGAACAAGGGCGTCGACTACGCACGCGTGCTCGCGGCCTCCCAGCACGCGCCCCTGGTCAAGGCCCTGTACCGGAAGGCCGGCCTCGACCTGCGCGCCGATCTGCGGAACCTGACCTCCCACACCGGTATCACCGCCGACCCGTCCGCCGTCGCGGCCGGCGAACGCACCTCCTCCGCAGGCCAGGGCCTCGCGGTCCCGCTCCTGGACGTCCACACCGTCGCCGACGACCTGGTCCCCGTCGAACAGGAATCCCGCTTCGCCGCCCGCGTGCGCGCCTCCGGCGACGCCGCCCTGCTGCGCCAGGCCTACGTCGCACGCCAGGGACACTGCGCCTTCAGCACCGCCGAGACCGTCGCCGCCCTGCACGCCCTGGAGTCCCGCCTCGACTCCGGCCGCTGGGGCGCCTCCGCGACCTCGGGCGCCCTCCAGACCGCCGCACTCGCCCTCGGTCTCGACGGCGCCGCGTACGTCCCGTACCGCCCTGCCGGCCTGACGATCGGCCCCCGCCGATAGGGCACGTTCCCGAGCCGCAGGAGGGCGCGCGCCCGGGGCGCGGGGAACGGCGCGAGCAACCACACCCCGCCCGCGGCCGCCCCACACGCGCGCCCCCACGGGCGGGCGCCCACGGCCGGGGCCGGCACCTCGAAGCCCCCGGCCCCCGGCCCAACCCGCCCAGCACGCCACGGGTGTCAGTGCCCTCCGTTACGGTTCGTGCATGGCTGCCCGTACGAAAACCGCGAAGGACCGGCCGTCCTACCGCTGCACGGAGTGCGGCTGGCAGACGGCCAAGTGGCTCGGCCGCTGCCCCGAATGCCAGGCGTGGGGCACGGTCGACGAGTACGGCACGCCCGCCGTCCGTACGACGGCCCCCGGCCGGGTCACCACCTCCGCCGTGCCCATCGGCCAGGTCGACGGCCGCCAGGCCACCGCCCGCACCACCGGGGTCCCGGAGCTGGACCGGGTCCTCGGCGGCGGCCTGGTACCCGGCGCCGTGGTCCTCCTCGCGGGCGAGCCGGGCGTCGGCAAGTCCACCCTCCTGCTCGACGTCGCCGCCAAGGCAGCCGACGCCGAGCACCCGACCCTCTACGTCACGGGCGAGGAGTCCGCCAGTCAGGTCCGCCTGCGGGCCGACCGGATCGACGCCCTGCACGACCACCTCTACCTCGCCGCCGAGACCGACCTCTCCGCCGTGCTGGGTCACTTGGACGCGGTGAAGCCGTCCCTACTGATCCTCGACTCGGTCCAGACCGTCGCCTCCCCCGAGATCGACGGCGCTCCCGGCGGCATGGCCCAGGTCCGCGAGGTCGCCGGCGCCCTGATCCGCGCGTCCAAGGAGCGCGGCATGTCGACGCTCCTCGTGGGCCATGTCACCAAGGACGGGGCCATCGCGGGACCCCGCCTCCTGGAGCACCTCGTCGACGTGGTCCTGCACTTCGAGGGCGACCGGCACGCGCGTCTGCGCCTGGTCCGCGGCGTCAAGAACCGCTACGGCGCCACGGACGAGGTCGGCTGCTTCGAGCTGCACGACGAGGGCATCACCGGCCTCACGGACCCCAGCGGCCTCTTCCTCACCCGCCGCGACGAACCCGTCCCCGGCACCTGCCTGACCGTCACCCTGGAGGGCCGCCGCCCGCTGGTCGCGGAAGTGCAGTCGCTCACAGTCGACTCGCAGCTCCCCTCCCCCCGCCGTACGACGTCCGGCCTGGAGACCTCCCGGGTCTCGATGATGCTCGCGGTCCTGGAGCAGCGCGGCCGGATCAGCGCCCTCGGCAAGCGGGACATCTACTCGGCGACGGTCGGCGGCGTGAAGCTCTCGGAACCCGCCGCGGACCTCGCGATCGCCCTGGCCCTGGCCTCCGCGGCGACCGACACCCCCCTTCCAAAGAACCTCGTGGCGATCGGTGAGGTGGGCCTCGCGGGCGAGGTCAGACGGGTCACGGGCGTCCAGCGCCGGCTGTCCGAAGCGCACCGTCTGGGGTTCACGCACGCGCTCGTTCCGTCCGACCCGGGCAAGGTTCCTCCCGGTATGAAGGTCCTGGAAGTGGCCGACATGGGAGACGCGCTGCGGGTACTGCCGCGATCCCGTCGGCGAGAGGCCCCACGGGACGAGGAGGACCGCCGGTAGACTTTGCCCAGGTCTCGCCCGTCCGTACGAACCACGAGTGCGAAACGGGAGCGCCCCCAACCCGCGACCGGAGGAGTGCAGTGGCAGCCAACGACCGGGCAGCAGCTCCCGGAAAGTCCGGCGGGAGCTCCGGTGCCGATGGCCTGATGCGCGCCTCGCTGAGCGCTGTGGCACCAGGTACGGCCCTGCGCGACGGGCTGGAGCGGATCCTCCGCGGCAACACCGGCGGGCTCATCGTGCTCGGCTTCGACAAGACCGTCGAGCCGATGTGCACCGGCGGTTTCGTCCTGGATGTCGAGTTCACGGCCACCCGTCTGCGAGAGCTGTGCAAGCTCGACGGCGGCATCGTGCTCTCCTCGGACCTCTCCAAGATCCTCCGGGCGGGCGTGCAGCTGGTCCCCGACCCGACGATCCCCACCGAGGAGACCGGCACCCGGCACCGCACGGCCGACCGCGTGAGCAAGCAGGTCGGCTTCCCGGTCGTCTCGGTCTCCCAGTCGATGCGCCTGATCGCGCTGTACGTCGACGGCCACCGGCGGGTCCTGGAGGACTCGGCGGCGATCCTGTCCCGCGCGAACCAGGCCCTGGCGACGCTGGAGCGGTACAAGCTCCGCCTGGACGAGGTGGCGGGCACGCTCTCCGCACTGGAGATCGAGGACCTGGTCACGGTCCGGGACGTGTCGGCGGTCGCCCAGCGGCTGGAGATGGTCCGCCGCATCGCCACCGAAATCGCCGAATACGTGGTCGAACTGGGCACCGACGGCCGTCTCCTGGCCCTCCAGCTCGACGAACTGATCGCGGGTGTCGAGCCGGAGCGCGAACTGGTCGTCCGGGACTACGTCCCCGAGCCGACGGCCAAGCGCTCCCGCACGGTCGACGAGGCCCTGCGCGAACTCGACGCCCTCGCCCACGCGGAGCTCCTCGAACTGCCCACCGTCGCCCGCGCCCTCGGCTACACCGGCTCCCCGGAAGGCATGGACTCCGCGGTCTCCCCGCGCGGCTACCGCCTCCTGGCCAAGGTGCCCCGTCTGCCCGGCGCCATCATCGACCGTCTCGTGGAGCACTTCGGCGGTCTCCAGAAGCTCCTGGCCGCCAGCGTCGACGACCTCCAGACGGTCGACGGAGTGGGCGAGGCCCGAGCCCGCAGCGTCCGCGAGGGCCTGTCACGCCTGGCGGAGTCGTCGATCCTGGAGCGGTACGTCTAGTACGCCGGGCAGCGGTGGCGGCAGCCGCAGTGGTGGCGGTGCGGCTGACGGTACGCCCCGGGGGCGCCCCGAGGGGGGCGCCCGGCCCTGTCCGTCAGTCCTTGTCCAGCACGAACGACGCCCGGGCGGTGGCCAGCCCCGGAGCCTTCGCCTCCACGAGGTACGTCCCGGCGGCGGCCGAACCCGCCGACGGCGTCGCGCAGTTGGGCGCGCTGGGGTCGCGGTTCCACTCCACGGTGTAGGTGACCCGGTCCCCGGCCGGCACCCGGAACAACAGGCTGCCCGCGGTCTCGTGGCAGTCGTCGGACGCCCAGAACGCGTCGTCGCCGTCGGCCGCGGTGATCGTCACCACCGTGTTGTCCGGCCCGAGATCGAGCTTGCAGTCACCGCCGGAGGAGTTGCGCGCGATCAGCTCGAACGTGGGGTTCACCCCGGGCGCGTAGGCGTTGCGCACACTGCGCACGGTCAACTTCACCGCTCCGGCGGTGCAGTTGGGCAGACTCGACCCCGCCTCGACCTGCTCCCCGGAACTGCTCCCGTTCTTGCCGCCGTCGTCCGACGTGCCCCCGCCCGCGGCACCGGACCCGTCGCCGGACCCCCCGGAGCCGGAACCAGAACCAGAACCCGAACCGGAGCCGGAGCCGGAGCCGGAACCGTCGCCGCCCGTGCTCGACTCGTCGCCCGACTCGTCCCGCCCGCCCGGCGCTTCACTGATCGCGGGACCGGAATCCGACGGCCCGGGGGTGATCGAGGTGACGGGGTTCTTGCCGTCGGGCTCCCCCGCGTTGTTCCCGCCGCCCCCGCCACCGCCGGTGACGATCCAGACGACCAGGATCGCCAGCAGACCGACGGCGGTCAGCAGAATGGCCCTCCGTCGCCAGTAGATGGTGGAGGGAAGCGGCCCGATCGGATTGCGCAGAGATCCCACGGCGCAAACTGTACGAGAGATCGAGCCCTTCACCGGCCCCACCCGCCGCCCGAAACCTCAACTTTTCCGGATCATCATCCCGGTCGTTCCCCGCGCGGCACCGACGGAGCGCCACATGATCGCGTTACGTGATCACAAGGCCCGTACGGACACCCTCCGTGACCGGGTCGGCGTCTCGTCGGCAGCGTGAACTTCCGGGCCCCACAACTGCGTTCACCGTCCCGCCATCCCCGGCTGCCACAATCTCCCCAGAACCGCCAAGTGCGCCGAAGTGCTGGGAGAGGACGATGGACGGATCCGTGGAGAACGGCGTCACCACGTCGGCGTCGAGGCCGTTGCGGAGGCTGGGGTTTCTGACCATCGGGCTGTTCGACGAGACCGATCCGCGCCGGGGCCACGAGTCGACGCTGGAGGTCATCGAGTTGGGTGAGCGGCTCGGCTTCGACAGCGCGTGGCTCCGCCACCGTCATCTTCAGTACGGCATCTCCTCCCCCGTCGCCGTCCTGGCGGCGGCCTCGCAGCGCACGAGCCGTATCGAACTGGGTACCGCCGTCATCCCGTTGGGCTGGGAGAACCCGCTGCGGCTCGCCGAGGACCTGGCCACGGTCGACCTGCTCTCCGGCGGCCGGCTCAACCCGGGCGTCAGCGTCGGCCCCCCGATGCACTACGACAGCGTCAAGGCGGCGCTCTACCCGGACACCGCCGACGCGGAGGACTTCGGCTTCGAACGGGTCCGGCGGCTCCTCGGGTTCGTCCGGGGCGAGAAGGCCGGCGAGTTCAGCGGCACCGAGGGGTTCGAGGTCTTCTCCGACCGGGTGCAGCCGCAGTCCCCCGGGCTGGGCAGCCGTATGTGGTACGGCGGCGGCAGCCTCCGGTCGGCGCGGTGGGCCGGCGAGAACGGGATGAACTTCCTGACCAGCAGCGTGGTGAAGGCCGAGGGGGAGACGGCCGGGGCGGTGGACTTCGCCGCCGTCCAGCTCTCCCACATCCGGGAGTTCCGGGCGCACCACCCCGACGGGGAGGCGGCCCGGGTGTCGCAGGGGCTCGTCGTCATCCCCACCGACTCGGCGACGCCGGAGCAGCGCGCCAAGTACGAGGCGTACGCGGCGAAGCGGCTGCCCCGGACCGCCGCGCCGCAGGGGCCGGGGCGGATGCTGTTCGCGCCGGACCTGGTGGGCACGTCCGCGGAGATCGCCGCGCGGCTGCGCGCCCACGTCGCCTTCCGGGAGGTCGACGAGGTCGCGTTCGCACTGCCGTTCACCTTCGCGCACGAGGACTACGTTCAGATCCTGACGGACGTCGCGACGAAGCTGGGGCCGGAGCTGGGGTGGCGGGCCGGTGGGTGAGCCGGGCGCGTCGGGGCTCGGGGGTACGCGCAGCCCCTGCTTTTCAGGGACGCGGGGGACTGCACGAGAAGCCCCACCGGACCCGCACCCGTCGACGAAGCCCAGACACCCCCCACCAGAAGCCGCCGCCACCAGAACCCGCATGGCAGGATCGACCGTGCCATGACTGCACCCACGAAGCCCCAGAGCAGCCCAGCCACCGCAACCCCCACCCCCGCGCCCACCACACTGCACACCCCGGTGATCGCCTGGTTCGAGACGCACGCCCGTGACCTGCCCTGGCGGCGCCCGGAGGCCGGGCCCTGGGGAGTGATGGTCAGCGAGTTCATGCTCCAGCAGACGCCGGTCAACCGCGTACTGCCCGTCTACGAGCAGTGGCTGGCGCGCTGGCCGCGCCCCGCGGACCTCGCGAAGGAGCCGCCGGGCGAGGCGGTACGCGCCTGGGGCCGGCTCGGATACCCGCGCCGCGCCCTGCGGCTGCACGGCGCCGCGGTGGCCATAACGGAACGGCACGGCGGGGACGTACCGCGGGACCACGCGCAACTGCTCGCGCTGCCGGGGATCGGCGAGTACACGGCCGCGGCGGTGGCGTCCTTCGCCTACGGCCAGCGGCACGCCGTACTCGACACGAACGTGCGGCGGGTCTTCGCCCGCGCGGTCAGCGGCACGCAGTACCCGCCGAACGCGACCACGGCCGCCGAACGGAAGCTGGCCCGCGCCCTGCTGCCCGAGGACGACGGTACGGCGTCCCGCTGGGCGGCCGCGTCGATGGAGCTGGGCGCACTGGTGTGCACGGCGAAGAACGAGACGTGCGGGCGTTGCCCCATCGCCGGGCAGTGCGCGTGGCGGCTGGCCGGGAAGCCCGCGCACGAGGGCCCGGCGCGGCGCGGTCAGACGTACGCCGGTACCGACCGGCAGGTCCGCGGCAAGCTCCTCGCCGTCCTGCGGGACGCGATCGCGCCCGTACCGCAGGCGGTCCTCGACCGGGTGTGGGACGAGCCGGTGCAGCGCGCCCGCGCTCTCGACGGGCTGGTCTCCGACGGTCTGGTGGAGCCTCTGCCGGGCGGCCTCTACCGGCTCCCCCTCACCTGACGGCCGGCCCGCACCTGACGGCCGGCCGTCCGTACGTCACGGGCCACGCACGGCCGGGGCTCGACCGCGACACGCACCGCGTCGCGGCCGGGCGGGGCGAATCAGCACATCACCGCCCCAAAGCGTGGAGCGCTTTACCCCGTTCCTCCTTCTGTTACACAACCGACGGACAGCCGAGCGTTCACCGCAGGCTGGTTCGGACGTCCTCGTGACAACCCCTCCGTAGCTTCATTGGCGTACCGCAGGAACCCGCGAAACGAACCGGCGGGCCAGGCGGCACGAGCGGATCGCACCAGCGAGACGAAGCGGCGGACACCCGGCGCCGCGCGACAGCGCGGAGCCGGAAACGGGGAGCGGAGGCGGTTGATCATGGCGCACGGCGAGGTGCTCGAATTCGAGGAGTACGTCCGTACCCGGCAGGACGCGCTGCTGCGCAGCGCCCGTCGGCTCGTGCCTGACCCGGTCGACGCCCAGGACCTGCTGCAGACCGCGCTGGCGCGGACGTACGGCCGCTGGGAGGGCATCGCGGACAAGCGTCTGGCGGACGCCTATCTGCGCCGGGTCATGATCAACACGCGGACGGAGTGGTGGCGGGCCCGGAAGCTGGAGGAGGTCCCGACCGAGCAGCTGCCGGACGCGCGCATCGAGGACTCCACCGAGCAGCACGCGGACCGCGCCCTCCTCATGGACATCCTGAAGGTGCTGGCACCCAAGCAGCGCAGTGTCGTGGTGCTGCGACACTGGGAGCAGATGTCCACGGAGGAGACGGCCGCCGCCCTCGGCATGTCGGCCGGCACCGTCAAGAGCACGCTCCACCGTGCGCTGGCCCGGCTCCGCGAGGAGCTGGAGTCGCGTGACATCGACGAGCGTGCCGCCCGCGCGTTCGAAGCGAGCGAGGAGCAGGAGCGTTGCGCGGCCTGAGTACAGCGGCCGGCCCGGGACCAGGGGTCCGGCAGGCTTCGAAGGCGGTGATCACGGCGGTGGCCGTGCTCGCCGCCCTCGGCCTTTCCGTCTCCGCCTGCGGCACGGGCGGCACCGGTGCCCGGGACGAGGGACCGGCCGACAACGACTCCCTCGCGGCGGGCGCGGCCTCGCCGTCCCTGTCCGCGTCGGTCGACAGCGACAGCGACGGTGATCACCCGAGTGTCGACGAGGTCGTCCGCATGGTCCGCGCGGACCCGGAGGTCAGCCGGACCGTCAAGAGCGATCTGAAGCCGTGCGTGGCCGACGAGTACCCGGTGGACGTGACGTACGGGAACCTGACCGGGGGCTCCGGCGACGACCTCGTGGTCAATGTGATGACCTGCGCGGACGCCGTCGGGGTGGCGTCGTACGTGTACCGCTCGGAGAAGGGGACGTACCGGAGCGTGTTCCTCTCCGAACAGCCGCCCGTCTACGCGGAGATCGACCGGGGAGACCTCATGGTCACCCGGCAGCTGTACGAGAATGGCGACCCGTCGTCCTACCCGTCCAGCGAGGAGGTCACGACCTACCGCTGGATCAAGGACGGCTTCGTACAGCGCTCCAGCACGCGCACCGAGTACAGCAGCGCGGTGGGCGGCGCGGAGACGGCGACCCCCGAGCCGAGCTGACACCGGCGCCGGGGACCGGTGCCGAGCACGAACGACCCGACCGGTTTTGTCCCACCCCGACCGAGAGCGAGCGAGATCACCGGATGGCAGAGCAGACCCATGTCCTGTTCGTCGAGGACGACGACGTGATCCGCGAGGCCACCCAGCTCGCACTGGAGCGCGACGGCTTCGCGGTCACGGCCATGCCCGACGGGCTGTCGGGGCTGGAGGCGTTCCGCGCGGACCGGCCCGACATCGCGCTGCTGGACGTCATGGTGCCGGGCCTGGACGGGGTCTCCCTGTGCCGCCGCATCCGTGACGAGTCGACCGTGCCGGTGATCATGCTCTCGGCGCGCGCCGACTCCATCGACGTGGTGCTGGGCCTGGAGGCGGGCGCCGACGACTACGTGACCAAGCCGTTCGACGGTGCCGTCCTGGTCGCCCGGATCCGTGCGGTGCTGCGCCGCTTCGGGCACGCGAGCGGCGGTGACGCCAAGGCCGAGGAGGCCGGGGCCGCGAGCACCGGCGGGGTGCTCACCTTCGGTGAACTGGTCATCGACACCGAGGGCATGGAGGTCCTGAAGTCCGGGGCGCCGGTGGCGCTGACGCCGACCGAGATGCGGCTCCTGCTGGAGTTCTCGTCGGCCCCCGGCACGGTCCTCTCCCGCGACAAGCTGCTCGAACGCGTGTGGGACTACGGCTGGGGCGGCGACACCCGGGTCGTCGACGTCCACGTCCAGCGGCTCCGCACGAAGATCGGCCAGGACCGCATCGAGACGGTCCGCGGCTTCGGCTACAAGCTCAAGGCCTGAGCGGGGCGGGGCGACATGAACACGAGGGGGACACGAGGAGGGCGGGAGCCCGAGCAGGCGGTCGCCGCCGGCCGCCGGCCCGGCGCGGGGCTCGCCTCGGGCATCCGCACCGGTCTGCGATGGCAGCTGAGCGCGGCGATCGCGCTGGTCGGGGCGCTGGTGGCGATCGCGCTGAGCCTGGTCGTGCACAACGCGGCGCGGGTGTCGATGCTCGACAACTCGCGCGACCTCGCCGACGAGCGCATCCAGGTCGCCCAGCGGATGTACGAGTCGGGCCGCCCGCTGAAGTCCGGCGCCTTCGGGGTGAGGCTCGACGACCCGGACCTCCCCAAGGACCTGCTGGCCAAGGTCGCGGAGGGCCGCCGCGCCACCTATGTGACCGAGGGCCGGAACGGTGTGCCCGACATCTGGGCGGCCGTTCCGCTGAAGGACAAGCGTGTCCTCTCCCTGCACACCGACTTCACCGATCACAGCTCCGCGGTGATGCGTGACCTCGACCAGGCGCTGCTCATCGGTTCGATCGCGGTCGTCTTCGGCGGCTCGGCCCTCGGGGTGCTCATCGGCGGTCAGATGTCCCGCCGGCTGCGCAAGGCGGCCGCCGCCGCGCACCAGGTGGCCAAGGGCGAGTCGGACGTACGGGTGCGGGACGCGATCGGCGGTGTCGTGCGCGACGAGACGGCCGAGCTGGCGAGGGCCGTGGACGCCATGGCCGATACCCTCCGGCAGCGCATCGAGGCGGAGCGACGGGTGACGGCGGACATCGCGCACGAGCTGCGCACGCCGGTGACCGGTCTGCTCACGGCCGCGGAACTGCTGCCGCCGGGCCGCCCCTCCGAGCTGGTCCGCGACCGGGCGCAGGCGATGCGCACCCTCGTCGAGGACGTCCTGGAGGTGGCCCGCCTCGACGGGGCCTCCGAGCGGGCCGAGCTGCAGGACATCATGCTGGGGGAGTTCGTGGCCCGGCGGGTGGCGGCGAAGGACGCGGAGGTGCGGGTGCGGGTCGTGCACGAGTCGGAGGTGACGACGGACCCCCGCCGCCTCGAACGGGTCCTGCTGAACCTCCTGGCGAACGCGGCGAAGCACGGCAGGCCGCCGATCGAGGTGTCCGTCGAGGGCCGGGTCATCCGTGTCCGCGACCATGGGCCCGGCTTCCCCGAGGACCTGCTCGCGGACGGCCCGCGCCGTTTCCGCACCGGCGCCTCCGACCGCGCGGGCCAGGGGCACGGCCTCGGGCTCACCATCGCCGCCGGGCAGGCCCGCGTTCTCGGCGCCCGCCTCACCTTCCGCAACGTCCGCCCGCCCGGATCCCCGGAGGACGTCCCGGCCGAGGGCGCGGTCGCGGTCCTGTGGCTCCCGGAACACGCCCCCACGAACACGGGCAGCTATCCGATGCTGCCGATGTCGCACGACGGGGCGGGCTGAGCCGGGGCGCGTTCTTCAGCCAGGGCGCGCTCTTCAGCCGGGGGCGCGTTCTTCCTTCGGCTGCGGGTGGGTGGGGGTTGCTCGCGCGGTTCCCCGCGCCCCTGACAGCCCAGGCCCTGGCAGGGCCTGAAAAGCACGGGGCGTAGCCCCGGCTTTTCAGGGGCGCGGGGAACCGCGCGAGAAGCCCCCACCGGACCCGCACCCGCCGACGCACCGAACCCCCCGAGCTCTCAAGCGAACCCGGGGGGACGGCCCGATCAGACCCCCGCCGCCTCCTTCGCCGTGGCCTCACCCGCGGACCCGGCCGGGGACGGCCCCCCGGCCCCGCGCAGCGGGACCTCCTTCACGAACACCGCGGCCGCCAACGCCACCACGGACACGACCGCCCCCAGCAGGAACGCCGAGTGCGTCCCGGAAGCGACCGCGTACTGGTACGCCTCCCGCGCGGCCACCGGCAGCTTCGCCAGGCTCGCCGCGTCCAGCTGCGCCGACCGCTCGGTCACCTGGGACCCCAGCGCCCCGGCCCGCTCGGCCATCACATCCTGCACCCGGCTGTTGAACAGCGCCCCCATGATCGCGACCCCGAAGGACGACCCGAGCGTCCGGGCCAGCGTGGTGGTGGAGGAGGCGACGCCCATGTCCTTCATCTCGACGCTGTTCTGCGCGACCAGCATGGTGATCTGCATCAGGCATCCCATACCGGCGCCCAGCACCGCCATGAACACCCCGGACGTCACCCGGCTCGTACCGGTGTCCATCTGGGCCAGCAGGAACAGGCCCACGATCATCAGGACGCTCCCGACGACCGGGAACACCTTGTAGCGGCCGCTTCCCGTGGTCACCCGTCCGGCCACCATCGACACCGCGAGCATCGCGCCCAGCATCGGCAGCAGCAACAGCCCGGAGTTGGTCGCGGACGCGCCCTGCACGGACTGCTGGAACAGCGGCAGGAACAGCACCGCGCCGAACATCACGAAGCCGGTGAAGAAACCGATCAGGGACATCAGCGTGAAGTTCCGGCTGCGGAAGATGTGCAGCGGGATCATCGGCTCCGCCACCCGCTTCTGCACGAACAGGAAGCCGACCAGGGAGGCCACGCCCAGCGCGATCAGCTCCATGACGACGGCCGACCCCCAGGCGTACTCGGTCCCGCCCCACGTGGTGACCAGCACGATCGCCGTGATGCCGACGGTCAGCAGGGCGGCGCCCAGGTAGTCGATGTCCCGCGCCGACCGCCCGTCCCGCGACGGCTTCGGCAGATGCAGTACGGCGCTGATGGCGACCAGCGCCACGACCCCGAGCGGCAGGTTGATGTAGAAGGACCAGCGCCAGCCCCAGTGGTCGGTGATGGACCCGCCCACCAGCGGTCCCGCGATCATGGCCAGGGCCATGACACCGGCCATCATCCCCTGGTACTTGCCGCGCTCACGCGGCGGTATCAGGTCGCCGATGATCGCCATGACGCCGACCATCAGTCCGCCGGCGCCGAGTCCCTGCACCGCGCGGAACGCGATCAGCTGGCTCATGTCCTGGGCCATACCGCTCAGGGCCGAGCCGATCAGGAAGATCACGATCGAGGTCATGAAGATGAGCTTGCGGCCGTAGAGGTCGCCGAGCTTGCCCCAGATCGGAGTGGAGGCGGCGGTCGCGAGCGTGTAGGCGGTCACGACCCAGGAGAGATGTTCCAGACCCCCCAGCTCGCCCACGATCGTCGGCATCGCGGTACCGATGATCATGTTGTCGAGCATCGCCAGCAGCATGGCGATCATCAGCGCGAGCAGGACCACCCGCACGCTGCGCGGCTGCGGCCCGTCCTTGCCTGCGCCACCGCTCACGTCGTTCTTCGTCTCCGCATCCATCGCGGTCCTCCACTCCCCCCGGAGCCACCGAGTACTTACTTGCCGACCGGCTAGTTGTCTACACTGAGGGAAACTAGGCCCCTAACTAGCCGGGCGTCAAGTAAGTTCGAGTGGCTTGGCCGAGGCTTGACCGGCGCAGGCATTCCGTGACGGCGAGGAGTACGAGGATGAGCGACCCGACAGCGGACGCGACGGGCGCGACGACGGACATGACCCACGAGACGCACGCGCCGACGGCGAAACGGCAGCGCCGCGGCGACACCCGTCAGCGCATCCAGGACGTCGCCCTCGAACTCTTCGCCGAGCAGGGATACGAGAAGACCTCGCTGCGGGAGATCGCCGAACGCCTCGACGTGACGAAGGCGGCGCTCTACTACCACTTCAAGACCAAGGAAGACATCCTCATCAGCCTCTTCCAGGATCTGCAGCGGCCGATCGACGAGCTGATCGAATGGGCCGGCACCCAGCCGCGCACCCTCGACACCAAGCGCGAGATCCTGCGCCGCTACAGCGTGGCCCTGGCCGACGTGGCCCCCCTGTTCCGCTTCATGCAGGAGAACCAGGCGACGGTGCGTGAGCTGAGCGTCGGCGAGACGTTCAAGGACCGCATGATCCGGCTGATCGACACCATCAAGGAACCCGACGCCGCCCTGACCGACCAGGTCCGCTGCACGAGCGCCCTGTTCACCATGCACGCCGGCATGTTCGTCCTCCGGGACGTCGAAGGCGACCCCGAGGAGAAGCGCAAGGCCGTCCTGGAGGTCGCCATCGACCTGGTGACCCAGGCACACGCCGGCACCCAAAACCCATGAAAACCTGAGCAACGCTCTTGAAGAGCCTTGTATCCGGGTAAACCCTCAGGGCCTTCGGGGACCTCCCGAGCACCCGCACGAGGAGGCCCCGTGAACGCCGAGGACTACGCCCGCATGACCGACGAGGAGCGCGCTGAGTTCATCCGCAGACGCCACCATGTCGCCCTCGCCGTCACGGCGGCGGTGACGATCGTGATGCTCCTGCTCATGGTGTTCTTCATCGACCATTACGCCGGCACCCCGACGTGCGGCACGGGCCAGGACTACGGCCCGTGCTGACCCGCACACTCACCCACGACGTCAGACGGTGACACCCTTGGCGCGCAGGAAGGCGACGGGGTCGACGGCGGAGCCGTAGTTGGCGGTCGTACGGATCTCGAAGTGCAGGTGCGGCCCGCTGGAGTTACCGGTGTTGCCGGAGAAGGCTATGCGCTGCCCGGTCTTGACGATCTGCCCGACCTTCACGCTGACCTTCGACAGGTGGGCGTACTGCGAGAACGTGCCGTTGCCGTGCTTGATGACGACGGCGTTGCCGTACGCCGGGCCGTCACCGGCACCGTTGCCACCGGCCTTCACGACGGTGCCGCCGTGCGCGGCGGCGACGGCCGTACCGCTCTTGACGGCGAAGTCCTGGCCGCTGTGCTTCGCGGACCACATGTTGCCGGCCTGCGCGAAGCGCGCGCTCAGCTTGTAGCCCTTGACGGGGCTGACCCAGGAGGCCGCCTTCTTGGCGGCGGCGGTCTGGACGGTGGCGGTGCCGGCGCTCGCGGCCTGAGCACCACCGGCGGCGGCCGCGACCCCAGCCCCCAGCACACCCGAGACACCCACACCCACGGCCATCACGGCGGCACGGACACGGAGCTGGGACATACCGGAACGGGGAGTGCGAACACGCTGCGACATGGAGTACCTCACGGGGGACGGAGACAGGGGAACGTGCCTCGACGGACACGCATCCCATCCGGCGCACACCTGCGGCCGCCGAACGGGACACCCCTTGGTACCCCGACGCCCCAAAACCCCCCAAGCGTGTGACCTACGACCGAAGCTCGTAGATCTCCCCTAATCACCACCGTCATTGACATTCACGCCCAAAACGCTCCCTACCTGCACAGCATGAATCGAATCCCCCACCCCAAGACCCTAATGTCCGTTTTGCCTGCCATTCTCTCGCCACTATTCCACCTAGTACCGGACAAATGACCTGTGCGGCACGTCACCGATACCGGCCGGAAAGAACTCGCGAATGTGACGGCGACTACGAGGTCCGCGTCACTCATTTCCCGGACGACAACCGGACATGACGACATGGCACGACGAAGGGGCACGACGAAGGGGCACGACGAAGGGGCACGACGAAGGGGCACGACGAAGGGGCACGACGAAGGGGCACGACGAAGGGGCACGACGAAGGGGCTGCCCCGGGACCGAAGTCCCGGGGCAGCCCCTTCTCGCTTGCTCAGGCCGAGCGCAGCGGTTACGCGTCCTTGCTCAGGTTCGGGCCCGCACCGCCGGCCGCCTGCTCGATCGGCGGGACGTCCGGCAGCGCCGACTTCTCCTCACCCCGGAAGGTGAAGATGGCCGCCTCGCCCTCGCCCTCGGTGTCCACGACCACGATGTGGCCGGGGCGCAGCTCGCCGAAGAGGATCTTCTCGGAGAGGGTGTCCTCCACCTCGCGCTGGATGGTGCGACGCAGCGGACGCGCACCCAGCACCGGGTCGTACCCCTTCTTGGACAGCAGCTCCTTGGCGGACTGGGAGAGCTCGATGCCCATGTCCCGGTCCTTGAGGCGCTCGTCGACCTTGCCGATCATCAGGTCGACGATCCGCAGGATGTCCTCCTGCGTGAGCTGCGGGAAGACGACGACGTCGTCGACACGGTTGAGGAACTCGGGCCGGAAGTGCTGCTTCAGCTCGTCCGAGACCTTGTTCTTCATGCGCTCGTAGTTGGTCTTCTTGTCGCCCGAGGCCGCGAAGCCCAGGTTGAAGCCCTTGGAGATGTCCCGGGTGCCGAGGTTGGTCGTCATGATGATGACCGTGTTCTTGAAGTCCACGACCCGGCCCTGGGAGTCGGTCAGGCGACCGTCCTCCAGGATCTGCAGCAGCGAGTTGAAGATGTCCGGGTGGGCCTTCTCGACCTCGTCGAAGAGGACGACGGAGAACGGCTTGCGGCGCACCTTCTCGGTCAGCTGGCCGCCCTCTTCGTAGCCCACGTAACCGGGGGGCGACCCGAAGAGACGGGAGACCGTGTGCTTCTCGCTGAACTCCGACATGTCGAGGGAGATCAGCGCGTCCTCGTCACCGAAGAGGAACTCGGCGAGCGCCTTGGACAGCTCGGTCTTACCGACACCGGACGGGCCGGCGAAGATGAACGAACCACCGGGACGCTTCGGGTCCTTGAGGCCCGCGCGCGTACGACGGATCGCCTTCGACAGCGCCTTGACGGCGTCGACCTGGCCGATGACCCGCTTGTGGAGCTCGTCCTCCATGCGCAGCAGACGCGAGGACTCCTCCTCGGTCAGCTTGAAGACCGGGATGCCGGTGGCGGTCGCGAGGACCTCGGCGATCAGCTCGCCGTCGACCTCGGCGACGACGTCCATGTCGCCGGCCTTCCACTCCTTCTCCCGCTTGGCCTTGGCGGCCAGGAGCTGCTTCTCCTTGTCGCGCAGGGAGGCGGCCTTCTCGAAGTCCTGCGAGTCGATCGCGGACTCCTTGTCCCGGCGGACACCGGCGATCTTCTCGTCGAACTCGCGGAGGTCCGGCGGCGCGGTCATCCGGCGGATGCGCATCCGGGAACCGGCCTCGTCGATCAGGTCGATCGCCTTGTCCGGCAGGAAGCGGTCCGAGATGTACCGGTCGGCGAGCGTCGCCGCCTGCACCAGGGCCTCGTCCGTGATGGAGACGCGGTGGTGCGCCTCGTACCGGTCGCGGAGACCCTTGAGGATCTCGATGGTGTGCGGGAGCGAGGGCTCGGCGACCTGGATGGGCTGGAAACGGCGCTCCAGGGCCGCGTCCTTCTCCAGGTGCTTGCGGTACTCGTCCAGCGTGGTGGCGCCGATGGTCTGCAGCTCACCGCGGGCCAGCATCGGCTTCAGGATCGAGGCGGCGTCGATGGCGCCCTCGGCTGCACCCGCACCGACGAGCGTGTGCAGCTCGTCGATGAACAGGATGATGTCGCCGCGGGTGCGGATCTCCTTGAGGACCTTCTTCAGGCGCTCCTCGAAGTCACCGCGGTAGCGGGAGCCGGCGACCAGCGCGCCGAGGTCGAGGGTGTAGAGGTGCTTGTCCTTGAGGGTCTCGGGCACCTCGCCCTTGACGATGGCCTGGGCGAGGCCCTCCACGACGGCGGTCTTGCCGACGCCGGGCTCACCGATCAGCACCGGGTTGTTCTTGGTGCGGCGGGACAGCACCTGCATGACCCGCTCGATCTCCTTCTCGCGCCCGATGACCGGGTCGAGCTTGGACTCACGAGCGGCCTGGGTGAGGTTCCGGCCGAACTGGTCGAGGACCAGGGACGTCGAGGGGGTGCCCTCGGCGGGGCCGCCGGCGGTGGCGGTCTCCTTGCCCTGGTAACCGGAGAGCAGTTGGATGACCTGCTGCCGCACCCGGTTGAGATCAGCGCCCAGCTTGACCAGGACCTGGGCGGCGACGCCCTCGCCCTCACGGATCAGGCCGAGCAGGATGTGCTCCGTGCCGATGTAGTTGTGGCCCAGCTGAAGGGCCTCGCGGAGCGACAGCTCCAGGACCTTCTTGGCACGGGGGGTGAAGGGGATGTGGCCGGACGGAGCCTGCTGCCCCTGCCCGATGATCTCCTCCACCTGCTGGCGGACCGCCTCGAGCGAAATCCCGAGGCTCTCCAGGGCCTTAGCGGCGACACCCTCACCCTCGTGGATCAGGCCCAGGAGGATGTGCTCGGTGCCGATGTAGTTGTGGTTGAGCATCCGGGCTTCTTCCTGAGCCAGGACGACAACCCGCCGCGCGCGGTCGGTGAACCTCTCGAACATCGTTAATCGCTCCTCAGAGCGGTCAGGCAGTGAGGGGACGCTCCCCTCTCTGTCCTTCCGCAGCTTAGTCCCGCAAGCGGGGACCGCTCATTCCAACTGCCGACACCGTCCGGTTCACCTCCGCTCTCGCGGAGACAGAAGTTGCTGCCTCCTGGGTCCCGAACGCCGACATCTGCTCCAACCCGATGGTGCGAGACGATGTTCCCGCAGGCCAGGCAGTTACCCTCACCATCAGTACGCCGATGGCGAACGTGAGACGCCCTTTTCTGCGTGTCGCCCCCTCCCACTAGGGATGTCTTACCCGTAGGGACTGACACTCCATGCCGGATGCACCGGTTCCCTCCGCTAAGGGCGAACATCCTTGCGTCGTCACCCACCGCTGAACGCCCCCTTTCCCGGTACTCCTCGCATCCGAGCCGATACCCAGCGTAACTCCGGGCCTCTTCGCACGGTTGCTCCTGACATGGCCATCGTCCCCCTTCCCCGCCGACCGCTCGACCCGAGCGGCGTCCCGGGTGCCGTCGCGCGCGATGTTCCGGGCGAGCTCGCGTGCGACGCGGTGCGGCGGTGGTACGAGAACGAGCTCGGCTGGGCGACCGTGCCCGGGGCGCCCGTACACCTCATTACGGGCCTGCGCTTCGATGTGCTCGACGTACCGGAGGAAGCGGGGGCCGCGGCGCTCAGGCATCTGGGCCCGGTGCCCGGTCCGGGCTCACCGGTGGCGCTGCGCGGCGGGCGGATGCTGCTGCTGGTCGCGGCGGGCTGTGCGGAGGAACTGCCCGGCCTGCTGGAGTGGCTGGACTGGGGCGGCCTCGACCTGGACCTCACTGCCGTCGGAACGGGCGGTCATCTGGTCGCGCCGGCGCCACCGGGCGGGGCCGTGAGGCCGGTGGGCGGGCGCGGTGAGGCCGGTTCACAGGGGGCCGCCGTGTGGCTGCGGCCCCCCGAGCCGGGGTGCGAGGTGGAAGCCTCGCTGCCGAGCTTGTCGGCGTTGGGGGGCGGTGGGGTCACCCCTGACCTCGTGCGAGTGGTGGACACGGTGGCGACGCACTGCCACCGCGTCCGGCTGCGGCGCGCGAGCACCGGGCCGTCGGAATCTCAGCCGTTGGCCTTCTCGTAGGCCTCGCGGATGGAGGCGGGGACGCGGCCGCGGTCGTTGACCTCGTAGCCGTTCTCCTTCGCCCAGGCGCGGATGGCCGCGGTGTCCTGGCTGCCGCCGGCGGCGGCACGGGCCTTGCCGCGTCCCCCCGCAGCACGGCCTCCGGTACGACGGCCACCCTTGACGTAGGGGTCGAGAAGGCCGCGAAGCTTGTCCGCGTTGGCGGTCGTGAGGTCGATCTCGTACGTCTTGCCGTCCAGCGCGAACGTCACGGTCTCGTCCGCCTCGCCGCCGTCGAGGTCGTCGACAAGAAGGACCTGAACCTTCTGTGCCACCGGATTTCCTTTCATCGATAACTTCAGGGCCGAGGGCCTGCGGCGTGCGCCGCTGTTTCGCGTCCCCTGTTATATGCAGTACTGCAGTACGTCGGAAAGCAAACCGCTTTTCCAGGAAAAACACAAACCCCTGGGAGAGACCGGGGAGAGACGACGGAGAGGGCGGGGAGCCCGGGGAAGACCGGAAACATGCGCGTTTCGGACATAGGGCACCTGGGCAAGGAGCCCTCCGGTTGAATAGGGGCCGGGGTTCCCCGATGAACGCCGCCCTTCCCAGTGGATCGGCCGAGGATCACAGATGCAGAAGCATCCGGCTGTTGCCCAAGGTGTTCGGTTTCACCCGTTCGAGACCGAGGAACTCCGCGACGCCCTCGTCATAGGAACGCAGCAGCTCGGCGTAGACATCGGTGTCGACCGGAGTCTCACCGATCTCCACGAAGCCGTGCTTCGCGAAGAACTCGACTTCGAAGGTCAGACAGAAAACCCGGCGAACACCCAGCCAGCGAGCTGTGTGGAGCAACTTCTCCAGCAACTGGTGGCCGACGCCGAGACCCTTGGCGTCCGGGTTCACCGCGAGAGTGCGGACTTCCGCGAGGTCTTCCCACATCACGTGCAGCGCGCCGCAGCCGACGACCTCGGCGTTGTCGTCCCGTTCCGCGACCCAGAACTCCTGGAGGTCCTCGTAAAGGGTGACCGTCGCTTTGTCGAGCAGGATGCTGCGCTGGACGTACGAGTCGAGGAGGCGGCGTACGTGCGGGACATCGCTGGTCCGAGCCCGCCGGACGGTGATGGCTTTTGAGGTGACTTCGGGACTCGATGCTGGCATGAGCGGACGCTATCGCCCGGGGAGATCCGGGGATTCGCCGGGGGTCCCCTGCGTTTCGCCGGACGATTCGGTGGATTCGCCCGGGGTTTCAACAGGGGTTTCGACGGCCGGGGCGGCGGCAGCGGCCGGTTCGGGTTTGACGGTGCCGGGACCCTGCACGATGCGTACGGCGTCGGTGAGCGCCTGACGCTGTTCCTCGCTCATCATCCCGAAGAAGGCGACGAGGGCGGCCGCGGGGTTGTCGCTCTGCGACCAGGCTTCGTTCATCAGTGCGGCCGCGTAGGCGGCGCGAGTGGAGACCGCCTCATATCGATAGGCCCGGCCTTCCGCCTCCCGGCGCACCCAGCCCTTCTGATGGAGATTGTCCAGAACGGTCATCACCGTGGTGTACGCGATGGACCGTTCGTTCTGGAGGTCTTCCAGGACTTCCCGAACGGTCACCGGGCGGTTCCACTTCCACACCCGTGTCATGACCGCGTCTTCGAGTTCTCCCAAGGGGCGAGGCACAGTTCCGCACGATATCCGGAGAAACCCTGGGAAGCAGAACAAAAAGGGCGTACGACTCGAAAAACACACGAGTCGTACGCCGATGGGGCGTCGCGTCAGGCGCCGTTGCCGCCGGGGCCGGTGTCGCCGGCCTGGCGGACGCTCTCCGCGCGAGCGAGGGCCGCGTCGACCACCGCGTCCTCCTTGGCCTTGTTGGAGCCGCCCTGGGTCTTCACGATCACCCGGATGACGGCGATGAACAGCACGGCCATCACGAAGGGGGGCAGCAGCGCGGAGACGTAGTCCATGGGTCCAGGGTAGCCAGGGCTAGACGGCGGCCAGCTGCTGGGGCGGGTTCGCGGGCGGGGCGGCCGGTTTGCGCTTGGGCGGGAAGACCTCGCCGGGGGTGGGGACGGGGCGGCGGGCCGGGCTCGGGGCGTCCGGGCGCGGGACGGGGCCCGGCTTCTCGGCGGGCTGGGCCGGCCGCGACGGCCGGGCGGGCTTGGGCGCGGCGGGGTCCCCGGCGGCGTCGCGGGCGTGTGCGGGGGCGCCGGGTTCCAGCAGGCCGCCCGGGAGGGCGGTGAGCCGGAGCCAGGAGCGGCCGGAGCCGGAGCGGGAGGCGGGGACGACCACCGCGGAGGCGGCCGCACGCCCCGTGAAGCGGGCGCGCACGTCCTGTTCGGCGAGCGGGCGGCAGCGCTCCAGGAGGGCCGCGGCGGTGGGATTGCCGCGCAGCGCGCGCAGGGCGGCGAGGTCGTCCGGGCCGGGGCGGTACCCGGCGTCCAGAGCCTGTGCGAGGAGGGCCGCGTAGCCCGTGAGCGTGCCGGGGAGCGCGGCGCGGTAGCGGGCGAGGTCGGCCAGCAGGAAGGCCCTCAGACGGGCGTCCTCGCGGGTCGCCTCGTCTACGGACTCGGCGAGCCGGAGGCAGTCCTGCACCTCCTGCGCCGAGGCGGGGCTGGGGTTGAGGGCGAGGGCGAGGGCACGGCGGAGCACACGAAGCTCCTCGGCGCCGAACGCCATGCCGCCGCGGGTTCCGTGGGGCGTGGGCATGCCGCGACGATACGCGCTAATCAGACAAAAGAGGGTCGATGGGGGCGTGTGGCGCCGGGGACCACCCGCCTGGGTGGACGGGGGCGCGGCAGGGGGTGGGGGGTGCGGGTTTCGTGGGCGGGTGCGGGTGCGTGGGGCTTCTCGCGCAGTTCCCCGCGCCCCTGGAAGCACCGGGCCCCTGCGAGCCCGAAAGCCCAGGCTCCGCGGGCTTGAAGGGCACTGCCCCGCGGGCCTCGAAGACACGGCCCCGCGGGCCTGAATAGCTCGGGGCGCAGCCCCTGCTTTTCAGGGGCGCGGGGAACTGCGCGAGAAGCCCCACCGGCCGGAACCCGCCCTCGCACCGAAACCCCCACCCCCTGCCGCGCCCTCAGAGCCGCGACACGTTCCGTTCGTACACCAGCCGCAGCCCGATCAGCGTCAGCCACGGCTCGTGCTCGTCTATGACGGACGACTCGCCGAGCACCATCGGCGCGAGCCCGCCCGTCGCGATGACCGTCACGTCCTCGGGGTCGTCGGCCAGTTCACGGACCATCCGGCTCACCACCCCGTCGACCTGCCCGGCGAACCCGTAGACGATCCCGGACTGCATCGCCTCGACCGTGTTCTTGCCGATCACACTCCGCGGCCGGGCGACCTCGATCTTGCGGAGCTGGGCACCCTTGACGCCGAGCGCCTCCACGGAGATCTCGATGCCGGGGGCGATGACACCGCCGACGTACTCCCCTCGCGCGCTGACCGCGTCGAACGTCGTCGCCGTACCGAAGTCGACGACGACGGCCGGGCCGCCGTACAGCTCGACGGCGGCGACGGCGTTGATGATGCGGTCGGCGCCGACCTCCTTGGGGTTGTCCGTCAGGATCGGGACGCCCGTCTTCACCCCCGGTTCGACGAGGACCGCGGGGACGTCGCCGTAGTAGCGGCGGGTCACCTCGCGCAGCTCGTGCAGGACGGACGGGACCGTGGCGCAGATCGCGATGCCGTCGATGCCGTCGCCCAGTTCCTCGCCGAGGAGCGGGTGCATGCCCATCAGGCCCTGGAGGAGGACCGCCAGTTCGTCGGCGGTGCGGCGCGCGTCGGTGGAGATGCGCCAGTGTTCGACGATGTCCTCGCCGTCGAACAGACCGAGGACGGTGTGGGTGTTGCCCACGTCGATCGTCAGCAGCATGGCCGTCCCCGCCCTACTCGGCCGCGCGCAGGTCGAGGCCGATGTCCAGGATCGGGGACGAGTGCGTCAGGGCCCCGACGGCCAGGAAGTCGACGCCCGTGTCCGCGTACGCCTTGGCGTTGACGAGCGTCAGGCGGCCCGAGGCCTCCAGGAGGGCGCGGCCGTCGACGAGCGCCACGGCCTCCTCGCACTCGATCGGCGTGAAGTTGTCGAGGAGGATCAGGTCGGCGCCCGCGTCGATGACCTCGCGGAGCTGGTGGAGGGTGTCGACCTCGACCTCGATGGGCACCTCGGGGAACATCGCGCGCACGGCCTCGAACGCCTGGGCGACGCCGCCGGCGGCGACCACGTGGTTGTCCTTGACGAGGGCCGCGTCCGAGAGGGACATGCGGTGGTTGACCCCGCCGCCGCAGCGGACCGCGAACTTCTCCAGGGAGCGCAGTCCCGGTGTCGTCTTGCGGGTGTCGCGGACCTTCGCCTTCGTACCCTCCAGGGCGTCCGCCCACGCGCGCGTGGCGGTCGCGATGCCGGAGAGACGGCACAGCAGGTTCAGGGCGCTGCGCTCGGCGGTGAGCAGGTCGCGGGTGGCGCCGGTGACACTGAGGAGTTTCTGTCCGGCCTCGACGCGGTCGCCGTCGTCGACGTGCCGCTCGACCTCGAACTCGTCCGTGCAGGCCACCGAGAGGACCGCCTCGGCGATCCGCAGGCCCGCGACGACGCCGCCCTCGCGGGCGGTGAAGTCGGCGGTGGCACGGGCGTCCTCGGGGATGGTCGCGACCGTGGTGACGTCCACGCCGTGGTCGAGGTCCTCCTGGATGGCGACGTTGGCGATGTCCTCGACCTCGACGGGGTCGAGTCCGGCGTCGGCCAGGAGCTGGGCGAGCGCGGGGTCGAGCCCGCACTCCAGATACTCCTCGCCGGTCAGCCCGTCGTCGGCGCCACAGGCGCAGCCGTCGCCGCAGCCGCCGCCGGAGGCGAGGGGAAGTTCGGGGGTGCTCACGTCTGTCACTGCTCCTGGTGATGCGGCCGGGTCGGGGGGAAGTCTGCGGTATCCGTGGTGTGTACGGCGAGCGTCCGGTCCGGATTCAGCCGGACGACGATGTGGCGGCGCCAGGCGGCGTCGTCGCGCTCGGCGCGGTCCTCGCGCCAGTGGCAGCCGCGGGTCTCCTCGCGCAGCCGGGCGGCGGCGACCAGGACACGGGCCACGCACAGGAGGTTGGTGGTCTCCCAGGTGTCGACGCCGGGCTCGGCCGTCTTGCCGTTCTCCGCGAGGGTGTCGCGGGCCTGCGCGTGCAGCCGGTCCAGGGCCGCCGCGGCGGTCGCGAGGGAGGTCTCGGAGCGCAGGACGCCGGCGCCCCCGGTCATGGTCCGCTGGATCGCGAACCGTATCTCCGGTTCGAGCAGCGGGTGCGCGGGCTTCCCGGCGTACGGGACGGGCTGGGGCACGCGCGCGTGGAGGCCGTTGCCGGCGTGGGCGGCGGCGATGTCGGCGACGATGCGCTCGGCGTAGACCAGGCCCTCCAGGAGGGAGTTGGAGGCGAGCCGGTTGGCGCCGTGGACGCCGGTGCAGGCGACCTCGCCGCAGGCGTAGAGGCCGGGGACGGTGGTCCGGCCGTGGGAGTCGGTGCGGACGCCACCGGAGGCGTAGTGGGCGGCCGGGGCGACCGGGATGGGCTCGGTGACGGGGTCGAGGCCGTGGGCGCGGCAGGCGGCGAGGATCGTCGGGAAGCGGTGCTCCCACATGTGCGCGCCGAAGTGCCGGGCGTCCAGGTACATGTGCTCGGCGCCCTGCTCCTGCATGCGGCGCATGATGCCCTTGGCGACGATGTCGCGGGGCGCCAGTTCGGCCAGCTCGTGCTGCCCGAGCATGAAGCGGACGCCGTCGGCGTCGACCAGGTGGGCGCCCTCGCCGCGGACCGCCTCGGAGACGAGGGGCTGCTGGCCCTCGGCGTCCGCGCCGAGGAACAGCACGGTCGGGTGGAACTGGACGAATTCGAGGTCGGAGACCTCCGCGCCGGCGCGCAGGGCGAGGGCCACGCCGTCGCCCGTCGACACCGACGGGTTGGTGGTCGCGGAGAAGACCTGGCCCATGCCGCCCGTCGCGAGGACGACGGCGGGGGCGTGGACGGCCCCCACGCCGTCGTGCTGGCCCTCGCCCATGACGTGCAGGGTGACACCGGCGGTGCGGCCGTCGGCGTCCAGCACGAGGTCCAGGACGAGCGCGTTCTCGACCGTGCGCAGTCCCCGCGCGCGGACGGCCTCGACGAGTGCCCGGGAGATCTCGGCGCCGGTCGCGTCGCCGCCCGCGTGGGCGATGCGGCGGCGGTGGTGGCCGCCCTCGCGGGTCAGCTCCAGGCCGCCCTCCTCCGACTCGTCGAAGTGGGCGCCGGTCGCGATCAGGCGGCGTACGGCGTCGGGGCCCTCGGTGACGAGGAGTCGCACCGCCTCCTCGTCGCACAGGCCCGCGCCGGCCACCAGGGTGTCGTCCTGGTGCTGCTCGGGGGTGTCGCCCTCGCCGAGGGCGGCGGCGATGCCGCCCTGGGCCCAGCGGGTGGAGCCGTCGTCGAGGCGGGCCTTGGTGACCACGACCGTGCTGAGACCGGCGGCCTCGCAGCGCAGCGCGGCGGTGAGGCCGGCGACGCCCGAGCCGACGACCACGACGTCGGCGTCGATGGACCAGCCCGGGGCGGGCGCGTGCAGTCGTATGCCGGTGCTGGTCACGAGGCGGCTCCGAAGGTTCCGAAGGTCAGGGGGATGTTGTCGATCAGCCGGGTCGTCCCCACCCGGGCCGCGACGGCGAGGACGGCCTCGCCGGTGAAGTCGTCGGGGATGTCGGTGAAGTCCGACGGGTCGACCAGGGCCAGGTAGTCCAGGGCGAGCGGCGGCTTCATGCGCAGGGCCTCGTCGAGGACCAGGCGGGCGGCGGCGCGGACGGCGGCCGGGCCGCCGGGGGCCGCCTTGGCCATGGCGTGCGCGTCGGCGGCCGCGCGGGACTCGCCGATCGCGCTCAGGGCCTCGGCACGGGCGCGCGTGGCGGGCACCTCGCGGGCACGCGCGCGCAGTGCCTCCTGCGCGGCGTGCCGGTCGCGGCCGGCGAACAGTGCCTGGGAGAGCGCCAGTGCGGTGCGGCGTTCCTCGGTGGAGAGGTACCGGTTGCGGCTGGACAGGGCCAGGCCGTCGTCCTCCCGGACGGTCGGCACGCCCACGATGTCCATGCCGAAGTTCAGGTCGCGGACCATACGGCGGATCAGGGCGAGCTGCTGGGCGTCCTTCTGGCCGTAGAGCGCCACGTCGGGGCGGGTGAGGTGCAGCAGCTTGGCGACCACGGTGAGCATGCCGTCGAAGTGGCCGGGCCGGGAGGCACCCTCCAGACGCTCGCCCATGGGTCCCGCGGTGACGCGGACCTGCGGTTCGCCGCCCGGGTAGACCTCGTCGGCGGACGGGGCGAACACCACGTCGGCGCCCGCGGCCGCGGCGAGTTCGACGTCGGCGTCCAGGGTGCGCGGATAGCGGTCGAGGTCCTCGCCGGCGCCGAACTGGAGGGGGTTCACGAAGACCGTCACGACGACCTCGCCCGTGCCGCCCGCGATCTCTCGCGCGGTGCGGATCAGGGTGGCGTGGCCCTCGTGCAGGGCGCCCATGGTCATCACGACGGCCCGGCGTCCCGCCCGCGCGCGTGCGTGCAGTTCGCCGGCGGTGCGCAGCACGGTGGTGGTGGTCATCGGGCGTCCCCCTCGGTCCCGTCGGTGCCGCCCGCCTCGGTGGTGCGGTCCGTCGCGCCGGCGAGCACGCCGAGGAGGTCCTCGGCCAGTTCCGGTTTGAGCAGGCCGTGGGCGAGGGCCCGGTCGGCGGTCGCGCGGGCCATCGCCAGATACCCGGCGACGGTCGCCGGGGCGTGCGCGCGCAGTTCGGCGACATGCGCGGCGACCGTGCCCGCGTCCCCGCGCGCCACGGGGCCGGTGAGCGCCGCGTCGCCCGACCTGAGCGCGTTGTCCAGGGCGGCGCCGAGCAGCGGGCCGAGCATACGGTCGGGGGCGGAGACGCCGGCCGCGCGCAGCAGTTCCATGGACTGGGCGACCAGGGTCACCAGGTGGTTGGCACCCAGGGCGAGGGCCGCGTGGTAGAGCGGGCGGTTCTCCTCGGCGACCCACTCGGGCTCGCCGCCCATCTCGATCACCAGCGCCTCGGCGGCCATCCGCAGCTCGTCGGGGGCCGTGACCCCGAAGGAGCACCCGGCGAGCCGCTGCACGTCCACCGCCGTGCCCGTGAACGTCATCGCGGGGTGCAGCGCCAGCGGCAGCGCACCCGCCCGGAGCGCGGGGTCCAGCACCTTCGCGCCGTACCGGCCGGAGGTGTGCACGAGCAGCTGCCCCGGCCGTACCGAGCCGGTCTCCGCGAGGCCCTCGACCAGCCCCGGCAGGGCGTCGTCGGGGACGGTCAGCAGCACCAGGTCGGCGTGGCGCAGCACATCGGCGGGGGACATCAGCGGCACGTCGGGCAGCAGTTCGGCGGCGCGTCGGCGGGAGGCGTCGGAGACGCCGGAGACGGCGACGGGGCGGTGGCCCGCCAGCCGGAGCGACGCCGCCAGCGCGGGGCCGACGCGGCCGGCGCCCACGACCCCGACGGTGAGCCGCGCGGGGCGGTCCTTCGGCTCTGGCTGCTGGAATGTACTCACTCGGTGGGGGCCTTCCCGTTCCAGTCCGCTCTGGGTACCGGACGATTTCTCGTCATGTTAACGCGATTGGTTCGAGAGGCGTTCGGTCGTCCACAGGCTGTGGGCGGTCGCGGCCCGTTTCCGCAGGTCGTGTCGAGCCCGGGTGCGTGGGCGGTTCGGCTCGAAATCCGGGTGCCGGGCCGGACGGGCCGGGGAGATGATCCCAGGATGAGCGAAGCGGCGATGAAACGGTACGAGCGGCGGCAGGTCGCGCATCGGGCGGCCGGGCGTGTACTGGCACGGACGAGTGCGCTGGCGACGGTCCGGGAGCGCCTGGCGCTGCTGGACACCGCCGCGGACGTGTACGACCTGGACCGGACCGCCGACATGTACGGCAACGGGGTCGTCGAGACCCTGGAGGAGCGGACCGCCGCGCTGCTCGGCACGGAGGCCGCCGCGTTCTTCCCGACCGGCACGATGGCCCAGCAGGTGGCGCTGCGCTGCTGGGCGGCCCGCACCGGGAACCCGGCCGTCGCCCTGCACGCCCATGCCCACCCCGAGATGCACGAGCGTCATGCCTTCAGCCAGGTCAGCGGGTTGCGCCCGGTACGGCTGACGAGCGAGCCACGGCAGCCGACCGCCGAGGAGGTACGCGGTCTCGACGAGCCCTTCGGGGCGCTGATGCTCGAACTGCCGCTCAGGGAGGCCGGTTTCGTGCTCCCCTCCTGGGAGGAGCTGGAGGAGGTCACCGAGGCGGCACGCGCGCGGGAGGCGGTGGTCCACTTCGACGGGGCCCGCCTGTGGGAGTCCGCGACGCATTTCGGCCGCCCGGTCGACGAGATCGCGGCCCTCGCCGACAGCGTCTACGTGTCGTACTACAAGTCGCTGGGCGCCTACGGCGGTGCCGCGATCGCCGGCCCCCGGTCGCTGATCGACGAGGCGAAGACCTGGCGGCACCGGTACGGCGGCCAGGGCTTCCAGCAGTTCCCCACCGCCCTGTCGGCCCTCGTCGGCCTGGAGCGGGAGCTGCCCCGGCTGCCGGAGTACGTCCGCCACGCGCGCGTGGTCGCCGCCGCGCTGCGCGAGGGGTTCACGGCGGCGGGGGTGCCCTGGTCCCGGGTGCACCCCGAGGAGCCCCACACCAACGAGTTCCAGGTCTGGCTGCCCTACGAGGTCGACGTCGTCGCGGAGGCATCGGTGCGCCAGGGCGAGCAGACCGACGCGCTGCTCTTCGCCCGCCCCTGGGACCAGGGCGGGCCGGGGCTGGCGGTCACCGAGATCGAGGTACGGGCCGCCGCCCTGGAGTGGACGGCGGCGGACGTCCGCGGGGCCGTGGCGGACTTCGTGACGCTGGTGGGGAAGGTCGCCGGCGAGTAGGCGCCGGTCAGCCCTGTCCGCCCGCCCGGACCAGGCCCGTCTCGTAGGCCAGCACGACCACCTGGACGCGGTCGCGGAGGCCCAGCTTGGTGAGGATGCGGCCGACGTGCGTCTTGACCGTGGCCTCGGAGAGGACGAGGCGGGCGGCGATCTCGCCGTTGGAGAGGCCCTGGGCGACGAGGATCATGACCTCGCGCTCGCGTTCGGTGAGCCGCTCCAGCTCCTTGTGCCGGGGTTCCGAGCCGGTGCTCGGCAGCATCGGGGCGAAGCGGTCGAGCAGGCGCCGGGTGGTGGAGGGCGCCACGACCGCGTCGCCGCTGTGCACGGCGCGGATCGCGGCCAGCAGCTCGCCGGGCGGCACGTCCTTGAGCATGAAGCCGGAGGCACCCGCCTTCAGCCCGGAGAAGGCGTATTCGTCGAGGTCGAAGGTGGTCAGGATGAGCACCTTCGGCGGGTCCTGCTCGGCGCAGATGCGGCGGGTGGCCTCGACGCCGTCCAGCTTCGGCATCCGGACGTCCATCAGGACCACGTCCACCTCGGTCGTCCGTACCACCTGGAGGGCCTCGACGCCGTCACCCGCCTCCGCCACGACCTCCATGTCCGGCTGGGCCGCCAGCACCATCCGGAAACCGGTGCGCAGCAGCACCTGGTCGTCGACGAGCATCACGCGGATCGCCATCGGGTCCTCTTCCGTGTCTCTGCAAGGGGTCTGAAGGAGCGGGTCAGGTACGAGCGGGTCAGATACGAGCAGGTCCGGAGGACCGGGTGTGCGCGAGCGGGTGTGCGGGTGTCGGCGGCCGGCACGGCCGTGTCGCCGTGTCGCCGTCTCAGAGTGCGGGCTTCAGGGGCAGCAGGGCGCTGATCCGGAAGCCTCCGCCGGGCCGGGGCCCCGCGTCCAGCGTGCCGCCGACCATACCGACACGCTCGCGCATACCGATGAGGCCGTGCCCCTGCCCGTCGGCACCGCCCTCCTCGTACAGCTCGTGGGGCGCGCCCTTGCCGTCGTCCTCGACGAGCAGCCCGAGCCCGTCGTCGAAGTAGACCAGGCGGACGCTCGCGCCGGTGTTCGGGCCGCCGTGCTTGCGGGTGTTGGTGAGGGCCTCCTGGACGATGCGGTACGCCGTCAGCTCCACCCCGCTGGGCAGCGGGCGCGGGGTGCCCTCGATCTTGAAGTCGACGGGCAGGCCCGCCACCCGGCACTGCTCGACGAGGTCGTCGATCTGCTCCACGTCGGGCTGCGGGACGTACTCGCCGACCTCCTTGTGCTCACCGGTGCGCAGCACGCCGAGCAGGCGGCGCATCTCGGCGAGAGCCTGACGGCCGGTGGAGGAGATGGTCTCCAGGGCCTTCTTCGCCTGGTCGGGGGCGGCGTCGAGGACGTAGGCGGCGCCGTCGGCCTGGACCACCATGACGGAGACGTTGTGCGCGACGACGTCGTGCAGTTCCCGGGCGATCCGGGCGCGCTCGGCGGCGACCGCGACCTTGGCCTGGGCCTCGCGTTCCTTCTCCAGCCGGGCGGCGCGCTCCTCCAGCTGCGCGAAGTACGCGCGGCGGGTGCGCAGGGAGTCGCCGAGCACCCAGGCCAGCGCGAACGGCACGGTCAGGACCACGGCGAGCACCGCGTTGCCCAGCGTGCTCGTCTGCTGGTCGGTCCAGCGCAGCTGCGCCAACGAGGCCGCGCAGAGACCGCCGCCCAGGGCGAACCAGGAGGCCCAGCGGGCGCCGTCCGCCGCGACCGTGTAGATGACCACGAGCATCGCGAAGTCGGCCGGAATTCTCGGCACGCCCACGATCAGCTGGGCGATGCCCGCCGCGGCGGCCAGGACGAGCATCTTCTCGGGCATGCGGCGCCGCAGGGCGATCGAGAGGCAGAGCGCGACCGTGATCACCGCGAAGGCGGGCCCGTCCGCGTCGTTCGCGTAGACCGGGTCGATCGGTCCGCTCACCAGGCTCATCCCGAGCAGGACGACGGCCCAGAAGCTGTCGACCCATGTCGGGTGCCGGCGGAGGAAGTCATAGAGGCGCTGCACGTGACCCAGCGTAGGCAAGGGGCCGGTGTGCCGGGGTCAACCGGAGGGCCGATCCATGACCGGGGCACGTACTCCCCAAGGTGGAGGCCGTGTTACCCGTTCCGCTTAGCCTGACGTGATGAGGGATCGTCCCGCGCGACCGCAGCCGGCACCGCACGCGTCGCCGCACCTGTCACCGCCCCCTGCCCAGGAAGGGGCGGGGCCCTGGCGTCCTTGGCGCGACGCGGCCGAGGAGGCCCTGTACGGGCCGGGCGGCTTCTACCGGCGGCCGGAGGGGCCCGCCGGGCACTTCCGGACCTCCGTGCACGCCTCACCGCTCTTCGCCGCCGCCGTGGCGCGGCTGCTGTGCCGGGTGGACGAGGCGCTGGGGCGGCCCGGCGAGCTGGGGTTCGTGGACATGGGGGCCGGGCGGGGGGAACTGGTGAGCGGGGTGCTGGCGGCCCTGCCCGCGGAGGTGTCGTCCCGTACGCGCGCGTACGCCGTCGAACTGGCCGGGAGACCGGACGGTCTCGATCACCGCATCGAGTGGCGCGCGGAACCGCCGACGGGGGTCACCGGGCTGCTGTTCGCCAACGAGTGGCTGGACAACGTGCCCGTGGACGTCGTCGAGGTGGACGCGGCCGGTGTGGCCCGGCAGGTGCTGGTACGGGAGGACGGGAGCGAGCGGCTCGGTGAGCCCGTGGCCGGGGAGGCGGCCCGGTGGCTGGACCGCTGGTGGCCGCAGGAACCCGAGGAGGGGCTGCGGGCAGAGGTCGGGCTGCCGCGGGACCGGGCGTGGGCCGCCGCCGTGGCGGGTGTCGCGCGGGGGCTCGCCGTCGCCGTCGACTACGCGCACCTCGCGGGCGCCCGGCCGCCCTTCGGGACGCTCACCGGGTTCCGGGAGGGGCGGGAGACCGCGCCGGTCCCGGACGGGTCGTGCGACCTCACCGCGCATGTGGCGCTGGACGCGTGCGCGCTGCCGGGGGCCCGCCTGCTCACCCAGCGGGCGGCCCTGCAGGCCCTGGGGGTCACCGGCGGCCGTCCGCCGCTCTCCCTCGCGACCACCGATCCGGCCGCGTACGTACGGGCCCTCGCGGGCGCGGGCGAGGCCGCCGAACTGACCGCGCCGGGCGGGCTGGGTGACTTCGGCTGGCTGGTGCAGGCGGCCGGGATCCCGGACCCGTTCCCCCGCGACACCCCGTAGCGCCCCTCGGATCCCCGGGGCCCTACTTGTCGATGTCCCCGACCACGAAGAACAGCGAGCCCAGGATCGCCACCATGTCCGCCACGAGGGTGCCCGGCAGCAGTTCGGTGAGGGCCTGGATGTTGTTGTACGAGGCGGAGCGGAGCTTGAGGCGGTACGGGGTCTTCTCGCCCTTGCTGACGAGGTAGTAGCCGTTGATGCCGAGGGGGTTCTCGGTCCAGGCGTAGGTGTGGCCCTCGGGCGCCTTGAGGACCTTCGGCAGACGCTGGTTGATCGGGCCGGGCGGCAGGTCGGCGAGCCGGTCGAGGCAGGCGTCGGCGAGGGCGAGGGCGTTGTGGGTCTGCTCCAGGAGGCACTCGAAGCGGGCGAGACAGTCGCCCTCCTCGCGCGTGACGACCTTCAGGACGTCCTGGAGCTCGCCGTACGCCAGGTACGGCTCGTCGCGCCGCAGGTCGAGGTCGACGCCGGAGGCGCGGGCGATCGGGCCGCTGACGCCGTACGCGTGCACGGCCTCCGGAGAGAGGACGCCCACGCCACGGGTACGGCCCCGGAAGATCTCGTTGCCGAGGACCAGGTCGTCGAAGACGCCCATCCGGGAGCGGACGTCCGTGACCGCCGTACGCGCGCGTGCGGTCCAGCCGGCCGGAAGGTCCTCCTTGAGGCCCCCGACGCGGTTGAACATGTAGTGCATGCGCCCGCCGGAGATCTCCTCCATGACGTTCTGGAGCTCCTCGCGCTCCCGGAACGCGTAGAAGACCGGGGTGATGCCGCCGAGCTCCAGCGGGTAGGAACCGAGGAACATCAGGTGGTTCAGGACCCGGTTCAGCTCGGCGAGGAGCGTGCGCGTCCAGACCGCGCGCTCGGGCACCTCCATGCCGAGCATGCGTTCGACGGCGAGGACGACGCCGAGCTCGTTGGAGAAGGCGGAGAGCCAGTCGTGGCGGTTGGCGAGCATGATGATCTGGCGGTAGTCGCGCGCCTCGAAGAGCTTCTCCGCGCCCCGGTGCATATAGCCGATGACCGGCTCGGCGTGCTGGATCCGCTCGCCGTCGAGGACGAGCCGCAGCCGCAGCACACCGTGGGTGGACGGATGCTGCGGGCCGATGTTGAGCACCATGTCCGTGCTCTCGGCGGCACCGCCGATACCGACCGTCGTCTCTCGGGTCTCCGTCGGGGGAGTCATGGACACAGTCTGTCGTACGTACGCTGGCGGAATGGAGACGGGGACCTTGGAGGACGGCGCCGGGCGCGCGGACGGCGAGCCGGTCTGGACGGGACTGCCGCGCGGGCTGCTGCGGATGAGGCGGCTGCTGCTGGTGGTGTGGCTGGTACCGCTCACGATCGCCACGGCCGTGCTGCCGGGCTGGCTGGCGGGCCCGGCCTGGGGGGCGTTCGCGCTGCTGCCGCTGGGTGCGCTGCTGTGGGGCTGGCCGATGATCGGCCGTAACTGGCGGTCCTGGCGGTACGCCGAACGCGTGGACGACCTGCTGATCAGCCGGGGGGTGCTCTGGCGCGAGGAGACCGTGGTGCCGTACGGACGCATGCAGCTGGTCGAGGTGACCTCCGGGCCCGTGGAACGGCACTTCGGCCTGGCGAGCGTCCAGTTGCACACGGCCGCGGCGGCCTCGGACGCCCGTATACCGGGCCTCGAACCGGCCGAGGCCGAACGCCTGCGCGACCATTTGACCCAGCTGGGCGAGGCTCGATCGGCAGGGCTGTGACGGTGCCGGCGCGGGACGCGCACGACACGCCCCGTGCGGACCGGCCGGAGGACGGGGCGGAGGCCGGGGCGGAGGCCGCCGGCGGGGCGGCGGGGACCGGGGACGGGGACGGCGACGGGGAGGTCACGGAGACGAAGGGCGGCGATGGGGTGGACGGGGCGCCGGTCGTCGAGCACCGGCTGCATCCGGTGACGCCCCTGCGGCGGGCCTGGGCGCCCGTGGCGGTGCTGATCGGGTGGGCCGTGCACGATCCGGACGGGGCGCAGCGCAATCTGATGCGGCTCGAGACGACGACGCTGCTGATCGCGCTCGCCGTGTTCATCCCGGCCGCCGCCCTCTACGGTTTCCTGACCTGGTGGTTCACCCACTTCGCGGTGACCGACAGCGAACTGCGCATCCGTACCGGCCTGTTGTTCCGCCGCACCGCCCACATCCGCCTCGAACGCATTCAGGCCATCGATGTCACCCGCCCGCTGCTGGCCCGGATCGCGGGTGTCGCCAAGCTCAAGCTGGACGTCGTCGGCACCGACAAGAAGGACGAGCTGGCCTTCCTCGGCGAGGCGCACGCCGGCGCGCTGCGGGCCGAACTCCTCGCCCGTGCCGCCGGTTTCGCGCCGGAGACCGCGCACGAGGTCGGCGAGGCGCCCGTACGGCAGCTGCTGAAGGTCCCGGCGGGCGTGCTGGCCATGTCCCTCGTCCTGACCGGCGCCACCTGGGGATCCCTGGTGGCCGCGGTCGTCGTGCCGTCCGTGCTGTGGTTCGCCACGGAGAGCGTGTGGACCGTCCTCGCGACCGCCCTGCCGCTGCTCGGCGCGGCCGGGGCGAGCAGCGTGGGGCGGTTCGTCGGGGAGTACGACTGGACGGTCGGCGACTCCCCCGACGGGCTCCGCATCGACCACGGGCTCCTCGACCGGGCCCACGAGACGGTCCCGCCCGGCCGTGTGCAGACCGTACGCATCGTCGAACCGCTGCTGTGGCGGCGCCGCGGATGGGTCAGGGTCGAGCTGGACGTGGCCGGCTCCTCGAACTCCGTCCTCGTGCCGGTCGCGCCGCGCGAGGTGGCCGAGGCCGTGATCGCGCATGTGCTGCCCGGGGTGGCCGTGCCGGACACGGCGGCGCTCGTCCGGCCGCCCGGCCGGGCCCGGTGGTGCGTGCCGTTCTGGTGGCGGGGGTACGGACTCGCCGTGAGCGACGCGGTGTTCGCGGCGCGGCACGGCCTGCTGCGGCGCCGGCTCGACCTCGTACCGCACGCGAAGGTGCAGAGCGTACGGCTGTCGCAGGGGCCCTGGCAGCGGTACCGGAAGCTCGCCGACGTCCATGTCGACACCGGCGCCGGCAAGACCGTGACCGCGCGGCTGCGGGACGCGGGCGAGGCGGCGGAGCTGCTGCGGGCCCAGGCGGAACGATCCCGCACGGGGCGGCGGGAGGCCCTGCCGGACCGGTGGATGGTGTGAGGGCGGGTCGGGGGCGGGAGACACGTGGGGCGCCCGGCGGCTGATGCCGGGCGCCCCAGGGGACCTGTGTCGCGACGCGGTCGCCAGGGTCTGTCCGACCGTTCCCGTCCGCCTCGCGACGACGGGAAATGTCAGAGAGGCCCTAGGAGGCCGCGGTGCGCAGGCCCTGCAGGTCGATCTGTTCCGTCTCGTCGTGGGCCGTGAGGTCGATGACCTGGCCGACACCGCGGGACGCCTCGTCGGCCGGCTTGAACCGGGCCTCGGACTCGGCCTTGTGGAGCGCGAGGGCCTCCTGGCCGACCACGTCGGCGAGGTCCTCGTTCTGCACGGCCTCCAGGGCGTCCGCGCCCTTCTGCGTACCGAAGAAGTCGAAACCGCCCTCGACGGCCGCCCGCCGCTGCGGCGTGGCCGGCACGACGGCCACGGCGGTGGGCACCGTGAAGTGACCGGCCGGCGGAAGCACGGGCAGCGCACGCCCCGACGGCTCCACCCGCGTCAGCTCACCCACCCCCGTCGAGGGTGCCGGAGCGGAGACCGCGGGTACGGAGTCGGCGGCCGCGCGTTCGTGTCCGCGGACCGCCACGGACTTCCCCGCCGCGTCGTCCTCCTCCGCGGTGAGCACGGCAGCGGTGTCCTGCGCCGGCTCGGCGGAACGTCCCTGCCGGGTCCCCCCGTCGGTCGGCCCGTCCGGGTCGCCCTTGGGCGAGGGCCCGTTGGGTGAACCGCCCTTCGGCTCCCGGCCCTTGGCGGCCGCGTCGCCGGTCGTCCCGCTCGGGACGGACGCGCCGGCGGACGCTTCCACCGGCTCGACCGGCTCGACCGGCTCGACGGGCTCGACGGGCCGTTCGCCGACGGGGGGCGCGTCGGTGCCGGCCTCCGTGTCGGCGGCGGGCGCGGGCTCGGCCTCCTGCTCGGGCTCGGCGGCGTTCTCCCCTGCGGTACGGGCGCCTTCGGCCTCCACGCCGGCGTGCGCTTCCGCCTCGTTGCCGGGGTCGACGACTTGGGGCTCGGGCTCAACGGCGGACTCGGACACCGGCTCGGGCTCGGGCTCGGGCTCGGGGGCGGGCTCGGGGGCCTCGGCTTCGGTCGTGGCCGCGGTCTCGGCCTCAGCCTCGGCCTCGTACGTGCTCGGCGTCCCGGTCTCGGGCCCGACCGCGGCCGCGGCCTCCTCGTCGCTCCCGGGCAGGGTCTCGGGCTCGGTCTCACCGGCGGTCCCGGAACCCTCTCCCTGGTCCTCGTCCGAGCCCCGCTGGGTGATGATCCGGTCCAGCGCCGAGTTGGCGCGCAGGAAGAGCCCGGACCCGGACGGCGAGAACACCGGGGCGCTGGCCGAGTTCTCCCCGGCACCTTCGAGAGGGTTTTCCCCGGACCCGGAGTCCGCCTCGTCCGTCCCGGCGTCGATCGGCGCGTCCTCGTCGGACGGTTCGACCTCGGCGGCCCCGTCTGCCCCGGCGGCCGCGTCGCCGTCAGCCACGTCCCCGTCAGCCGCGTTCCCATCGGCCGCCGAACCGCCCGCGCCCTCCCCGGCCGGGGCAGCCACAGCCCCGTCCTCCGGCGCGTGCTCCGACGCCTCCGACTTCGCTGCCTTGGCGGTCCTGGCCGCCTCCACCGCTTCCGCCGCCTTCGCGGCGGCCTTGGAGGCCGTCTCCCACGAAGCCCACGGCGCCCCCGCCGACGGAACGCCCTGCGGCGGCACCGGCGATGCCTCGGCCGCCGGGCGCGCCTTGTCGCTCGCGCCCGCGTCCTCGCCCGCACCGGCCACCGCCGGCTCCCGCGCCTCCTCCGGGGCGGTCGCCTCGATCTCCAGCAGGCGGCGGCCCTCCAGGGCGCTGGCCCGCTCGGTCTCGGCGGTGGCGTAGCGGCGCAGCAGCGCGGCGTGTTCGTTGCGCAGACCCGCGAGTTCGGTGCGCTTGGCGCGGAGCTTGTGCTCCAGCTTGGTCCGCACCTCGCGCGACTCGTCGAGGTCGGTCTCCAGCTCGGCGACCCGCTCCTCGTGACGCCACTCGTCGCTCGCCCGCGCGCGCGTGAGGTCGGCGACGCGTTTGCCCGCCTCGACGTCCCAGCGGCGCATGACCGCCGCGCCCACGGCCGCGGTCGCCGCCGCGACGGCGGCGGTGACCCGGAGCACGGACGGCTCGGAGAACACCCAGGGCCCGAGGGCGCAGACGAGCGAGACGCCTGCGATAGCCGTGGGGGGCAGCAGCCTGTGCAGAGGAGGTGAATGGCGGTGACGTCCACGTGGCATGGCCAGAAACTTACCGCGCGTAGGCGAATGATGGTGGCCCGGGCCGTAAAAACTCAGCCGCCCCTCTCACCTCTCACAAGCCCTCACAAGCTCCCTCACCGCGGGTGCGCCAATGCGCCCACCGGCAACTCCTCTGTTGGATCAACCCCATGGAATCCGGATACGCCTTGGCCACATCTGTCGCTCCCCTCCGGCCGGTGAATTCCGCCGAATTGCCGGCGCTCTCGCCGTCCCCTCCACACGCCTGCCCGCACGCCCCTCACCGGTCGCTCAGCCGCCCGCTCATCCACTGCAGAGTCGCCGGGATCTCCCGCCGCCACGTGTTGAAGTTGTGTCCGCCGCTGTCGAGGATGATCGACGAGATCCGTGTCGGCTGCTTCTTCCGCGCCAACTCGATGAACTCGGACGTGGAGTTGTAGTCGGTCTCTCCCTGTTTGCTGCTGGTGACCAGCAGAGAGGTGTCCGGCGCCGGTCTGTGCCGGAGATACCAGAAGAGATCCGCCTCGTTCCGCAGCGTCTTGTCCCCGTGGAAGAGATCGCCGGTCGTCGGGTCGCTCGGCGCCGCGTAGTAGGGCGAGAGACCCGCCCCGGCGGCGTACACCCGGGGGTGGTGCATGGCCAGTTTCAGCGCACAGTAGCCGCCGGTCGAGTCGCCGACGATGCCCCAGCTGCCGGGCTTCCTGCCGACCCTGTAGTGGTGGCCCACGGCGTCCGGCAGGTCCCGGGCGAAGAACGACTCGGCCGCCGGTCCCCCGGGGACGTCCACGCACTCGGTGTCGCGCGGCGGCGCCACCGTCGGCCGCAGCATGACCAGGATCATCGGCTGGGCCGCGCCCTCGCGGGCCAGCCCGTGGGCCGTCCGCGGATAGTGGAGGCCCTTGACGAGCGCCTCGGCGGTGCCGGGGTAGCCGGTGAGGACCACGACGGCCGGAAAGGTCCGGGTGCGGTACCGGGCCTGGAAGTACTCCGGCGGCAGATACACGTAGGCGGGGGTGGCGATCCGGGTCGTACGGCCGGCGATCTCGACCTTCTGGATCTGGCCGCCGAGCTGGGGGCGGGCGCCCCCGGTCACGTCCACCGGCCGGGTGCCGAGGACCCGCAACGGCCCGCCGCCGGTGCCGGCGCCGTCGTGGTCGACGACCACCCCCTGGCCGGTCTCCCGGCCGAGGAGGTCGGCCCAGCTGGCGTAGAACCCGAAGGCCTGGTTCGCGACGAGACCGACGCAGGCGAAGAGGGCGGTCTGCGTGGCCAGCAGCACGGCGATCCGGCCGCCGACCGCCCGCCAGCCGCGGCGGGCCAGTCTCGGCCACAGCCACACCGTGCCGACGAACAGCAGCACGGCGGACAGAACCGCCAGGGCCAGCACGTTGTTGCTCGTAAGACCCATCGAGTTGTCCCCCGCCGACCTTTCTTTCCTTGTCTTTTGCTTTCCTTGGGTTCAGCTTTCCGTTGGAGAGTGAACCTCCCTCGCCACGGCGCCGTCCTAGAGGGCGCAATGTCGCCGGATGCCGGAAAGGCACCGGATCCAAGCTCACTCGCGGAACAACGGGATGCGATGTCTGTCAGGACAGATGGGGAAAAGTCGGGCGAGGTTCCGGTTCGTTCGGACCGCCTCCCGGCGAGCGCCGTCGGGCGCGGATACGGCGCCGTGCGCGGCGCGCTGCGCGGGCCGCGCCCCGAGGCCGTGCCCGCCCTGGTCGCCAGGGCCTGCACGCTCGTCGGGCTGGTGGACATCGCCGCGGGCGTGTTCCCGCGCTTCCGCAACAGCCGGATGCACGCGCTGGCCGAGGTGCTCCCGGGCGCCCTCGGCCCGTTCGCGGCGGCCCTCTCCCTGAGCGTGGGCGTCCTGCTGCTCCTGCTCGCCCACGGCCTGCGCCGGCGCAAGAGGCGCGCCTGGCGCGCGGCCGTGATCCTGTTGCCGGCCGGGGCGATCGCCCAGTTCACCTACCGTCACTCGCTCGTCGGTGTCCTCGTCTCGGTCGCGCTGCTCGTCCCGCTCCTGCGCCACCGCGAGGAGTTCCGCGCCCTGCCCGACCCGACCAGCCGTTGGCGGGCCCTGGCCAACTTCGTGCTGATGGGCGCGGGTTCGATCGTCCTCGGCCTGCTCGTCGTCAGCGCCCACCCCGGTCGCATGGTCGGCGACCCGAGCCTCGCCGACCGGCTGGAACACGTCATCTACGGCCTGTTCGGCTTCGAGGGCCCGGTCGGCTACCTCGGCACCACGTCCTGGACGGTGGCCTTCTCGCTCGGCGCCCTCGGTCTGCTGACCGCGATCACCACCATCTACCTGGCCTTCCGCCCCGAACACCCGGCGGCCCGCCTCACCGACGACGACGAGGCACGGCTGCGTGCCCTGCTGGACCGGCACGGCGGCCGCGACTCCCTCGGCCACTTCGCGCTCCGCCGCGACAAGGCGGTCGTCTTCTCCCCCAGCGGCAAGGCGGCGGTCACCTACCGCGTGGTCTCCGGGGTGATGCTGGCCAGCGGTGACCCGATCGGCGACGTCGAGGCCTGGCCCGGGGCGATCGAACGGTTCATGGACGAGGCCAAGGCCCACTCCTGGACCCCGGCCGTCATGGGCTGCTCGGAGACGGGCGCCGAGGTGTGGACCCGCGAGACCGGCCTCGACGCCCTCGAACTGGGCGACGAGGCGGTGGTGGACGTCGCGGATTTCTCCCTCGCCGGACGCGCGATGCGCAACGTGCGTCAAATGGTGAAGCGCATCGAGCGGCTCGGTTACGAGACCCGGGTCCGGCGCGTCCGTGACCTCGGCGAGGCCGAGCTGGAGCGGATCCGGCGCGCCGCCGAGGACTGGCGCGGCACCGACACCGAGCGGGGCTTCTCCATGGCGCTGGGCCGCGTCGGCGACCCGGCCGACGGGGACTGCCTCATCGCCACCGCCCACCGGGCCGACGAGGCCCCGGGCGCGTACGGCGACCTGAAGGCCGTGCTCCACTTCGTCCCCTGGGGCCCCGACGGCGCCTCCCTGGACCTGATGCGCCGCGACCGCTCGGCGGACCCCGGCATGAACGAACTCCTCATCGTCGCGGCCCTCCAGGCGGCCCCCCGTCTGGGCGTCGAGCGGGTGTCCCTGAACTTCGCGATGTTCCGCTCGGCCCTGGCGCGTGGCGAGAAGATCGGCGCGGGCCCGGTGCTGCGCGCGTGGCGCGGGCTGCTGGTGTTCCTGTCCCGCTGGTTCCAGATCGAGTCCCTGTACAAGTTCAACGCGAAGTTCCGCCCCCGCTGGGAGCCGCGCTTCGTCGTCTACGCCGCCTCCCGCGACCTGCCCCGCATCGGCCTCGCCGCGATGCAGGCCGAGGGATTCGTCCACCTCGCCCTCCCCCGCGTCCTGCGCCTGCGCGCGAGGGCCCACCGGCCGTGCGCCCACTCGGTGGCGGAGCGGAGCGTGAGCGAACAGAACGTCCGCGCGGCCTAAGCCGTGCCGGCGGACCCGAACGCGCGGAACCGGCCCGGGCGGGGGCGGCGGCCACTCCGTGCCGGACAGCCTCGGCTCGGGTCATGGCCGGCGGCGCCGTGGGCCTAGGCTTGACGCATGAGCATGCAGAACGGGCGCGGCCAGGTGGCCGGAATGCCCGTGTGGGACCGTTGCGCGGTCATGGGGGTCGTCAACGTCACCCCCGACTCGTTCTCCGACGGCGGCCGCTGGTTCGACACCACGGTGGCGGTCAAGCACGGCCTGGACATGGTCTCGGAGGGCGCGGACCTGGTGGACGTGGGCGGTGAGTCGACCCGCCCCGGCGCGGCCCGGGTCGACGAGGCGGAGGAACTCCGCAGGGTCGTCCCGGTCGTCCGGGGACTGGCCTCCGAGGGCGTGACCGTCTCCGTGGACACCATGCGCGCCTCCGTCGCCGAACAGGCGCTCGCCGCCGGTGCCGCCCTCGTCAACGACGTCAGCGGCGGCCTCGCCGATCCCGCGATGATCCCGGTGGTCGCCGACGCGGGCGCCCCCTTCGTGGTGATGCACTGGCGCGGCTTCCTGGAGGGCGGCAACATCAGGGGCGTCTACGAGGACGTCGTCGCCGAGGTGACACGGGAGCTGCACGCGCGCGTGGAGGCCGTCCTGGAGGGCGGTGTCCGGGCGGACCGCGTCGTCGTCGACCCGGGCCTCGGCTTCTCCAAGGACGCCGAACACGACCTCACCCTCCTCGCCCACCTCGACCGGCTGCTCGGCCTCGGCCACCCCCTGCTGGTGGCCGCGTCCCGCAAGCGGTTCCTCGGCCGGGTGCTGGCGGGCCCGGAGGGCGCTCCGCCGCCGGCGCGCGAACGGGACGCCGCGACCGCCGCCGTGTCGGCCCTGGCCGCCCGGCAGGGCGCCTGGGCGGTCCGGGTGCACGAGGTCCGCGCCACCGCCGACGCGGTCCGCGTGGCCCGCGCCGTCGAAGGGGCCCGGGAGCGGTGAGCGCTCCCCACACCGACGTCGAACAGGTCGAACTCGCCAACCGGGCCTTCTACGAGGCCATGGAACAGGGCGACTTCGAGACGCTTTCCTCGCTCTGGCTGGTCCCGGCCGACGTGGGCGTGGACGAGGAGTACCACGACCCCGCCGAGACGGGCGTGATCTCCTGCGTGCACCCCGGCTGGCCGGTGCTGACCGGGCGGGGCGAGGTGCTGCGGTCGTACGCGCTGATCATGGCGAACACGGAGTACATCCAGTTCTTCCTCACCGACGTGCATGTGTCGGTCACCGGGGACACCGCGCTCGTCACCTGTACCGAGAACATCCTCAGCGGCGGTCCGGCGCCGGACGGCAGTGACGAGCTGGGGCCGCTCGTGGGTCAGCTGGTGGTGGCCACGAACGTGTTCCGGCGCACGTCCGACGGCTGGAAGCTCTGGTCGCACCACGGCTCCCCGGTGCTGACCGAAACCGATGACGACGAGAGCGAGGACACACCCTCCTGACGGGGTAGGCGGTCCACCCGGGTCCACGTGCGTGAGCGTTGTCGTCGCTCGCAGGTAGATTCGAAGGTGGCCGGTGTGCCGACCGCGTACGGACGACACGGACGAGGCGGGTGGCACCGGCCGTTCCCGACGACTGCAGGAGTGATTCGCGTGGATCGTGTCGCGCTGCGTGGCCTCAGGGCCCGTGGACACCACGGGGTGTTCCCGCACGAGCGCGAGGAGGGCCAGACCTTCGTGGTGGACCTCACGCTCGGCCTGGACACCCGGCCGGCCGCCGCCGACGACGACCTGGCGAAGACCGTGCACTACGGGATCGTGGCGGAGCAGGTCGTCGCCATCGTGGAGGGCGAGCCGGTGAACCTCATCGAGACGCTCGCCGAGCGCATCGCCCGGGCGTGCCTGGGGCACGACGGGGTGCAGGAGGTCGAGGTCGCCGTCCACAAGCCGAACGCCCCGATCACCGTCCCCTTCGACGACGTGACCGTCACCATCACCCGGAGCCGAGTATGACCGCGTCCTTCACCGAGGGTCAGAGCGACCCGACCGTACAGCCGGTGCCCGCCTCCGTCGTGCGGAAGGTGGACGAGGCCGACTCGACCCTGCACAACCCCCGCCGGGCGGTGCTCTCCCTCGGCTCGAACCTGGGCAACCGGCTGGAGAACATCCAGGGCGCCATCGACGCGCTGGAGGACACGCCGGGCGTCCGCGTCAAGGCCGTGTCGCCGGTGTACGAGACCGAGCCGTGGGGGGTGGCACCGGGGAGCCAGCCCTCGTACTTCAACGCGGTCGTCGTCCTGAAGACCACCCTGCCGCCCTCCTCGCTGCTGGAGCGGGCCCAGGCCGTCGAGGAGGCCTTCCACCGGGTGCGGGACGAGCGCTGGGGGCCGCGCACGCTGGACGTCGACATCGTGGCGTACGCCGACGTCGTCTCCGACGACCCGCTGCTCACCCTGCCGCATCCACGCGCGCACGAACGGGCCTTCGTCCTCGTCCCCTGGCACGACGTCGACCCCGACGCCCTGCTGGTGGGCCGCGGCCCGGTCGCGGTGCTCCTGGACGGTGTCGCGCGCGAAGGCGTGACACCCCGCGCCGACCTGGAACTCCACCTGCCCGCGTAGTCGTTAAGGTCTACCGGGTCGGGATCATCCCCGACACCGCCGGGACCACCGGCCGGGCCGACCACCCGGCGCCCGTGGACCCGGCTTCCGTGGACCATCCATCGGACTCGTCGAAGGGGCATCGTGAAAGAGCTGCGCATCCGGACGCTGGCCGCGGTGTTCGTCGTGGCGGGTGTGCTGTCCTGGGCCGGGGCCCGGCTGTGGAACTCGGTGGACACCCTGCCGAGCGTCCCGCTGGCCGCGCCCATCGTGCTCGCCCTGATCGCCGCAGTCCTGACGGCCACCGCGCTGTCCCTGCGCAATCGGCTCAAGGCCCAGCGGGAGCGCCGGCCGGGCGCCAAGGGCGTGGAGCCCCTGATGGCCGCCCGCGCGGTCGTCTTCGGCCAGGCCAGCGCCCTCGTCGCCGCCCTCGTCGCCGGGATGTACGGCGGGGTCGGGATCTTCCTCCTGGAGTCCTTGGAGGTCCCGGCCCGCCGCGACCAGGCCATCTACGCCGGATTCTCGGTCCTCGCGGGCATCGCCGTCATAGTGGCCGCCTTCTTCCTGGAGCGCGTCTGCAAGCTCCCGGAGGACGACGACACGGGCGGCGGGGCGGCCCGGGCGACGTAGAGCGCCCCGTCCGAAGGACCCGCGGGTCAGCGGGTCAGCGGGTCAGCGGGTCAGCGGGTCAGCGGGTCAGCGGGCCATGATGAGGCTCATCGCCTCGTTACGGGTGGCCGCGTCCCGCAGCTGGCCGCGTACGGCCGACGTGATGGTCTTCGCGCCGGGCTTGCGGATGCCCCGCATCGACATGCACATGTGCTCGCACTCCACGACCACGATCACCCCGCGCGGCTCCAGGATCTCCATCAGCGAGTCGGCGATCTGCGTCGTCATCCGCTCCTGCACCTGCGGCCGCCGGGCGTAGACGTCCACGAGCCGGGCCAGCTTGGACAGACCGGTGATCTTTCCGCTGGTGGACGGGATGTACCCGACGTGCGCGACGCCGCGGAAGGGGACCAGGTGATGCTCGCAGGTGCTGTACACCTCGATGTCCTTCACGAGCACCATCTCGTCGTGCCCGAGGTCGAAGGTCGTGGTCAGCACGTCCTCGGGCTGCTGCCACAGCCCCGCGAATATCTCCTGGTACGCCCGCGCCACCCGCGCCGGCGTCTCCTTGAGCCCCTCCCGGTCGGGATCCTCGCCGACCGCGATCAGCAGCTCCCGCACGGCGTTCTCGGCGCGCTTCTCGTCGAACTCGCCGATGGCGCGCCCACCGTTCAGCGTCACGGGGTCGGTCATGCTGTGCCTCGCTCCTGAGCCGAGCATGCGACGCGCACGGCCACGCGTCTCATTTTTCGGCCATGTACCGGTTATACGAAAATGCCGTGCCCCCCAGGCTAGAACCTGGGGGGCACGGCATTCATTCCGGGCCTGGTGAGGAGTCCGGGCCGGGAGCCGGGGCTCCCGGTGGCCGGTTCTCACCGGGTGAGGCGTCAGCTCTCCGCGTTCTCCTCCGGAGCCGCGTCGACGGGCGCCTTGGTGGTGATCGCCGGCGTCGCACCGTTCGCGCCGTTCGTCAGTGCCAGCTCCCGGGGGGAGAGCACCGGCGGACGGGTGGAGGGGGTGCGGCGGGACGAGCCGGTCCAGGCGGGCCGGGGCGGGCGCTTGACGATGGGGGCGAAGATCTCGGCGATCTGCTCCTTGCCCAGCGTCTCCTTCTCCAGCAGCTGGAGCACCAGGTTGTCGAGGACGTCGCGGTTCTCGACCAGGATCTCCCAGGCCTCGTTGTGCGCGTTCTCGATGAGCTTCTTGACCTCTTCGTCCACCAGCGCGGCGACCTCTTCCGAGTAGTCGCGCTGGTGAGCCATCTCACGTCCGAGGAACGGCTCGCTGTTGTCGCCGCCGAACTTGATGGCGCCGAGACGCTCGGTCATGCCGTACTGGGTGACCATCGCGCGGGCCAGGCTGGTGGCCTTCTCGATGTCGTTCGACGCACCGGTGGTCGGGTCGTGGAAGACCAGTTCCTCGGCGGCACGGCCACCCATCATGTAGCCGAGCTGGTCGAGCATCTCGTTACGGGTGGTCGAGTACTTGTCCTCGTCCGGCAGGACCATCGTGTAACCGAGGGCACGGCCCCGGGACAGGATGGTGATCTTGTGGACGGGGTCGGAGTTCGGTGAGGCCGCCGCGACCAGGGCGTGACCGCCCTCGTGGTACGCGGTGATCTTCTTCTCCTTGTCCGACATGATCCGGGTCCGCTTCTGCGGGCCCGCGATCACACGGTCGATCGCCTCGTCCAGCATGTGGTTGTCGATCAGCTTCTGGTCGCTGCGGGCCGTCAGGAGCGCGGCCTCGTTCAGGACGTTGGACAGATCGGCACCCGTCATGCCGGGGGTGCGGCGGGCGACGGCGCCGAGGTCGACGTCGGGCGCGACCGGCTTGCCCTTCTGGTGGACCTTGAGGATCTCCAGACGGCCCTGCATGTCCGGGCGGTCGACGGCGATCTGACGGTCGAAGCGGCCCGGGCGCAGCAGCGCCGGGTCGAGGATGTCCGGGCGGTTCGTGGCGGCGATGAGGATCACACCGCCCTTGACGTCGAAGCCGTCCATCTCGACGAGCAGCTGGTTCAGCGTCTGCTCGCGCTCGTCGTGACCACCGCCGAGGCCGGCGCCGCGGTGGCGGCCGACCGCGTCGATCTCGTCGACGAAGACGATCGCCGGGGCGTTCGCCTTGGCCTGCTCGAAGAGGTCACGGACCCGGGAGGCACCGACACCGACGAACATCTCGACGAAGTCGGAACCGGAGATCGAGTAGAAGGGAACGCCCGCCTCGCCGGCGACGGCACGCGCCAGCAGCGTCTTGCCCGTACCGGGCGGGCCGTAGAGCAGCACACCCTTGGGGATCTTGGCGCCGACGGCCTGGAACTTGGCCGGCTCCTGCAGGAACTCCTTGATCTCGTGGAGCTCCTCGACCGCCTCGTCCGCACCGGCGACGTCAGAGAACGTCGTCTTCGGGGTGTCCTTGGTGATGAGCTTGGCCTTGGACTTCCCGAAGTTCATGACCCGGGAGCCGCCGCCCTGCATCTGGTTCATCAGGAACAGGAAGACGACGACGATCAGGACGAAGGGGAGCAGGGACAGCAGGATGCCGACGAAAGCGTTCTGCTTGGTCGGGGAGACCGTGTAGCCGTCGGGGATCTGCTTGTTCTGGAACTTGTCCTGCAGGGTGTTGGCGAGGGTGACGCCCTGGTCGCCGATGTAGCTCGCCTGGATCTTCGAGCTGTCCTCGATCTTCTGGCCGTCCTTGAGCTGCACCTTGAGGAGCTGCTCTTCGCCGGTGGTCAGTTTGGCTTCTTTGACCTTGTTGTCATTGATCGCCTGGACCACCTGGCCGGTGTCCACCGTCTTGTAGCCGCCGGACGAGCCGACGACCTGCATCAACACGACCACGGCAAGGACGGCCAGCACGATCCACATGACTGGCCCACGGAAGTATCGCTTCACGTCCATCCATACGGAGCGGTGCCGCCCCGTCCCTCCTGCCATAGTGAGTTTGATAAAAGACTGTTCTTCGGACGGTACCCCAGCATTGTCACCCGAAGCCGCAGGGGACTGTCGGCAATCCCGTCCTCGCATGCTCCAACGGCGCGAAACCCGCTGGGGTTCCCGAGCGTCTTACGGGAGTTGTTCAGCCGCCGTAGACGTGGGGCGCGAGCGTACCGACGAACGGGAGGTTGCGGTACTTCTCGGCGAAGTCGAGGCCGTAGCCGACGACGAACTCGTTGGGGATGTCGAAGCCGACCCACTCCACGTCGATGGCGACCTTGGCGGCGTCGGGCTTGCGCAGCAGGGTGCAGATCTTCAGGGACTCGGGCTCGCGGGAGCCGAGGTTGGAGATCAGCCAGGACAGGGTCAGGCCCGAGTCGATGATGTCCTCGACGATCAGGACGTGCTTGCCCTTGATGTCGGTGTCGAGGTCCTTGAGGATCCGCACCACACCCGAGGACTGGGTGCCCGCGCCGTAGGAGGACACGGCCATCCAGTCCATGGTGACCGGGGTGGACAGCGCCCGGGCGAGGTCCCCCATGACCATGACCGCGCCCTTGAGCACTCCGACGATCAACAGGTCCTTGCCCGCGTACTCCGCGTCGATCTTCGAGGCCAGCTCGACGAGCTTGGCGTCGATCTCTTCCTTGGTGATGAGCACCTCTTTGAGGTCGGCACCCATGTCTTTCGCGTCCACCCGCATCACTTTCGGTCGGTCGTCCCAGGGCCGGCCCCGGACGCTCGCACCCCGTGCGGGGGGTTCGGGGCCCCGTGTGAGGGCCCCTTCGGCGTCCGGATTCAGCCTTGCCGAATCACCAGTCTGCCACCCTGGCGCTGGGCGACGACCCGGCCGGGGAGATTGATGGCCCCCTGACCGCGCCATCCGGTGATGAGCCGGTCGACCTCCTCGATGTGCCGGGCGAAGAGGGAACCGGCCGGGGCACCGGCCTCGATCGCGACCCGGCGCAGGATCCGGCGGCGCACGGCGGGCGGCAGTGCGTAGAGCTTCGCGCACTCCAGCTGGCCCGCGGCGTCCCGGACGCCGGGCTCGGCCTGACGGGCCCAGGTGTCGAGGGCGTCGGCGTCGTCCCGGGACAGCCGGGCCGTACGGGCGAGGGCCTCGACGACGCCCTTGCCGAGCGCCTTCTCCAGGGCGGGCAGGCCCTCGTGGCGGAGCCTGGACCGGGTGTAGGCGGGGTCGGCGTTGTGCGGGTCGTCCCACACGGGCAGCGACTGGACCATGCAGGCCTTGCGGGCGGTCTGCCGGTCGAGCTGCAGGAAGGGCCGGCGGTAGCGGCCGTCGGCCCCCGAGACCGCGGCCATACCGGACAGGGAGCGGATGCCGGAGCCCCGGGCGAGACCGAGCAGGACGGTCTCGGCCTGGTCGTCGCGGGTGTGGCCGAGCAGGACGGCGGCGGCCCCGTGGCGTTCCAGGGCGGCGTCGAGGGCGGCGTAGCGGGCGTCCCGGGCGGCGGCCTCGGGGCCGCCGTCGCGGCCGACGGTCACGGCCACGGACTCGGCCGGGTCCAGGCCCAGTTCGCGCAGGCGCAGGACGACTTCCTCGGCGCGCAGGTCGGAGCCGGGCTGCAGGCCGTGGTCGACGGTGATGCCGCCGGCGCGGACGCCGAGCTTGGGCGCCTCGAACGCGAGTGCGGAGGCGAGGGCCATGGAGTCGGCGCCGCCGGAGCACGCCACGAGCACGAGCGGCCGCTCGTCCCCGGTGTTCCCGGGGCGCGGGGCACCCGGGCGCGCGGACGCGCCGCGCCTGACGTCGATGGGTACGGCCGCGGGGGGTACGGCCGTGGAGGGCGCGGGCGCCGGTTGTGCGCCCGTGTCCGACGGCACGCCGGGGATCGCGCGGGCGGGCGCGTGCGGGGTGGCGTGGGTGTGGAGTTCGGTGAGGAGGTCGTGGAGTACGCGGCGGACCGCCAGGCGTATCGCCGCGACCGCGGGGTGGGGACCCATGTCCGGTTCCCTTCATGAAATTGTCGGGAGGTGAGCCCGAGTTCGGTCACTCAGAGTGTGTAGATGGTGACAGAACCGGGCCGTTCCCCGAGCATTGCACGCCTACCCCTCGCTCACGGTCCCTCGGACGGGTGATTGGAGGTGCGTTCGCCTGCCGTCGGCCGGTTTCGTTCACCACGCTCACGCGTGGCTCACGACTCAGCCTTGCGATGCACCCGCGCGACCCAGTCCGCCGGTTTGGCGATCTCCGCCTTGGTCGGCAGGGTGTTCGGGGAGGTCCACACGCGGTTGAAACCGTCCATGCCGACCTGTTCGACGACCGCCCGTACGAACCGCTCGCCGTCCCTGTACTGCCTGAGCTTGGCGTCCAGGCCGAGCAGCTTGCGCAGGGCCTGGTCCAGGCGGGAGGCGCCCTTGGCGCGCCGTTGCTGGAACTTCTCGCGGATCTCGGCGACCGAGGGCACGACGGCCGGGCCGACGCCGTCCATCACGTAGTCGGCGTGGCCCTCCAGGAGGGACATGACGGCGGTCAGCCGGCCGAGGATCTCGCGCTGCGAGGGGGTCTGCACCAACTCCACGATCGAGTGACCGTCGTCGCCCGCCTCTCCCTCGGGCCGGCCACCCGCGAGTGACTGGGCGGCCTCCCGGATCCGCTCCAGGAAGGTCGTGGGGTCGACCTCGGTCTCCGCCAGGAACGACTGGATTTCACCCTCCAGGTGGTCCCGCAGCCAGGGGACCGCCGTGAACTGGGTCCGGTGGGTCTCCTCGTGCAGGCAGACCCAGAGGCGGAAGTCGTGGGGGCGGACGTCGAGTTCACGCTCCACGTGCACGATGTTCGGCGCGACGAGGAGCAGCCGGCCTCCGCCGTTCTCGCCCGCCGGCAGTTCGCGGGTCGCCGGGGCGAACGTCTCGTACTGGCCGAGGACCCGGGAGGACAGGAACGACAGGAGCATGCCCAGCTCGACGCCCGTGACCTTGCCGCCGACCGCGCCGAGAACGGCCCCGCCCGGGGTGCTGCCGCGCCGTTCCTGCATCTTCTCCAGCAGCGGTTTCAGCAGCTCCCGGAAGCCGGCCACGTTGGCCCGGACCCAGCCGGGCCGGTCCACGACGAGGACGGGGGTGTCGTCTCCGGTGTCGGGCAGCATCCGCGTGAAGGCGCGGACGTGCTCCTCCGACGCCCTCGCGTGCCGGCGGAGCTCCGCGACGATGGCCCTGGCCTCGTCACGGCTCACCTCGGGGCCCGGCCGCACGAGCCGGGTCGCGGTCGCCACCGCGAGATTCCAGTCGACCATCTCGGCACCACCGATACGAGTCATGTCGTCAACCGTACGTGAGCGCTGCCGCTTGGGGCAGGCCGTGGGGAGGGGGCATCGCGGCCGGGGGTACGTGCGGGTGAGTGGGGGCTTCTCGCGCGGTTCCCCGCGTCCCTGGAGGTAGGGGCCCCGTCCCTGCCTCCCCGCGGCCTCAGCGACAGCCGCAGGTCGCCAGCGTCGAGGTGGCGTCGGTCAGGGCCTTCTTGGCGAGGTCGGTGTCGGCCGTGTCCGTCTCCGTGGCGAGGAAGGCGAAGGCGAGCAGGCGGCCGTCGGCGTCGACGACCGTGCCGGCGAGGGTGTTGACGTTGCTCAGGGTGCCGGTCTTGGCGCGGACGACGCCGGTGCCGGTGGCGTCGCTGGAGTAGCGGCCGCGCAGGGTGCCGGTGAAGCCGGCGACGGGCAGGCCGGTGAGGACGGAGCGGAGTTCGGGGTGGGCGGGGTCCGCGGACCTGGCCAGGAGGGCGGTGAGGAGGTCCGGGGTGAGCCGGTTGCCCCGGCTCAGGCCGCTGCCGTCCGCGAACGCGACCCTCGCGAGGGGCAGTTCCAGCTTCTTCAGCTCGCTCCTGATGGCCGCCGCGCCGCCGTCGAAGCTGGGCTTCTCGCCCGTCGCGAGCGCGACCTGGCGGGCGAGGGCCTCGGCGATGTCGTTGTCGCTGTGGGTGAGCATGCGCTCGACCAGGGCCGACAGGGGTGGCGAGGAGACGGCGGCGAGTTCCGCGGCGTCCTTCGGCGCCCGTGCGGGGCCTTCCGTCCGCGCCTCGATGCCCCGCTCCTCCAGGAGGTCCGCGAACGTCGCGGTCGCGGCCGCCGCCGGGTCCGGGTCGCGGTCCGCGCTGCCGCTGGACGAGTCGTTGAGGCGGGCCTCGTCGGCCATGAGCGGGACGACCAGGGCGAGATTGCCGTTCGGGCCGATGGTGTGCTGCTCGGGGCCCTCGTAGAGGGAGGTGTCGTAGGTGAGGGTGATCTTCTTGAGGTGACGCTTGTCCAGGGCGGCGGCCGTCCCGTCGGCGAGGGCGCGCAGGCTCGCGTAGCCGTCCGTGTCCTTGTGCGCGGTGACGGTGGGATCGCCGCCGCCGACGAGGACGGCCTCGGCGGAGCCGGGCGCCAGGACCACGCGGGTCTTGAGGCGGTGGTCGGGGCCGACCGCCGAGAGGGCCGCGACCGCCGTGGCGATCTTGGTGGTGGAGGCGGGGGTCAGGGCGTCGTCCGCGTTCTGGGCGTACAGCTGTTCGCCGGTCCTGACGTCGACGACGGCGGCCGCGCGGCGGGGGCCCAGGACGGGGGCCTTCAGGAACGGGTCGAGGGCGGCGGCCAGGGCGCCGGACTCGGGCAGGGAGTTCGCGCCGGAGGCGCCGTCCACACCGGCCAGCACGGCGGGGGCGCTCGGCGCGGCCTTGGGCGCCCCCGCCGTGCCGGACGACCTGCCCGAGCCGCGCCCGTGATCTGCGCCACCCTGACGGGCCCCCGATGCGGCCCGGTCGCGCTCGGCCGTACGCTGACCGGAGGAGTCCCAGGGTCCGGCGGCGGTCACCGCCCCGGCCGAGAGCACCAGCCCCAGGGTGGCCGCGCCGGCGGTGAACTGGAGGGTCGTGAGCTTCTTCGTGCTCCCCACGAGCTGCGAAGAGCGTGCCGTGACGGCGCTCGTGACGCGTTCGACGCCGGGTTTCACCACCCGTGCGACGCGCGCGGCACCGGGCCGTACGGCGCGCGTGACGCGCGCGATCCCCGGTTTCACGCTGTGCGCGACCCGCGCCACATGCGGTCTCGCGGCCCGCCAGACCTTCGGCTCCCGCACGACCACCAGCCCCTTTCGCGATCACCCACCTGCGTGAGGGACACTTAACCACCAGAACTATGTGTTGATCATGGAGGAGCCACCGGTGGAGTTCGACGTCACGATCGAGATTCCGAAGGGTTCGCGGAACAAGTACGAGGTGGACCACGAGACCGGTCGGATCCGCCTGGACCGTCGACTCTTCACCTCGACCGCCTACCCGACCGACTACGGCTTCGTCGAGAACACTCTCGGCGAGGACGGCGACCCGCTGGACGCGCTGGTCATCCTGGACGAGCCGACCTTCCCGGGCTGCCTCATCAAGTGCCGCGCGATCGGCATGTTCCGGATGACGGACGAGGCCGGCGGCGACGACAAGCTGCTGTGCGTCCCGGCGACCGACCCGCGTGTGGAGCACCTGCGTGACATCCACCACGTCTCGGAGTTCGACCGCCTGGAGATCCAGCACTTCTTCGAGGTCTACAAGGACCTGGAGCCCGGCAAGTCCGTCGAGGGTGCCGACTGGGTCGGCCGCACCGAGGCCGAGGCCGAGGTCGAGAAGTCGTACCTGCGCTTCAAGGAGCAGGGTCACTGACCCCGGCCACACTTGTCGGCTGATCGCACGAACGGGCCGCGTGACCCCTGGAGGGGCGCGCGGCCCGTTCGCGTACCGGTGTGTGTCGGTGCGCATACTGAGGCGTACCGAGGTGTCGTTCAGGGAGTGCGGCGAAGTGGGTGTGACGAAACCGGGGAAGCACGGACCCGGGGAGGGCCGTAAGCCGGTGTCGGACGAGGCGGGCGAGGCGTTCGTGCCGGTGGGCCTGACGCTGGGCATCGACGGCGACGCGTCGGTGACCTCGGAGTTCCAGATCCCGGCCGGGCTGGACGTACCGCCAGCCGGGGCCGAATCGGAGGCACAGACGACCTCCGAGTTCGCGCTGCCGGAGGGTCTGGCGCCGCCCGAGCCGGTGGCGACGGAACACGAGGGGTCCGCCTTCAGCGTGCCGCGCACCTACAGCGCGCGGCACGCGCCGGTCGCCTTCACACCGGCGGGCGGGATTCCGGCGGTCAGTCTGACCAAGGACGTGCCGTGGCAGGACCGGATGCGCACGATGCTCCGGATGCCGGTGGCGGAGCGCCCCGCGCCGGAGCCGCCCGCGCGTGCGGAGGGCGACACGGGGCCGGCGGTACCGCGCGTGCTCGACCTCACACTGCGTATCGGGGAGCTGCTGCTCGCGGGCGGTGAGGGCGCGGAGGACGTGGAGGCGGCGATGTTCGCCGTGTGCCGTTCCTACGGCCTCGACCGCTGTGAGCCGACCGTCACCTTCACCCAGTTGTCGGTCACCTACCAGCCGTCGCTGGTGGACGACCCGGTCACGGCGGCCCGGATCGTGCGCCGCCGGGCCACCGACTACAACCGTCTGGCGGCCGTCTTCCATCTGGTGGACGACCTCAGCACCCCGGAGAGCGCGATCTCCCTGGAGGAGGCATACCGGCGGCTCGCGGAGATACGGCGCAACCGGCACCCGTATCCCGGCTGGGCGCTGACCGGGGCGAGCGGACTGCTCGCGGGCGCCGCGTCCCTGCTGGTCGGCGGCGGGGTCGTCGTCTTCATCGCGGCCGCGCTGGGCGCGATGCTCGGCGACCGGCTGGCCTGGCTGTGCTCGGGGCGGGGGCTGCCGGAGTTCTACCAGTTCCTGGTGGCGGCGATGCCTCCGGCGGCGATCGGAGTGGCCCTGACGGTGACGCACGTGGACGTGGCGGCGTCCGCCGTGATCACCGGTGGGCTCTTCGCGCTGCTGCCCGGGCGGGCGCTGGTCGCGGGTGTGCAGGACGGGCTCACCGGCTTCTACATCACCGCTTCCGCCCGGCTCCTGGAGGTCATGTACCTCTTCGTGGGCATCGTGGTGGGAGTGCTGCTCGTCCTGTACTTCGGCGTGAAGCTGGGCGCCGAGCTGAACCCGGACGCGGCGCTCGGCAGCGCGGACCGTCCGCTGTTGCAGCTCGGGGCCTCGATGCTGCTGTCGCTGACCTTCGCGGTCCTGCTCCAGCAGGAACGATCCACCGTGCTGGCGGTGACCCTGAACGGGGGCGTCGCCTGGGCCGTGTACGGGGCCATGCACGAAGCGGGCGGGATCTCCCCGGTGGCCTCCACGGCGGTGGCCGCGGGGCTCGTGGGGCTGTTCGGGCAGCTGCTGTCGCGGTACCGGTTCGCCTCCGCGCTGCCTTATACGACCGCGGCGATCGGACCGCTGCTGCCGGGCTCGGCGACGTACTTCGGGCTGCTGGCGTTCGCGCAGAACGACGTGGACGCGGGCCTGGTGTCGCTGACGAAGGCGGCGGCGCTGGCGATGGCCATCGCGATCGGGGTGAACCTCGGGTCCGAGGTCTTCCGGCTGTTCCTGCCGGGCGCCGCGCGGGCGGGCCGGAAGGCCGCGAAGCGCACCAGGGGTTTCTGAGCGCCTGAGGGCTCGGGGGTCCGGGCGCGTCGGCGGGTGCGGGTTCGTCGTGGTGGTTCGCACGGTTCCCCGCGCCCCTCAGGAGCGGGGCGCGGGGCCTTGGCCGCTCAGTACTGCGGGTAGTCCTGGCCCCGGTACCCCTGCTGGTTCTGGTTCGGGGGGTACTGGTTGCCCTGGGGGTACTGCTGGGCGTACGGCTGCTGCTGGGGCTGCTGGTAGCCGTAGTCCTGGTGGCCCTGGCCCTGGTCGCCCTGGTGCCCCTGGTTGCCGTGGCCCTGTTGCTGGTAGCCCTGGTGGTCGTAGCCCTGCTGCTGGTAACCCTGGTTGTCGTAGCCCTGGTTGGGGTCGTACGGCTGCTGCTGGGGCCGGTCGGACGACGGGACGCGGCGCAGCTGGGTCGTCGCGTCGTCCATGGCCGGGGCGGCGGGGGGCTGTTGGGACTGCTGGGGCTGGTTCTTCTTCGCCTTCCTCGCCTTGAGGAGTTCGATGACGATCGGGAGCACCGAGATGAGGACGATGAGGATGAGCATCGCCTCGATGTTCTTGCGGACGAACTCGATCTGCCCGAGCCAGGAGCCGAGGAGCGTGACACCCGCGCCCCAGAGGATGCCGCCGACGATGTTGAAGATGAGGAACGTGCGGTACCGCATGCCGCTGACGCCCGCGATGATCGGCGTGAACGTCCGCACGATGGGCACGAAGCGGGCCAGGATCAGGGACTTGGGCCCGTGCTTCTCGAAGAACTCGTGGGCCTTGGTGACGTTCTCCTGCTTGAACAGGCGGGAGTCCGGCCGCTTGAAGAGCGAGGGGCCCACCTTCTTGCCGAACATGTAGCCCGCCTGGTCGCCCAGGATCGCGGAGACGCAGATCAGCACGATGGCCAGCCACAGCGGGAAGTCCAGCGTCTTGGCCGTGATCAGCATGCCCGCCGTGAACAGCAGCGAGTCGCCCGGCAGGAAGAAGCCGATGAGGAGGCCGGACTCGGCGAACACGATCAGGAGCAGGCCCCAGATACCGAACGAGTCGAGCAGATAGTCCGGATCCAACCAGCTCGGTCCGAGGGCGATCGTCGTCACGGTTCCGGGCTCCTGGGGGTGAGAGAACGTGCGGGCCTGTGGGCGGGGGCCCACGGCGGTGGGGCCCACAGGGGTGACCAAAGCTATCAACGCACGGTCACCCCGCTAGGTTCCACCGGCTCCCCCAGGGTGCCCTGTGGCCGCACTGAGACCAAGCCGTGTGGTCAGCGGTGGGGTCAGGGGCGCCGCCGGGCCGCGTTGGCGTGGATCGCGTCCCGCAGATGCTCGGCGAGACCGGGGCGCATGGAGTCGTAGAACGCCTTGAAGCGCTCGTCGGAGACGTACATCTCGCCCAGGTTCCGGTGCATCTCGTACGGGCAGTCGTAGAACCAGACGCAGATGTGCTGCCGGTGCTCCTCGGCCATGGCCATGGCCGCCTCGCCGGTCGGCTCCTCGCCGGCGGTCATCAGGGCGTCGTAGCGCGCGCCCCAGTCGGCCACCTCGTCCTGCATACGCTTCCAGTCGGCCTTGGTGTACGAGGCGGCGCGGCGCTGCGACTCGGCGTACGCCTGGGTGCCGCCCCAGCGCTGTTCCGCCTCCTCGGCGTACTGGTCGGGGTCCTTGTCGCCGAAGACCTCGAACCGTTCCTCGGGGGTGAGGTTGATGCCCATCTTGCGTGCCTCCATGGCGTGCTCCACGGCCGCGGCCATCTTCTGCAGCTTCTCGATCCGGGCGGTCAGCAGTTCGTGCTGGCGGCGCAGGTGCGTCCGCGGGTCCGCCTCCGGGTCGTCGAGCAGGGTCGCGACCTCGTCGAGGGGGAAGCCGAGTTCCCGGTAGAACAGGATCCGCTGGAGCCGGTCGAGGTCGTCGTCGCCGTAGCGGCGGTGACCGGCGCCGGTGCGCTCGCTCGGGACGAGGAGACCGATCTCGTCGTAGTGGTGCAGCGTGCGCACCGTCACCCCGGCGTAGCCCGCGACCTGTCCCACGGTGTGGCCCATGCTTCCGCTCCCTTTCTCGGTACGTCTCCCAGACTGGGTCCTCACGTCACGTGAGGTGCAAGTCCTTTGTGCCGTACGCGCCGGCGGACCTCGGCGGGCACGCGCCGGACCTCGGCGGGCACGCGTTGGACCGTGGCGGGCACGCGCCGGGGCGTGGCGGACTGTGCAATTCCGCAGGGCTGGGTGCTGGTGAAACGCACTGGCGTCGGGTCACACGCGTCTCACTGTGCACAACGCGAAGTCCGGGCGCGCGGACTGTGCATCCGTGCCATGGCCCGCTGCCCGGCGGTCCTCCTACGGTGTGTCCGTCGACGAGACGCCCGGCCCGGCACGGGGGTGCGGGCCAGGCGTTGCGTCGAAGGGGCACCCGAGCTGCCCGCGCATGTGTTGGGGCACGTGCGCGGGTTCGGTTCGGTCGCGTTCCGTGGAGGGGGCCGGCCGACTCGCGGCCGGGCGGTCAGGGGCGGGGCGGCTGGGTCAGGGCCGGGCGGCCCAGCAGGACGTGCAGGGCGAGGGCGATGTCGGCCACGGTCACCACGTCGGTGTCGGTGATGCCGACCGTCCTGGTCGAGAAGTCCATGCCGAGGAGGGCCGCCGCGTCCCGGGTGTGGTTGCGGACGGTGGCCTCGGAGAGGCCCAGGACGCGGGCGGTCTCCCTGGTGCTGAGGTCGGCCTCCAGCCAGGCGCAGAGGGTCTCGACGAGGCCGCGCTGATCCGCCCGTACGGGGCGCAGCCGCTCCTCCGCCCAGGCCGTGGGGCCGCCGTCCTCGACGGCGGCCGCCATCAGCGCCGCGAAGTCCGGTGCCCGGGAGTGGTCGGGGGCGCCGGCGCCCGAGGGGGTCTCCGGGTCCGGCAGCGCGAGGATGTCGAGGGCGAGCAGCGTCAGGACGCGGTCGTTGGCCGAGCCCCGCAGGTCGAGGGAGAGGATCTTCCCGGCCCGGGTGAGCCGCTGGGTGACCGTGTTGCGGTGGACACCGAGGCCGCCGGCGGCCTCGGTGTGCTTGAAGCTGAGGGCGGTGGGGAGGGTCTCCAGCAGCAGCTTCCGCTCGTCGCCCCGGCCCGGGAAGTCGTCGAGGAGCGGGGACATCAGGGCCGCCGCCCACGCCTTCGCCTCCCGTCTGGGCAGGAGCGGGGCGAACTTGGCCCTGGAGCCGCCCAGCCGGACGCGGTGCGGGGTCCCGGCCGCGTCGCCCACCGCGGTCAGGGCCTCCAGATAGCCGACCGCGGTCTCGGCGAGCGGATGCAGTCGGCTCTGCCCCATCAGGTGGCCCTCGCGGGCCGCGATCATCTCCTTGAGGACCGTCTCGACCCGGTCGCTCTCGCGGACGGGGTCGAGGATGAGGATGTGCCTGGGCTTGCCCGGGCAGGCGGAGACGATGGCCTGCTCGGCCAGGGCCCGCTCGCACCAGCTGAGGGTGGCCTCGCGCTCCTGCGGGCCGGTGTCCACGACGTAGACGCGTGCCGTCTCGGTGTCCAGCAGGGCCTGCGCGGCGCCCGTGTAGACCACCTGCGCCAGAACCGTTTCTCCGCGCATGAGCAGCTGGAACGCGGCATGCCGCACCGCCCTCGGGGTCTCCGTTGTGGCCTGGTGCTCCCGTCGGGCCTGGTCGCACAGGCCGAGGAGTTTCGCCGCGTGCTGGATCAGGGCCGTGCCCGCGCTGTCGAAGGGGGTGTGGGAGGCGATGGCGAGCCGGACCTCGTCCGTGTCGGCCGGGAAGCCCAGGGCTCCGGGGGCGCCGGGGACTGTGGGTGCTCCTGGGAAGACAGGCACGATGCGGGTGTGCATGGGGCCGCCGGGGGCGCCCGTCGCCGGTGTGGTCGCTCCGCCGTACCGCGTGGTGTGCGGGGTGGCGTGATGGATGGCGTGCGCGCCGTGCTGCGCGCCGTGGGCGCCGGTGATGACGGCGTGGGCGAGTCCGGCGGGCGCGCTGTCGGGCACGGCCGCCAGGACGCCGCGCCGGGCCGAGCTGACGAGCACCTCGGCCTCCAGGGCCACCGAGAGCCAGTCGGCGATGCGTCGCGCGGCCGTGGGGTCTGCGAGACGGGCCGGCAGCCGGTTGAGGAGACCGTCGAGGTGGGCGACCTGGCGCTCCGCGAACTCGGCGCGCCGCAGCCGCAGATCCTCGTTGACATGGCCCCAGGCTGCCGTCTCGGCGGAGGTCGTCAGCAGAGGCAGTTGCAGGCGGTTGGCGGCGGTGAGGACGGCCTCGGGGAGGGTGTCCAGATCGCGGCCGGGGGTGCCGATCACCAGACCGGACGCCTTGCGCCGGGCCAGCGCCCGGATCAGGTGGTCGAGCGTCCGCAGATGGGCCCGGTTCGGCCCGGGGGTGCTCAGAGTGGCCAGGAACAGCGTCCCGCTGTCGAACGGGGTGTCGACCGAGAGGTCGCCGAGCGGGTGCGGCGGATCCGCGAGCTGGTGGGCGACGACCTCGGTGACCCTGTTCGCCCCGTAGCGGGCGGCGTGGCCCGGCTGGAGGAACCTCAGTCGCAGCCGTCGCTCGTTGATCAGATACTCAAGGGTGGGCAACTCCGCCGTCCCTCCCCGGTCGCGCACGTGGGTCCGCGGGACGCGCAACTCCACCTGCTGTGTTCGCTCTTGTCATATGTGATGCGCATTCGGCAGCGTAATCGACGGAGGATACGACCGGCACATCGTCCTCACGGGCCACCCGCACCCCGTGCGCACACGCGTGAGATGCGTGTCCCCGGCGGCGGACCTACCGTCGGACACATGCCACTGCACCGATGGGACAGCGACGACGCGCAGGACGGCAGGACCGGCCGGAAGGACGGGCACCGGATCGCCGTGAACCCCTTCTACGGCCAGGCCAACCCGGTGGGCGGGATGACCGAGGCCCCGCCCAAGCACCGGCTCCCCGACGCGCCGCTGCCTCCCTCGACGGCGTACCAGCTCGTCCACGACGAGCTCATGCTGGACGGCAACTCACGGCTCAACCTCGCCACCTTCGTCACCACGTGGATGGAGCCGGAGGCGGGGGTCCTGATGGGTGAGTGCCGGGACAAGAACATGATCGACAAGGACGAGTACCCGCGTACGGCCGAGCTGGAGCGGCGCTGTGTGTCGATGCTCGCCGATCTGTGGAACGCGCCGGACCCGTCCGCCACCGTCGGCTGCTCGACCACCGGGTCCAGCGAGGCCTGCATGCTCGCCGGGATGGCCCTCAAGCGGCGGTGGGCGAAGAGGAACGCCGACCGGTATCCCTCGGCGGACGCCCGGCCCAACCTCGTGATGGGCGTCAACGTCCAGGTCTGCTGGGAGAAGTTCTGCAACTTCTGGGAGGTCGAGGCCCGGCAGGTGCCCATGGAGGGCGACCGGTTCCATCTCGACCCGGCGGCGGCCGCGGCACTGTGCGACGAGAACACGATCGGGGTCGTGGGTGTCCTCGGCTCCACCTTCGACGGGTCGTACGAGCCGATCGCCGAGCTGTGCGCGGCACTTGACGATCTGCAGGAACGTACGGGGCTGGATGTGCCCGTCCATGTCGACGGCGCGTCCGGCGCGATGGTCGCGCCCTTCCTCGACGAGGAGCTGGTGTGGGACTTCCGGCTCCCCCGGGTGGCGTCGATCAACACCTCGGGGCACAAGTACGGGCTGGTGTACCCGGGGGTCGGCTGGGCGCTGTGGCGGTCCGCCGAGGAGCTGCCGGAGGAACTGGTGTTCCGGGTGAACTACCTGGGCGGCGACATGCCCACGTTCGCGCTGAACTTCTCGCGGCCCGGCGCACAGGTCGTCGCGCAGTACTACACGTTCCTGCGGCTGGGGCGTGAGGGGTTCCGGGCCGTGCAGCAGTCGACGCGGGACGTCGCGACGAGGCTCGCGAAGCAGGTCGGCGCGTTCGGGGACTTCCGGCTCCTCACGCGGGGGGACGAGTTGCCGGTGTTCGCCTTCACCACGGGCGAGGACGTCACCGCGTTCGACGTCTTCGACGTGGCCCGGCGGATGCGGGAGAGGGGGTGGCTGGTGCCGGCCTACACGTTCCCGGAGAACCGGGAGGATCTGTCCGTGCTCCGGGTGGTGTGCCGCAACGGGTTCACGTCGGATCTCGCGGGGCTGTTCCTGGAGGACCTCGGCAGTCTGTTGCCCGAGCTGCGGCGGCAGCGGGAGCCGTTGACGCGGGATGCCGGGGCGGCGACGGGGTTCCATCACTAGGGGCCCTCGGGTGTGCGGGTGGGGCGCCTCGGGGTTGCGGGTGCCCTCGAACAACGAGAGCGCGAGCAGAAGCGCGCCCCGGTCTTCTCGCCGTGTGCGGGGTGGTCAGCGATCGTCGTCCGGGTGGGGCTCGCCCGTTGCGTAGGGGTTCTCCTGGCCCTCGGGGAGGATTCCTACGAAGGGGGCGCCCTCGCCCGCGAAGGTGTAGGCGCCGGCGCGGATGCGGTCGATGAGGCCGCGGGTCCAGCCGGCGCCCGTGTCGGCGGAGTGGATCCAGTAGTTCATGATCTCGCCGATGTGGCCGAGCTGCCCGGGGCCGTCCTCGGGGATGTAGTACTCGGTGACGGACCTGCGCCACTTCTCGATGGACCGCAGCCGCTCCTCCAGCAGCCCCAGCACCTCCTCGCGGCCGAGGTCGACCATGGTGCCGAGGGCGGCGGAGAGGATGTCCGGCTCCTGGTCGTAGGCGGTGAGGGACTCGCGCACCAGCCGCAGGTACTCCTCGGTGCCCCGCTCCGTGATCTCGTACTCGGTGCGGGGCGGCCCGCCGGCCGTGGAGGGGGCGATCTCGTGGGCGACCAGCAGCCCCTGCTTCGCCATCTGCTTCAGGGCGTGGTAGATCGAGCCGGGCTTGGCGTTGGACCACTCGTGCGCGCCCCAGTACTCCAGGTCGTTGCGCACCTGGTAGCCATGGGCCCGCCCGTGCTGGCGCACGGCGCCGAGCACGAGAAGACGGATCGCTGACATGCGCCCAGCGTAGGACCACCGGGGGTCACCCCCAGCTCGTCCCCTCCTCCTTCGCCACCAGCTCGAAGGCGGTGGCACCGTCCAGCGACTCGCGGATGATGTCGGCGTGGCCGGCGTGCCGGGCCGTCTCGCGGATCAGGCACAGCATCAGCCAGCGCATCGAGACCGACTCCTTGGGGAACCAGGCGGCCTCCGGCAGCGGGAAGGTGTCGTCGAGGCTCGGCACCGCGCGGATGAAGTCCTCGGTCTCCGCGGCGACCTTCTCCCAGTACGCGAGCTGCGACTGCACGGTCTCGTCGCGGACCAGGGCGAAGGTCTCGTGCCAGTTCGTGTCGTCGCGGTGCACCGCGGGAGCCTCGCCCTTGGCCCGGGCCACCCAGCTCTGCTCGGCCTCGATGACGTGCTTGAGGAGCCCGGCCAGATTGAGTTCGCTGGCGCTCGGCCTGGCGCGGGCCTGCTCGTCGGTCAGGCCCAGCAGCGTGCGCCGGATGCCACCGCGCTGCTCCTCCAGGAAGGCGAGCAGCGCCCCCCGCTCGTCGCCCTTGGCCTCTGCTGGCACGTGCTTGACCATGACCGGTTGCCTTCCGTCGGGATCGGGGGCCCTGGAGCCCCTCTGACACCGACCAAGTTACGGACCCTTGCGGTCAGGTTCTGTCCGCAAGGGTCCGGGGGCGCGAAACCGCGCGCGGGACGGCTAGAACGGGAAGAAACTCCGCTTGTGCTGGACCGAGATCCACTTCTGGGTGGTGAACGCGTCCACCGCCGTGTCGCCGTTGAGGCGGCCGACGCCGGAGTGCTTCTCGCCGCCGAAGGGGACGAGGGGCTCGTCGTGGACGGTGCCGTCGTTGACGTGGAACATGCCGGTGTCGATCTGCTTGGCGAAGTTCACGCCCCGCTCGATGTCGGCGGTGTGGACGGCGCCGCTGAGCCCGTAGGGGGTGTCGTTGGCGAGGCGGACGGCCTCGTCCTCGTCGTCGAAGGGGATGAGGAAGGCGACCGGGCCGAAGACCTCCTGCTGGAGGAGGGAGGAGCCGGCGGGGAGGTCGGTGAGGACGGACGGCTCGACCAGGTTGCCGGTCGTGGAGCCGTGCAGGAGCGCCGTGGCGCCTTCGGCGAGGGCCTGATCGACGACGGCCCTGAGGGCGTCCGCCTGGGAGGCGTTGATGACCGGGCCGATGACCGTCCCCGGGTCGCTCGGGTCGCCGACCTTCAGGGACCTCACCTTGGCCACGAACTTCTCGGTGAACTCGGCCCGGACGGAACGGTCGACCAGGACGCGGTTGGCGGCCATGCAGACCTGGCCCTGGTGGACGTAGCGCGAGAACACGGCGGCGTCGACGGCGTAGTCGACGTCCGCGTCGTCCAGGACCACCAGGGCGCTGTTGCCGCCCAGTTCGAGGATCGCGCGCTTGAAGTTCGAGGCGGCGACGGTGGCGACGTGCCGGCCGACCGTGTCGGAGCCGGTGAAGGAGATGACCTTGGGGATCGGGTGCTCGATGAAGGCGTCTCCTATCTCGGCGATGTCGGTGACGACGACGTTGAGCAGCCCGCCGGGCAGGCCGGCCTCCTCGAAGATCTTCGCGACCAGGGTGCCGCCGGTGATGGGGGTGTTCTGGTGCGGCTTCAGCACGACGCCGTTGCCGAGGGCGAGGGCCGGGGCGACCGACTTGATCGAGAGCAGGAAGGGGAAGTTGAAGGGGCTGATGACGCCCACGACACCGACCGGTACGCGGTAGAGGCGGTTCTCCTTGCCGTCGACCGGCGACGGAAGGATTCTGCCCTCGGGGCGCAGCACCAGCTGCATCGACTCGCGCAGGAACTCCTTGGCGAGGTGCAGTTCGAACCCGGCCTTCAGGTGCGTGCCGCCCAGCTCGGCGATGATCACCTCGGTGATCTCCCGCTCGCGCTCCTCGATGACCTTGAGGGCCTCCTCGAAGACCGCGCGACGCGCGTAGGCGTTGACCTTGGCCCATTCCTTCTGGGCCGCCTGCGCGGCCCGGTAGGCCTCGTCCACCTCGTCGACCGTGGCGATGGTGATCGACGCGAGCTTCGCGTCGTCGTACGGGTTGAAGTCGATGATGTCCCAGGAGCCTGAGCCCGGGCGCCACTCGCCGCCGATGTACTGCTGAGCCAGGTCGGTGAAGTAGGACGACATGTGATCCTCAATCAGTCGGCATCGATCAAGATTGATCACTCGTCATCGTACGTGCGAGTAACGGGAGTTGGAGAGCAACTCGGGAGACTCTGTGAAGACCCTGAGCGATGCCGGGGAGACGTGCGGAGGCCCGGGAATCCTCGGGGAGACGCGGCGGGGCCGGGGGCTCAGGAGAGCTGCAGCAGCCCCCGCAGCAGGTCCCGGCTCTCGGCCGTGGAGGGGCAGTCGTCCTGGAGCTGCCCGATCGCCCGCTCGTACTGGGCGATGTCCTCGCGCTTGTCCAGATACAGGGCGCTGGTGAGCTGTTCGAGATAGACGACGTCGGTGAGGTCGGACTCGGGGAAGCTCAGCACGGTGAAGGCGCCGCTCTCGCCGGCGTGACCGCCGAAACTGAACGGCATGACCTGGATCCGTACGTTCGGGCGCTCCGAGATCTCGATCAGATGCTGGAGCTGACCGCGCATCACCTCCCGGCCGCCGTGCGGCCGGCGCAGCGCCGCCTCGTCGAGGACGCAGTGGAACTCGGGGGCCCGCTCGGACACCAGGTACTTCTGGCGTTCCATGCGCAGGGCCACCCGCTTGTCGATCTCGGCCTCGCTCGCGCCCTTCATGCCCCGGGAGACGACCGCGTGGGCGTATGCCTCCGTCTGCAACAGGCCGTGCACGAACTGCACTTCGTAGCTGCGGATGAGGTGGGCCGCCGCTTCGAGGCCGACGTAGGTGGGGAACCAGCTGGGCAGGACGTCCGAGTAGCTGTGCCACCAGCCGGCGACGTTGGCTTCCTTCGCCAGGGAGAGCAGCGAGGTGCGCTCGGTCTCGTCGGTGACGCCGTAGAGGGTCAACAGGTCCTCCACGTCACGGGTCTTGAAGCTGACCCGGCCGAGTTCCATCCGGCTGATCTTCGACTCGGAGGAGCGGATCGAGTACCCGGCCTTCTCCCGGGTGATCCCCTGCGACTCACGCAACCGCCTGAGATGCGAGCCCAGCAGCATCCGCCTCACCACCGACCCGCTCGATTCACCGGCGCCCACGTTCGTCCAGCCTCCCCAACTTCTTCAAGGGCCGCAGTCTGCCACTAAACCACTCCGATCCGCACTCGCCCGGTTACAGAAATGGAAAGTCTTCAACATCTGAGACGCGCGGGACACGGGAGGAGTAGGAGCAGGGTGCCAGAAGAAATGTTGAGCAAGCGGTATGGGCATGTCCATTTCGGGCGCGTGCACGTGCATCTGCCCTTGCATCTGCTGTACGCATCAGAAACCATGGTCCCGCGCCACCGCTGCATCGCAACGACCGCAGACACCCGGGAGTGCCTCGCATGGGGACGAATGGATCGACCATGCTCGAACCCTTACGGCAGGGACTTCCGCCACTTGATCCCGCGACCGTGTCCGACGCCGCGTCCTGCGCGCTGCCGCCGCGCTACGAAGCGGTGCGCGAGGCACGGCAGTTCACCCGCGGCACGCTCTGCCGGTGGCAGTTGGACGACCGCTTCGACGACGTCTGTCTCGTGGTCTCGGAACTCGTCACCAACGCACTGCGGCACGGCCTGCCCTCCGGCAACGGATCGCGCCCGGACCAGGACCCGCCCGTACGGCTGCACCTGATGCACTGGACCGAGCGGCTGGTGTGCGCGGTGCGCGACCCCAGTCACGACAGCCCCGTGGCGGGCGACTCCGAGGACTTCTCGGCGGAGTCGGGGCGCGGGCTGTTCCTGGTCGACTCGTTCGCGGACAGCTGGGGCTGGCATCCGCTCGCCGGCGCGCTCAACGGCAAGGTGGTGTGGGCACTGTTCCAGGTGCCGCCCGCATCTGGACCGCACTCCCCGCGCTGAGAACCGCGGCGCGTTTCGGCGCCGCGGTTCTACGCGTGTCACATCGGCGGCCCCCGCCATTCCCCCGCCACCGGGCGGGGGTTATCCGACCAGGTGATCGAACTCGCCGTCCTTGACGCCCAGAAGCATCGCCTCGATCTCGGCGCGCGTATAGACGAGCGCCGGGCCGTCGGGGAAGCGGGAGTTGCGCACCGCCACCTCACCGCCGGGCAGCCGGGCGAACTCCACGCAGTTCCCTTGCGAGTTGCTGTGCCGGCTCTTCTGCCAGGCCACCGCGTGGAGCTGGGTCAGCTCCGTCGCGGCCATGCCGTTGTACACGTCATCCACGCCGTACACGTCGTGGTCCACAGGTCGCTCCCCGGGGTGGTGCAGTGGTGCGCTTGATGCGCATTGGCACTGGTGTGGCCAGTGATGCCCGTGCTGCCAGTGATGCAGCGGTCAACTGCCCCGGATCATAGCTTCGTTCACGTGCCCCTGCATGAGCGGATGCATATGCCTATGCACGAGCAGATGCACGTGCACGACGGGTGACCCCGCAGTCACTGCACTGAGGCACTGGAGAGACGTATGTCGGGGCGGTCCTGTTCCATCGGCGACTGGGGAGATTCGGTGTCGTCCTGGTTCGTGTCCCCCTGTCCCTCCCTACGGCGGGCGGGTCCCGGCGGTTCAGGGAGCGGGCTCGGTGTGCGCAGGATGGCGGGAAACGAGTGCCCCCGGGGAGGCCGTGGAGCCTCCCCGGGGGCCGGGTGGGGGTGGTGGTGCGAGAGTGACGGATGGTGCCCCACCTGCGGAACGGTGTGCGGCGGCGTCGGGTGGCGGGGGTTCGCCGGTGACCGTCGTCAGCGGGAGGCGTACGGCAGGAGGGCCATCTCGCGGGCGTTCTTGATGGCGCGGGCGAGCTGCCGTTGCTGCTGGGCACTGACGCGGGTGACCCGGCGGCTGCGGATCTTGCCCCGGTCGGAGATGAAGCGCCGCAGCAGGTCGGTGTCCTTGTAGTCGATGTAGGTGATCTTCGCCTGGTCCAGCGGGTTGGGGCGGGACTTGGCGGGCTTGCGCTCCGGCTTGCGGGGCATGGCGGTCAGACCTCCAGGAAGGTGTCGAAGGGGCGCGGCAGCCGTTCCCAGGCGGCGCGTCCGGCGGCGTACTCGGTGTCGGTGAGCAGACAGGACTCCAGGAGCTGTTCGAGTCCGTCGCGGTCCAGGCCCGGGGAGGTGAAGACGAGGTGCTGGCAGCGGTCGCCGTGCTCCGGGTGCCAGTCGAGGGCGGCGGCGGCCCGGCGGACCGGGGGGACCATGTCCCAGGCGGCGTCCGGGAGCGAGGCGAGCCAGGGGCCCACCGACTCCACGCACAGCGCGCCGCCGGCCGCGTCCCAGTGCAGCAATGTGTCGGGGCGCTCGGCCAGCCAGAACCTGCCGCGGCTGCGGGCGGCCGCGCAGCAGAGGTCCTCCAGTGCCGCGTACAGCCGCTCGGGGTGGAAGGGGCGGTGGCGGCGCCAGACGAGGGTGGTGACGCCGTGCTCGTCGGCGTCCGTGGGGAGAAGGGCGCAGGCGGGGTGCTGGGCGGCGGCGGCCGCGTCCACGTCGAAGCCGGCGAACGCCGCGGCGAGCAGGGCCGGGGAGCGCTGTGGGTGCTGCTGGACGCTGCCGGGCGCGGGTGCGTTGTGGCTGGTCGCACAGTTCCCCGCGCCCCTTTCGGGGCCTGCGGCCACCTCAGGGGCACGGCCTCGGCCGCCGATGGGCACCCTCTGGGCCGTCGGGTGGAGTTGGGCCAGCAGGGCCCTGTCCTCCTCGTCGGCCTCCTCCGAGTCGAGCACGGCGAGGACCGGGGCGTACTCCAGCTGGCGGGCGAAGGTGTCGGCGACCGTGCGCTGGTCGGTGGAGGCCGCGGCGAGGCCCGCCTCGGCGAGGTCGTCGCCGTTGCCGAGGCAGGGCAGGAGGAGGGCGGGGTCGACGGCCGTGATCACGGAGGTGAGGTGGAGGCCACCGGCGGCGATCACCTCCGCCATGGCCTTCGGTTCCACCGAGTCCCAGAGTTCGACCACGGCCAGACGGGTCAGGCCCGTGTCGGCCAGGCGCTCCAGTTCGGGGACGAGGTCCTCGCGCAGGGCGCAGCAGGCGCAGTCGTCGACGAGCCGGGTCTCTCCGGTGGAGACGACGCCTCCGGCGTCCCGGACGGTCCGGACGACCTTGGCGTCCGGACCGTCGGCGGCGGCGGAGAGGTCGTGGTGCAGCGCGACGCTGCCCGGGACCCCGGCGAGCAGCGCCTCGACGGCGGCCCGCCGGGCGTCGGCGTGCAGGCCGCCGACGATCGCGACAGACAGCTGGGTCACGTCGGTCAGCCCCGCTTCTTTCCGGTCGTTCCGGCCGCCCCGGAGTTCTTGGCGCCGTACCGCTTCTCGAACTTCTCCACGCGGCCCGCCGTGTCCAGCACGCGCGCGGTGCCCGTGTAGAAGGGGTGGCTGACGTTCGAGATCTCGACGTCGACCACGGGGTAGGTGTTGCCGTCCTCCCACTCGATCGTCTTCCCGCTCGTCATCGTCGAGCGGGTGAGGAAGGTGTGGTTCGCGGCGCGGTCCCGGAAGACGACGGGTCCGTACGGGGGGTGGATGCCCTTCTTCATGGTCGGTCAGCGCTCCTCTCGGAAGTCGACGTGGCGGCCGGCCCTCGGGTCGAACTTGCGCAGCGTCAGCCGGTCCGGGTCGTTCCGGCGGTTCTTGCGGGTGACGTAGGTGTATCCGGTGCCGGCCGTGGACCGGAGTTTGACGACCGGGCGGAGTTCGTTGCGTGCCATGCTGGTATCTTACTGAAAATGAATTCCATTTGCATTGCCTGATCGAGAGAGGTGCGTCACCTTGTCCGCCCACTGCATGCTGACCGGAGCCCGGCCCGGCTTCGGCAACCGCATCTCGCACTCCCACCGGCGTACGTCCCGCCGCTTCGACCCGAACATCCAGTCCAAGCGGTACTGGCTGCCGAGCGAGAACCGCCATGTGCGGCTCCGGCTGAGCGCCAAGGGGATCAAGACCGTGGACGTCATCGGCGTCGAGGCCGCGGTCGCGCGGATCCGCGCGCGGGGGGTGCGGGTCTGATGGCGAAGAAGAGCAAGATCGCGAAGAACGAGAAGCGGCGGGAGATCGTCGCGCGGTACGCCGTGCGGCGGGCCGAGCTGAAGGAGGTCCTCCGGCGGCCGGCCGCCACGGACGCCGAACGCGACGCCGCCCGCCGGGAACTGGCCGCCCAGCCCCGCGACGCGAGCGCGACCCGCGTCCGCAACCGGGACCAGGTCGACGGCCGGCCCCGGGGGTACTTCCGCACGTTCGGCCTGTCCCGGGTGAGCCTGCGGGAGCAGGCACACGCGGGGTTCTTGCCGGGGGTGCGGAAGTCGTCCTGGTAAGGGGTTCCGGGCCCCCGGGGGATAGGGCGGGGGTTGGGTTCCGGGCTCGGGGGCTGCTGGTAGCTTGCCGCTGGGGGTGCGGCGAACGGGGCCGGCCACGGCTTTGGGAGATCTCCAGTGACTACGGCGACTACGGCAAGGCCCATGAGCAGGGCGTCCTCCGCTCGTCGGCGCGTGAGCGTCGCGGCCGCGGCGGCCGGGCTCACGGCCGCGCTCGTGCTGACCGGGTGCAGCGGTGGCGGCGGCGACACCGACGCCAAGGAGTCGTCGGCCGCCCCGAAGCCGAGCGACACTGCGGACGGCGGCGGTTCCGGGGACTCCCCCGGCGTCGCGACCGAGCTGCAGGGCAACTGGCTGGCCACGACCGACGGCAAGACGGTCGCCCTGTTCGTCAACGGTGACGAGGCCGCCGTCTTCGTGGGTACCTCGGTGTGCAGCGGCAAGGTCTCCGACGCGGCGAACATGCAGATGATCAGCCTCAAGTGCCAGGACGGCAGCGACGCCCGCACCGAGGGCATGGTGGACAAGGTCAGCTCCAAGTCCCTCACGATCACCTGGGAGGGCAAGGTCGGCCAGGAGAAGTTCCAGAAGGCCGCGGGGTCCCTGCCCTCGGGGCTGCCGACGGACCTGCCCACCGGTCTCCCCGGCGATCTGCCCACGGCGAGCGCCGGGTCGTAGACCACGGTCGTAGATCGAGGCGTAGACCACGGTCGTAGATCGAGGCGTAGACCACGGTCGTAGATCGAGGCGTAGACCACGGTCGTAGATCAGGTCGCGGATCGGGCCCGCGGTGGGGCCGGGATCGTAGATCATGTGAGGAACGGGCCGTGGAGCCTCCGGGTTTCGGGGCCCGTTCGTCCTCTCATGTCGTCACCGGCTGTGCTGCGACAGCCACGAACACCACCGGGAACTCCATGCGCACCGCTCCGACCGCCATCGCCGCCGCCCTTCTCGCGGCCCTCACGCTGACCGCCTGCGGCGGGAGCGACGGAGGCGACGGAGGTGGCGGAGGACAGGACGGCAAGACCGGTGCCGCCACCCCCGAGAGCGCGGCGAAGGGGGGCGCCTGCACGGCCGCGCAGGCCGGTTTCGAGATCGGCCCCAGCAGTGCCGCGCCGACCGCCGGTGACGAGGGTGGCGTCCCGGTCACCGTCACCAACAAGGGCGACGCCGCCTGCACGCTGAAGGGCCTCGCCGGGGTCGACCTGTTCGCCGGGGACAGGTCCTGGGCGCTCAAGCCGCAGGAGGGCGCGTCCCAGGACACCGAGGTGACGCTGGAGGGAGGTCAGTCGATGACCTTCACCATCGCGTACGTGCGCGGGGTCGCCGGTGACGCCGAGAAGAGCGCCGCGGTGGACACGGTGAAGCTGACCCTGCCCGGGGACAGCAAGGTCAGCAGCTTCAAGTGGCCGGACCCCGAGGTCGCGGTCAAGTCGGAGAGCACGCTGGAGGCGACGGTGGGGCCGTTCCTGCCGGCGGGCGACTGACCCGGCGCGTCCGTCACCGCATCGGTCACCGCGTCCGTCACCGCATCGGTCACCGCGTCAGGACGGCAGCCGGGGCCGCGCCCTGACCTGGGCGCGGTCGGCGGCCTCCGCCCCCTGCTGCCAGCCGGCCAGATCGCTGACGCCCCGGACGCGCGTGGTGACGGTGTCCGGGAACATCCGGCCGACCTGTTCGCGGACGGCGACATCGCGCGCGGCGAGGACGGGCAGCAGGTCCTGCTCCGGTACGCCCGCCCCGTGTGCGCCCGCGCCCCCGGCCTCCGCCTCGGCCACCTGGGCCTCGGCGACCTCCGCCAGCCGGTCCCCTATGCGGTGGGCGTAGGCGGCCAGGAACGACTGCCGGAAGGTCTTGGTCCGCTTCCGGCCGGACCTGCGCTGCGCCGCCTCCGCCTTGGTCATCGCGGTGGTGGCCTGCACGAGGAGCGAGGTGTGGAGCAGTTCGACCACCTCCAGATCCGCCTCGAATCCCACGACCGTGGAGAAGCCGAGGGCCTCGTTCCAGACCGCCTCGCAGCGGTTCGCGCGCGCCACCGCGTCCAGGAGCACGGCCTTTGCCGTTTCGTACGGGGGTTCGACGCCGATCCGGCACGCGCCGGGGGTGTCCTCGCCGTGCCCGCGGGCGGCCAGCAGCGCCTCGTCGATGCTGTGCCGCGCCATCAGCTCCTGCGCCTTCGCGCTGAGGGCCTCCGCCTCCTCCGGGAACCCGGTCGCCTCCGCCTTGGCGAGGAGCGCGCGGATGCGGCCGAGCATCCGCGATTCGGGGTGGGGGGAGTTCTGCGCGCCGCCGGACGCCCGCGGGCTGTCCAGGGATTCGAGCGTGGGCAGCCGCAGGAGGAGGCGGTACAGCTCCAGGGCCGTGGTGGCGTTCGAGAAGCGGTCCGCGCGGGCCTGCTCGGCGGTCAGTTCCCTGATCTCGTCGAGCTGGGCGGCCCAGCGGGGGCCGGGTGACCGCCGTTGCGCGTGTGTCCGGTGCTCTTCGTGTTCCTCGACGACCAGCCGCGCGAGCAGCGTGACGTGTGCGTCCTCCAGCTCGCGCCGCACGAACCGTACGACGTCGGCGGGCTGCCAGCCGCGCCGCCAGGCCCCGGCGACGAACTCCCTTCCGCGCCGGGCCAGTTCCCCGTCGGCCGCGGGGTCGGCGGCGAGCAGGGAGGCGCCGGTGTCGAGGGCGGTGTCGGTGTCGGCGTAGAGGGCCGCCTCGAAGGCGCGCTCCACCGTGCTGGTCGTACTCACGTGTTCGATCGTGTCATGCGGCGCCGGGGGGGTAGGGCCGGCCATACCCCCAGGACGCCCTCCAGTGGTCGTGTGCGGGCGGGGCGCGGACGGTTGGGTCGGAGCATGACCACGACAGATACAGCACGAACGGCGGAGACGGCTGCGGAGGCGGCGGCCCGGGGGGCGGGAGCGGCGGAGGCCGCCGCCGTCCGCGTACGGGGCCTACGGCGGTCGTACGGGGAGGTGGCCGCCCTCGACGGGGTGGACCTCGATTTCGGGGCCGGGACCTTCACGGCGGTCATGGGGCCGTCGGGGTCGGGGAAGTCGACGCTTCTGCAGTGCGCGGCGGGGCTGGACCGGCCCTCGGGCGGGACGGTACGGGTCGACGGGGTCGAGTTGGCCGGGCTGGGCGAGCGGCGGCTGACGCTGCTGCGCCGGGAGCGGATCGGGTTCGTGTTCCAGGCGTTCAACCTGCTTCCCTCGCTCACCGCCGCGCAGAACGTCGCCCTGCCGCTGCGGCTCGCCGGGCGGCGGCCCGCTCGGGGCGCGGTGCGCGAGGCGCTGGCCCGGGTGGGGCTGGCCGAGCGGGCCGGACACCGGCCGGCCCAGCTGTCCGGCGGGCAGCAGCAGCGGGTCGCCCTGGCCCGGGCCCTGATCACCCGCCCGGCGGTCCTCTTCGGCGACGAGCCCACCGGGGCGCTCGACACCACGACCAGCCGTGAAGTGCTTTGTCTGCTGCGGGAGTTGGTGGACCGGGAGGGCCAGACCACGGTCATGGTCACGCACGATCCGGTGGCCGCGTCGTACGCGGACCGGGTGGTGTTCCTGGTGGACGGGCGGGTGAGCGGGGAGTTGGCCCGGCCCACGGTGGAGGCGGTGGCGGCGCGCATGGCGGGGCTGGAGCGGCAGGCCGGCGGCGCCCCGGCCGGGACCGCGGTGGCAGGTGTGACGTGCTGACGCTGTCGTCGTTGCGTACGCGGTGGGCCGCGCTGCTCGGCTCGTTCGTCGCCGTGGCGCTGGGGGTCGGGGTGATGACGGCCATGGGGCTCGGGATCGCGGCGACACTGGACCCGCCCGCGCGTGCGCCGGAGCGTTTCGGTTCCTCGCCGGTCGTGGTGGCGGGCCGGGACAGGCTGACGGTCGAGGTGCGGCGAGGGCCGGGGACGGCCCGGGTGGCACAGAAGCTCGCGCATCCACACCCTGTGGACGAACGACTGGTGGCGGAGCTGCGGGCGCTGGGGCCGGTGACGACGGACGCGGCCGGGCGGGGTCCGGGCGGGCCCGACGCGGTCGGGGTGGACGCGCCCGTCGCCGATGTGCGGGCGCTGGTCGGGGACCGGGCGCGGGTGCTGACGGGGGACGCGCGGCGACAGGTGGATCCCTCTCACGAGCGGGACGCGGAGGCGCTGGTCGCCGTGAACTCGCTGCTCGGTACGGCGGGCGGGGTCACCACCTTCGTGTCGGTGTTCGTGACGGCGTCGACGTTCGCCTTCGTGGTCGCGCTGCGGAGGCGGGAGTTCGGGCTGCTGCGGATGGCGGGCGCGACGCCGGGGCAGGTGCGGCGGCTGCTGCTCGGTGAGGCCGCGGCGGTCGGCGTCCTGGCGTCCGGCGCCGGGTGTGCGCTGGGGGCGTGGGGGGCGCCCGTGCTGGTCCGGGAGCTGGTGGACGGCGGGGTGGCGCCCACCTGGTTCGCGGTGCCGGACGCGGTGGTGTGGCCGTACCACGTGGCGTTCTGGACCGGGGTGTCGGTGGCGCTCGCGGGGGCCTGGGCGGCCGCGCGGCGGGCCGGGCGGACCGGGCCGGTGGAGGCGTTGCGCGAGGCGTCCGTGGACACCGGGGTGCTGCCGCCGTCGCGCCGGGTGATCGGTGCCGCCCTGCTCGCGGGCGGGCTGGGCCTGCTGGCCTGGAAGGTGGGGACCGACCCGGCCGACCTGCTGAAACGCAAGACGTACACCACACAGCCGATGCTCCTCGTGACGGCGGCCGCCGCGCTCGCACCGCTGCTCGTCCGGCCCGTCGTGCGGCTGGTGGGCGCGGCGCTGCCCGGGGCGACCGGGCTGCTGATCCGGGAGAACGCGGCCACCTCGGTGCGCCGTACCGCCGCCGTCGCCGCGCCGGTGCTGGTGACCGTGGCGCTGGCCGGGTCGCTGCTGGGATCCGCGGGCACGGTGACGGAGGCGAAGGGGGCGGAGGCACGGGCGCGCACCCGGGCGGACTTCGTGGTGACGGGTGAGGGCCTGCCGGCAGGGGCCGGGAAGGTTGCCGGGGCGACCGTGGCCGGGTCGGCCGCCACCGCCGTGTACACGGTGGAGGAGGGGAGCGCGCTGGTGCGCTCCGAGGCGCGGGCGGTGACGGACGTCCCGGCCTTCGCGGCGGTGTCGCGGCTGCCGGTGGTCGCCGGTCACGTGCGCGATCTCGACGACCGGTCGATCGTCGTGAACGAGGAGTGGGAGCGGCCCGAGGTGGGGGACCGCGTGCGGGTGTGGCTCGGGGACGGGCGTCCCGTACGGCTGCGGATCGTGGCGGTGCTCGCGCGGGGGACCGGGGACAACGGGGCGTACGTGACGGCCGCGAACGCCGGCGGGGCCCTCGTGGACCGGGTCGAGGCGCGGGTGGACGGCGGGGCGGACCGGGCGGCGGTCGCCGCGGCGCTGGAGAGGACGGCGGCGGGGACCGGTGCGACGGTGCGGTCGGCCGAGGAGTGGCTCGCGGCGAACCGTCCCGGCACCAGGGCGCACACCCGGCTCGGGTTCCTCGTGGTGCTGGGGATCGCGCTCGTGTACGCGGCGATCTCGCTGGCCGGGACCCTGGTGATGGCCACGTCGGCGCGGGGCGCGGAGCTGCGGTCGCTGCGGCTGGCCGGGGCCACGCGGGGGCAGGTGCGGGTGGTCGTGGTCGGCGAGGCTCTGGTCGCGGTCCTGGTGGGGGTGGTGCTGGGCATGGTGGTCACCGCGGTGAATCTGGCGGGGGTGGCGGGCGCGCTGGCGATGCTGTCGGCGCCGGCGGGGGTGGCGGTGCCGTGGGGGGTCGTGGGGGCGTGTGTGGGGGCGTGCGCGGTTGTGGCGGGGGTGGCGGCGGCCGGTGGGGCGGTGGTGAGGCGGTGAGCGGGTGAGGGGTGCGGGTGCCCTCCGGGGGTGCGGGCACCCACCGGGATGCGGCGGGTGTGGGGGGCGGCTGCGGGTGTGTGAGGGGGGTGGTCGCGCCGTTCCCCGCGCCCCTGGAGGCCACTTGCGGCCGGAGCATGGCCGCAGGGCTCCGGCCGCTGGAGGGGGCGACCCGGAGTGTCAACTCAAGGTTGACAAGAGAGGGGTGTCAACCTATGGTTGACACATGACTACGAATCCGCGAGTCACCGCGTCCATCCGTCTCGACGAACTCATCGACGCCATCAAGAAGGTCCACCCGGAACCCCTCGACCAGCTTCAGGACGCGGTGATCGCCGCGGACCATCTCGGTGAGGTGGCCGACCATCTGATCGGCCACTTCGTGGACCAGGCCCGGCGCTCGGGCGCCTCCTGGACGGAGATCGGCAAGAGCATGGGGGTGACCCGGCAGGCCGCGCAGAAGCGGTTCGTGCCGAAGGCCGAGAACGATCTCGACGCCAGCCAGGGGTTCAGCCGCTTCACCCCGCGTGCCCGGAACGTGGTCACGGCCGCGCACGACGAGGGCAAGGCCGCCGGTGCCGTCGAGGGGCTGCCGGCCCACCTCGTCCTCGGCCTCCTCGCCGAGCCGGAGGCACTCGCCGCCAAGGCGCTCGCCGCCCAGGGCGTCGCCCCCGAGGCCCTGCGGCAGGCCGCCACGGCCACCCTGCCGCCGGCCGCCCCCGAGGTGCCCGAACTCATCCCCTACGGCCCCGAGGCCAAGAAGGTCCTCGAACTCACCTTCCGCGAGGCCCTGCGTCTCGGCCACAACTACATCGGCACGGAACACATCCTGCTCGCCCTGCTGGAGTTCGAGAACGGACAGGGCGTGCTGAGCGGCCTCGGGGTGACCAAGGAGGCCACGGAGGCGGACGTGACCGCGGCACTGCGGTCGATCGTGCAGGACCGGGCCCAGGACCAGGGCCCGGAATAGGGCCGGGGCCAGGGCCCGGAACAGGGGCAGCCCCAACTCGCCACCCCGCCCGCACCTCGGCCGCGTTGTCAGACCCCCCTGTCACACTCGCACCCATGGCCGACAGGTGGGCGCTCGCTCCGGCCGAGGACGGTGGCGTGGAGGTCGCCCCCCTCGGGCCCGACGGGCTGCTCGCGGGCCCGGTGACGCGGGAGCCCGACCTCGCGGGAGCCGTGCGGCGGCGGGCGGACGTCGGGCGGTGGGTGTGGGGGTCCACCTCCGAGATCTATCCACGGCTGCTGGCCGAGGGCGTCCGCGTGGAGCGGTGCTACGACGTCGAGGATGCCGAGACCCTGCTGCTGGGGCACGAGGGGCGGCTCGGGGAGCCCCGCTCCGCGGCCGCCGCGCTCGCCCGCCTCCGGCACGCCCCCGTCCCCCCGGACCCGCCCCTGCGCTCGGCCGACACCGGCGCCCAGCCTTCCCTCTTCGAGCCCCGGCCGGTCCATGTCCCGCTCGCCGACCTCGTCGAGGTGTACGCCGACCAGCAGCGCCGGCACGACGCCACCGCCCACCCGGACCGGATGCGGCTGCTGACCGCCGCCGAGTCGGCCGGGATGCTCGTGGCCGCCGAGATGAACCGGGCGGGGCTGCCGTGGCGGGCCGACGTACACCGGGAGGTGCTGCGCGAACTGCTCGGCGAGCGGTACGCGGGCGGGGGCGAACCGCGGCGGCTCGCCGAACTCGCCGAGGAGGTGTCGAACGCCTTCGGGCGGCGCGTGCGCCCCGATCTGCCCGCCGACGTCGTCAAGGCGTTCGCGCAGGCGGGGGTGCGGGTGAAGTCCACCCGCCGCTGGGAGATCGAGAGCATCGACCACCCCGCCGTGAAACCGCTCCTCGAATACAAGCGGCTCTATCGGATCTGGGTCGCCCACGGCTGGTCCTGGCTGCAGGACTGGGTCCGGGACGGACGGTTCCGCCCCGAGTTCCTCGCGCACGGCACCGTCACCGGGCGCTGGGTCACCAACGGCGGGGGCGCCCTGCAGATCCCGAAGGTGATCCGCCGCGCCTGTGTCGCCGACCCCGGCTGGCGGCTCGTCGTCGCCGACGCCGACCAGATGGAACCCCGGGTGCTGGCCGCCATCTCCCGCGACCCCGGCCTCATGGAGGTCGCCGGACGTCCCGGCGACCTCTACCAGTCCGTCTCCGACCGCGCCTTCTCCGGCGACCGCGCGCAGGCCAAACTCGCCGTGCTGGGCGCCGTGTACGGGCAGACGTCCGGGGACGGCCTCAAGAACCTCGCCGCACTACGCCGCAGGTTCCCGCACGCGGTGCGGTACGTCGACGACGCGGCCCGCGCGGGCGAGGAGGGCCGCCTCGTACGGACCTGGCTCGGGCGCACGTGCCCGCCGGCGGCCGGCGACTCCGACGCGGCGGGTGAGGAGGCGGGGATCCCCCAGGCCGACGACGGCCTCGCGGCCCCGGAGCAGGGCCGGGGGCACGGGCAGGACACCGAGTGGGTGCCCGGGTACGCCTCCACCGACTCCCGCGCCCGGGGCCGCTTCGCCCGCAACTTCGTCGTCCAGGGCAGCGCCGCCGACTGGACCCTGCTCCTCCTCGCCGCCCTCCGCCGCAGCCTCGACGGGATGGCCGCCGAGCTGGTCTTCTTCCAGCACGACGAGGTGATCGTGCACTGTCCGGCCACGGAGGCGGACGCGGTCGTGGCGGCGATCCGGGAGGCGTCGGAGCTGTCGGGACGGCTGGCGTTCGGGCAGACGCCGGTGCGGTTCCCCTTCACCACGGCGGTCGTGGAGTGCTACGCGGACGCGAGGTGAGCGCAGTCCCGCGCCGTGCGTTCGGCGGCGGCGCTCACCCTGCGCGGTCCTTCAGGAGTTCCCTCAGCTCCACCGCCACCGTCGAGTCCGTGCCGTCCAGGATCGTCCGGGCTCGCTCCCACTCGCGGTACGCCTCCCCCTCGCGCCCCTCGGCCCGCAGGAGCAGTCCCCGCTGGTGGCGGGCGAGGCCGACGGCGTACTGGTCGGCGCGGCGTTCGGCGAGGTCGACGAGGAGGGCGCACTCGTGGGACGCGCGGTCCGGCCGGCCCAGCTCGCGCAGCGCCCGGACCAGACCGAGCCGGGACTTCGACTCGCCCTGCCAGTCCTCGTCGTCGCCGAGGATGCGCAGGCTCTGCTCGAAGTGGCGGACGGCGGCGGCCGGTTCGCCGAGCCGGAGGTGGGCGTAGCCGATGTTGCAGTGCGCGGTGTGCCGGACGACGAGACTGTCGGCCAGCTCGCCCAGCGCCAGGCTCCGCTCGTGGTGGGCGATGGCGGCGCGCGCGTCGGTGTGCTTGTACAGGTTGCCGAGGTGGCTGAAGGTCACGGCCTCGCCGTACGGGTCGCCGAGCTGCCGGGACAGCTCCAGGCTCTGCCGCAGCGTCTCTTCGCTCTCCTCGTACCGGCCGAGGCTCTCCAGGACGAGCCCCCGGTTGTTCAGGCAGCGCCGTACGCACGACACGACGCCGAGCCTGCGCCACAGGGTCAGGCCCTCGTCGTTGAGGGCGAGCGCCTCGGAGGCCCGGCCGGACATGAAGTGCAGCCCCGCCCGGTCCGTGAGCGCGAACGCCTCGGCCTCGGTGTCCCCGAGCGACCTCGCCGCGCTCAGGGCCAGTCGGCCGAGCACGTCCAGCTCGGCGAGCCGGCCGCCCCGGTGCAGATAGGGGAAGAGATGGCGGACGAGGGCGGGGACGAGCGCCGCCGCCGGTCCGCCGCCGCGTTCCACCAGCGCGACGATGTTGGGGAGTTCGCGGTCGCCCCAGGCGAAGGCCTCCTCGGCGGAGGCGAAGGGCTCCTCCGTGGGCAGCGGTTCCGCCGTGGACCCCGTCGTACGGAGGCGTTCGTCGCGTTCGTAGCCGGGTGGGAGCAGCACCAGCAGGCTCTGGCGGGCGCGGGCCGCGTACCAGCGCAGGGCCTGCTCCACGGCCTCGGCGGTGTCGGCCGTGTCGGCGAGTTCGCGGGCGAAGTCGCGTACGAGGTCGTGGGGGACGTACCGCCCGTAGGACGTCTCGTCGAGGAGGGCCACGTCGACGAGGCGGTCGAGGGCGGTCTCGGCGCGGAACTCGTCGGTGCCGGTGAGGCGGGCGAGGAGGGGCGCGCCGTACGCGGGCAGGTCGAGGGCGCCGATACGGCTGAGGGCGTGGGCTGCGTCGCGGTCGGCCTCGCGGTCGGAGGCGCGCAGGGCCTCATGGGCGACGGCGAGGGAACGGCGCACGCTCAGGTCGTCGTACTCGAGATGACGCAACCGCCCTTCCGTGGCCGTCAGTTGGCCGGCCAGCGCATCCGGGGTGAGCGCGCGGCGGGCGGCGAGGCGGGCCGCGACGACGCGGAGGGCGAGCGGGAGGCGGCCGGTGAGCGCGACGAGGGGGTGCGTGGCGTCCAGGCCCGCCGCGCGGCCGGACGCGGCACGCAGCAGGGCCGCGCTCTCGTCGTCCGACAGCGGGGCGAGCGGGAAGCGGTGGGCGCCGTCCAGTGCGGTGAGCGGTGAACGGCTCGTCACGATGACCGCGCAGCCGGCGCCGGCCGGGAGCAGGGGGCGCACCTGGGCGGCGTTCGCGGCGTCGTCCAGCACCAGCAGGGTGCGGGTCGGGGCGAGCGTCGACCGCAGCAACGCCGCCGCCGCGTCGGGGTGTTCGGGGATGCGGCGCGGGGCGGTGCCGAGGTCGCGGAGCAGGGCGGCGAGGGCCTGGGCGGGGGTGAGGGGGGTCATGCCCGGGGTGGCACCGTGGAGGTTGATGTACAGCTGGCCGTCGGGGAAGTGCTCGGCGAGTCCGTGGGCGAGGTGGAGGGCGAGGGCGCTCTTGCCGACGCCGGCCATGCCGCTGAGGACGACGGTCCCCGAGGCTTCGTAGGCGCCCCTCCCCAGCGCCTCCCGCAGCTCCGCCAGTGCCTTCTCGCGGCCCGTGAAGTGCGCGGGCGGCGGCGGCAGTTGGGCCGGGAGGGGCGGGGCGTCGGAGGGGGCGTCCTCGGCCGGGGCCCCCGGGGCCTCCTCGGTGGGCGCGCGCAGGATCTCCACATGGGCGTCGCGTACCGCGGGGCCCGGTTCCACGCCGAGTTCGTCCAGGAGGCGGGCCCGGAGGTCCCGGTGGACGGCCAGCGCCTCCGCCTGACGGCCCGTGCGGTGCAGGACGAGCATGAGGAGGCGGTGGAACGCCTCGCGGAGGGGGTGTTCGGCGACGAGGGCGGTGAGTTCGGGGGCGAGGGCGCCGAGCGGGTGCGCCCCGGTGGCGTCCCGGCCCGCCGTGCGGGGCGCGAGGTGGAGTTCGGCCTCGTACCGCCGCTCCAGCAGCAGCAGCCGCGCCTCCTCCAGGCGTTGGACGAACGCCTGGGCGCGGGGTCCCTCGGACGGCAGGCCGCCGAGCGGTGTCCCGCGCCAGAGGGCGAGCGCGGCGGCGGACTCGCGCACGGTCCGGGCCCAGTCCCGCTCGGCGTGGGCGGCTCGGGCGGCGCGGGCGTGCGCCTCGAAGACGCGGACGTCCAGCTCGCCGTCGTCGACCCGCAGCAGATAGCCCGGCGGGACCGCGCGCAGCCGTTCGGGGTCGTCCAACAGCCGCCGCAGACGCGTCACGTGGTTCTGCAGGGACGCCTGCGCGGAGGGGGGCGGCGCCGCGTCCCAGAGCACGTCCTTCAGGGTGTCGACGGAGACGATCCGCCCGGGTTCGAGCAGCAGCGCGACGAACAGGGCGCGCATCTTCCCGCCGCCGACGGACCGTACGCCGCCGCCGGCTGCCCCGGCCTCGTAGAGAACCGGCGGACCGAGCAGTCCGAACCGCAGCCCGTCCCGCATAGAACAGCCGCTGCCTTCCCGCACCGTCGTTCCGGGCCCGCCCCGCGGCGACCCGCCGCCGCCTCCCGTACGGCTCCCCGTGGAACCGTTGGGCTCATGTTAGCGATCCGTTGGCGGGACCTGATGTGATCACTTCATCGGATCCGGCGGCGACGGCGCACGCGTAGACGCGTAGCTCGGGGGAGTGCCGCCGCCGCTGCCGGATCCGGGAACCGCACAAAGCGCTGTGCCCCGGTCGGTGGAGGTGAACGACCGGGGCATTCGTGTGCCGCGAGGACCGGTTCCGGGCCGAACGTCGGCTGCCGGGCAGGCTGTTGGCGAAAGCCCTGCGAGCCAAAGGCGGTTGGGGCAGGGCCGTCGGAGCGGCGGTCCTACCGGACGGGTGGTTCCACGGGACCGGCGGTTCCACGGGACCGGTGAACCTAAAGGACCAGTGGGCCTAGAGGACCGGTGGCCGTCCCAGCCTCGTCAGGTGCCATACCGTCCGCCAGCTCATGGGCCGGCGTTCGCCGCCCGACTCGCGCCAGCCCTCCACGAAGCCGCCGAACCATGCCTTCAGCCCGCCCGCCGAGCGCGTCCGCAGCAGGGTGATGAGGACCCACACCCCCAGGTGGACCGGGATGAGCGGCAGCGGGAGGCGGCGGCGGGCGAGCCAGACGCGGTTGCGGGCGTTGACGCGGTAGTAGATGGCGTGCCGGGCGGGTGAGGTCTTCGGGTGCTGGAGGAGCAGCTCGGGGGCGTACAGCACGGTCCAGCCGGCGTCGAGCGCCCGCCAGGCCAGGTCGGTCTCCTCGTGCGCGAAGAAGAACTCGGCGGCCCAGTCGCCCGTCTCGCCGAGCATGGCCATGGACAGGGCGTGTCCGCCGCCGAGGAATCCGGTGACCGGTCCGCCGCGCATCGGGTCCTTGGCGCCGACCCTCGGCACGTGCCGCCGCTGTGTCTCGCCGTGTTCGTCGGCGATGCGGAAGCCGACGACGCCGAGGCGCGGGTCGGCGGCGTACAAGTCCCGTACGCGCCGCAGCACATCGGCGTCGACGAGCAGGCCGTCGTCGTCCAGCTCGACGACCACGTCGACGTCGCCGAACTCCCGCAGCCGTTCCAGGGCGACGTTCCGGCCGCCGGGGCAGCCGAGGTTCTCGTCCACCTCGATGAGGGTGACCTCGCCGGGCAGGCCGAGCCGTTCGGCGAACTCGGGGAGCGGGCAGCCGTTCCCGACGACGACGATCCGTGCGGGCGCGACGTCCTGCTTGGCCACCGAGGAGAGCAGCGCGTCCACCTCGGCGGGCCGATTGCCCATCGTCACCACGGCGACTGCGACCCGCGGCCCGGCCTCCACCACGACACCAACCCCATCCAGTTCACGACCGCCGACGACCGCCGGTCCGCACGCCGTCTTCCACGGCGTGTTCACGGCCGGGATGCTAGCCGTTCACGTCGGGGCCTTCGCACCAACTCCTCGAATTTCGGGGCGGCGGAGGCCCGCCCCGCCGCCCCAGCCCCGCAGCCGGCCGTGCGTGGCGGTCAGGCCCGCAGCGGGTTCGACCGCTCCGCCGCCATCAGGTACCAGGCCGTGGCGCCCGTGTGCCGGTAGGGGTAGTAGCCGAACCCGAATCCCGTGTCGAGGGGGCTGCTGGCGGAGACGACACCGGCACGGGCGGGGAGTGCGCGGCCGCCGACGGTCTGGTCGGTGCCGAGGTGGTCCTGGGCGCTTTCGAGCGAGGCGATCAGGCGCCGGGCGCGGGCCTCGTCGCCGCGCGCGCCCCGGTCGCGCAGGGCGAGGGCGAGATGCGCGGTGCCCTCGAACCAGACGCCGTTGCGGTTCGGCTTCGGCTGGAACTCGGCGATGGGCGCGTCCTCGTTCGCGAGGAGACTGGCGGAGCTGAAGGTGACGCCCTCGTACGACCGCCCGGCCGGGACCGTGCTGTTGCGGCGCTCGGCGTGGTCCAGGACGGCCAGTTCCCGGGCGGCCCAGTCGAGGGAGCGCGCGTACCGGCCGGAGTCGAGCGCGAGATGGGTCCAGGTCTGGGTGTCCTCGGGGATCGGGGACCTGTTGACGGTCACGCCGTCGTTGGTGCCGGTGTAGAAGAAGCCGCCCGTCGAGCCCCGGGACGGCTCCCACATCCGCTTCACGAATGCCTCGGCCCGCGCGCGCCGCTCCCACCACACCCGGTCGCCGGTGAGCCGGGCCAGCCGTCCGAACAGGCAGACCAGGTCGGTGTTGTGCTCGGTCGAGGTGAACGGCAGCTTCTCGTTCGCCCCGTTCACACCGAACTTGTACCCGCCGAGGGGCTCGTCGGTACGGCCGGTGCGCTCGATCCACCGCCCGATCCGCACCGCCGCGGCGAGGAACCGCCGGGCCCCGGTCCGCCGCGCCAGCGCGCTCAGCGCGATGCCCGCCCAGGCCATGTCCCCCACTGCCGTTCCCGTGAAGCCGAACTGGGTGCCGACATTGGCCGTCCCGTCGGCCCGGACGAACCCGTCCGGCTGCGGCACGCCGTCGTAGTGGACGTACGGCCCGACGTTGTACGCCTGGCGCAGCCGGCCGTCGTCGTACGCCGGGTCGTGCTCCTGGGCGTAGATCAGCGCGTCCCCGAGCGCCACCGCCCTGGCCCGCCCGTCCGCCGTGCGCACGGCGAGGTGGGCGAGGATCGCCAGCGCGTTGTCGTACGTGAACGCCGTGCTGAACAGGCCCGCCTGGTCGGTGTAGCTCTGGGTCAGCCGGACGGTGCCGTGGTCGGGGTAGGCGTCCATGGCGGCGGCGAGGAATGCCTGTCCGCGCCGCCGGGCCGAGGTTCCGGACGTCCGCGGTGCCGCCCCGGCCCCCGCCCGGGGCGCCGCGTGGGCCGTACCGGAACCGGCGGCGACGAGCGCCGCCGCGGCCCCGAGCCCGGTACCGAGGAGCGCCCGACGGCCGAACGCCGGTGCCGGGTCCGGTCTGCCGTTCGCGCCGGTCATGCCGGTGCTGTCGATGCTGCCGGTCATGGGTCTCCCTAGAGGTGCGGGCCTGGAGGGCGCGCCCGGAGTCGACTTCTGAGAGCGCTCTCAAACGAGTGGTGGCTCATTCTGGCGGTGCCGCCGGGGCGGGTCAACGCCCGTGCTCTCCGGACTGGTTGAAGCGAGCGGGGGCCGGGGAGTGCGGGCGGACGTCCCGCGCACCTCGGGTGCGCGGGACGTCTTCCGTGATCCTGGGACCGGTACGCGGACTCCGCGACACGGACTCCGGCCCCGGATCCCGGAACCGCGAGGCCGCCCCTCCACGACGGAGACCTCGCGGTCGCGGCCCGCCGGATGCCCCGACGGGTGCCGGACACCACTGTCCGGTCCGCCCGGCCAACGCGGGTGCAGGTGAGGGACAGGGGGGAGCCAGGCAAGGCAAAAGTGCGTACAACATCGCCATGGTCTACGTACTGCACACCCTCCGCAGCGCCGGCCGCCGGTCCGTCTGGGTGGCCGCGACCTTCTGTACGTCCCTCAGGAGGCCCGGTACGTCGATGTCGTCGCCGGCCGCCGCGCGGGCGATGGTCAGGAGGACGGCCTCGTAGAAGGCGTCGCGGACGGCGGGAGGCATGACGTCGGAGGCGTCGAGGCAGCGGGGACCCGTGCGGGTGAGGCGGTCGGCGATCTGCCGTTCGACGGGGCGGTCGCGCGGTCGCACCCGGCGGTTGGCCGAGAAGACGTCCGCCGCGTCGGCCCACTTCTGCTGGCCCTCCCGTGAGGCCAGCCGTTCGATCAGCTCCTGGGCCTGCGGGCGGTCGCTGAACAGCGCGGCGAAGTCGCCGGTCACCTCGTGGGCCCGGACCCGGTAGGCGCCGCCGGGCAGCAGGGGTGCGGAGTCCATCAGGCCCGCCCGCCGCCGCTCGTCCCGGTAGAAGGAGCGGGCGAAGGAGCCCTGGTGCTCCAGCGCGCAGCCGTCCGGGCCGTCGAAGAGCAGGCCGTACCCGTCGGGTTCGCCCCGGTGATCGGTGAGCAGGGCCCGCTCGGCCGCCTTCTCGTCCTGCCGGAGCAGCCCGGCCCACGCCTCCCACGCGTCACGCACCGCCGCCCCGGTCCACGGCACGCCGGGGTCACCGAGCGCCCACCTGCCGTAGACGTCCGGGCCCTCCCGCTGCAGCACGAGGTCCTCGATCCAGTCGCTGCCGGGCCAGCCGGACGCCCCGTCGTCGCCCATCCCGATGCACCAACGCGTCAGCGGGGCGGGCGAACCGGCCGGACGCTCACCCTCGCGGTACCAGACGATGCTCTTCAGGTCCGCCTTGACCGGCACCCAGTACGCGTTCTGCGAGGGCTCGTTCACCGGCTGCCACGGGGCCCCGTACTCCTCCTCGGCGTAGAGACCGTCCAGCGGCTTGAGGCGGCCCTGGGCGGCGTACTCGGCGAGTTCGCCGACACCCGGCATGATCGCGATGTCGGGCGGCTCCCCCGACTGCACCTTGGACAGCAGCACCTCGCGCTGGGCGGCGGTGCCCTGGTACTCGAAGGGGACACCGAAACTCCGCAGCACGGCCTCGAACTGCTCGCCCTGCTCGTCGGTCCACGGCCCGAGGACGGTCACCGGCTCGTCCTCCCGCTGCGACCAGACCGCCACCATGCTGCCCGCCGAGACCAGCAGCAGCGCCACCAGCAGCACCAGCACCTTGAACCGGCGGGTCACCGTCGCCTCCAGTAGTCGCTGTCGAGCCGGAGTCCGAGCCCCACCACGGGCAGGACGACGAGCAGCAGGCCGCCGGTCAGGGTGCCCTGGTGGACGCGGTCGGTCCAGGTGTCGTCGGCCAGGACGGCCCGGACCTCCTCGGACCGCTCCGTGACGATCTGCTGGAAGCCCTCCAACTCCGCTCCCCCGCCCTCCCGTCGGGAGACCTCGGTGATCTCCCGCAGCTCCCCGGCCACCCGGTCGAGGCCGGCCTGCGCGGACGACATCGTCAGCAGCGGCACGATCCCGAGCAGCACGGTCAGGGCGAGGGCCGCGAGCAGGTACGGGTTCCAGTCGCGGCCGCAGCGGTCGCGCAGCACGAACAGCGCGGACAGCAGGGTCAGCGTCAGGGCCAGCAGGGCGAGTTCGGCGAGCCACCAGCCGCTGCGCTGCAACCAGCCCTCGGTGGCGGTGACCTCGGCGTGCCTCGTCTGGATCCGCTGCATCGCGTCCAGGCGGGGTACGAGTCCCACGCCCCGGCGCAGGAGCAGCGAGTGCGCCTCTGCGAGCTTCTGGTCGCGCATGAGCGGCGGGTCGCGGTACAAGCCCGTACCGAGGTTGAGGGAGTTGCCGTAGGTGGCCAGCAGACCGTTGACGGTGCCCAGGTCCTGGTCCGTACGGTCCGCGATCCGGGACAGCCCCTGGTCGGCGGCGGAGAGCTGGGCCCGGTACGCCTCGCCCGTGCCCGCGACGTCGACGAGTTCGGAGGCCACCAGCGTCCGGGCCTCGTGGTCGGCGCGCAGCAAAGCGAGGCGGGTCGCGGCGAGCCCCTGCACGGCCGGCGCCTCCTCGGTGGCCAGTGCGTCCGCTCCGCCCTGGATCTGCCGGCAGGACACGAACAGGGCACCGGCCGCCACGAGCGCGCACACCGTCAGGACCAGCAGATGCGCCTCCAGCAGCCACCGCGTGCGCCGCCCGCGCAACCGCGCACGCCAGAAGGCGCCCAGGGAGTACGGCGCGTGACGCCGGCCCAGGGCGTACGCGGAGCGCGGGGCGTGGCGGAAGTGTTCGTCGGTCACAGCAGTTTCTCCCCGCAGGCGACGCAGTGGCGGGCCTCGGCCCCGGCCGGGGTGGCGCACCGTGCGCAGCGCGGGCCCGGCAGGGGACCGGCGCTGTCGGTCAGCGCCACGGGACGGGACCCGGCGCGCAGGATCATCGGCCCGAGCGTGTCGGCGTCGACCGCGCGCCGCAGCCGGACCAGGCCCGCCGACGCGTCCTCGATGTCGGCGACCGCGCGGATCTCGTCCAGCACCCAGTCCGTGCCGAACCGGTCCGCCAGCCGCGCCGCCCTCCCCAAGTGGCCCCGGGCGGCCTCCCGTCGCTCCTCGCCGAGGGCGACGAGTCCCCGGCGCAGGGCCTCCCGCATCACGGTGGTGGACTTCTGGTCGCGCACACTGGCGGCGCCCGCCGACAGGTCGGGCGGTGGCGGTCCGGGGTGGTGCCAGCGGGCGGTGACGGACGCGTGGACGTCGCCGACGGAGACCATGGCGAACTGCAGGTCCGTCTCCAGCGGGTCGTTGTCGGCATCGGCGACGAGGGTGAGGAGGTAGTCGCGTCCGCCCTCCTCCCACTGGTACGTCGGAAAGCTCCACCGGTGCGGCCGGCCGGGCTGGGGCAGCCCGCCGAGGCGGTGCGGCCGGGGCGCCTTCTCGTTCAGCGCGACCTGCCGCACCGAGGGCCGTACGGTCACCTCGATCGGCAGCTGCGGGGCGTGCACCCGGCGCAATCGCCGGATCGCGGCGGTGATCGCCGTGCCGAGGCCCTCGTCCACGAACTCGGCGGTGCCGTGCAGCCGTTCGGCGAGCGTCAGCAGCGGTTCGGGTCTCCAGTCCGCGCCCAAGGCGAGGATGTCGCAGGTGAAGTGCCCGGCGCACGCGTCGAGTTCCTCCTCCAGCCGGGTCTCGCCGGGGCCGCTGCTGCCGTCGGTGATCAGCAGCAGATGGCGTACGGACAGGGGGCGGGCGGCGAGCAGGGTGCGTGCCCGGGCGGCCCAGGCGGCGTATCCGGCGGGGCGCGGGCCGTCCCGGTGCAGCGGGATCGCGCCCGTCGCGAAGGCGGCCCGGCGTTTCTCGCGCTCGTCGGCGACGGCCCACTCGGCGTCTCCCCCGGGATGGCACCGGACCGGTTCGGGGCCGGCGCCGAGCACGGTGAAGGAGATGCCGTCGGGCAGGGCGCGCAGCGCGGCGGGCAGGGCGTGGCGGACGGCCGCCCGCAGGGGCTCGGCGACATCGACCGCGATGATCACGGCGAGTTCGATCGCGGGCAGTTCGGCCGGCGCGCCGCCGGCGCTCACGTCGACCCGCAGATGCGCCTCGATCTTCGCGCTGCGGTGCGGACGCAGATCGCGGCCGAGGTCGACACGCAACCGGATCTCCGGCCTCGACGGCCGCCCCCTCCCCTGCCTCGCCGGGGGCGGCTGCGGGCTCAGGGGCGGGCCCGCACCCGGGCTCGGGGGCGGGCTCGGGTATCGGCCGGGGTCTCCGCCTGCGTCGTGCGTCACCGTCGCCTCCTCGTCGTCACGATCGCCTCCTCGTCGTCACCGTCGCCCCTGGTCGGCTCCGTCATGGCCGTCGGCTCCGTCGTGGCCGTCGTGGCCGTCGTCGCGGTACGGACCGTGCGGATCCGGTCCGTCGGGCCACTGCCGCACTTACCACGGCGCGGCGTTCGCGCCCTCTGCGCTCCCCGGACACCTCGGAGACACCTCGCACGCCCGCACGCCCCTCAGACCACCGTCTGCGGCCGGACCGCCTGCAGCAGGTCCACGAGATGTTCGTGGGTGGCGGCCGATCCGTCGTGTCGGGCGGCCAGTTGGCGGTAGTGGGACTCGATCCGCTCGCGCAGCCGGCGCTCCCGCGCGCTCAGGCGGCGCAGGCCCCGGGGGTCGAGCCGGCCACCGCCCCGGGGGCCGGGGTGGTCGTCGCGGCTGTAGAGGGCGTCCAGCTGCCACTCGTGCAGCTCGGTGCTCAGGCGCAGCGCCTCGTCCTCGGACAGACCCGGCACCCCTGCACCGGGTTCCCGGCGCACCAGGTCGCGCAGTTCGGCGAGCGCCGCGTCCACCTCGCTGGGCTCGGGCAGCGGCGCGGTGTCCCGGGGCAGCCGGGCCGCACGGATCCGTAAGGAGGCGATACGGGTGACGGTGTGGTCCAGTGTGCCGGGGCGGACCCGGGCGAGGACGTCCAGGGCGGCCCGGCGGTCACCCGCGCGGAGGGCCAGCCGGGCGAGGCCCAGGGCGGCGCCGCCGTGGGCGGGGTTGCGGGCGAACACCGCCTCGTACAGCTCCTTGGCGGTGGGCCCGGCCGTGTCGTCGCCGAGCCGCTCCCCGCAGTAGGCGAGGGCCAGCTTGGGCGCGTACTCACCGGGCAGTTCCAGGCGGACCTTGGTGAAGTGGCCCTTGGCCCCGGCGACCTGCCGCGGGTCGTCGTCCAGGTCGGCGCGGCGCAGCGCGACCAGGGCGCGGTGCCACTCCAGCCGCCACCGGCGCACGGCGGACGGCCCCGGCAGGGAGTCGGCGGTGTCCAGTTCCTCCTGGGCCCGCTCCAGGTCGTCCCGCGAGTTGCGGCCCAGCAGGACACGGACGTTGTGCAGGCGGATCTCCACCGAGGGCGGCTTGCCGTCCTCCTGGTCGAGGAGGCGGCCCGGGTCGTAGCCGCTGCTCACCTCGAACCGGGTGGTCTGCGGGTCGCCCGGGTAGCGCCTGGGCACCGGCAGCCGGCGGGCGATCTCGGTGGGGGTGGGCGCGCCGAGGTCGAGGGCGGGGGCGAGCGGGGGGTCGTAGCGGTCGCGCCGGGGGCGCTCCAGCCAGTGTTCGATGCCGGGGACCGTGCCGAGGCGGGCGCCGAGCAGCTGCGGGGACGGCCAGAAGTAGTCGGAGGGTTCGGGCGGGTCGCTCTTGCCGCGCAGGGCGCGGATCTCCCGCAGGGCGCCCCGCAGTTGGCCCGCCATCTCCCGGGCGTCGACGAAGCGCAGGCCGGGGTCGCCGCGGGTGGCGCGGTCGACGACCCCCCAGAAGGAGGCCGTGCCGAGGCCGGGCACCTCGTCGACGGCCCAGCGGGCGAGTTCCCGCAGGGTGACGCCGACCGTGTGCAGGTCGTGGGCGGTGGTGGGCATGGGCGCGGACGCCGTCTCGGGCGCCATGTAGTCGGGGGTGACATGGGCCGGCGGCTGGTTCTGGCCCTGTTCACGCATCCCGCCGAGGTCGATCACCTTGACACCGTCACCGTGGTGCACGACGTTCGAGGGCTTCATGTCCCCGTACACGAAGACCCGTTCGCCGCCGGCGTGCAGATGGACGAAGGCTTCGAGGATCTGGCAGCCGTACGCGGCGACGTGCTCGATGTCGAGGACGGACTCCCCGCGCCGGGTCTCCTTGACGACCTTCTCCAGGGTGCCGTCGCCGACGTCGTCCATGACGATGTAGCCGCCGGTGACCCGCCCGTTGTCGGCCCGCCGGGCGACGAAGTCACGGATCTGGACGATACGGGGGTGCCGGATGGCGACGAGGTTGCGGCGTTCGACGTCGGCGAGCCGGGCCCCGTCCTGCTCGTAGCGGTTGAGCATGCCCTTGACGGCGACCACGTCCCCGAGGTGGGTGTCCTCGGCGAGATAGACCCAGCCCTGGCCGCCGTGCGCGATCGGCCCCAGGATCCGGTACTGGTCGCGCAGCACGTCCCCCTCGGCGAGTTCTGGCCGGTACGAGTAGGGCACACCGCAGGCCGGGCAGTACCCCTCGACCGGCACGCGGCCCACCGTGTAGGGCGGTGCGAAGGTGATGCCGCACTCGGCGGACGAGCAGACCATACGGACCCGCAGCGGCGCCTCGGGGTGGATGAGGCGTTCCCGCGCGGGGCGCGGCGCCCGCTCGGGCAGCGCGAGCAGCTCAGCGGGACCGAACTCGCGCGGATCCTCGGGCAGGGCGGGCAGCCGGGGGCCGTCCTGAGCCCGCCCGCACACGGCGCAGTGCCCGGTGGGCAGCACCGTGCCGTCGCAGGGGGCGCCGGTGAAGCGCCGGTGCGGGCAGGGCGTCCCACGCTCGCCGTCCGGTGTCGGCGCGGACGGGGCCGAGGGGGCTGACGGGGCCGTCGGGACGGACAGTGCGGACGGCGGGGGCAGTGCGGACGGCGCGGACGGCGCGGACGGCGCGGACGGCGCGGCGGAACCCGTCCCGGGGCCGGGGCCAGGCCCCGGTACGGGCCCCGGCTCGGGCGCTGTGCCCGCCCCTGCCTCCATCCCCCTCCGCGGCCTCATGTCGCGTCCCCGGAGCGCCGCAGGTCGCCGCGCAGGGTCCTGATCAGCTCGCGCAGCCGGGCGAGCCGTCCCTGCGGGTCCCGGTCCAGGGTGGTCTCGTCGATCAGACGGCGTTCGGACCGGCGCCGGTCGGCCGTCTCGGTCATCGAGCCGAGGGAGGCGCTGTCGACGACACCGTGCCGGACCGCTCGGCTGAACTCGGCGCGTTCCAGCCGGGCGAGGAGCGTGTCCGCGTGGGCGAGGAGCGCGGGTTCGAGGAGCCGGTCACGGGCGGCGGTCCAGCCGGTGCCGCCCTCGTGCCGGAAGACGAGCAGCAACCGGAAGCCGAACGGCCGTAATCGGGCGAGGAGTTCGATCAGCGGCCCCGGATCCGGCTCCTCGTCGAGACCGTCGACGAGGACGGTGACCGGGCCCCCGACCCCGGGCACCAGGGCGGCCGTCCGCGCGGGCCGGGGCCGGGTGCCGAGCAGCCAGTCCCAGTACGCCAGGTACTGGCCGGGCGGAAAGGCGATGTGGCCCAGGGCGTGGTCGGCGAGGTCCGGCCTGCCGGACGTGCCGCCCCGGTGGACGAGCGCGGCCCGGTGCGCCAGATGCCCCAGGGAGCGTTCCTTGCCGCTGCCCGGCGGCACCACGGTGATCTTCACGGGTTCCTCGTCGGGGTCGTCGAACCAGCGGGTCAGCCGTTCCTCGAAGCCGTGGTCCCAGGCGTGCGGACCGCACAACTCCTTGATCGACGGCGAGAGTTCGGCGATGCGCTCGACGGGGATCAGGTACGAAAAGGCGAGCCGGTTGTTCTCGGGCAGCAACTCCCCCATGTCGCCACGCCAGCTGACGACCAGTCCGACCACGCGCGCGGGGCGCCCCTCGCCGGGCCGTGTGCACACGGCGGCGCCGCTGAAGCCCTTGCGGACCACCTCGGCCTTGGTGACGGCGTCCAGTTGCACCCGCTCACCGCTGACCCCGCCGATCCGGCCCCACAGGGACATGCCGTCGTCGAAGCCCTCCGCGTACCCCGTGGCGGACACCTCCGCCCCGCCCCACAGCGCGGTCTCCAGCCGGGCGGGACGCGCCCGCGGCCGTGGGCTGTCCAGTCGGAGGACGGCGACGTCCTCACCGCCCCCGGGGTCGTCGGGCAGCCAGCCACCGGGCGCGACGCGCGCGGACACCGGTTCGAGGTCACCGTTCTCGGCGAACTCCAGCCACATCACGGCGTCCGGATCCCGCACCACGTGCGCGCAGGTCAGCGCCGTGTACTGGTCGACGAGCACGCCGGCGCCGCAGATGGATCCGTGCGCGCCTCCGCGCCGCAGTCTGAGCCTCCAGTCCGCACGCAATTCCCCCATGCTGCCTCAGACTACGCGCGGGGCATCGTGCGTCCCTAGACTCTGTAACCAACTTGGTTGGGCCGATCGGCGCGACACGACGGGATGGTGACATGGGCGAACCCGAACCGGTCGGCCTCGCGGAGGCCATCGGCACGGTCCGCGCGGAGCTGGCCAGGGCGCAGGCGGAAGGCGCGGCGAGCGACTGGCGGTTCAGTGTGGAACAGGTCAGCCTGGAGTTCTCGGTCCAGTTCCACCGGGGCGGTGAGGGCGGCGCGGGCCTGCGTCTCGGTGTGGTCGAGGCACGCCTCGGCGGTTCGGTGAGCCATGACTCCACCCACCGCGTCCAGGTCGACCTCAAACCCCTCCCCGGCCCCGGCGGCCACCATCACGAGGTGAGCCGTGACAGCCCCGCCACCCCGGGCCGCCCGGGCCCGTGGGAGGACACCCTCTCCCGCGAAGACTCCCGCGAAGACCAGCCGGACGGACCTTAGGGCCGCCCCGGGCCCGCACCAGGACCGCCCCGGGGCCCGTCCGGTGCCCCGTCGGGGACGGCAAACGCAGACGGCCGACGGTGACGCGTCCGGCGCGTGACTGGACGGTGGGCAGTGGGCAGTGGGCGGTGGGCACGGTAAATACCGCAACCGGTCCGGTGACGCCCCGTACGATCAGCCGAAATCCCGTGCAGGCGCGGGGCCGTGACGACGAGGCCAGGAGCGAACCAGGATGTCCCACCCACCTGACCCGCGGCACGTCGAACACCCCCAACGCCTGGACCACGGCCACCCGTTCCGCCAGTGGAAGACATGGCGCGTCCCCGGCACCGGCCTGACCCTGACCGGTTACTCCCGCGCGAACGACAAGACCTTCTTCCACTGCCCCGAACTGCGCTGCTCCCTCGATGCCGGACTGGCCGAGGGCCGGCAGGTGGAGACGGTCCTCCTGACCCACACCCACCTCGACCACTCCAAGGACCTGGACTATCTCGCCGCCAGGGACGCCGGGGTGGACATCTATCTGCCGGCCGCCACCGAACCGTACGCGGCGGCCTATCTGCGCGCTGCGAGCGAGCTGAACCACGGGGCCGGCTTCGACGCGTCCCGCGCCCCGGACTGCCGTCTGCACGGGGTGCGCCCGGGCGCGGAGTTCTCCGTGGGCCGCCGCGGGGAGTACGCGGTCCGGGTCGTCGAGTGCCTGCACAAGGTGCCGTGTGTGGGCTACTGCTTCGCGGAGAAGAAAACGGTCCTGAAGCCGGAGTACGAGGAGTTGAAGGCGTCGATGGTCGCCGCCGGCCGGGCAGGCGAGTTCGGCCGGATCATCGCCGAGCGGCGCAAGGAGGGCCCCGGTACGGTCGACCAGGAGATCCGCCGCCCCGCCTTCGCCTTCCTCGGCGACACCCACCCGAGCGTGTTCGCGCGCAACCCCTGGCTGTTCGACTACCCGGTCGTCATCACCGAGTGCACCTATCTCGACGACGGACAGCTCACCCGGGCCCGGCAGGTCGGACACACCGTGTGGAGCGAACTTCGGCCGGTGGTCGAGGCACACCCGGAGACCCTGTTCGTGCTGACCCACTTCAGCCTGCGCCACTCCGACCGGGAGGTCATCGAGTTCTTCCGGCGCGAACGGGAGAGCGGCGGGGCCGGACATCTCGACAACGTCGTGCTGTGGGCCCACGCCGAGAGCCATCTGCCGGAACAGCACCAGAAGCGGGGGTGACGCGCGTTCCCGTGACGCGCCAGCCCGCAAAGCGCCTCCCGTGACACGCAACCCCGCAACGCGCCTTCCCGCGACGCGCCTTGCCGTGACGCGCGTCCCCTCAGCGCACCTCCGAGCGACGCGCGTCGCCGAATCACACCTCCCGGCGACGCGCGTCCCCGGATCGCGCCTTCCGCGGCCCGGATCCGCTTCCGGACCCGATGGTCAGGGCCGGCCCAGCGCCCGGTAGTCCCAGCCCGCGGCCCGCCACTGTGCCGGGTCGAGGGCGTGGCGTCCGTCGACGATCCGGCGCCGGGCCACGACCGCGCCCAGGGCGTCCGGGTCGATCTCCCGGAACTCGGCCCACTCCGTGAGCAGCACCACCACGTCGGCCCCGATGGCCGCGGTGAGCACGTCCGTGCCGTAGTGCAGGTCCGGGTAGGCGCGGCGGGCGTTCTCCACGGCCGCCGGGTCGATGACGGTCACCTCGGCGCCCGCCTGGTGCAGGGTCCTGGCCACATCCAGGGCGGGCGCGTCGCGGATGTCGTCGGAGTTGGGCTTGAACGCCGCCCCGAGCGCGGTCACCTTGGCTCCGGCCAGCTCTCCGCCGGCCAGTTCGCGGACCAGGTCCACCGTGCGGGCCCGGCGCCGCTGGTTGATGGCGTCGACCTCGCGCAGGAACGAGACGGCCTGACCGACTCCCAGCTCCTCGGCACGATGGCTGAAGGCCCGGATGTCCTTGGGCAGGCAGCCGCCGCCGAAGCCGAGGCCCGGCTTGAGGAACCGGCCGCCGATGCGGTCGTCGTAGGCCAGCGCCTCCGCGAGACCCGTCACATCGGCACCGGTGGCCTCGCAGACCTCCGCCATGGCGTTGATGTACGAGATCTTGGTGGCGAGGAACGAGTTGGCGGCGACCTTGACCAGTTCGGCGGTGGGCAGGTCGGTGACGACTACCGGGGTGCCCTGGGCGATCACCGGGGCGAAGGCGGCGCGCAGCTGCTCCTCGGCCCAAGCCGACTCGGTGCCGAAGACCAGGCGGTCGGGCCGCATCGTGTCGTCGACGGCGTAACCCTCGCGCAGGAACTCCGGGTTCCAGGCGAGCTCGACGTCCGCTCCGGCCGGGGCCGTCCGCCGGACGATCTCCGTGAGCCGGGCGGCGGTGCCCACCGGGACCGTGGACTTGCCGACCACCAGGGTGCGCCTGCGCAGGTGCTGGGCGAGTTCGCTCACCGCGCTGTCGACGAAGGTCAGGTCCGCCGCGTACGAGTCCCGCTGCTGGGGCGTGCCCACGCAGACGAAGTGGACGTCGCCGAACTCCCCGGCCTCCGCGAAGCTCGTGGTGAACCGCAGCCGGCCGCTGTCGAGGGCCTTGGCGAGCAGTTCGGGCAGTCCGGGCTCGAAGAACGGCACCTCGCCCGAGTTCAGCCGGTCGATCTTGACGGGGTCCACGTCCACACCGAGGACGTCGAAGCCCAGCACGGCCATGCAGATGGCGTGGGTGGCTCCGAGGTAGCCGGTGCCTATGACGGTGAGGCGGGGCGCGGTTCTGTCGGTGTCGTCCGACCAGGTCATGGTGGTCTCCAGAAGTGTTTCGGGACAGGTCGGCCCACCGCACGAGCCGGCCGAGGGTGTGACGGCCCGCGGCCCGCGGAAGCGAAGGCGCGGGCAGGCGGGGGACCGAGGCGGAGGTGGGGCGGGAAGACGGGGGCGGTCAGGAGGCGCAGTCGACGTTGGCGAGACCCTCGGCCGCGTCCTTCGCCTTGTTGTCGCAGGTGACTTTGTTGCCGTCGGACGTGAGGTGGAAGCCGTAACCGGGCCCGTCCACGTTCGCGGTGTTGTCCTTGAAGATGTTGCCGGTGCCCCAGCCGTTGACGAGCTTGTGGGTCTGGAAGCCGTCCTCCGGGGAGTTGCTCCCGGTGTTGCCCTGGAGCAGCCAGCCGTTCCCCTTCACGTCGACCCAGGAGTCGTTGTTGTGGGAGCCGCTCAGCTTCGATCCGTCGAACGTGTTGTCGATGACCTTGCCGTCGCTGGTGCCCTCCTTGATGTCGATGGACTCGGCGGTCGTGTCCCTGATGTCGTTGCCGAGCACCACGTTGCGGTCGCTGGCGTCCGTCTTGCAGTCGCTCACCGTGCACCAGTTGGACTTGGCCGTGCCGATGTAGACGCCCTCGCCGTACTTCTCGCGGCGCAGTCCGGTGTCGCGGATGGTGTTGTCCCGGACCATGTTGTCCGAGCTGAAGTTGCGCAGATGGATGGCCTCGTCACCGATCTGTTCGACGGTGAGGCCCTGGATGACGGTGCCCACCACGCCGTCCGCCATCACGCCCTTCTGGGCGTTGCGGACGGTGAAGCCCACCAGCCGCCAGTTGCTGACCCGGTCCAGGTGGAAGGCGTACCCGTCGTCCGTGTCACCGCCGTCGACGACCGCTCCGGCACTGCCGCACAGGAAGATCGGCTTCTCGGCGGTGCCGGAGACCTCGGCGGTGAAGTTGCCCGCGTAGACGCCGTTGGCGAGGGCGATGCTGTCGCCCGGTCGCGCCTGGGCGAGGGCCTGTTCGAGCGTGGTGGCGTCGCTCACCTTGACGGAGGCGGCCGGGCAGGTCACCGCGGCCTCGGGCACCGAGCCGCTGGTGGCGTGCTCGGTCGGGGCCGGTTCGGGAGCGGCCGTGCGGGTCGGCAGGGCCGACGGCTCGTCCGCGGTCGGTGGGACCACGGACTCCCTGGGCCCCGCGGTGGTCGCCCCGGCCGTCACCTCCGGCTCCGACGATCCGCCGTCCCGCGTCACCGCCACGATGAGCGCCGCCAGGGCGAGCAGGAACGCGCCCCCGGCCAGCCAGACGGCCGGCTGTCGGGCGGAGCCGCGCTCGGGGGCGGGCGGTCCGCTCGGCCTGACCGGTTCGATCGGCCTGGTCGGCTCGCCCGGCTGAGGCGGCGCGCTCGGCCTGGGCGGTTCGCTGGGCCTGGGCGGCCCGCTCGGCTCGGACGGGTCGACCGACGGGGACGGCTCGACCGACGTGGACGGCTCGACAGGCGAGGACGAGTCGACCGGCGTAGGCGGTTCGTTCGGCGTAGGCGGCCCGCTCGGCTCGGACGGTTCGTTCGACGTGGGAGGTTCGGAAGGCATGAACAGCAACTCCGGTTGGCGAGAACGCGTCGTCAGCGGGGCGGACGGGCGGCTGGGACGGACTGGGGAGCCAGGACGCGCAGGGCGGAGGTCTCTTCGTCCTTGGAGAACCAGCTGCGGTCGGACGACTGCCGGAGCGGCACCTCGACGACGGAGGCGCTGTCGGTCACCGACTTCTTGTCCTCGTACGGGTGTACGCCCAGGCGCTGACCGCCGCGACGGTTCCCTCTGCGGCTCTGGCGGCGGCCCAGCATGGCCGAGACCAGGATGAGCAGCAGGATGAACGTCCAGAGCAGCGTCATCGGGCTCGCGTAGTGCCGGAACTTGACCCAGAAGGAGCTGGTGTCGTGCCAGGCGAACGTCTGGTTCTGCCGGACGGCGATGTCCCCGTGGGCCCGGGTGGTGTCCACGGCGCTCGGGCCGACCCCGGAGATGACGTTGTACGTGATGATCGACTCAGACACCCCGCCGACCATGGTGATCCCGTGGTTGGAGCCGTCCTGGATCGTGTTGCCGCGGATCTCGCCGACGGAGTCCCGGACGTAGATGCCGGTCTCGGTGCCTTCGACGATGTTGCCGGTGATCGTCGCGGCGGTCACTCCGTCGCGCACCGAGATGCCCTGCCGTGACTGGCCGGTCAGCCGGTTTCCGGTGATGGCGACCTTGGTGGCGTCCTTGCGGGCCACGATGCCCATGTCGCCGCCCTCGACCCGGTTGTTCTGCACCCCGACGTCCTTGCCGCCGAAGATCTCGATGCCGTAGTGGCCGTTGTCCGTGGCGATGCTGTCGGACACGGAGTTGGAGCCGTAGCTGCTGATGGACTCACCGGACGCCGAGGGTCCGCTGGCGAGCGGCCGGCCGCTGAGCGTGAACCCGTTGCCGCCGTTGTCCTCGGCCGTGGAACCGCTGACCCGGACCTGCTCGGTGGCACGGGCCAGCACGAACCCGTCGCCGCCGTTCTCCTTGGAGACGGTCCGCTCGACCACGGCGTTGGTGACGAACCGGTGCAGGACCACGCCGTGTTCGAGGCTCCGCCGGACCGTGCTGTCGCTGATGCTGACGCCGTTGGCGCCGGAGAGGAACAGCCCGTAGGCGTTGCCCGTGAGGGTGGAGTGGCCGATCTCCGCGGAGACGTAGGAGAGGCTGGGCACGGAGAACCGGGTGTCCGGTGTCGCCAGCGAGCCGGAGGGCTGCGCCACGACGCCACCGCTGCCCGCCTTGGTCCCCGGCGACACCGTCGAGTCCTCGATGTTGCCGGTGTCGGGGCGGTCGGTCCCGGTGAGGCTCAGGCCACCGGTGCGCCCGCTCCAGAAGCCGAGATCACCGACCTTGGCGTACTTCATGGAGAACTGGCCGCCGATGGCGCGGATGTAGGCCCGGCCGTCCCGTACGTCCTTGTCCGGCTTGTTCTTCTTGTCGTTCCAGCTGGTGATCCGCAGGGGCGCCTGCGGGGTGCCCTCCAGGGCGAGCCGGCCGCCGAAGGAGACGATGCTGACGAAGCCCTTGTTGCTGCTGGCCATCCGCAGCGTCAGTCCGCCCGGGTTGGAGAGCTTCAGCTTGGCGCCCGCGTTGAGATAGATGTTCTCGGTCAGCAGGTAGGCGCCGTCCGGCTGGCGGACGAACGTCTGCGGAGCCAGTTCGAGCAGGTCCGAGACGGTGTAGGCGTTGCTGCGCTCGGTGAGCACCAGGGTGTAGCCGTCGCCGGTGTCCAGCCGGTACGGCGCCTTCCACTCACCGCCCTTCAGGGGGGCGACGGCGGCCACCGCGCGGACCTGGTCGAGGCGGTGGTCCTCGGCGGCCACGAGCGCGGTCTCGTTCTCCGCGTCGGCGGCGTTGACCCGCGGCTTGTCGTTCCCGTCGGCGGCCGGGGAGGCGGCCGCCGAGGCGAGTATCAGACCGGCGGTGAGGGGCAGCACGACAGCGCCCCTGAGTGTCCGCCGGACGGCGGAAAGTCGGTGACGCGTCATGACTGCTGAACCTCCGGCCATGAGGACGCGGTGACCCGCGTCGTGCCTCCCAGGGAGGAGGAGTCCTGTCCCTCTCCACCGATACGGTCGCTGGTACGGGTCAGCCAGCCCTGCTTGTTCATCGTGAGGAACGCGTACAGCTTGATCGGCAGCGAGATCATGATGACGACGAGGGCGAGCAGCGGCAGCAGCAGCAACTCCTGCGGGTGCTTGCGCAGATGCGAGTAGCCGCGGATGCCGCGCCCGACGAGCAGCCAGACCAGGACGAGGAACACGCCCCGGCCGGTCAGCTCCAGGCGGCTGAACAGCAGGTAACCGAGGGCCATGCCCATGGTCACGGGCGTCAGCAGGATCTGCAGCACGGTGATCTTGGTGACCAGGGGGACCCGCCAGAGCCAGCCCTTGTAGAGCGCGGTCAGGTAGCAGCGGTAGGAGTTCCGGCTCCAGCGCACGCGCTGCTTGACGAAGGCGCGGAACGAGGAGGGGAACATCGATATCGCCCGCGCGGAGGACTGGTGCACCGTCTTGTAGCCGGAGGCCAGCACCAGCCAGGTCAGCCGCCCGTCGTCACCGGCGACACAGCGCCGGCCGAGGAAGAACTCGTTCTCCAGGTTCTCCAGCACGGGCTCGATCGCGACCCGCCGGTAGGCCGCCGTACGGCCGGACAGGCAGGCCACGGCGCCGGCGCGGCCCATGGCCGGGACATAGTCGTAGTAGCGGAGGTTGACCAGCCAGTCGGCGATACGCCGCCAGACGCTGGTCCTGCGCTGGTAGACGTTCTGCTGGGTGCCGACTCCGCCGACCTCGGGGTCGACGAAGGGCATCTGGACGGCGGCCAGCAGCCCCGGCTCCCAACGGGTGTCCGAGTCCACGAGCACCACCAGCTCGCTCGTCGCGGCGCGGATCCCCACTCCCAGCGCCGACCGCTTGCCGCGGTGCTCGAACGCCAGCACCCGGACCCGCGGGTCCCGCACCTGCGACAGCCTGCGCAGGACCTCCGTGTCCTCCACGTCCGGGACGATGATGACCTCGGTGGGGTCCTGCTCCAGCCAGGTGTCGAGGCAGTCCAGCAGGATGCTCGCGTCCTCCCGGTAGGCGGGCACCACCACGGACACCGTGGTCCGGTAGTTGTTGACCACGGGCTTGGCGAACCGGGAGAGCACGGCCCGATAGAGCCACAGGCCCCAGACGAAGGCGCCGGCGATGCCCAGAGGCATCAACTCACGCCACGATGTCTCGGCGGTCGCCATGACTATCCATGACCAGACATCGTCGAAGAAATCCGACACGAACCCAGAACCCCCAGCCGGAGCCTTGCCCAAACACGTGCACGAAATGCGCGACGTTCGCGGTCTACGCGGGGAAATCTAGGGCCGAATCGGCCCCTCTCGACACACGAGAAACACAGAATTCACCTGCCGAAGTCACCAAAGCTCCACAGAGTGAATCCGCATCAGCGAACAGCACACGCTGCCCTGCCCCCGCATCCGGTCGGCCCGACCGCCCTCACGCATCGCCAAGTCTCTTCATCAGCAGTGCACTTGAGGACATCCCCGAACAGGAACCGACCTTCCTAGGACACTTTGCCCCCTAGTCCCCAAACTCTTCGCACAAACAAAGCGAATGTGATGCACATCACGCCTACCGTAATCGCTCCAGCGAACAGACGCCACACCCGCCTCATCAGATCGTCACTTCAACCACCGAAGTCCCCCTGCGCCACGGGGGCTACGGCGGCCGGGGCGCGGAGTCCGGCACACCGTCCGGTTCGCGGAACAGGGCGCGCGGCGGGGGCTGTTGGCCCTGACGGGCCGAGCGCGGTGGGGTGGCGTGCCGACACCCGCCACCCCACGCGTCCACCGACCGCCGTGACCGTCCCGGCCGCAGTGCCCGGCGATCCCCTTACGGGCGCGGCCTGTTGGACGTACCGGCGGACGAATGCCTGGTCCCGGACGTGCCGGCCGGCAGACATCGGCCCTGGACATGCGCCTGGGCGCCTGCGACCGCGCCCGGCGCCGGGAACGCCACCATGCCCGAGTGCCCGGCGCCCCACCACCCTTCGCCCGCGTGAAGCCCGACGGAGCCGAACCCGGCATTCCGGCCGCGCGCACGTCGCACGAACAGCGGGGCACGAACGGCACGGCACGAACGGCACGGCACGAACGGCGTTGCGCAAACGACGCTGCACGAACGACCGAAAACCCAGGTCGAAAGCCCGACCTGGGTTTTTGGTGGAGCCGCATGACGGCCCGGGACCTGTGGCTGGAAAAGGCGCCGACACCGACCGTCGGATTGCCCCGGCGGCTGCCGGAGCGAGCCGGACGGAGCCGCATCGGCGTGGACGTACGGTCAGTCCTCCAGGCGGACCGGCATCAGGACCGAGAAGGCGCCCTCGTCGTCGGGCCGGCGGATCGCGATCGGCGCCGTGGGGGCGCCCAACTCCAGAACCAGTCGGGCCCAGGTGCCGGCGGCCAGCGCGTCCAACGCGTCCAGCAGGAAGGCACGGTTGACCGCCACGCGGTTCGACGCACCAACGCCGTGACCGTCGCCGTCGCCGTCGCCGTCGCCGTCGCCGTCGGCGCAGAGGGCCACCGTGCCGTCGTCCTCCACCCTGAGCACACTGAGGTCATGCGCTCCGGCCTCGCCGGAACGGACGGGGCCGGTCTCCAGGGCCTCCCGGAAGGCCGCCACGTCGACGAGGGCGCGGCGCCCATCGGCGGCGGGGAGGAGACGGCGGTAGTCGGGGAAGTCGTGGTCGAGGCACTGACCGGCCGCCTGCCGGTCCCCGGCCTCCAGCGTCACGCGGTCACCGTCGACAGCGAGCCGCGCGGTTCCCTCCCCGTCCAACAGCGCCCGCATCGCGTCGACGAGCGGAGTGGGCACGACGACCTGTACCCGGCCCTCGTCGTGCCCGGTGATGCCGGCCTGCGCGATGGCCATGCGGTAACGGTCGGTGGCCACGGTCCGAAGGCTCCCGCCCTCGATGTCCAACAGGACCCCGCCGAGCATCGGCAACTCGGGATCGGTACTCACCGCGAAACGGACCGTGTCCAGCGCGGCTGCCAGCTCGGGCGCGGCGGCGGACAGCCGGACGGAGGCGATGCGGAGCGAGGTCATGGCGTTCTCCCTGTGATCGAGTAGCGCTCGGAGTGCGGAGAACTCACCGCGGGCATCCGACAGCCTCTGTCCGAGCCGGTGCAGATGCGCCTTGAGCAGTTCCCGGACCAGATCACCGTCCGCGGCCGACCAACCGGCCAGCACCAGCCGGATGTCGGCCAGCGGCATACCGGCCCGGCGCAAGCAGGCCAGCAACCGGGCCTCTTCGAGCTGCCCGGGTTCGTACCAGCGGTACCCACTCACCGGATCCACCCAGGCCGGGACCAGCACACCGGCACGGTCGTAGAACCGCAGGGCACTCACGCCCAGGCCGCTGTCGCCGGCCATCTCGCCAATGCTGCGCATGTCGTTCTCCACACCCGGCACTCTCGCCCCTGAACAAGGTCGAGGGTCAACCCACCTCCGCAGACCGACGGCGAGGCCGGAAGCCAGGACGGCCGCGGGGCGGTGCGTTGAGCAGGCCGGAGCAGGAGTCCTGCCCTGCCGCGGGTGGAGAGGGCGCTGTCAGACAGGGAACGGGCCGAGTCCCCGCTGAAGCGTGATGTTCAGATGCCGGAAGACCGGGTTCGGTATCCCGCACGCAATCGCCTGCCAGGAGCCCCTCGAGTTCTCGGAGGGTTGGCCTCCTTGTCCTCCAGGAACTGCCGACGCCCTCCAGCCGAGCCACCTCCGCCTTGTCTCGGCGATTTCCTTGCGCGGCTTCCGGCCCGATGTCGCCGGCACGACCCGGGCGCTCCGAACGTTCACGCCATCCGGTTCCGCCCAACCGCGGGCGGACTGCGGGGCGCGACGGTGGCGACCCTGTGCGACAGCGCTTCAGCGCCGGTTCGAACGGCCGTGGGGGGGGGGTGTTTTTGTGGGTGGCACCCGGGAGTTGTTGTGGTTTGTGTGTGGTTCTGGGTTGAGCAATCGTCTCCTTCCCCCTTCAACCTTGTTTTTTT
>NZ_JBVIYK010000016.1:55979-64558 GCF_055592645.1 Streptomyces sp. NPDC041108 | reverse complement strand
CCAAAGGGGGGGCGGGTGGGGGGGCGGGAGGGGACCCCCCCTGGAAAATGGTTTCGCCGCGCCGGGCAAGCGTATTGGGAGCCACAACCCCTACCCCCCCCCCCCACGGCGGGTTGCCCGGCTGTGGGTTGGTTACGGGATGAAGCCGTAGTCCAACTGCTTGACGAGCTTGGTCTTGTTGCCCTTCAGGGACACCAGGAGCGTGCGTGCCAGGGTGCCACCGAAACGGGTCCCGCCGTCGGCGGTCGGGACCGTGTCGATGAAGCTCTCCACCAGGCCGTTGGGCATCACGTAGTGCGAGTACTGCTGCGTGGGGGCGTCCTCCGGGTTGCCCAGGACCAGTGCGCTGCCGTTGAGCGGCTTGTAGTCGCTGCGCAGGGACGAACCGACGAACCCGTAGAGGCCGTCCCAGCCGCTCAGCCCTGGCGCGAACGTGAACTTGTGGCTGATGGTGAACAGGTAGTACTTACCGTTGCGCATGACCAGGTGGGGCCGTTCGGTCTGCTGGTTCACACAGTTGGCCGAGAGCAACGGGGGCTGCAGCCGCCACTTTTCCATGCTGTCGCTGCGAGCCGTGGCCAGCCCGATGTTGCCCGTGTAGTACTTCGCGTTCTCCGGCACCTCATGGCCGGCCGGGACGTCACCTATGTCACGCTTGGTGCACCGGTACGTGCCGGCGGTACCGGCCGTGTTGCCCTCGAACAAGATGTGGATCTTCCGGTCCCGGGGGTCTCGGAAGACGAACGGGTCGCGGAAGGCGTAGATGATCGGGCCCGCCTGGGACTGTTCCATGGTCTGGTACAGCTTGCCGTCGGCCTCGGCGATGATGCGGTGGTTCCGGAACCCGTCGAACCACACACGGGTCTTGTCCGCGTGGATCCGACCGCTCGCCATCGCCAGGCGCTGCAGGGGATCGTTGGGGTCCACCCCACCGTTGTCGCGCCCGGAGGCGGTGTAGAAGGAGTACACCTTGTTCCCGACGAGGGCCGCCGAGCCGGCCCACTGACGTGAGCCGAACGCGGTGCCGGGCTGGAACAGGTCGCCGCCGTACTTCCAGCTCTTGGCGTCACGCGAGTAGTAGTAGCCGATCGTCGCGTACCAGTGCCGGTCACCGAAGGGGACCGAGCGCGGGGCCGTCAGCGCGAAGATGACATGCCAGCCCTTGTAGGTGGCGGTCTTCGTGTTGAGCTTGGTCAGCGGCCAGGTGTCCCACTGCCACACTCTGTCGCTGATCACGGGAAAGTCGGGAGAAACACGGGGGGCGGTGTTGGTCTTGTCCTGGCGGAGCTTCAACGCGTCCGCGCGGGACCAGACGGCGAAGTAGTCGTCGTCCGCGCTGTACTGCCGCGTTCCGGTCTGGGACGAGGCCGGTCTGTCAGCGACGGCTGGTGTCGCCACACCGCCCAGCACCGCGAGGGCCATCAAGCCCGTAGCCAGCCGGATCAGCACTCTTCGTGCTCTGCGCATGCGTCGTCCTTCCAAAGCGGGGGATCGAATGGAACAGAACGTGAAGCGATTGCATTCGCGCCGGTACCCCTCTTCACTCCTGTCACTCCCTCACTTCGCACCAATGGCAATGGACTTCTGGGCTCAGGGAGTCAAGAACAGCGACTTCCAGCCACGGCAATGACGGATGGCGTGCAACAACACGCTCAAGACCACCCAGCCACTGACCGCACCGACCCCGACTGCGCATCGCCCTGACCGGCGGCGCGCAGAGCACCGTCAGCCGGCAGACGGCAGCCGGCAGCCGGCAGACGGCGGACGGCGGACGGCGGACGGCGGACGGCGGACGGCGGACGGCGGACGGCGGACTCTGCCCACGGTCGGCTTCACCGTCGCCGTGCAGGAGGAGAGCGGTGCGCTGGTCCACCGCTGGGTCCTCAAGCCAGGCCGTATGGTGCCGCCCCGGCATCTGGGGCTCGACGAGGCATTCCTCCCCGATCACGGCAAGCTTTGAGCGCGCGGCGCCAACTGTCGGGGGAACCGGGGCCGAGTGCAAGGCCTACTGCGCCAGAAGGACAAGCCGTTGCCAGATCAGAACCGTCCCCATCGCCGCCGTCCGGCCACCCGCCGCGTGCTCGCCGCCGCCGTGGCTCTCGCCGCCGCGGCTGCTGCCGTACCGCTGATCGCGCTGGCCGAAGACATGCCAAAGGCCCGACGCGACTTCCCTGATGATTGGGCGTGTTCAAGCGTCAGAGGAGGCCTCACTTGCACGAGCGGTACGTGGTGTGGGTGCCCGATCCGGGGCAGTAGGGATCGCTGCTGTCTGAGGGTGTCCAGGGGGTGCGGGACCTGCCGACTGAGGTCGTCCGGATCCGTCTGCGGCCGGGTGATCCGGTGTTCGTGGCACCGGACGGAACGGGAGACCGGGGTCTGCTGGATTTCGTGCGGTCCGTCGCATTCCGGGATCTGGAGCGGGAGACCAAGCGGAATTATGCGACGGATATCCGGCCGTTGTTGACTTTTCTGTCCTCACGCGGAGTTCTGTGGAGGCAGGCGACGAGGCAGGACCTGGCGGACTACCGGCACTGGAAATGCCGGGCTCCGGAGAACCCGCGCCGGACCAGCGGGACGAAGTGGGATCGGGACGCAGCTGCGTTCACCCAGCTCTTCCGGTGGGCGAAGCTGTCCCCTCTGCCGGTGGACATCGTGCGGCGCGGGGACCGGGAGGCTGACTCGGTGAGCTCGCGGGTGTTGTGGCTAACGCCGCGGACCTGGGGCTTGTGGTCGGACATCGGGCTGCGCGGCCATACCCGTACAGAAGTGCCAGTGCCGGGGTGGGAGTCGCGGACGAAGCTGCGGAACACCAGCTTCGTGCAGCTGCTGCTCAGCTCCGGCCTGCGCTGAGAAGACCATCGCCAACCAGAGAACCGAGATCGAAGAACTCCGCCAACAGGTGACCAGGCTCACGCTCGCCAGCGCCGTTCTCACTCAAGACCGAGACGAGCGAGCGAGAAGCGCGCGTGTTCCCGACAACGTCGTCCTTCGCCCATCGACCACGTGACGGATATGCCATGTCCAAGGGCCTTGAAGCGAGGCCCGAGGAAGACGGTTCCCTGCCTCGCCCGCTCGGAGGATGCTCAGTCGAGACAGAACTCGTTGCCCTCGATGTCCTGCATCACGATGCACGAATCGTTGCCGTCATACAGTAGTTGCACGCGTACCGCGCCGAGCGGGACCAGCCGTGCGCACTCGGCTTCGAGCGTGGCCAGGCGCTCTTGACCCACGAGCCCGGTGCCGACCCGCACGCAAAGATGCACCCGATTCTTGACGACCTTGCCTTCGGGAACGCGCTGAAAGAACAGTCGCGGGCCCACACCCGAGGGATCACTGCATGCGAACCACGAACCCTGATCCTCAGGGGACCGGGAGCGGTCGAACTCGTCCCACGTGGCGAACCCCGTCGGTGGCGGCGATACGACGTAACCCAACACCTCGCACCAAAAGCGAGCGACGCGCTCAGGTTCTGCGCAATCAAAGGTGACTTGGAACTGCTTGATCGATGACATCGGCACTCCATAACAGGGGAACTCTGTTGGGCCCGTCGTGTGCGGGAGCCTTCGGTCAGTCGGAGATGCGCAGCAGCAGCTTGCCCGTGGACGTGCGTCCGCCGATGAGTTGGTGTGCGCCGGCCGCGTCCGACAGGGGAAACTCGGCCGTGACGGGAAGGACGACCGCTCCGTCGCAAACGGTGCGTAGGGCGCGGTCGGTAAGCGCACGCAGGGCGTCGGGTGCGGACTGGGCGAGGGCGAGCACGGAGAAGCCCCCGACGGAGCGGCCCTGCGCGTACAGCTCGCCCTGCCCGGCCTGCCAGGGCTCGGCGCCGCTGGCGTTGCCGAAGGACACCAGGCGCCCGAAGACGGCCAGTGCCTCCAGTCCGCGGCGCAGCGTGTCGCCGCCCACCGGGTCCAGGACCAGGTCGACGCCCCTGCCGCGGGTCGCCCGGCGGGCGTCCGTCTCGAAGGTGGCGGGCCGGAACACCTCGTCGTAGCCGTGCTTGAGTGCGTAGTCGGCCTTGGCGTCGCTGGAGGCCACCCCGTACACCGCGCCGGCGCCCGCTGCCCGGGCCAGCTGCCCGACCGCCGTGCCGATGCCTCCCGCCGCGCCGTGCACCAGCACGCTCTCCCCGGCCCGCAGCCGCCCCACCTCGTGGACCAGGGCGTGCGCAGTCGGCAGCACGGTCGGCAGCGTGGCTGCGGTCCGCAGGTCCAGCCCGTCGGGCAACGGGAAGACCCTCACGGCCTCCGCGAGCACGACCTCGGCGTAGCCGCCGCCGTCGACGAGCGCGGCGACCTCCTGCCCCGCCCGCAGACCCTCGACGCCCTCCCCGACCGCCCGGATGCGCCCGGAGACCTCCAGGCCCGGACGGTAGGGCAGTGATACCACCCGGTACCCGTCGGCACGCGCTTTCACGTCCGCGAAGTTCACCCCTGCCCAGACGGCCTCGATGGCCACCTGGCCAGGGCCCGGCTCGGGTGCCGCGGCCTGCACGACCCGCAGCACCTCGGGACCGCCGTACTCACGGAACTCGACCGCACGCATACTCAAACCGCCCTCCGGGAGTGTTCAACCGGAAGCGAACACTAGCACTGTAAGATGGTCATCGAACACTGGGCGAAGGAGGACATCGGAATGTCGGACCAGGCTGAAGGCGCAAGTCACCGTCCGGCGCCTGTGCATACGCACCCCGACGACGTCCCGCTCCTCACCGCCCTGTCCGCGCTCGCGGATCGCGTGCGCATCCAGCTGATCCGCGACCTGGCCAGCCACCCCGACTGGGCGCTCAGCTGCAGCAACTTCGACGTACCGGTCGGCCGGGCCGCAAAGAGCCACCACTTTTCGGTCCTGCGCGACGCCGGCCTGGTCGAACAGCGGGACCAGGGCCCCAAACGGCTCAACCGGCTGCGCCGCGAGGAGTTCGACGCCCGCTTCCCCGGCCTCCTCGACCTGACCCTCCGCACCGACGACAACGAGTAAGAGCGGTTGGCTCCTCCACGCGGCTGTCCGACCACCGGGGCCGAGCTCAGCGCCTGCTACGGCCGGGCGCCGGCAGACTGGTGACCTCCTCGCCGATCGCCTCCGCCGAGTTATCTGTGGGACGACTTCAGGCAGGTCCCGAAATCGACGGCCCGTCATCCGCCCTCCAGGGCAACCGAAGGCCTGGCGCACGATCTGACACGGATGTTCCGCAACCACACCGCCAGACGAGGACGCAGGAAGAGCTCTCCAGCGACCTCGGAAGTGTGCACTCAAGGCACTGAACAGAAGAACTTGACGGGGAACAGGGCGAACGTTGCCTGATGCGGCACAAGCAGAAGGGATCAACCCTCGTTGTCGCGCGGGGTGATGCGGAAATCAAATGGAACATGGCCGGGATCCAGCGCAGTCACGCCCCCGTCCACGGTCAGTACAGCGCCGTTGACGAAGGACGCAGCCGGCGACAGCAGCCAGGCGATGGCCTCGGCCACCTCACGAGGCTCTCCGGGGCGGCGCGCCGGCAGCAGCCGGGTGGCCTCCTCATATGCTCCGTCGACCCCGGCGGAGGCCAGTCCGACGTCGTCGGCGAACCGGGCCATGCGGCGGTCGGCCATCTCCGTGCGCACCCAGCTGGGGCAGACAGTGTTGGCCCGCAAGCCCTGAGGCCCGTAGTCCACAGACAGCGACCGGCACAACTGCAGCAGTGCCGCCTTGGACGTGGCGTAGGCGGCATTGCGCACCCCGTTGCGCAGGGCAGCGACCGAAGCGACCGCGACGACAGATCCCCGGGCCCGGACCAAGTGCGGCAATGCGGCCCGCATCAGAAGGAAGGGGCCCGTGAGATTGGTACGAAGCACCGCCTCCCAGTCCTCATCGGACAGTTCCCCGACACTCCCGCTGCGTCCCACTCCCGCGTTGACGACCAGCCCATCGAGTCGGCCGAATCGCGCGACCGCAGTTTCGACGAGGTGACGAACAGCGTCCGGGTCTGTGGTATCAGCCGGGCAGGCCAAGGCTCCGGTTTCCTGTGCGACGCGTTGCAAAGGCTCCGGTCGCCGCCCGGAGACGACAACATCGTGCCCGGCCGCCCGAAGCAGCCGCGCGGTTGCCGCACCGATTCCCGTTCCTCCCCCGGTCACGACCACAACACGCTGATCCGACATGGGTGTTCGGCCTCCCTGTCACTACCGGATCGGGCGAGGTGATCTTACGTGGTTGCCGATCAGGGAACAGAGTCAGCCTGCCCGACGCGACTGCATCAAGCCGAAGTTGAACGCTGCGCCTACGACCCGGCCAACGGCGCTGGCTCAATGTGCGCCGCCCTGCGCGGTGCGGCTGCCGGACGATGAGCAGCCCAGCCCGGAGTTCAGCTTGAGCACTTGTGGAAACCCGACAGAAGCTCCTGCGGCTCCGAATCTTCACGGGGAGAAGGGTCAGTCACGCGGTTGCACACTCGGCCTCGTCGCCCTTGTGGTGGAGGAAACACCGGTGCGGGGGTGCTGACGGCTGTCCTGCGATCATTCTGCCTGCGTCGGCCGGCGCGCTTCAGACCCGCAGCACAGGCCCGCCGTGGAGGGTGCCGGCCCGTTCGAACCGGGTGACGTGGGCTGACATCTGCCGGGCGGTCCGCTGCGAGATCTGCCATGTGCCGGACCCGAGGACACTTGCCGGGTCTCCGTCCGGGGTGCCCGCCCCTGTCGGTAAGGCCTGGTGTTGGCACGGGGTGAGTACTTCTGAGCATGACCATGTCCCAAGCCTCCAGAGTGGAGCGCCGCTGTCACGGTTTCTGGCGGCGGGAGCTGGTGGGCTGTCCGGGCTCACGAACTGGCGCATCTCCGTGCGAGCGGTTCAATACCTGCGCGTGAACCCTCCTGGCCGCTTCGGACAACAGGGGGTGGAATGCACTCCACTCCTATATGCACGAAGAAGCGAGGGCCTCGTGGGGGATCCACCCACCGACGACGCGCTGGTCATCCAGGAATCCCTGGAGCGGCCGGAGGTATTCGCCAGGCTTTACGACAGACACGCCGCCGAGATCCACCGGTATGTGATGCGCCGGCTGGGCGACAGTCACGCCGACGACATCACGGCGCAGACCTTCCTCATCGCCTTCCGCAACCGTGCCCGCTACGACGTCGCGCGCGCCAGTGCCCGGCCGTGGCTCTACGGCATCGCCGGCAACCTCATCGGCAGCCACCGTCGTTCCGAAGTGCGGACGCTGCGGGCGCTGGCCCGTACCGGCGTCGACCCGGTGGCCGAGTCCTGGTCGGAACGGGCCGACGAGCGGGTGACTGCCGAGGCCTCGCAGCAGGCGCTGGCCGGGGCGATCGCGGCCTTGCCCGGGAAGGACCGGCATGTGCTGCTGCTGGTCGCCTGGGCGGACTTCACTTACCAGGAGTGTGCCGACGCCCTCAGGGTGCCGGTCGGCACGGTCCGCTCCCGGCTGAGCCGGGCGCGGCGCAAGATGCGTGCGGCGCTCGGCGCCGACCCCACCCTCGTAAGCGACCACAACGGGGCGGTAACCCATGGATGACATGACCAAGATGCACGAGCTGCGCGCCGATGCGCCGACGCCGGACCGGGTGCGGCTGGTTCCCGGCCGCCAGAAGCTGCTGAGGGCAGCGCAGCAGGGCTCCGCCCGCAGGATGCGGCTGGACTGGCGCGTGACGGCTGCGGGGGGCGCCGCGACGGTGATCACCATCGCGGTGCTGGTGACCATGCTCGTCGGTGGCGATGGACCCGAGCGCGGCGTGCAGCCTGCCGGGCCCGACCTGACGTCCGCGACGGCAGTCCTGGAGCAGGCGGCACAAGTGGTGTCGCAGCAGCCGGATCTGCATCCGCGCGACGGCCAGTGGGTCTACCTGAAGACCGCGCAGTGCCGATACGGAGCGTCGGACGCGGCGCCCGACGCCAAGCCCGAGGTGAGCGAGGAGTGGGTCCAGTACGACAGCCCCGTGAGGGAGGACGACAAGGACGGCGACAACGAGCCCTCGCAGAGGCGGCTGTATCGCCTGCTCGCCTCGCTGCCGGACGACCCCGCCGAGATCCGGAAGCAGGCGGCGGACATGTTCCCCCTGGGCAAGGACACCGGTTTGACGGGTGAGCAGGTCGAGACCTTCGCGCTCCTGGCAACCCTCGACGAGGCCTATCCCGTGCATCCGCAGGGCATGGCCAAGCTGTACCGGGCCCTGGCCGCGGACCCCGGGATCGAGGTGGTCCCGCACCTGGTGAAGGACCCGATGGGGCATGACGCCATCGCCATATACCCGGACCTGGGCAGCAAGGCCGTTCAGCGCCGGGAGTACCTCCTCGACCCCGACACCTTCCAGTACCAGGGGACCCAGTCCGTCGCGGTGCGCGACTACGAGGAGAAGTACGAGGACGGCTCGTCGGCTGGGCGCTCGCACAAGAAGGGCGAGGTCACATTCTGCGAGATGAAGACGACCCAGTCCCTCGTCGACCGGGACGGCGAGAAGCCCTGAACCAGCCCAACCGGCCGGTCGGGGGGGGTCAAAGGGCGGACCCCCCACCACCCCGGTGGTTGTCAAACTGATAACACCAAGGAACCCCCCACACCCCACCCACCCCAACACCACCCC
>NZ_JBVIYK010000016.1:0-55969 GCF_055592645.1 Streptomyces sp. NPDC041108 | reverse complement strand
GGGGGTTAATGTTTTGGGGGGGAAGAACACCCCCTTCCTTTGTCGACGGGGAAGGAAAGAACCCCGAAACAAACACAACCGCCGGGGGGGGGCCCCCCCCGGCCCCCCCCGACCGCCGCCTGGGTGTCGACAGCGTGAGCATCATGGAGACCTCCGGCGCACCCAGATCAGCCAGACCCGCCGATACCTAAAGGGCCGCTCGCATCTCTCCAAGGACGCCATGCGCCAACCCGCGTCTGAGACCACAACTGAGACCGGGGACAGCCGGGTGGCCCGCGCCCGCCGCATCCGCATCCGCATCCGCATCCGCTAAAAGCAAAAGCCCCAGGTCACGGCGAGTGAGTCCTGAGGCTTCCACAGAGCCGCCTTCGGGATTCGAACCCGAGACCTACGCATTACGAGTGCGTTGCTCTGGCCATCTGAGCTAAGGCGGCGCGCTGTCTGCACTATGGTGCGGTCAGCAACGTCGGTAAGTCTACACAGTTTCCCGAGTGCTCCGAACCAGGGATCGGAGCACCTGGGGGGCCCCGGGAGGGCCGTCTCGGTGGTCGGTGCTCAGGACGCTGAGCAGCGCATTCCGTCGGCGGGGGCGGTGCCGCGGAGCAGGTAGGCGTTGATCGCGGAGTCGATGCAGGCGCTGCCTCGGCCGTAGGCGGTGTGGCCGTCGCCGTCGTAGGTGAGGAGGCGGGCGGAGGAGAGCTGGGAGGCCAGGCCCCGGGCCCAGCGGTAGGGGGTGGCGGGGTCCCGCGTGGTGCCGACGACGACGATCGGGGCGGCGCCCTTCGCCTCGATCCGGTGCGGTCCGCCCGTCGCCCGCACCGGCCAGTACGCACAGTTCAGGGAGGACCACGCGAGCGCCCGGCCGAACACCGGGGACGCCTTCTCGAACCGGGGGAGGGCGCGTTCGACCTCCTCGGGGCTGTTGTAGGCGGCGGGAAGGTCGAGGCAGTTCACGGCCGCGTTGGCGTACATCAGGTTGGAGTAGGTACCGGCGGGGCCGCGTTCGAAGTAGCTGTCCGAGAGGGCGAGCAGACCGGCGCCGTCCCTCTTTCCGACCGCCTCGGTGAGGGCCTGGCGCAGCCGCGGCCAGGCTCCCTCGTCATACATCGCCGCGATCACGCCCGTCGTGGCCAGGGACTCGCCGAGCCGCCGGCCGTCGGCGTCACCGGTCCGCAGCGGTCGTGCGTCCAGCCGCGCGAAGAACGCGCGCAGGTTCTCGCCGACCTGCGCCGGCGTGCTCCCCAGCACACAGTCCCGCCGCCCCACGCAGTCCTTCGCGAAAGCCTGGAAGGCCGTATCGAACCCGGCCGTCTGCTCCTGGTTCAGCCGGCGGGCGGGCAGGGAGGGGTCCAGCGCGCCGTCCAGCACCAGCCGGCCGACCCGCTCGGGGAACAGCTCCGCGTACGTCGCCCCGAGGAACGTCCCGTACGAGGCGCCCACATAGGTCAGCTTCTCGTCGCCCAGCACGGCCCGCAGGATGTCCATGTCCCGGGCCGCCTCGACCGTGGAGACGTGCCGCAGCAGCCGCGGCGCCCGCTTCCCGCATCCCTCCGCGAACCGCTTGTACGCCGCGACCAGCTTGGCCGTCTCCCCCTTGCCGTCCGGGGTGAGGTCCGTCTGCGTGTACCTGTCCATCTGGCGTCCGGTGAGGCATTCCACCGGCTCGCTGCCGGCCACGCCCCGCGGATCCACCGCCACCATGTCGTAGCGCGCCCGCACCTCGGCCGGGTAGCCGATGCCCGCGTACCCCTGCACGTACCCGACCGCCGACCCGCCCGGCCCGCCGGGGTTGACCAGCAGCGAGCCGAGCCGCTCACCGGGGCCCGTCGCCTTCCGCCGCGAGACGGCCAGCCGGATGTCACCGTCGTCCGGTTTCGCGTAGTCGAGGGGCGCTTTCATCGTGGCGCACTGGAAACCGGGGATCTCGCAGTCGCGCCAGCGCAGCTTCTGCCGGTGGTACGAAGCCGGTACCGGCGGTGTCGCCCGGGGCTGCGCGCCGAGGCCCGGGCCCCCGTCCGCCACCCTGGCCGCCGTACTGGAACCGCCTGAGGAGCAGCCCGCGACGAGCAGCGCGGCGGCAGCGAGCAGCGCGCCGCCGGCCCGCAGGGACCGGTTCGGCCGGGAAGTACGCCTGGTGTGCATCTCGCGAGGGTAACCAGAACCACTCAATTGATCACGAATGGCAACGAATGCGCCTCGTACGAGTGACGCGGTCAACCGAACGCGCCGACCCGGCCCAGCCGGCCGCGCCGCCCGTCCGTCATCCGGCCCGCAGCGCCATCGTCATCGCCTCCACGGCTAGCAGCGGCGACACGTTCCTCTCCAGCGCCTCCCGGCAGGCCGCGATCGCGTCGATCCGCCGCAGGGTCGACTCCGGTGTGCCGCCCCGCGCCATCCGCTCCAGGCTGTCCCGCACCTCGACGTTGGCGAGCGCGACCCGCGCCCCCAACTGCAGGGCCAGCACGTCCCGGTAGAACCCCGTCAGCTCGGTCAGCGCGAGATCCAGGCTGTCCCGTTGGGCCCGCGTACGCCGCCGCTTCTGCTTGTCCTCCAGGTCCTTCATCACCCCGGCCGTACCGCGCGGCATACGTCCGCCCTGCACCCCGCCGAGCGCCGCCTTCAGCTCCTCGGTCTCCTTGGTGTCGACCTCTTCGGCCAGCTGCTTCGACTCCTCCGACGCGGCGTCCACCAGCTCCTGCGCGGCCCTGAGGCACCCTCCGATGTCCTCGACCCGCAACGGCAGCTTCAGCACGGCGGCCCGCCGCTCCCGAGCCCGCGGATCGGTGGCCAGCCGGCGGGCCCACTCGATGTGTCCCTGGGTGGCCCGGGCAGCCAGCGCGGCCGCCTCCGGCTCGATGCCCTCCCGCCGTACGAGCATGTCCGCCACCGCGTCCACCGACGGGGTGAGCAGCCCCACATGCCGGCAGCGCGAGCGAATGGTCGGCAGCACGTCCTCCAGCGAGGGCGCGCACAGCATCCACACCGTCCGGGGGGCGGGCTCCTCCACGGCCTTGAGCACCGCGTTCGCCGACTTCTCGTTCAACCGCTCGGCGTCCTCGACGAGGATCACCTGCCAGCGCCCGTTGGCCGGTGAGGTGTACGACTTCCGCACGGTGTCCCGCATGTCGTCGGCCAGGATCTGCGTACCCACCGCCGCCACGGTGCTGACATCGGCGTGGGTCCCCACCAGTGCCGTATGGCATCCGTCGCAGAACCCGCACCCGGGGCTCCCCCCGAGGGCCCGGTCCGGGCTCACGCACTGCAGCGCCGCCGCGAACGCCCGCGCCGCCGTCGTCCGGCCGGAGCCCGGCGGCCCGGTGAACAGCCACGCGTGCGTCATCTTCGACGCCTCCGGAGGCGTCGTGCCCGTCGTCGCCGCCGTGACGATCGCGTCGGCGTCCCGGGCGGCGGCGTCCAGCTGCGCGCTCAGGCGCTCCTGCCCCACCAGGTCGTCCCACACGGCCATGACCCACCGCCCTCCGTCTACGACACCGCTCCGCGCCCCATTGTGCGCGACCCCACCGACAACCCGACCCGGCACCGCTCACCGACGCGGCACCGCTCACCGGGGCCGGACCGCGCACGCCGGACCCCGCACGCCGGCCCGCGCACGCCGAAGCGACGCGGGAGACCCGCACGAGCGATGCCACGCCGCGCAGCGCTCCGCCCCGGCGCAGAACCCTCACGGCGAACAGGCAGTCAGTCGCCGCCTCCCGCGCCCGGGGACCGTCGGCTCAGCTCACCGCCGCCGACGCCGCCAGCCCCGCCCCTCGCCGGTGTCGTCCTCGTCGTGCGACCCGAGCAGTTCGTCGGCCAGCGTGGGCAGATCGTCCAGCGGCGTCTCCTCGGCCCAGTCCGACCGGGGGCGGCGCCGCGGCGTCCCCTCCTCGTCGACCTGCGGAAGCTCGCGCGTGCGCCCCTCAGCCCCGTCGGGCGCGGGCCGCTCGTCCCGGAAGTACCCCGGCGGCACCCGGTCGTCCCGCACCGGAGGCAGCACAGCCGTCTCGTCCGCCGCGCCCGGAGGCACCGGCGGCAGCACCGCGGTCTCGTCCTCCGCGGCCGCCCCCGACGGCGGTACCGGCGGCTTGGGCAGCTTCGCCGTCGTCTCGGAATCCGCCCCACCGGACGAACCCGCAGAGCCCGCGACGCCCGCGGCACCCGCCGCACGCGAAGACCCGGACGCCCTCGGCGAACCAGCCGCACCCGGCCCGTCCTCCCGCACCGGAGGCAGCACAGCCGTCTCGTCCACGGGCCCACCCGACGCGTTCGTCGGCGTCACGAACGGCGTGGCCACCGTGACCGCGTCATCGCTCCCGGAACCCCGGCCGGAACCACCGCCGGAGCCCCCACCGGCCGGCTCACGTCCAGCGCCCCGCTCGGCCTCCGCGGCCCGCCGGGCAGCCGCGGCCCTCTCCGCCTCGGCCCTGGCCTCCTGCTCGGCCTCGGCCGCGCGCTGCGCCTCGGCGCGCTCCGCCGCGACCCGTTCCGCCTCGGCCCGAGCCGCCCGCTCGGCCTCCGCCGCGGCGGCCACCCGTCGCGCCTCCTCGGCCCGGAGCAGCGCCTCCTCGGCCTTCCGCTGCTTCTCCATACGGAGCGCTTCCGCCTCCGCCCGCAGCCGCTGCTCCTCCGCGGCCTGCTTGCGGCGCCGTTCCTCCTCGACCCGCCGCCGTTCCTCCTCCGCGGCACGGGCCTTCTCCTCCGCGAGGAGCCGCGCCTGCTCCTCCTCGGCACGGCGACGCGCCTCCTCGGCCCGCTGCCGGGCCTCCTCCGCCTGCCGCTCCGCCTCGCGGCGCTGAGCCTCCTCCAGCTCGCGCCGCTTGCGCTCCTCCTCCTCGGCCCGCAGCCGCGCCAGCTCCTCCTGGCGCTCCCGCTCCAGGCGCTCCTCCTCGGCCTTGCGCGCGGCCTCCTCCTCGGCCTTGCGCCGCGCTTCCTCCTCGGCCTTGCGCCGGGCCTCCTCCTGCGCCCTCACCTCGGCCTCGGACAGCGGCAGCATCACGTCGAGCCGAGCCCGGACCACGGTCGTCACCGCTTCCGGGTCCTGCGCGGCGTCGACGACCAGGTACCGTCCGGCGTCCGCGGCGGCCAGCGTCAGGAAGCCCGCCCGCACCCGCTCGTGGAACTCCGCCGGCTCCGACTCCAGCCGGTCCGGCGCCTCGGTGAACCGCTCGCGCGCGGCCTCGGGCGACACGTCCAGCAGCACGGTCAGATGCGGCACGAGCCCGTCGGTCGCCCACCGCGAGATCCGGGCGATCTCGGTGGGTGAGAGGTCGCGCCCGGCCCCCTGGTACGCCACGGACGAGTCGATGTACCGGTCGGAGATGACGACGGCGCCCCGCTCCAGCGCGGGCCGCACCACCGTGTCCACGTGCTCGGCGCGGTCGGCCGCGTAGAGAAGCGCCTCGGCCCGGTGCGACAGCCCGGCGCTCGACACGTCCAGCAGGATCGACCGCAGCCGCTTGCCCACCGGGGTGGCCCCCGGCTCCCGCGTCACCACGACCTCGTGCCCCTTGGCCCGGACCCACTCGGCGAGCGCCTCGACCTGGGTGGACTTCCCGGCCCCGTCACCGCCCTCCAGGGCGATGAAGAACCCCGAGGCCGCGGGTGCCTGCACGGGATCGTCGCCCTTCAGCAACGCGTCCCGCAGATCCTGCCGCAGCGGCACCCCGGAACGGTCGTCGACCTTCGCCAGCACCAGCGCGGCCACCGGCAGCAGCAGCGCCCCCACCAGCATCAGCGTGAACGCCGCACCCCCGTGCGCGAACACGAACTTCCCGCTCTCCAGCCGGTGCGGCCCGATGGCCGCCGCGACCAGCGGCGCCACGAGCGCCGCCACCGCCACGAACACCCGTACGACGGCGTGCAGATGCTCGGTGGTCCGCGCCCGCCGGAAGTCCTCGGCCTCCTGGTCGAGCAGTGTGTGGCCGGTGTTGGCGGCGATGCCCGCGCCGACGCCGGCCAGCCCCAGGATCAGCACCACGCTGGTGACATCCGGGGTCAGGCCCGCGGCGAGCAGCGCGACACCGGTGAAGGCGATCGCGAGGGCGAGCAGCCGGCGCCGGGACAGCGAGGGCAGCACGGACGGCGCCCGCCGGATGCCGACGCCCACACCACCGGTCACCGCGGCGACGAACAGCCCGAACAGCACCGGTCCGCCGCCCAGGTCCTTGGCGTGCAGCACGGCGACGGCGACGACGGCGGCGATCGCACCGGCGACCGCACCGCACGCCGGCACCAGGAGCGGGATCGCACCCGTACGGCCCTTGTCCACACCGGTGCCGGTCCTGGGCCGGCGCAGCCCCTCCAGCGGCGACCGCGCGCGGGGGGTGCGCGTCCTGGGCAGTTCGAGGAACGTCACCAGGGACAGCGAGGCGGCGAACAGCCCGGCGGCGACATAGGAGGCGAGCGCGGCCTGGTGCTGCCCGAACCAGTCGAGCCCCGCACCCAGCAGGTTGTTGAGCAGCGACGCGACGACGAGGACGACGGCCGCGAGAGGCACGGCGACGAATGTCGTGCGCAGTGCCAGGCGCCGCAGCGCGTCCATGTGGTCCGGCAGCGGCCGTACGGTCGCGCCCTCCAGCGGCGGCGCGGGCAGCAGCGCGGGCGCCGCGCTCTCCCGGCAGACCGTCCAGAACCGCTCGGCGACACCGACCACGAACGCGGTGACCAGCAGCACGGCCGGCGCGTTGTCCGGCGTCCAGTCGATCCACAGGGGCGCGACGATCAGCAGCAGCACCCGCACCCCGTCCGCGCCGACCATGGTCCAGCGGCGGTCGAGGGGGCCCTCCTGCGCGGTCAGGGAGGTGAGCGGCCCGAGGAGTACGGCCCCGAACAGCAGGGTCGCGAGGGCGCGCGTACCGAAGACGGCGGCCACGGTGAGCGCGACGCCCCGGTATCCACCGCCGAAGGAACCCTCGGCGATCGCCGCCTGGAAGGCGAGGAGCACCAGCACGAACAGGGCGAGGACATCGCCCACCCCGCCCACGAGTTGTGCGCCCCACAACCGTTTCAGCTGCGGCCGGCGCAGCAGCGCCCGTACGGCGCGCTCCCTGGAGTCGGCTGCCAGGGCGTCATCGGGGGCCGGGTCGTGGGCCGTAGGCTGCTCGGCTCGCATCATGCTTTCAGCCTATCGGCACGCACCGACACCCAGAAGCAGCGCCCGAACGCACGCACGGCGCATGACCAAGTCACACGAAACGCACACATCCGACGAGGCGAAGGCGGCCACTTCCGGCCACCGCCGAGCACGGGCACCCCGTCAGGGGCGCGGGGAACCGCCCGACAAGCCACGAGCAGCCCACAGCCGCGAACTCATCCAGCCCCGCACCCCCGAGCTGCTAGGCGCCGTCCCCGGAAGCCGCAGCCTTCTTCGCGGCCACCTTCTTCGCCGGAGCCGCCTTCTTGGCCGCGGCCGTCTTCGAAGCCGCCGTCTTCTTCGCGGCGGCGGTCTTCTTCGCCGGCGCGGCCTTCTTCGCTGCGGTCTTGGTCGCCGTCTTCTTCGCCGGCGCCTTCTTCGCCGTCTTCTTGACGGGACCCTTCGCCCGCTTCTCCGCGAGCAGTTCGTACCCGCGCTCGGGCGTGATCGTCTCCACGCTGTCCCCGGACCGCAGCGTCGCGTTGGTCTCGCCGTCGGTGACGTACGGCCCGAAGCGGCCGTCCTTCACCACGACCGGCTTCGCGCTGACCGGGTCCTCGCCCAGCTCCTTCAGCGGCGGCTTGGCGGCGGCCCGCCCGCGCTGCTTGGGCTGGGCGTAGATCGCCAGCGCCTCTTCAAGGGTGATCGTGAAGAGCTGGTCCTCGGTCTGCAGCGAGCGCGAGTCCGTGCCCTTCTTCAAGTACGGCCCGTACCGGCCGTTCTGCGCGGTGATCTCCTGGCCCTCGGCGTCGGTGCCGACCACGCGCGGCAGCGACATCAGCTTCAGCGCGTCGGCCAGGGTCACCGTGTCCAGCGACATCGACTTGAACAGCGAGGCCGTGCGCGGCTTGACCGCGTTCTTGCCGGTCTTCGGGGTGCCCTCGGGGAGCACCTCGGTGACGTACGGGCCGTAGCGCCCGTCGCGGGCGATGATCTGGTGGCCCGTCGCGGGGTCGGCGCCCAGCTCGAAGTCGCCGCTCGGCTTGGCGAGCAGTTCCTCGGCGAGTTCGACGCTCAGCTCGTCGGGAGCCATGTCCTCGGGCACGTCGGCCCGCTGATGTCCTTCCGCGTCCTTCTCACCGCGCTCGATGTACGGGCCGTAGCGCCCGACGCGCAGCACGATGCCGTCGCCGACGGGGAACGACGACACCTCGCGGGCGTCGATCGCGCCCAGGTCGGTGACCAGTTCCTTCAGCCCGCCGAGGTGGTCCCCGTCGCCGTTGCCGGCCTCGGCCGCCGTGCCGCCGGGGGCCGTGCCCTCGCCGAAGTAGAACCGCCTCAGCCACGGCACGGCCTGGGCCTCACCGCGCGCGATGCGGTCGAGGTCGTCCTCCATCTTCGCGGTGAAGTCGTAGTCGACGAGCCGCCCGAAGTGCTTCTCCAGCAGGTTGACCACGGCGAAGCTCAGGAAGGACGGCACGAGGGCCGTGCCCTTCTTGAACACATAGCCCCGGTCGAGGATGGTGCCGATGATCGACGCGTACGTCGACGGGCGGCCGATCTCGCGCTCTTCGAGCTCCTTGACCAGCGACGCCTCGGTGTAGCGGGCCGGGGGCTTGGTGGCGTGCCCGTCGACCGTGATCTCCTCGGCGGAGAGCGCATCGCCCTCGCCGACCTGCGGCAGCCTGCGCTCGCGGTCGTCGAGTTCGGCGTTCGGGTCGTCGGCGCCCTCGACGTATGCCTTGAGGAAGCCGTGGAAGGTGATCGTCTTGCCGGAGGCGCTGAACTCGGCGTCCCGGCCGTCGGAGGCGGTGCCGCCGATCTTCACCGTGACGCTGTTGCCGACCGCGTCCTTCATCTGGGAGGCGACCGTCCGCTTCCAGATCAGTTCGTAGAGCTTGAACTGGTCGCCGGTCAGACCGGTCTCGGCGGGCGTGCGGAAACGATCGCCCGAGGGCCGGATCGCCTCGTGCGCCTCCTGCGCGTTCTTGACCTTCCCGGCGTACGTCCGCGGCTGGGCCGGCAGGTAGTCGGCGCCGTACAGCTGGGTGACCTGGGCGCGGGCGGCGGCCACGGCGGTGTCGCTGAGCGTCGTGGAGTCCGTACGCATATAGGTGATGAAGCCGTTCTCGTACAGCTTCTGCGCCACCTGCATCGTCGCCTTCGCACCGAAGCCCAGCTTGCGCGAGGCCTCCTGCTGGAGCGTCGTCGTGCGGAAGGGGGCGTACGGCGAGCGGCGGTACGGCTTGGACTCGACGGAGCGGACCGCGAACCGGGTGTTCTCCAGGGCGGCGGCCAGCGCGCGGGCGTCCGTCTCGTCCAGGTGCAGGATGTTCGCGCTCTTGAGCTGCCCGAGCGAGTCGAAGTCACGGCCCTGGGCGACCCGGCGGCCGTCCACGGACTGCAGCCGGGCGACCAGGGACGACGGGTCGGAGGCGTCGCCCGCGCGGCCGGTCGCGAAGGTGCCGGTCAGGTCCCAGTACTCGGCCGAGCGGAAGGCGATCCGCTCGCGCTCCCGCTCCACGACGAGCCGGGTCGCGACGGACTGGACGCGGCCCGCCGACAGCCGCGGCATGACCTTCTTCCACAGGACCGGCGAGACCTCGTAGCCGTAGAGACGGTCGAGGATGCGGCGGGTCTCCTGGGCGTCGACCAGCTTCTGGTTCAGCTCGCGGGGGTTGGCGACGGCAGCCTGGATCGCGGCCTTGGTGATCTCGTGGAAGACCATCCGCTTGACCGGGACCTTGGGCTTGAGGACCTCCTGGAGGTGCCAGGCGATGGCCTCGCCCTCGCGGTCCTCATCGGTGGCGAGGAAGAGTTCGTCGGACTCCTTCAGGAGATCCTTGAGCTTCCTGACCTGCGCCTTCTTGTCCGCGTTGACCACGTAGACGGGCGCGAAGTCATGCTCGACGTCCACGCCGAGGCGGCGCACCTCGCCGGTGTACTGCTCGGGCACCTCCGCGGCGCCGTTGGGAAGGTCGCGGATGTGCCCCACGCTCGCCTCGACGATGTAGCCGGGGCCGAGATAGCCCTTGATCGTCTTCGCCTTGGCAGGCGACTCGACGATGACGAGTCGGCGGCCGCCCTTCGCGGTCTCGCTGGTCGGGGACAACTTCGCTCTTCTCTCCGGTCGACGCTGGGTCTCCCCAGGCTGGCGTCCCGGGGCGGGCGCCCCCGGAGGCCGTAGCCGCGCACGGGGCTCGGCGGCCGGCCCGGGGGTCGGGTCGTGCTGACGCTGCGGAGTGTGACGGTACATCCCGCCCCCGTGTCAAACGGGAAAAGCCCGCAACGGCCACTCGAACGGTAACCCGACTACCGCCATTCCTGCCGCCCGGCGTGTGCGGCGACCCGTTCGGGGAGTATGCGGAGCGTCACATCTCGTTACCCCGCACGCTCGTCTGCCCCGGCTGCCCGGCCCCTCTCAGACTCGGGTGAGGCACCACGCGGCGAGCACGAGAGCGGTGACCGCCGTGCCGCTGGCGAGCGACGCCGACAACGCGGGGCGCACCCCTTGGGCGACCGGCTCACCCCGGCGCAGCCGCGACACGGTCCACAGCAGCAGCGCGCCCCCGAACAGGGCGAACACCACTCCCACGAAGATCGCCGGTCCGCTCTCCATGTCCCGTCCTCCCACCCCTCGACCACCCCGGGACGGGAGGCTGGCACGGACGGGCGGCGGGCGCGCGAACCCGAGGTGAACGCGAGGCGTACCGTGCCCTCAGACCGAGCCGGGCGTGCGTATCTTCCCGGTCGTTTTCGACACGTCGGCGTTGCGCACCGTGCACACCACCTTGCTGAAGCCCTTCTTCCATTCCTCCTTGTCGGACACCCATCCCGACACGATCAGGTCGGTGCCGGGCGCCCAACTCGACTCGAACCTGTTGGTGCACAGCTTTCCGCCTTCGGCGAGGGCGCCGTCGAAGGTCATGTTGGCGGGAGCCTGGACCGATCCGACGACCTGGTCGGTGTGCGCTTCGGCACAGTCGGTCAGCGGAGCGTCGTATCCCTCGTCGTCCTCCCTGGTGGTGTAGTCCCAGCAGTCGCCGACGGCCATCTGCGTGGGCCACAGGTTCATGCCCACGTCCCGGAGCCGGCCCACCTCGCCGCCGATCGGGACGTGCTTGCCGAGGACGAGGCACGCCGTACCGCCCTTGGCCGTGGTGAAGCCCTCCTCCGACGGGACGAGCGCGTAGACCCCCGCGTCGGGCAGGGCCTCGGCGATCGTGTCCGCCTGGGCGGCGCAGCGGCGCGCGCCGCCGGCCTTCGCGTCGGCGTGGTCCGACGCCCTCTCCACCGCCACGACCTGGCCGTCCGGCCAGTCCTCGGCGCAGTCGACCACTCCGAGGTCGGGCACCGAGTCGAACGCCGTGCCCGTCCAGACCGCCTTCACGCAGTCCCCCACCTCCAGCGGCTTCTTGAGGGCGGCCCGCTCGCCGTAGGGGTACTCCGAGCCCGGCTGCGGCTCGCGCTCCTTGGACGTGTCGGAGCGTTCGGTGTCCTGATCGTCCGAGAAGTTGACCGCGGCCCAGGTCCCGCCGCCCGCCACCAGCAGCACGGCGACCACGATCCCGACGATCGCCGCCGCGGGCGTCTTACGCCGGGGTCCACCGGGCGGCGGTCCCCCGGCCGTGACGGTCGGGAACCCCGCGTTGCCGGGAGGCGCGGCCGCGCCTCCCCCGTAGGGCGTGGGGCCGCCGCCCCCGTACGGGTTGTAGCCGCCGTAGGGTCCTCGCGGCTGCTGCCCCTGCTGCCACGGGTCGTACCCGGCCGGGCCGCCCGCCGGAGTGTGCGGGGTGTTCGGCGCGGCGGGTGACGCGCCGGGGGTGTGCGGGGCTCCGGGCGTCTGCGGCGCGTACGGCGTGTGGGGTGCGCCCGGTGTGTTCGGGGTGTACGGCGACTGGGGTGCGCCCGGCGTGTTCGGGGTGTACGGCGACTGGGGTGCGCCCGGCGTGTTCGGGGTGCCGCCGAGGCCGTGCTGACCGGCGGCCACGTACCCGGGCGGCGCGCTCGCCACGTACCCCGGAGGCGCACCGGCGGTTCCGTGTCCGCCGGGCGTACCCGGGGTGCCGGGCGTGGCGGGGGCCGGGCCGAAGGCGCCGGGCGCGGACGCGGGGGTGGCCCCCCAGCCCGGCGGGGCCGGTTCGCCGCCCGCTCCGGTCACCCGCTGCAGTCCGCGTGCCACCGCCTCCGGCGACAGCCGGCGCACCGGGTCCTTGATGAGCAGTCCGTGCAGGACGGGGGCGAGTTCACCGGCGCGGACGGGCGGTGTCGGTTCCTCCCCGAGCAGGGCCGTGAGCGTCGCGTACTCGCCGTGCCGGTCGAAGGGGCCGCGGCCCTCCACCGCCGCGTACAGCGTGGCGCCGAGCGAGAACAGGTCGGCGGCCGGGGTGGGCGGCTCGCCCCGCGCACGCTCCGGCGCCAGGTATCCGGGGGTGCCGAGGATGCCGGCGGTCGCGGTGAGCCGGGGCTCGTGGGACTCCGGCTGGAGGGCGATGCCGTAGTCGGTGAGCAGCACGCGGGCGTAGAGGTCGCCCGAGGCGTCGGCGGCCAGCAGGATGTTGGCCGGTTTGACATCGCGGTGCAGGATGCCGATCCGGTGGCCCGCGGTGAGGGCGTCGAGGACGGCGAGGCCGATGCGGGCGACCTGCTCGGGAGCGAGCGGCCCCCGCCGGCGTACGACCGCCTGGAGGTCGATCGCGTCCGGCACGTACTCCATGACGATCCACGGCAGGCCCTCGTGCAGCACCACGTCGTGGACCGTCGCCACATGCGGGTGTCCGCGCAGCCGCGCGGCGTGCCGGGCCTCGCTGCGGGCCCGTGCGATGCGTTGGGCGGGCTCGGTGGCGTCGAGCGGGACGTCGGGCAGGGAGATCTCCTTCATGGAGACCTCGCAGGCCAGCTCCTCGTCGTACGCGAGCCAGACCCGGCCCATGCCGCCCGCGCCCAGGGTGCGCAGCAGCCGGTACCGGTTGTTGATGATCCTGCCCTGGCCCTGCTCCGGCTCCCCAGCCATCGCGACCCCCCCGATCCCCCAGAGACAGCGCGTGCCTCCCCCGAGGACACGTCGAATCCGTCTCTTGAAAATAGCTTCGCACGCACCACTGACAGGAGCACTTTTACGGATCAATTCAGTCACAAGGAGAACATGCGCCCCAGGAATGCGTATACGCCCCACAGGTCACGGGAAAGGGCACCGCGCGAGGCACCGGTACGGTCACCGGACGGTCCGGAAATCGTCACCGGGCGCGCGAGCCCGGCGCGGCAGCGGCACGGCGAAGGCAGCAGCAGACAACAGCGGCAGCGGCAGCGGCAGCGGCAGCGGCAGCGGCAGCGGCAGCGGCTCACCGGAGCGGTTCGAGGAACCCCTGTTCGACGAGGAGCCGGATCTGGCCGGGCGTCCGGTCGCGCAGCGCCACCGCGTCTTCGCCGACGAGCTGGGCGATGGCGTCCAGAATCCGCCCCGCGCTGAGCGTGCCGTCGCACACACCCGCGAATCCCGCGCCGACCGTGTCCACCTTCGTGGCCCGGCGCATACCCCGGTTCTGACGCAGCACCACATGCTCGGGGTCCTCGGCGCCGGGCATCCCGACCTGCTCCTGGACGACCTCGGTGGTCAGCCGGAAGTGTGCGGCGAGGAGCGCCGCGTCGTCGTTCGACCGCAGGTAGTCGACGCGCGCGAAGTGCTGCCGCACGGCCTCACCGAGCGGCTGTTCGACCGGATGCGGCCACTCCTCGATGGTGATCGAGGGCGCGGCATCCGCGGCCGCCGCCTTCCGCAGCGTGATCCACCCGAACCCGACGCCCTTGACCTTCCGCGTCTCGAACTCGTCGAGCCACGCGTCGTACCGCGCCCGGTACTCGGCCACGTCACCGCGGTGGTCGCCCGCGTCCCGCAGCCACAACTCCGCGTACTGCGTGACGTCCTGGACCTCCCGCTGCACGATCCACGCGTCGCACCCGCGCGGCACCCACGACCGGAGCCGCTCCTGCCAGTCCTCCCCCTCCACGTGCTGCCAGTTGGCGAGGAACTGCGCGAACCCGCCCTCGTTCAGCCGCTCCCCCGACTGCGCGACGAGTGTGCGGCACAGATCGTCCCCGCCCATCCCTCCGTCGCGGTAGGTCAGCCGCGCACCCGGTGAGATCACGAACGGCGGGTTGGACACGATGAGGTCGTACGTCTCGTCGGCCCGGACCGGCTCGAACAGGGAGCCCTGGCGCAGATCGGCCGCCGGTGCACCGGAGAGCGCCAGCGTGAGCGCCGTGATGTGCAGCGCGCGCGGGTTGAGATCGGTGGCGGTCACGCGCGTGGCGTGCCGCGTGGCGTGCAGGGCCTGGATGCCGGAGCCGGTCCCGAGGTCGAGCGCGGAGCCGACAGCCGTCCGTACCGTGATCCCGGCCAGGGTCGTGGACGCGCCACCGACCCCCAGCACCACACCCTCGTCCCGGCTTCCGATCCCTCCGGCCCCGCCGACCGCGCACCCCAGGTCGGACACGATGAACCAGTCCTCGCCCTCGGGACCGCCGTACGGCCGTACGTCGACGGCGGCGGCGATCTCGTCGCCGTCCGCACCGGCGGGAACGAGCCAGCCGCTCTCGACGCACGCATCGAGCGGCAGCACGGCCTCCACCCGCGCGCGGGGAACCGCCTGTTGCAGCAGGAACACGCGTACGAGCGCCGCCAGCGCCGTGTCCCCGCGCGTCGCCCTGAGCGCCGGCACGACCTCACTGCGCGCCAAGGCCGCGTACGCGGAGGCGCCGAGCAGCTCGAGAAGCCCGTCGGCGGTGAATTCGGCACCGATCAGCGCCTTCCGAAGCCGCACAGCGACATCGGGCCGGTCGGCGGAGGGCAGGGAAGACAGCCTGGAGTCACTCACACCGCCCAGCGTAGTCGCGCATCGCGACGCCGCTCGGCTGCAGACGCCCGCGCCGCCGACGACCGGGCCGCGCCGACGACCGAGCCGCCGCGGGCGCGGGGACCGGCAGCCGCGTCAACGCACCGCGTCCTGCCGCCGGGCGTCCCTCCGCCGGGCGTCTTGCCTCCGGGCGTCCTGCCTCCGGGCGTCCTGCCGCACCGGGTCCGTACAGCCGCAGCCCTTCAGCCGCGGTCGGGGCGGACCCCGCTCAGCCCTGGCTCGACGTAGCCGGCGCGGACGCGGCCCCGGAGGTGGTGGCGGACTTGCAGCTCTGCTGCTCGGCCATCGCCTGGCCCACCTCGCCCTGCTCCAGCTCCTTCAGCGCGTTGCTCCCGGTCTTGCTGAGCTTCTCCAGCTCGGTGGCGACGTCTTCGAGGCCGTCCGCGAACTTCGCCTGGTCCTTGGTGTTCAGCGCGTCCGACTTCTTCTTCAGCTCGCCGTAGGCCGTGGACAGCTCGTTCAGCTCGGCGACAGCGGCCTTCTGCTTCTTCGCGCCGTCCTCGACATCGGGCGCCCCGGCCCGCTGAATGGCCGTCGCCATCGCCTTGTACGCATCGGAGATGTCCTGGAAGCCCTGCGAGTCGGCCTTCTGCACGTCCGCCGGAGCGCTGTCGTCCGACGTCTCTTTCTGGATCGAGGCGTTGGCCGCCGCGATCTTCCTGATCTGCGGCTGCACGGAGTCACAGACCTGCTTGGCCCAGGAGTTCAGCTTGTCGTTCGTCTTGTCGTCGCTGCTGCAGCCGGACAGCGCCAGTACCAGTACCGCACCGCCGGACAGTGCGGCAGCGAGCTTCTTGTTCACCGGATCGGTCCCTTCCGTGGCTCTCGGCCCCGGAACATACACGCCACATGGGTGGCACCTGTGTGCCGAGCACCCCCAGTGCACCCTTTTGTAACCATTTGCACCAAGAGAGAGAAGGCTCACGGAGAACAGGCGGCATGGACGAAAGCGGGCGGGCGACGCGTCAACACGCGTCGCCCGCCCGCCCTTTGAGCTGGGCCCTCACAGGTCCGGGCCGGTACACGGCCCGGCACTCGGTCAGGAGGCCGGTCCGAGGCCGGCTACGAAACCACCGCCGGGTCCGCCGAATTGGCCACCCGCTCGGCGTTGCCCTCATCGCCCACGGCGATCCCGCGCCGCTTGGACACGTACACCGCTCCGACGATCACGGCGATCGAGACCACCGAGATGGCGACACGCAGCCCCACGCTCTTGTTCTCGCCGTAGCTGAACTGGACGACAGCGGGCGCGATGAGCAGCGCGACGAGGTTCATCACCTTCAGCAGCGGGTTGATGGCCGGTCCCGCCGTGTCCTTGAACGGGTCGCCCACGGTGTCACCGATGACGGTCGCGGCATGCGCCTCGCTGCCCTTGCCGCCGTGATGGCCGTCCTCGACTAGCTTCTTGGCGTTGTCCCACGCACCACCGGAGTTGGCGAGGAACACCGCCATCAGCGTGCCCGTGCCGATCGCGCCCGCGAGATACGCGCCCAGCGCGCCGACCCCGAGCGTGAATCCGATCGCGATCGGAGCCATGACGGCGAGCAGACCGGGCGTGGCCAGTTCCCGCAGGGCATCCTTGGTGCAGATGTCGACGACCCGGCCGTACTGCGGCTGCTCGGTGTAGTCCATGATCCCGGGCCGTTCGCGGAACTGCCGCCGCACCTCGTAGACCACCGAACCGGCCGACCGCGCGACCGCGTTGATCGCCAGACCCGAGAAGAGGAAGACGACCGCGGCGCCCGCGACGAGCCCGACCAGGTTGTTGGGCTGCGAGATGTCCATCATCAGGTTCATGGGCGCGCCTTCGCCGGAGACCTTCTCGCCGACGTCGTTCGCGGCCGTGAGGATCGCGTCGCGGTACGAGCCGAAGAGCGCGGCGGCCGCGAGTACGGCCGTGGCGATGGCGATGCCCTTGGTGATGGCCTTGGTGGTGTTGCCGACGGCGTCCAGGTCGGTGAGCACCTGCGCGCCCGCGCCCTCGACGTCACCGGACATCTCGGCGATGCCCTGCGCGTTGTCGGAGACCGGCCCGAAGGTGTCCATGGCGACGATGACGCCGACCGTGGTCAGCAGGCCGGTGCCGGCCAGCGCCACCGCGAACAGCGCGAGCATGATCGACGTACCGCCGAGCAGGAACGCCCCGTAGACGCCGAGACCGATCAACAGCGCGGTGTAGACGGCCGATTCGAGTCCGATGGAGATACCGGCGAGGACGACGGTGGCCGCGCCGGTCAGCGAACTCTTGCCGATGTCCTGCACGGGACGCCGAGTGGTCTCGGTGAAGTAGCCGGTCAGCTGCTGGATCAGCGCTGCCAGCACGATGCCGATGGCCACCGCGAGGACCGCGAGGACCCGCGGGTCGCCGTCGTGGCCGGCGATCGCCGTGTCCGTGACGCCTTCGAGGTCGGCGTACGACGACGGCAGGTAGGCGTAGACGGCGACGGCGACGAGGACCAGCGAGATCACCGCGGAGATGAAGAAGCCGCGGTTGATGGCGGACATTCCGCTGCGGTCGCTGCGGCGGGGCGCCACCGCGAAGATGCCGACCATCGCGGTGAGCACGCCGATCGCGGGCACGATCAGCGGGAACGCGAGCCCGGCGTCGCCGAACGCGGCCTTGCCGAGGATCAGCGCGGCCACGAGCGTCACGGCGTACGACTCGAAGAGGTCGGCCGCCATGCCCGCGCAGTCGCCGACGTTGTCGCCCACGTTGTCGGCGATGGTCGCGGCATTGCGCGGGTCGTCCTCCGGAATGCCCTGCTCGACCTTGCCGACCAGGTCGGCGCCGACGTCGGCGGCCTTGGTGAAGATGCCGCCGCCGACACGCATGAACATGGCGATGAGCGCGGCTCCGAGACCGAAGCCCTCCAGCACCTTGGGCGCGTCGGCCGCGTAGACGAGGACCACGCAGGACGCGCCGAGAAGCCCGAGCCCCACCGTGAACATGCCGACGACGCCGCCGGTGCGAAATGCGATCTTCATCGCCTTGTGCGAGACGGCGGTGAGATCCTTTTCCGGCTCGCCTTCCGCCGGTGTCGCTTCCCGGGCCGCCGCGGCGACGCGCACATTGCTGCGCACGGCGAGCCACATACCGATATAGCCGGTGGCCGCCGAGAACGCCGCGCCGATCAAGAAGAAGACCGAGCGTCCGGCGCGCTGATTCCAGTCGTCCGCGGGCAGCAGCATGAGCAGGAAGAACACGACGACGGCGAATACACCGAGCGTGCGCATCTGCCGTGCCAGATAGGCGTTGGCGCCTTCCTGGATCGCCGTCGCGATCTTCTTCATGCTGTCGGTGCCCTCGCCCGCCGCGAGCACCTGGCGTACCAGGACCCCGGCGACGGCGAGCGCGGCCAGGGCGACGAAGCCGATCACCAGAACGATGATCCGGTTGTCGTCGGTCAGTACCGCGGCTGCGAAGTCCGTGGTCTGGTCAAACCTTTGAGGGGTAGAAAGCCCCGCCATTCGTCCTCCTTGACGCTTGGGCTGAGCTCAAGATGTGGACGGATTGTAGGGAGGAGATCCTGATCAAAACAGTGCACGGCAAGCGGAATTGTCCTTCACATGCCCACCAGCAAATGATCCGCGCACGACCACGCTACTCGAAAGAAGTAACGCCTCAAAGGCATTGACGCTTGATCAATTATCGCGTGAATGATCGTGAATTACTTCACGAATTCCGGTGTTCCGATGAACGGTGATCGGAATAAAAGCCGGAGAAACGCGAAGGGCCCTGCTCAGCAGGGCCCTCGGCGGTACTACTTGAAGTTGAGAAGATCGGAGCGTTCGGGGAAACGATCAGGGCAGTACGGCGACCGACGGTGTCGTCGGCCAGGTCATGCGGATCAGTCCGCCGTTCTCCCCCGCCGAGACCTCGACGTCGTCGACGAGACCGCTGATCACCGCGAGGCCCATGTCGTCCTCCTCGATGTCGGCGTCCACGTCACCACCGGCGCCCGACGACTTGTCACCGGGCACGGCGTGCGGCGCCTCGTCGCCGACCTCGATGGAGAACTGCTTCTCCTCCTCGATCAGCGACACCTGCACCGGCGCCGAGATGCCGCCGCTCTGATGCAGTCCGACGGCACGGGTGCACGCCTCGCCGACGGCCAGCCTGACCTCGTCGAGAACGGCCTCGTCCACTCCGGCCCTGCGCGCCACCGCTGCCGCCACCAGTCGGGCGGTCCGGACGTGCTCGGGCAGCGCGCTGAAGCGGAGTTCAACGGTGGCCATGCATCCCCCTCGGAACTACGGGCGTGCGGTCGGAGGGCCGGGCCCACGGGCCCGGTCCCCCTCACTTGTCTCTTGCCGTACCGGGCGCCGGGCCCGGCGGGCGCGATCAGTCGGTGGCCGCCACCGCTTCGTCGACCGAGGTGTGAATCGGGAACACCTTGGTCAGACCGGTGATGCGGAAGATCTTCAAAATCCGCTCCTGGTTGCACACCAGACGCAGCGAGCCCTCATGGGCCCGTACGCGCTTCAGGCCGCCCACCAGCACGCCGAGCCCGGTGGAGTCGAGGAAGTCGACGCCCTCCATGTCGACGACGAGGTGGAAACTCCCGTCGTTGACCAGCTCGACCAGCTGCTCACGCAGCTTGGGCGCGGTATAAACGTCGATTTCGCCACCGACCTCGACGACCGTACGATCGCCGACAGTACGGGTCGACAGGGACAGGTCCACGGATCCTCCAGCACCTTGCTATCGAGCGTTCGCCCCTCGGGACACCTCGGCTTGAAAGCCCCCGGGACGGTTCGCCAGCCGCGATGGCATTCAATCACTTACCGGCAGGCGTGCACGACGCCTTGGCTCCATTGTCCGTCACGCCGGTGACACACTCGATGCCGATGGCCAAGAATCACCGATCCGATCGATCCCCGACGGACACCGCTTCCAGCCCCTCGCCGGGCACGGTCCTGGACCGGCTCGCCTCGGGGCCGAGCCGGGCTTCGCGCATCACTCATACGGAGCATGTGCCCCCACGTGCGGGCCGCCATGCCGTCTGGCCCGACCGGATCCGGCCGGAAGTGCTCGCCGCCGTCCAGGCCGCCGGAATCGAACATCCCTGGGCCCACCAGGCACGCGTCGCCGAGCACGCGCTGGACGGCGAGTCGGTCGTCGTCGCCACCGGCACCGCCTCGGGCAAGTCGCTGGCCTACCTCGTCCCGGTCCTGTCCTGCCTCCTGGACGGCTCCGAGGCCCCCAACGGCCGCGGCGCGACGGCGCTCTACCTGGCCCCCACCAAGGCCCTAGCGGCTGATCAGCGGCGTTCTGTGAAGGAATTTTCACAACCTCTGGGAAACGCCGTCCGCCCGGCCGTGTACGACGGCGACACCCCCGTCGAGGAACGCGAATGGGTGCGCCAGTACGCCAACTACGTCCTCACCAACCCCGACATGCTCCACCGCGGCATCCTCCCGTCCCATCCCCGCTGGTCCTCCTTCCTGCGCGCCCTGAAGTACGTCGTCATCGACGAGTGCCACACCTACCGGGGCGTCTTCGGCTCCCACGTCGCCCACGTCCTGCGCCGCCTCCGCCGTCTGTGCGCCCGCTACGGCGCCGAACCCGTCTTCCTGCTGGCCTCCGCCACCGCCGCCGAGCCCTCGGTCGCCGCCCGCCGCCTCACCGGCCTCCCGGTCACCGAGGTCGCGGACGACGCCTCACCCCGCGGTGAACTGGTGTTCGCCCTCTGGGAGCCTCCGCTCACCGAACTCCACGGCGAGAAGGGCGCGCCGGTGCGGCGTACGGCGACCGCGGAGACGGCGGACCTGCTGACCGACCTGGTCGTGCAGGGCGTGCGCTCGGTCGCCTTCGTACGCTCCCGGCGCGGCGCCGAGCTGATCTCCGTGATCGCCCAGGAGCGCCTCGCGGAGGTCGACCGCTCCCTCGCCCGGCGCGTCGCCGCCTACCGCGGCGGCTACCTCCCCGAGGAACGCCGCGCCCTCGAACGCGCCCTTCACTCCGGCGAACTCCTCGGCCTCGCCGCCACCACCGCCCTCGAACTCGGCATCGACATCTCCGGCCTGGACGCCGTCCTCATCGCCGGCTATCCGGGCACCCGCGCATCCCTGTGGCAGCAGGCCGGCCGCGCCGGACGCTCCGGCCAGGGCGCCCTCGCCGTCCTCGTCGCCCGCGACGACCCACTGGACACCTTCCTGGTCCATCACCCCGAGGCCCTGTTCGACCAACCGGTGGAATCGACCGTCCTCGACCCCGACAATCCGTACGTCCTCGCCCCCCATCTCTGCGCCGCCGCCGCGGAACTGCCCCTCACGGACGAGGACCTCCCCCTGTTCGGACCGGCCTGCGAGGAACTGCTGCCGCAGCTGGAGGCCGCGAAGCTGCTCCGCCGCCGCGCCAAGACCTGGCACTGGACCCGCCGCGAGCGGGCCGCCGACCTGGCTGACATCCGGGGCCAGGGCGGACGCCCCGTCCAGGTCGTCGAGACCGGCACGGGCCGGCTCCTCGGCACGGTCGACGCGGGCGCCGCCCACACCACCGTGCACGAGGGCGCGGTCCACCTGCACCAGGGCCGTACGTACCTGGTGCGCGAACTGGACCTCGACGACTGCGTCGCCCTCGTCGAACAGGCCGACCCGCCCTATTCCACCGTCGCCCGCGACACCACCGCCATCTCCGTCCTGGAGACCGACACCGAAGTCCCCTGGGGCGCCGGCCGCTTGTGCTACGGCTCCGTCGAAGTCACCAACCAGGTCGTCTCCTTCCTCCGTCGACGCCTCATCACCGGTGAGGTGCTCGGCGAGTCCAAGCTCGACCTCCCTCCTCGTACGCTGCGCACCCGCGCGGTCTGGTGGACCGTCACCGAGGACCAGCTGGAGGCGGCCCGGGTCGGTCCCGAGATCCTCGGCGGCGCCCTCCACGCCGCCGAGCACGCCTCGATCGGCATGCTTCCCCTCTTCGCGACCTGCGACCGCTGGGACATCGGCGGCGTCTCCGTCCCGCTCCACCCGGACACCCTGCTGCCGACCGTCTTCGTCTACGACGGCCACCCGGGCGGCGCGGGCTTCGCCGAGCGCGCCTTCCACACCGCGCGCGCCTGGCTCACCGCCACCCGCCAGGCCATCGCCTCCTGCGAGTGCGACGCCGGCTGCCCGTCCTGCATCCAGTCCCCCAAGTGCGGCAACGGCAACGACCCGCTGCACAAACGGGGCGCCGTACGCCTGCTGACCGAACTGCTCCGGGCAGCCCCCGACACTCCCCCGGCGGACCGGACGCCTTGAGGCACCGGGGGACGTCGGAGTTCGGGCGGGATCAGTGAGAGGGCCCCCGGGGCGGGCTCCGAGGGCGGAGTCTCGGGGCGGACCCGGCGCCCGCCCTGGGTGTTGTGCGGCCCCTGACCGCTCGGGCCCCATGGCGGCCCGCAGGACCACCCGCCGTGTGGGTGACCCGCGGTTTCCCGGTCGCACCCTGCGGAGGGCCTGGACGGCCCTTCAGCGGCCTCCAGCCCTACCCTGAGGCTCTTGAGCCTGGTGGGGCCAGTGAGCCGGGTGCGGCCGGTGGGCCCGCCCTGGCCCTGGCCTCGGCGGTGAGGGGCCCCATGTCCGAGACCGCCGTGACGTCCGAGATCTCCCCCTCGACCTCGCAACGCACGAGTCTGCCGCCCTGCGCCCCCACCACCCGTTCCGCCGTCGCACAGGCCCCCGCGCTGCCCTTCATCCAGTGATCGGCGGCGGCGAGGGCCGCGAGGTCGGCCGCCGCGGCGGCCTGATGCCGGATCACCACGGCCTGCCCCAGCGCGAGTACGGCACCGAACACGGCACACAGGGCGGCGATCGCACCGACGGCCCAGACGGTCGCGGATCCCCTGTCCGCCCGGAGCGCCCCGACCGATCCGACCGACCGGACCGACTTGGCCAAACGGTCCGACTCGGCCAAACGGTCCGACTTGGCCGTACAGCCCGACGTGATCAACGCATACGACCGATCCGACCGATCCGGCCTATTCAACCGATCCGACTGATCCAACCGATTCGGGCGATTCAGGCGATTCGGCCGAATCGGCCGGGCGGCCCACGACCGCCCGTCGAACCACGAGGACGCGCTCACCCGGCCCCCACCCCCTCCGTACTGGCCGCCCCCACCGTCTCCTCCGCCAGCGCCACAGCCGCATGGCTCACGTCGATGCCCAGTCCGTCCGGCCCCGGCACCGGGGCCGAGACCACGACCCGGACGAGGTCGCCCTCCCGGCGTACGGTCACCTCCGCGCCGTCGGGCGCCGTGTTCCGGGCGGTCGCCACGACCGTGGCCGACGGGTCCTGCCGGGCTGCCGCCCGTGCGCCGGCCCGGGCAGCGTCCACCACCTGGATCTGCGCGCAGGCGGCGAACAGGCCCCACATCAGCGCCGTCGCGACCAGCAGCATCCCGGGCAGCACCATGGCCGCCTCGGCCGTCACGAACCCGCCGTCACCACCCAGCGCCCCGCCGTGCCGACGCGGAGCGCGCCGACGCGGAGCGCGCCGCTCAAGCCCCGCCATTGAGGGCCCGCCCGACGATCTGCTGCAGCTCCTCCTGGACCTGCCCGCTGGTCACCACCTTGTAGAGCACCGCGGCGAAGGCCACCGCCGCGATGATCCCGACCGCGTACTCGGAGGTCACCATCCCGGCGTCCCTCCGCGCCGCCCGCACCCTGCACATCACGGCACACACGAACCGAGCGCAGACCACCTCCCCCGCCGCCTTCACGGACCCCAACGTCCTCGACGACTCCGACTTCGACGACTTCGACGAACTGTTCATCCCAACCCCCGTGAGGTTTTGTTGTCTTGCTTGCCGGTGGCCACCGACGGCCACACATTTGCTGCTGATCACTGCCGACCACTACTGATCGCCGTCACCGCTGACGCGGCGGTCCGCATCGGGCACCGCCTCCTCAAGCCCGCCTCCTCAAGCCCGCCCAGTCATGGCCCACCACCTCCCAACAGCCCGTCCGCGAGCCCCATGACCACCGGCAGCACGCCCACGGTGATGAAGGCCGGCAGGAAGCACAGCCCGACCGGCGCGGTGATCATCACGGCGGCCCGGCGGGCCCGCTCCGTCGCCGAACGGCCCCGATCCGCACGGGCCTCGGCGGCGAGGCGGGCGACGGGTGACGCGGCCGGTACGCCGGACTCATCGGCGCGTTCCAGCAGCCTCGCCAGTGCCCCGGCGCCGGGCAGGGACGCCAACCCGCGCCAGGCCTCGGCCGGTTCACCCCCCAGCCGCGCCTCGGCGGCGCCCCTGGCCAGCCTCTCGCCCACCGGCCCGCCCAGGGCCTCCCCCACGGCCCGGGCAGCCACCACGGGGCTCGCCCCGGCCGTGATGCAGGCGGCCAGCAGGTCCGCGGCGAGCGGCAGTTGGCGGGAGACCACCGCCGCGTCGTACGCCTCCGCCGCATCGCCGCCCATGCGCCGCGCCCTCCGCAGCCACAGCCAGGCCCCGACTCCGGCGGCCGGGCCCGCCACCAGCCCCAGGACGCCTCCGCCGAGCACCCACCCCGCGCAGACCGCCCCGGCGACCGGCAGCCACCGCTGTACGGCATCCCGGGGAACGAGGCTCCGCCGGGGCGGCCCGGCGGCGAGGGCCAGCACCGCGGTCAGCCGAGCCCGCAGCCTCCGCTCACGCCGCGCGGTGTCGAGCGACCGGGCCAGCCACCACAGTCCCCCGACCACGCAGACAACCATCCCCAGCCTGTGGACGACCTCACCGCTCACGCCGACTCAGCTCCCCGGACGATCCGCAGCGCCCACCACAGACCCGCGCCCTCCAGCACCGCCCCGACGAACAGACAGCCCAGCCCGGCAGGGCTGTGCAGCAGCACGCGCAGGGGATCGGCGCCGAGCGCGGTACCCAGGAGAAGGCCCAGGACCGGGAGCCCGGCGAGCATCACCGCCGTCGAGCGGGCGCCGGCCAACTGGGCACGCAGGTCGGCCCGCTGGTCCCGCTCGGCGCGCAGGGCACCCTCCAGCCGGTCGAGCCCGGCGGCGAGGCCCGCACCCCGGTCGACGGCCACCTCCCAGCACGCGGCGAGCCCCAGCAGCCCCTCGGCGCCCGGCTGCCGTGCCGCGTGCGCCAGGGCACCCGGCACATCACCGCCGAACCGAGCCGCCGCCAGCACCGCGGCCCCGGCGTTCCCCAGCCCTCCGGAATCCCGCGCGGCCCGGGACAGCGCCGCACCCGGTTGCCGCCCGGCCCGCACCTCACCGGCGACCGCCGAGCACAGCGCGAGCACCGCGTCGCCACGCCGCTGCCGGGCTCTGCTCTCCTCCGCCGCCCGCCGTGCCCGCCTCAGCACCGGCACAGCCGCCGCCCCCGCGAGGACCGGCAGCACCGAGGCTCCCAGCACCGCGATCACCAGCCCGGCCACCGGCGCCCACCACTCGGCCCCCAACCGCCGTACCCGGGCGGTCACCCGGGCCCAGGGCGGCGGCGCCACCGATCCGCCGCCCGGCAGCAGCAACCGCGCCCTGCGAACCCCGGCGCCACGCGTCTCGGCCGACATCCAGCCCGCCGCCCCGGCACAGGCCACGGCCACCGCCCCGACCGGCATCTCCCCGACCCCCGTCACCACCGCCCGCTCCTTTCCAGCCCGTTCGACCTGTCCGGTCCCTCCAGCCCGTCCGGGCCCCCGCCTCCGCCGCCTCCGCCGCGCAGACCTTCCCGGATCAGCCCTCGCAGCCGCTCCCAGCCCCGCTCGTACACGAACGCCTTCTCGCCCCAGCGGAGCGCCGGCACGGTCACCACCAGTCCCGACCCGTCCCGCTCCAGCACATGCACCTCGGCGATCCGCCGCCGCCCGTCCCGGTCCCGCACGAGATGCAGGACCACCGACAGAGCGGCCGCCAACTGGCTGTGCAGCGCCGCCCGGTCGAGCCCGGCGGCCGTGCCCAGCGCCTCCAGCCGGGCCGGTACCTGGCCCGCGGCATTGGCATGGAGGGTCCCGCAGCCGCCCTCGTGGCCGGTGTTCAAGGCGGCGAGCAACGCCACGACTTCATCGCCCCGCACCTCGCCGACCACCAACCGGTCCGGCCGCATCCGCAGCGCCTGGCGCACCAGGTCCTGCAGTTCGACGAGGCCGACGCCCTCCTGGTTGGCCGGTCTGCCCTCCAGCCGCACCACATGCGGATGGTCGGGCCGCAGCTCCGCCGAGTCCTCGGCCAGCACGATCCGTTCGCCGGGGTCGACCAGGCCCAGCAACGCACTCAGAAGCGTGGTCTTCCCTGTCCCGGTCCCGCCGCTGATGACGTACGACAACCGGGAGCGGATCAGCGCCCGCAGGACGCGGTCACCGCCGGGCGGCACCGTGCCCGCCGTCACCAGTTCGGCGAGGGTGAAGGCACGGGGCCGTACGACTCTCAGGGAGAGACACGTGGACCCGACGGCCACCGGTGGGAGCACCGCGTGGAGCCGGGTGCCGTCCGGGAGCCGGGCGTCCACCCACGGCCGGGCGTCGTCCAGCCGGCGCCCGGCAACGGCTGCCAGGCGCTGCGCGAGCCGTCGTACGGCGGCCGCGTCCGGGAAGGAGATCCCGGTCAGTTCCAGGCCGCCGCCCCGGTCCACCCACACCCGGTCGGGCGCCGACACCAGTACATCGGTGACCGACGCGTCGGCGAGCAGCGGTTCCAGCGGTCCGCTCCCCACCAGCTCCGACCGCAGCCGCTCGGCCGCTCCCAGCACCTCGGCGTCCCCGAGGACCCGTCCCCGTTCCCGCAACGCCTGAGCGACCCGCGCCGGCGTCGGCTCGGCACCGCTCTCGACGAGCCACTGACGCACCCCGTCCAACAGGCCGTCGTCGGGCATCCCGCTCATACGCCCGCACCCCCGACCGGCAACCGTGGGCCCGTCGTGACCAGTGGCGCTTCTCCGCCGCGCTGCAGCAGCGTCCCCGAGGGTTCTCCGGGCATGCGTTTCACGCCGCCTCACCCCTGACCGCGACCCGCTCCCAGAAGCCCTCGCAGAAGCGCGCGAGTGGTCCGCGCGGGGCGCCGCCCGGTGGTCTGCCGCCGTCCGGCAGACCGGCCTCGGTGGGCACCTCGCCCACGAGCGGAAGCCCCAGCAGGCGGGCCACCTCGTGGTCGCCGAGGCCGGGGGCGGACGGCCCGCGGACCACGACGCGGAGATCGCGCAGGACCATGCCGAAGGCGGAGGCGACACGGGAGGCGGCGGCGACGGCGCGCAGTTCGGCGGGGACGACCAGGAGAGCGAGGTCGAGTTGGGCGAGGGCCTCGGCGACGCCCTCGTCGATGCGGCGCGGCAGGTCGACGACGACCGCCCCGCCGCGTCGCCTGCCCGCGGCGAGGACTGCCCGTACGGCCTGGGGCGGGACGGCGACGGCGTCGCCTCGGTCCCAGCTCAGCACGCGCAGGGAGTGCAGTTCCGGCAGCGACTCCTCCAGAGCGCCGCCACCGACCCGGCCGCGCGAGGCGGCGAAGGCGGGCCAGCGCAGTCCGTCGGCGCTCTCGCCGCCCAGGAGCACGTCGAGGCCGCCACCCAACGGATCGGCGTCCACGAGAAGGGTGCGTGTGCCCTGCCGCGCCGAGGTGACGGCGAGAGCGCAGGCCAGTGTGGATGCGCCGGCCCCGCCTCGGCCGCCGATCACGCCGACGGTGAGCGCGGGCCGGCCGACGCCCTCCGCCACATCGGCGATGCGGTCGACCAGCCACTGCTCGCCGTCGGGCAGCATCAGGACGTGGTCGGCGCCGATCTGCACGGCCCGCTGCCAGACACCGGAATCGTCCTGGTCCTTGCCGACGAGCACCACTCCTCGTCGGCGTGCGGCACCGCGCAGCCGCCGTGCCGCGTCGTCCCCGACGAGCACCAGCGGCGCCGCCTCCCACCGGCCCCGGCCCTCCGGCATCCCGTGGTGGACCTCCGGCCGGGCACCCGCCGCCGCGCAGAGGCGCAACAGGTCGTCCAACAGTTCCACGTCCTCGGTGACGATCAACGGCCTGCCCTGCCGCCCCTCGGCGGCGGGCGGCCGGTCGTCGGTGATGACTCCCGCCATGTTTCCCAGCCCCTTCGCTGCTTCGCCCGGGGCGCTCCGCGTGATCCATGTGATCCATGCGATCCGTGTGATCCGTGTGATCCGTGTGATCCGTATCGCGGGCGCCCTTGGTCAACTCCTGTGGGAGGACCGGTGATCGGCCGCCGTGCGGGCGGCCGGCGGATACCGGTCCCACGCATCCGGAAACGGAACCGGCCGTGAAGTGGCCGCCGTCGGGACGCGCTGGAATGACGGTGCGGCGATCTCGGAAATGATGTGGATCATGGTCTAAATCTGTGGACAACTCGATGGCTGTGAATATCGCCGTCACCCGAACAGGCGACTCCGGAACGACTTCCACAGCGCAGCCCAACGACTACGGACAGTGACGTATCCTGCGCCGAGACACAGAAAAGCCCACGAGGCACGGAGGGGCTTCGTGGGCCGGGTCAGGGAGGAAGAAACGCATGCGGACATGCGACGACCCCCACCGGGGGGGAGAGTGGGGGTCGTCTTCACGGCCGACTCGGGGGGGGAGGAGCCGGGCCGCGTTAGCACGGTCGCGAACGATCCGTGACTTCCATGGTGTACCCGAGAGGCTTCTCAGGCAAACCCACACGCCCCACACTAGCCCGAATGGCGGGCGCCTATGCTCGCCTCGTGGAAAACCACTCCTTGCCCCGCACAGCGGCCTTCTTTGACCTGGACAAGACGGTCATTGCGAAGTCGAGCACGCTCACGTTCAGCAAGTCGTTCTACCAAGGCGGCCTGATCAACCGCAGGGCCGCCCTGCGGACGGCGTACATCCAGTTCGTGTTCCTCGCGGGCGGCGCCGACCACGACCAGATGGAGCGGATGCGGAAGTACCTGTCCGCACTCTGCCGGGGCTGGAACGTGCAGCAGGTGAAGGACATCGTCGCCGAGACCCTGCACGACCTGATCGACCCGATCATCTACGACGAGGCCGCCTCCCTCATCGAGGAGCACCACACCGCCGGGCGCGACGTCGTCATCGTCTCCACCTCCGGCGCCGAGGTGGTCGAGCCGATCGGCGAGCTCCTCGGCGCGGACCGGGTGGTGGCGACGCGGATGGTCGTCGGCGACGACGGCTGCTTCACCGGCGAGGTGGAGTACTACGCCTACGGTCCGACCAAGGCCCAGGCGATCCGGGACCTGGCCGAGTCCGAGGAGTACGACCTCGCGCACTGCTACGCGTACAGCGACTCGGCGACCGACCTGCCGATGCTGGAGGCCGTGGGACACCCCCACGCGGTGAACCCGGACCGGACTCTGCGCAGGGAGGCCCTCGCCCGCGGATGGCCCATTCTCGACTTCCACCGTCCGGTGCGCCTCAAGCAGCGTCTGGCCGTGCCACCGCGCCCCGCCCTGCTCGCGGCCGCCGCCATAGGCGCCGCGGCGGCCACCGCGGGGCTCGTCTGGTACGCGAGCCGACGCCGGGTGGCGACCGCCTGATCCGCGGCCCTCGCCGCTACGGCCGATTAGCGCTGTTTGAACCTAAAAGTAAAGAAGCACATCGAGGGGTTCCGCTTGTCCCGATCCTGGAGTAGAAAGGATTCAAGGCCCGCGAGACCAAAGGACATCCGAGAGGATCACCTTTAAAAACTCATTTTGGCCCCACGGACCTAGCATGAACACCAGGCACCCACGCGACGTCGACCCGTCGATTACGGGCCAGCCGCACCAGGTCACGGGCCATAGATCCCGGCCTGATGGGCATATATCGAGGACGCTTGGTAACCAGGTGAACATGCCAGCGGCGGTACGAATTCTCGTACCGCCGCAACCCTTTTCCGGGGCTTCTCCGCCAGGTTCTCCAGCAGTCGAGTCCCCCCGCCTCCACCGCGCCTACGCGGCTCCGCGCTGCAGCGCCTCGCACACCGCCGTCGACTCGCGCGCTCCCAGTTCGACGGCTCTGCCACAGTGGGCGATCCAGGCGGCCATGCCCTCCGGGGTACCGGAGACATAGCCGTCGAGGGCGGCCACATAGGCGGCGCGGCCGAGTTCAGCGTGGCCGACCTCCGCCGGGCACACCGACTTGGGGTCCAGCCCGCTGCCGATCAGGACGATGCGCTGGGCCGCGCGCGCGACGAGACCGTTGTGGCTGCCGAAGGGCCGCAGGGCGAGCAGTTCGCCATGGACGACGGCGGCGGTCACCAGGGCAGGGGCCGAACCGCCCTGGACGATCAGCCCGGAGAGGCCGTCGAGACGTCCGGCGACCTCGGCGGCACCCGGCAGAGCGAGCTCGATCAGGGGTTCGTCGACCTGCTCCCCGTCCTGTCGGGGCCGTCCCACGCGCGCGTCGTCATGGCCGGCCGCCACCAGGTGCAGCCGCGCCAGCACCCGCAGGGGTGACTGCCGCCAGATCGACAGCAGTTGGCCCGCCTCGGCGGTCAGCCGCAGCGCGGCACCCATGGCACGGGCCTCGTCGTCCCCGTCCTGGCCGCTGAAGTCCGTGCGGCGCCGCACCTCTTCGAGGGCCCAGTCGGCGCCGGACAGTGCCGCCGAGCCGCGCGCACCGCGCAGGGCCGCCTCGGAGGTGACCGCGTTGCTCCGGCGCCGCATGACGCGGTGGCCGTAGACACGGTCGACGGCCTTGCGCACGGACTCCACGGACTCGGCCACGCCGGGAAGCTCTGCCAGGGCCGCGAGCGGATCGGCGGCCGCACCAGTCGTACTCATGAGTACGACAGTACGCGCCCAAGGCACCGACCCCTCGAAGGAGTGGTCTTCCGACGCCGCACGGACACCCCTGGCACCCACCCCACTACCGTTAGTGAACATGAAAATTGCTTTCGTCGGGAAGGGCGGGAGTGGCAAGACCACGCTCTCCTCCCTGTTCATCCGCCACCTCGCCGTCTCCGGAGCCCCGGTCGTCGCCGTCGATGCCGACATCAACCAGCACCTGGGCGCGGCCCTCGGTCTCGACGAGTCGGAGGCCGCCGAACTGCCCGCGATGGGCGACCGGCTGGCACTGATCAAGAACCACCTGCGCGGTTCCAACCCCCGGATCGCCTCCGCCGAGACGATGATCAAGACCAGCCCGCCCGGCGACGGCTCGCGCCTGGTGCGGATCTGCGAGCCCAACGCCATCTACGACGCCTGCGCCCGTCCGGTGGAGCTCGACGGCGGGGCCGTCCGCCTGATGGTCACCGGCCCCTTCACCGACGCCGACCTGGGGGTCGCCTGCTACCACTCCAAGACGGGTGCGGTGGAGCTGTTCCTGAACCACCTGGTGGACGGCCGCGACGAGTACGTGGTGGTCGACATGACGGCCGGTTCGGACTCCTTCGCGTCCGGCATGTTCACGCGCTTCGACATGACGTTCCTCGTCGCCGAGCCGACCCGGAGGGGCGTCTCCGTCTACCGCCAGTACAAGGAGTACGCCAGTGACTACGGCGTCGCCCTGAAGGTCGTCGGCAACAAGGTGCGGGGCGACGACGACCTCGACTTCCTCCGCGCCGAGGTCGGCGACGACCTGCTGGTGGCCTTCGGGCACTCGGACTGGGTGCGCGCCCTGGAGAAGGGGCGCCCGCCCCGCTTCGAGCGCCTGGAGGCGCCCAACCGGGAGTCACTGCGCACGCTGCACGAAGCCGCCGACGCCACGTACGAGCTGCGCGACTGGGAGCGCTACACCCAGCAGATGGCGCACTTCCACCTGAAGAACGCGACCAGCTGGGGCAACGAGCGGACCGGGTCCGATCTGGCCGCGCAGATCGACCCCGAGTTCGTGCTCACCGAGGAAGTCGCGGCCAGGGTCTGAGCCCCGAGCGCCTGTTCAGCCCAGGGCCCAGCCCCTGCCCCTGCCCTGGCCGCGGCTCCGGCTCCGGCTCCGGCTCCGGCTCCGGCTCCGGCTCAAGCCTTGGCCCGACCCCCGGCGCCGCTCACCCCTTCGGCTTGGCCGCCGGAGCGCCCGGAACCCCCTTCGGGGCCGGTGCCGGTCCGGCGGAGAGGAAGCTCTGCCAGCCCCTCTTCGGCGCCTGGCCGACCCCCAGGGTGCTCAGCCTGTCCAGGACCTCCGGGTCCTGGGCGTCGAGCCAGTCGGCCAGCTGCCGGAAGGAGACACAGCGCACGTCGGCCTTGCCGCAGACCGCCTCGATCGTCTCCTCGACGGCACGCATGTACACGCCGCCGTTCCAGGACTCGAAGTGGTTGCCGATGATCAGGGGCGCACGGTTGCCCTCGTAGGCGCGCTCGAAGCCCGCGAGCAGACCGTCGCGGAACTGATCACCCCAGTGCTCCCGCCGGCCCGCCGCCCCGGCCCGGGCCCCGGACTGGTTGACGTAGAAGTTGTAGTCCATGGTCAGCGTCTCGAAGTCGCGGCCCGGGACGGGGACGAGCTGCATCGACAGGTCCCACAGCCCGTCCTTCTTCTCGGGCCAGACCTGGTCCTTGACACCGCTGGTGTCGTAGCGGAAGCCGAGTTCGCGGGCCGCGCGCATGAAGTTCGTCCGGCCTTCCAGACAGGGCGTGCGGGCGCCGATCAGCTCCTTGTCGTAGTCGAAGGGCAGCGGCTCGGCCTCTTCCGTGCCGGTGTTGGTCTTCCACGCCTTCACGAACGCCTTGGCCTGGGCGATCTCGCTCTTCCACTCCTCGGCCGACCACTCGCCGACCCCGCCGCCGGCCCCGCAGAAGTGGCCGTTGAAGTGCGTGCCGATCTCGTTGCCCTCCAGCCACGCGCCACGCAGCTGGTCCACGGTGTCCTTGATTCCGCGGACGTCGTTGAAGCCGATGTCCGAGCGGCCCGGAGAGTGCTGGGGCGGGCGGTACAGATCCCGCTTCTCCTCCGGCAGCATGTACACGCCGCTGAGGAAGTACGTCATGGTCGCGTTGTTGGCGCGCGCCACCTTGCGGAAGTGGGAGAAGAGCCGCTGGCTGTCCTCCCCCGCGCCGTCCCAGGAGAACACCACGAACTGCGGAGGCTTCTGACCAGGCCTGAGCCGTGCGGGCGTCGGGAGATGGGGCTGCACACCGGTGTACGCGGTGGAGCCGTCGCCGATCAGACGGACCGCCGCCTTCGGCGGTGCCGGGACACCCTCCTTCGTGGCGGACATACCCTGCCGGTCCTCCTTCCCCGTTCTTCCGGTGCCGGGTGAGCCGGTGGTGCCCGCCGGCTCACCGATTCCGCATCCGGCGAGCGCCGCGGCGCAGGTCGCGGCGAGCGTGACACCGGCGGCGATCCTCTGGGTGACGGCCATGTTCCGCCCACCTTCTTCCTTCGCTCGGGAGCAGAGCGGCCAAGGTCACACAGAGTTCTGATCATGATTAATACGACAAGCCGATGAAATGCTTCATTCATCCTCACGGGTGATCTAATGACCCATTTGCGGCTAATGTTCTTGCACATCCTTTACTCTGCATTACGATTCGTTTACTGAGCGTTGAGAATTCCCGCCACTGAAACGCCGTGCCCCACGGTCGCGACCCACGCGACCGCGCAGCCCCGGAGGAGACGGGAGACCATGTCCGCCTGCGTCCCCACCCACGCCACCGACCCGGACCCGAACCGGACGGAGCGTGATCACCAACCGCACAGCCCCCCGCAGGGACCGCGTCGCCGGTTCCGTGTCCCGGCCGCCGATCTGTCGGCCTCCATCGCGGTCTTCCTGATCGCACTCCCCCTGTCCCTGGGCATCGCCCTGGCCACCGACGCCCCGCTCCAGGCCGGCCTGGTCGCCGCCGCCGTCGGCGGTCTCGTCGCCGGGCGCCTGGGTGGCTCCCCTCTGCAGGTCAGCGGCCCGGCGGCGGGCCTCACCGTCGTCACCGCCGACCTGATCCACCAGTACGGCTGGCGCACCACCTGCGCCATCACCGTCCTCGCCGGCATCGCCCAACTGGGCCTGGCCCAGATGCGCGTGGCCCGCTCGGCGCTCGCCGTCAGCCCCGCGATCGTGCACGGCATGCTCGCCGGCATCGGCGTCACCATCGCCGTCGCACAGCTCCACATCGTGCTCGGCGGCACCCCGCAGAGCTCGGTCAGCGCCAACATCGGCGCTCTGCCCGCCCAGTTGGCGCATCTGCACCCGGCCGCGGTCTCCGTGAGCGTCCTCACCCTCGTCCTGCTGCTGGCCTGGCCCCACCTGCCCGGCCGCGTCGGACGGCGGCTGCGGATCGTCCCGGCCGCCCTCGTGGCCGTCGCGGGCGCCACGGTCACGGCCTCGCTCGCCGCCCTGAGTCTGCCCAAGGTCGACCTTCCGTCGTGGCGGAGCCACGCCCTGGCGGGCGTGCCCGACGGGCCGGTGCTCGGCCTCCTCGCCGCCGTCCTCACCACCACCCTGGTGTGCAGCGTGCAGTCGCTCCTCGGTGCCGTCGCCATGGACAAGCTGGCGGCGGGACGGACCGACGTGGGGCGCTCCGACCTCGACCGCGAACTGCGCGGCCAGGGCGCGGCCAATGTCGTCTCCGGCATCCTCGGCGGCCTGCCCATCGCCGGCGTCGCCGTCCGCAGCACCGCCAACGTCCGCGCCGGCGCCACCAGCCGGCACTCCACGATGCTGCACGGCGTCTGGGTGGTGGCGGCCGCACTGTTCCTGGTGCCCTGCCTCGAGCTGATCCCCCTCGCCTCGCTCGCCGCCCTCGTGATGGCCGTCGGGGTCCAGATGGTCTCCCTGCACCACATCCGCACGGTCACCCGTCACCGCGAGGTGCTGGTCTACTCCGTCACCACCTTCGGTGTCATCGCCCTCGGTGTCCTGGAGGGGGTCGTGCTCGGCATCGCCGTGGCCGTCGGCGTCGCCCTGCACCGCCTCACCCGTACGCGCATCACGCGCGAGGAGAGGGACGGGGTCCATCACGTCCATGTGCGCGGCCAGTTGACATTCCTCGCCGTGCCGCGCCTCAGCCGTGCCCTGCACCAGGTCCCGCGGTCGGCGCCCGCCGTCGTGGAGCTGGACGGATCGTTCATGGACCACGCGGCGTACGAGTCGCTGCAGGACTGGCAGCACGCGCACCAGGCGCACGGGGGCTCCGTCGAGATCACCGGACGCGCCGGCACCCGTATCGCCGAACCCGCCGGCACCTCGGCGGCCGGCTGCCGCTGCCGGCCCTGGACACCGTGGCGCAACCACCAGTGCGAGGCCCCGTCGACCCCGGCCGCGGGCACACCCCAGGAGGAGGCGGCCGAAGGGCCGCGCGGTCATCAGCTGGCGCGTGGCATCAGCGCGTTCCAGCGGAACACCGCTCCCCTCGTCCGGGGTGAGCTGGCCCGGCTGGCGCGCGAGGGGCAGCAACCCTCGCAGCTGTTCCTGACCTGCGCCGACTCCCGGCTCGTCACGTCGATGATCACCTCCAGCGGTCCCGGCGACCTCTTCGTCGTACGCAACGTCGGCAACCTCGTGCCGCTGCCCGGCGAGGAGAGCGGCGACGACTCGGTGGCGGCGGCGATCGAGTACGCGGTGGACGTGCTGCACGTCCGGTCGATCACGGTCTGCGGGCACTCCGGCTGCGGCGCGATGCAGGCCCTGCTCAAGACCGACCCGCACGGCGCGCAGTCCCCCCTCAAGCGCTGGCTGCGGCACGGCAGGCCCAGCCTGGACCGCGCGACCGACAAGAACCGGTCCTGGGCCCGCCTGGCCGGCCGCGAACCGGCCGACGCCGTCGAACAACTGTGCCTGACCAACGTCATCCAGCAACTGGAACACCTGAGAGCCCACGACTCCGTGGCCCGTGCCCTGCGCGAGGGCGCGCTCGAACTGCACGGGATGTACTTCCACGTGGGCGAGGCACAGGCGTATCTGCTCACCGAGGAGGCTCCGGACGGCGGAGTCTTCGACCGGGTCGCCGCGACGGCCGGGACGGCCGACCCGGCCGGACCGCCCGACGCGACCAGAACGGCCCTGTACGACACGCGCGCGTGAACCGATCTCCGTCCGGGTCCGTGGGAACGGGTGGCGTCCTGGCCGCGGAGCCACCCGCCCACAGGTCTAAACCAATCAGCGGAAGGCCCTTGTCATCGGGGGTCCGGGTCTGATGAGCTGTGGCCTGGGACACAACGGTCGCCCCGGCAAAGCACCGTAAGGGAGATGTCGTGAGCAACGAAAGCCTGGCCAACCTCTTGAAGGAGGAGCGCCGCTTCTCGCCGCCTGCCGACCTGGCCGAGAACGCCAACGTCACGGCTGAGGCGTACGAGCAGGCCAGGGCGGACAGGCTCGGCTTCTGGGCGGCGCAGGCCCGCCGGCTGACCTGGGCCAAGGAACCGACCGAGACGCTGAACTGGTCGAATCCGCCGTTCGCCAAGTGGTTCGAGGACGGCGAACTCAACGTCGCGTACAACTGCGTCGACCGGCATGTCGAGGCCGGGAACGGCGACCGGGTCGCCATCCACTTCGAGGGCGAGCCCGGGGACAGCCGGGCCCTCACCTACGCCCAGCTGAAGGACGAGGTCAGCAAGGCGGCGAACGCCCTGCTGGAGCTGGGTGTCCGGGCAGGCGACCGGGTCGCGGTGTACATGCCGATGATCCCGGAGGCGGCCGTGGCGATGCTCGCGTGCGCCCGGATCGGCGCCGCGCACTCCGTCGTGTTCGGCGGCTTCTCCGCCGACGCGCTCGCGACCCGTATCCAGGACGCGGACGCGCGCGTGGTCATCACCTCCGACGGCGGCTACCGGCGCGGCAAGCCGTCCGCGCTCAAGCCCGCCGTCGACGACGCGGCCGACCGCGCCGGCAATGTCGAGCACGTCCTCGTCGTCCGCCGCACCGGACAGGACGTCGCCTGGAACGACACGCGTGACGTGTGGTGGCACGAGATCGTCGACCGGCAGAGCAGCGAGCACACCCCGCAGGCGTTCGGGGCCGAGCACCCCCTGTTCATCCTGTACACGTCCGGCACGACGGGTAAGCCCAAGGGCATCCTGCACACCTCCGGCGGCTACCTCACCCAGACGTCGTACACCCACCACGCCGTCTTCGACCTCAAGCCGGAGACGGACGTGTACTGGTGCACGGCCGACGTCGGCTGGGTCACCGGCCACTCGTACATCGTCTACGGGCCGCTGGCCAACGGCGCGACGCAGGTCATGTACGAAGGCACGCCGGACACCCCGCACCAGGGCCGGTTCTGGGAGATCGTGCAGAAGTACGGGGTGACGATCCTCTACACGGCACCCACGGCCATCCGCACGTTCATGAAGTGGGGCGACGACATCCCCGCGAAGTTCGACCTCAGCAGCCTGCGGGTGCTGGGCTCGGTCGGTGAGCCCATCAACCCCGAGGCGTGGATCTGGTACCGCAAGCACATCGGCGCCGACACGACGCCGATCGTGGACACCTGGTGGCAGACCGAGACCGGCGCGATGATGATCTCCCCGCTGCCGGGCGTGACGGCGACCAAGCCGGGCTCGGCGCAGACGCCGCTGCCGGGCATCTCCGCCACGGTGGTGGACGACGAGGCCCGGGAGGTCCCGGACGGCGGTGGCGGTTACCTGGTCCTGACCGAGCCGTGGCCGTCGATGCTGCGCACCATCTGGGGTGACGACCAGCGGTTCCTCGACACGTACTGGTCCCGGTTCGAGGGCAAGTACTTCGCCGGTGACGGGGCGAAGAAGGACGACGACGGGGACATCTGGCTCCTCGGGCGCGTCGACGACGTGATGCTCGTGTCGGGTCACAACATCTCGACGACCGAGGTGGAGTCCGCGCTCGTGTCGCACCCGTCCGTGGCCGAGGCGGCCGTGGTCGGGGCGGCCGACGAAACCACCGGTCAGGCGATCGTGGCGTTCGTGATCCTGCGCGGCACGGCGAACGCCGAGGACGAGGGCCTCGTCGCCGACCTGCGCAACCACGTCGGCGCCACCCTCGGACCGATCGCCAAGCCCAAGCGCATCCTGCCGGTGCAGGAGCTGCCGAAGACCCGCTCCGGGAAGATCATGCGACGTCTGCTGCGTGACGTGGCGGAGAACAGGCAGCTCGGCGATGTCACCACGCTGACCGACTCCACGGTGATGGACCTGATCCAGGCCAAGCTGCCGGCGGCGCCGAGCGAGGACTGACCCACTCCGTACGACCCCTGAAGGGCACCCCGCGACGAGCGCGCGGGGTGCCCTTTAGCTAAGCTAAAGACAGGTGTGCCGGGAAGTCTGGTCGGCGAGTGATTCCGTGCTGTCCCCGACCGGAGGTCCCTGCCGTGGCCGCGTCCCGCACCACCCCCACCCGTAAGGTTCTCGGCCGGCTCTCCCTGCCCGAGCGGACCTTCGTGGCGGACGCGCTGCGCACCGAGACCGTCGGCGGCTGTCTGCTGCTCCTGGCCGCGGTGACCGCGCTGGTCTGGGTCAACGTGCCCGCGCTGCACGACAGCTACGCGAGCGTCAGCGACTTCCACTTCGGTCCCGCGGCGCTCGGTCTCGACCTGTCCGTGGCGCACTGGGCGGCCGACGGCCTGCTCGCGGTCTTCTTCTTCGTCGCCGGCATCGAACTCAAGCGCGAACTGGTCGCCGGTGACCTCAAGGACCCGAGGACGGCCGCGCTGCCCGTGGTCGCCGCGCTGTGCGGCATGGCCGTGCCCGCGCTCGTCTACACGCTCACCAGCCTCGCCGGCGGCGGTTCACTGTCCGGGTGGGCGGTGCCCACGGCGACCGACATCGCCTTCGCGCTGGCCGTGCTCGCCGTCATCGGCACCTCCCTGCCGAACGCGCTGCGGGCCTTCCTGCTCACCCTCGCCGTCGTGGACGACCTGTGCGCGATCCTGATCATCGCGGTGTTCTTCACCGACGGCCTCGACTTCGCCGCCCTCGGCGGCGCGTTCGCCGGCCTCGCCGTCTTCTGGCTGCTGCTCAGGAAGGGCGTGCGCGGCTGGTACATCTATGTGCCGCTCGCGCTCGTCATCTGGGCGCTGATGTACAACAGCGGCGTGCACGCCACCATCGCCGGGGTCGCGATGGGGCTGATGCTGCGATGCACCCGGCGCGAGGACGAGGAGCGCTCCCCCGGCGAACACATCGAGCACCTCGTGCGCCCCCTGTCCGCCGGTGTGGCGGTGCCGCTGTTCGCCCTGTTCAGCGCCGGGGTCGCGGTCTCCGGCGATGCGCTGGGGAAGGTCTTCACCCAGCCGGAGACGCTCGGGGTGGTGCTCGGGCTGGTCGTCGGCAAGGCGGTCGGGATCTTCGGCGGGACCTGGCTGGCCGCCCGGTTCACCCGGGCCTCCCTCTCCGACGACCTGGTCTGGCCGGACGTCTTCGCGGTCGCCTCCCTCGCCGGGATCGGCTTCACCGTGTCGCTGCTCATCGGCGAACTGGCCTTCGAGGGCGACCGGGTGCTCACCGACGGCGTCAAGGCGGCCGTCCTCATCGGCTCGCTCGTCGCGGCGGTCCTGGCGACCGTGCTGCTGAAGATGAGGAACGCGAAGTACCAGGCACTGTGGGCCGCGGAGGAGCGCGACGACGACCAGGACGGCATCCCGGACGTCTACGAGCAGGACGACCCGGAGTACCACCTGCGCATGGCAGCGATCTACGAACGCAAGGCCGCCGAGCACCGCAGGCTTGCCGAAGTGGCGGGCGGGGCAGGCGACGGCGACGACGGTCCGGCATGATCTGACAGGACCGCAGACAGGACCGTACAAACGCATATGAGGGAGACCCCGATGAGCGCACCCGACGGCAGCCCGGTCGGAGCCGAACGCAGTGTCGGCCAGCTGTTCGCCTCGGCGACGGCCGAGATGTCCGCGCTGGTGCACGACGAGATCGCGCTGGCCAAGGCCCAGCTCAGGCAGGACGTCAAGCGCGGAGTGATCGGCGGCGGGGCGTTCACCGCGGCCGGCGCGGTACTGCTCTTCTCCCTGCCGATGCTGAGCTTCGCCCTGGCGTACGGCATCCGCACCTGGAGCGAGTGGAACCTGGCGATCTGCTTCCTGCTGTCGTTCGCGGCGAACGTCGTGATCGCCGTCGTCCTGACGCTCATCGGCGTGGTCTTCTCGAAGAAGGCCAAGAAGGGCCAGGGCCCGCAGAAGGTCGCCGCGTCCATGAAGGAGACGGCGGGCGTGCTGCAGAACGCCAAGCCCCACCCCCGTCGGCCCGCCCCGGCCGACGACGCCGTCGAGGCTGTGGCACGCTCGACGTCATGACCGACCCCGCGACCGCCCCGGCCGCCCCCTCGAATCAGCCCGCGTCCCCCGTACGGCTCGACGTGCCCGGCGCCAAGGAGCTGATCCACCGGGACGTGGCCGCCAACGGCGCGCGTTTCCACATCGCGGAGGTGGGCGACGGGCCGCTGGTGCTGCTGCTGCACGGCTTCCCGCAGTTCTGGTGGACCTGGCGGCACCAGCTGGTCGCTCTCGCCGACGCGGGCTTCCGGGCCGTGGCGATGGACCTGCGCGGGGTCGGCGGCAGCGACCGCACGCCGCGGGGCTACGACCCCGCGAACCTCGCCCTGGACATCACCGGGGTCATCCGGTCCCTCGGCGAGCCCGATGCCGCGCTGGTCGGCCACGACCTGGGCGGTTATCTGGCGTGGACGGCGGCCGTGATGCGTCCCAAGCTCGTCCGGCGGCTCGCGGTCTCCTCGATGCCGCACCCGCGGCGGTGGCGCTCGGCGATGCTCTCGGACGTGAAGCAGACGTCCGCGGGTTCCTACATCTGGGGGTTCCAGCGGCCCTGGATTCCCGAGCGCCGGCTCACCGCAGACGACGGCGCCCTGGTCGGCCGGCTGATCCGGGACTGGTCGGGGCCGCGCCTGCCCGACGACGAGGCGGTGGAGACGTATCAGCGGGCCATGTGCATCCCGTCGACGGCACACTGCTCGATCGAGCCCTACCGGTGGATGGTGCGGTCCCTGGCCCGCCCGGACGGCATCCAGTTCAACCGCCGGATGAAGCGCCCGGTCCGGGTGCCCACGCTCCATCTGCACGGTTCCCTCGATCCGGTGATGCGTACGCGCAGTGCGGCCGGGTCCGGGGAGTACGTCGAAGCGCCGTACCGCTGGCGGCTGTTCGACGGTCTGGGGCACTTCCCGCACGAGGAGGACCCGGTGGCGTTCTCTGCCGAGCTGATCAACTGGCTGAAGGACCCCGAGCCCGACCGGTGAGCCGTGCCCCGTGTCCCCCGCCCGGGGCCTCTCGCCACCCCGATGTGAACGGCTGTTCTACGAACAGTTACATGCCCGGCGCATAGGCCAATTGGGGGGCGTGGGGGCGGTTATGGACCTTGGGGCGGGGGCACACGTCGGGGTATGGGCTGGACGCACGACTACAGTGACGCAGCACGCAACCGCCGCTCGGCCACGAGCCTGAGCTCCCACCAGAGGGGCGCCCCGCAGTTGCAGGGCACGGATCCCCGGCTGGGAATTCCGCGCATCCTGCGTCGCAGGGCCCGCTGGGTCTCGGCCCGGCTGCGCCATTCCCGTCCCTGACCCACACGGGGCGACCCGCTCAGCACCTCACCGCACAGGCCCCGCCCGGCCTCAGAGGGCACAGCTGTCGCTGTCCACCTGCTGGTTGGCCGTACGGCCCTCGGCGATGTCCTCCTGGACCTCGTCCGCGGTGAGGGCGTAGCCGGTGTCCGGGTCGTCGAGGGACTTCGCGAAGACGACGCCGTAGACCTTGCCCTCGGGCGTGAGCAGCGGGCCGCCCGAGTTGCCCTGACGGACGGTCGCGTAAAGCGAGTAGACGTCACGGTGGACGGTGCCGCGCTTGTAGATGTCGGCGCCGTTGGCCGTGATGCGACCACGCACGCGCGCGGGGCGGATGTCGTACGCGCCGTTCTCCGGGAAGCCCGCGACGATCGCGTCGTCACTGCCGACGGCGTCCTTGGTGGTGAACTGCAGCACGGGCGCCTTCAGACCCGGCACGTCCAGTACGGCGATGTCGCGCTCCCAGTCGTACAGGACGACCTTGGCGTCGTACTTGCGGCCCTCGCCGCCGATCTGGACCGTGGGTTCGTCCACTCCGCCGACCACGTGCGCGTTGGTCATCACCCGGCGTTCGTCGAAGACGAAGCCGGTGCCTTCGAGGACCTTGCCGCAACTCTGGGCGGTACCCATGACCTTGACGATGGATCGCTTGGCGCGCTGGGCGACCGGGCTGCTCGCGAGCGCCGGGTCGGGGGGCTGGACCTCGGTGATCGGCTCGTTGGAGAACGGGCTGAAGACCTGCGGGAAGCCGTTCTGCGTGAGGACCGAGGAGAAGTCCGCGAACCAGGTGTCCGCCTGGTTGGGCAGGGCCCCCGCCACGCCCTGCAGCACCTTGGAGTTGCGGACCTCCTTGCCGAGCGTCGGCAGCGTCGTCCCCGCGAGTGCGGAACCGATCAGCCAGGCGACCAGGAGCATGGCCACCACGTTGACGAGGGCGCCGCCGGTGGCGTCCAGAGCGCGGGCCGGGGACCAGGTGATGTAGCGGCGGAGTTTGTTGCCGAGGTGGGTGGTCAGGGCCTGGCCCACCGAGGCGCAGACGATCACGATGACCACCGCGACCACGGCGGCGGCCGTGCTGACCTCGGAGTTGTCGGTCATCCAGTCCCAGATGACGGGCATGGCGTAGACCGCGACGAGGCCGCCGCCCAGAAAGCCGATCACCGAGAGGATGCCGACGACGAAGCCCTGTCGATAGCCCACGATCGCGAACCAGACCGCGGCGACCAGCAACAGGATGTCCAGCACGTTCACCGCTTCAAGCCTCGCCTCGTCACTTCGCCAGCACTACAGGCCGACCGGGGGGACCGGTCCGCCGCGCGGCGACAGGGAGGCGCAACGGGCCCCGGAAGACGCAGCACGGCAGCCACCCTGTCATGAGCGCCAGTCGAGCGGGACCTGCTTCTCACGGTCCCAGGGGCGCTCCCAGCCCGCGTAGTGCAACAGACGGTCGATCACTCCGGCCGTGAACCCCCACACGAGGGCCGATTCGACCAGAAATGCCGGGCCTGCGTAGCCCCGGGGGTGAACGGCGGTGGCTCTGTTGGCCGGATCCGTGAGATCCGCCACGGGGACGGTGAAGACGCGGGCCGTCTCGTTCGGATCGACGACCCGGACCGGGGTCGGCTCTCGCCACCAGCCGAGGACGGGCGACACGACGAAGCCGCTGACCGGGATGTACAGCTTGGGCAGCACGCCGAAGAGCTGGACTCCCGCGGGGTCGAGGCCGGTCTCCTCCTCCGCCTCGCGCAGGGCGGCCCGCAGCGGGCCGTCGGTCCGCGGGTCGCCGTCCTCGGGGTCGAGGGCGCCACCCGGGAACGACGGCTGACCGGCGTGCGATCTGAGCGAGCCGGCGCGCTCCATGAGCAGCAGCTCGGGGCCGCCCGGCCCCTCGCCGAACAGGATCAGGACCGCCGACTGCCGGCCCGAGCCGTTCTCCGGCGGCAGGAAGCGGCTCAGCTGCAGGGGCTCGACCGTGTCGACGGCGTGCACGACCGGGTCCAGCCACGCGGGCAGGCCCGCCCGGTCCAGGCCCACGTGTCCGCCCTGTGTGCGGTGCCCGCTGTCGGTGTCCGTGCCGCCGTCCGTCCGGCTCGCGCGTGTCATAGCCACCCCCGTCGTTCTTCCGATCCCAACGCCCGGGAGACCGCTGATCGTTCCACTCGTGCCTCATGTCCCTCGTGTGGGTGGCGGGTACCTGGACGGGGAGGGGGCGTGCCGTGCCGTTTCGTGGCGCTCGTCATCCGGCGGCTCCGAGGGGCGGGGCCGGGATGCCGCCCGCGTCGAGGTAGGACTGCGGGGGCTTGAGGCGCTGGCCGGGGAAGCCGCCCTTCTCGTACTTGAGCAGCTTCCTGGCCTTCTCCGGGTCGGTCTCGCCCTCGCCGAACGCCGGGCAGAGCGGCGCGATGGGGCAGGCGCCGCAGGCCGGTTTGCGGGCGTGGCAGATACGGCGCCCGTGGAAGATCACATGGTGCGACAGCATCGTCCACTCGCTCTTCGGGAAAAGCCCGCCGATGGCCGCCTCGATCTTGTCCGGGTCGGTCGCCTCGGTCCAGCGCCAGCGCCGTACGAGCCGCTGGAAGTGGGTGTCCACGGTGATGCCGGGCCGGCCGAAGGCGTTGCCCAGCACGACGAAGGCGGTCTTGCGGCCGACGCCGGGCAGCTTGACCAGGTCTTCGAGACGGCCGGGGACCTCGCCGCCGTGGTTCTCCACCAATGCCTTCGACAGGCCCATGACCGACCTCGTCTTGGCCCGGAAGAAACCGCAGGGCCGCAGGATCTCCTCGACCTCCTCCGGGTCGGCCGCGGCCAGGTCCTCTGGGGTGGGGTACTTGGCGAAGAGCGCCGGTGTCGTCTGGTTGACCCGCAGGTCGGTCGTCTGCGCGGACAGGACCGTCGCCACGATCAGCTGGAAGGAGTTCTCGAAGTCCAGCTCGGGGTGCGCGTACGGGTACACCTCGGCGAGTTCGCGGTTGATACGGCGGGCACGGCGGACGAGGGCGGTCCGCGACTCGTTCTCGGGGGGTACGGGTGGCTTGGCGGAGGTCTTGGCCGGGGCGGGAGAAACGGCGGGGGCTGGTGCGGCGGCGGTGGCGGCGCGGGTGGCGGTCGCTTTCGCCGGGGCCGCCTTTCGCGGGGAGACCGACTTTCGTGCCGAGACCCCACTTTGCGTGACGGCCGTCTTCTTCGCTGCGGCGTTCTTCACGCCAGTCTTCTTCGCTGCCGTCTTCTTCGCTGCGACCTTCTTCACGGCCGCCTTCTTCGTATCCGTCTGCTTTTGAGCGGTGGCCCTTTTCTCCGGGGTGGCCTTTTTCGCCGGGGCCGTGGTCTTCTGGGCGGAGTTCTCCACCATTGATGGATCGGACACCTTCGTCGCCTTTGCCGTTTTGTTCGCTCCCGTGGAGCCCTGTTCGCCCACAGCGGAATCGCGACGTACAACCACCCGCCCAGCCCCCTTGGCCTGTGCTCTCACCGGCGTTTTGGACACCCGGCCAGCCTAAAGCCCGGCACCGACATCCGCCCCGGGCCCAGAAGATCGGCCCCCAATTGGACCCCTGACGCTTACCCCGGGACATGTGTGCGGCATCCTTGTGACAGATCACACTGTTTGGTCCGTCCGGCAAGATGGGGAACACGGTCCCCTGGTAGTACGGGGAGCAAGATCCCCTGAGCAGGTCGACAAGGAGAGAACTCGTGGACGACGTTCTGCGGCGCGCCCCGCTCTTCGCGGCGCTCGATGACGAGCAGGCCGCGGAGCTCCGCGCCTCCATGAGTGAGGTGACCCTCGCGCGCGGTGACGCTCTCTTCCACGAGGGCGACCCCGGTGACCGCCTTTATGTGGTCACCGAAGGCAAGGTCAAGCTGCACCGCGCGTCGCCCGACGGCCGCGAGAACATGCTGGCCGTGCTCGGCCCCGGTGAGCTGATCGGCGAACTGTCGCTGTTCGACCCCGGTCCGCGCACGGCGACCGCCACGGCACTGACCGAGGTCAAGCTGCTCGGCCTCGGCCACGGCGACCTCCAGCCCTGGCTGAACGCCCGGCCCGAGGTGGCCGCGGCGCTGCTGCGGGCGGTCGCACGCCGACTGCGCAAGACCAACGACCAGATGTCCGACCTCGTGTTCTCGGACGTTCCCGGGCGGGTCGCTCGCGCGCTGCTGGACCTCTCCCGGCGGTTCGGTGTGCAGTCGGAGGAGGGCATCCACGTGGTGCACGACCTCACGCAGGAGGAGCTGGCGCAGCTCGTGGGCGCGTCCCGGGAGACCGTGAACAAGGCTCTGGCGGACTTCGCGCAGCGTGGGTGGCTGCGGCTGGAGGCTCGTGCGGTGATCCTGCTGGACGTGGAGCGACTGGCCAAGCGGTCACGCTGACGCGGGCCGTGTCGTCGGCAGGCGCGATGCGCCGGCCGATGCGGGCCTTTTGACCGGCCGGAGCTGCTGGGGCATCGGTCAGGTCGCACGGCCGTTCGCACGCCATGAGCACGGCCGTCGGAACGTCGATGGGGCTCGTCTCGTGCGCGAGGCGGGCCCTTCTCGTTATCGCCCTCACCACGCGCGCCGCCTCCACCGCCTCCACCGGTTCCGGTCGCCAGGAACCGCAGCCCCCACCCGGAAAACGACCTGCACCCCGGCCCCTTCCGGCCGCACAGTGGCCGTATGGCCGGAACGGGGCGTGCGAGAGGGCTGGACAGCCACGGGTACATCGAGCGGGAGGGGGCCCTGGGGCGGGTCGGTGAGATCTTCGGGCCGGTGGTCACGGCGGCCCGGGAGCGGATCGCGCAGACGTTCGAGGGGCGGCTGCACGGTGCGTACCTCTACGGGTCGATTCCCCGGGGCACGGCTCGTCCGGGGCGCAGTGACCTCGATCTGTTGCTGGTGTTGCTCGGGGAGCCCACGGAGACCGACCGGACGGCGGCTCGGTCGCTGGACGAGGCGCTGGACGCGTGGTTTCCGCAGATCGACGGAGCGGGGACCCTGCTCGTCAGCCGGGCGCGGGTGCTGAGCGACCTGGAGAGGTACGACCTGGGCTGGTTCCTGGCCTGTCTGTGCACGCCCCTCCTGGGTGAGGACCTCGCGGAGGACCTGCCCCGCTACCGGCCGGACTCCCTCCTCGCCCGCGAGACGAACGGCGACCTGGCGCTGCTCCTGCCGCGCTGGCGTAGGCGGGTCGCGGAAGCCGACGGCGACGACGCCCGGCGGGCGCTCGTCCGTGGCTGCTCCCGACGGCTCGTCCGTACCGGTTTCACTCTCGTCATGCCCCGCTGGAACGGCTGGACCAGCGATCTGCACGAGATGGCCCGGGCGTTCGGCGCGTACTACCCCGGGCGCGCCGCCCAGATGCGCGCGGCGGCGTCGGCCGGATACGAGCCGGGTACCGACGCCGGCGTGCTACGGGCGTATCTGGACGACCTCGGGCCCTGGCTGGCCGAGGAGTACGCGCGCGTGCACGGCCTCAAGGCGCCGCGGCCCGGGAACCCGTGACGACGCGGACGGGGTCTCCTGGTGCGGCAGACCTGGGCAGGCCGGCGGGAAGGCCGCTGGACGGCCCTGAGAGGGGCCCCTGGGGCCTTGGACGCCTCAGGAGGCCCCAGGGCCCCGAGAGGCGCTGTTCGTCGGGTGTGGGGCCGGAGAGGGCGCTCAGGCGTACGGCGGTCAGATCAGGCCGTGCTCGGTCAGGTACTCCAGTTGCGCCCGGACCGAGAGTTCCGCCGCCGGCCACAGGGAGGGGTCGACGTCCGCGTAGACATGGGTGACGACCTCGTCGGGGGTGCGGTGTCCGTTCTCGACGGCCGTCTCGACCTGGGCGAGCCGGTGGGCGCGGTGGGCGAGGTAGAACTCGACGGCACCCTGGGCGTCTTCCAGGACGGGGCCGTGGCCGGGCAGGACGGTGTGGACGCCGTCGTCGACCGTGAGGGACCTGAGGCGGCGCAGGGAGTCGAGATAGTCGCCGAGGCGGCCGTCGGGGTGGGCCACGACCGTCGTACCGCGTCCCAGGACCGTGTCGCCCGTCAGCACGGCACGGTCGGCCGGGAGGTGGAAGCAGAGCGAGTCGGCGGTGTGCCCGGGGGTGGGGACGACTCGCAGCTCCAGGCCGCCGACCGAGACGACGTCACCCGCGCCCAGCCCCTCGTCGCCGAGCCGCAGCGCGGGGTCGAGGGCCTGGACGTTCGTCCCGGTCAGCTCGGCGAAGCGGCCGGCGCCCTCCGCGTGATCCGGGTGGCCGTGCGTGAGCAGGGTCAGGGCGACCCGTTTGCCGGCCTTCTCCGCCGTGTCGACGACCCTGCGCAGGTGGACGTCGTCCAGCGGGCCCGGGTCGATCACGACCGCCAGGTCGGAGTCCGGCTCGGAGACGATCCAGGTGTTGGTCCCGTCCAGCGTCATCGGGGACGCGTTCGGCGCGAGCACGTTCACCGCGCGCGCGGTGGCGGGCCCGGACAGGACGCCGCCCCTGGGCCGGCCGGGGAGAGCAGCTGCGTCGGTCATACGGGAGCGCCTTCCAGCGGAACGGACCAGATGCGGGGCGTGCACGGCAGAGGGCGGGGCGCGCGCGGGGGCGGGGCCTCGCCGTCCGGTCGGCCCGGGAGGGTGGTCGCGTCCGTCATGCGGTGTCCCCGGTGCCCGGTACACGCTTGGTGAACTCGGCGTGGCCGGGCCAGGACAGGACCACGTCGTCGTTGTCCGCGAGGCGGGCCTCGGCGAGGACGGGAGTCAGGTCGCAGGCGGGCGCGGCGGCGAGCGCGGCGGCGGCCGTGTCGTACTCCGCGAGCCGGCGCAGGGTCGCGATGGTGGGCGGCATCATCAGCAGTTCGCCCTTGTCGTAGCCGTCCGCCGCGTCCCTGGGCCGGATCCACACCGTGCGGTCGGCCTCCGTGGAGGCGTTGCGGGTGCGCTGACCCTGCGGGAGCGCGGCCACGAAGAACCAGGTGTCGTAGCGGCGGGACTCGAACTCGGGGGTGATCCAGCGGGCCCAGGCGCCCAGCAGGTCGGACCGCAGGACCAGCCCCCTGCGCTCCAGGAACTCCGCGAAGGACAGCTCCCGTGCGGCCACCGCCGCGCGGTCCGCCTCCCAGTCGTCGCCCGTGGTGTCCCCGACGACGGTCTCGGGACCGGGCCCGGCGAGCAGCACGCCCGCCTCCTCGTACGTCTCCCGCACGGCCGCGCAGACGATCGCCTGAGCCTCGTTCTCGCCGACCCCGAGTCTGGCCGCCCACCACGCGCGCGTGGGGCCCGCCCAGCTGATCTGGTGGTCGTCGTCGCGGGGGTCCACGCCGCCGCCGGGATAGGCGTACGCGCCCCCGGCGAAGGCCATGGAGGCGCGTCTGCGCAGCATGTGCACGACCGGCGTGTCGGCCGTGTCCTTGAGCAGCATGACGGTGGCGGCCCGCCTGGGGGTCACCGGTGTCAGCGTGCCGGCCGCGAGCGCGCGGATGCGGTCCGGCCACTCGGGTGGGTACCACTGCCCGTTTGCCATGGGCGGAGGCTAACTCGTCACGGGCGGATGTTCGAGTGAGCCTCCGCGGTCCCGGCGGTCGCTACGCGACGGTGAGCTCCACCTGGAGTTCCACCTCGACCGGCGCGTCCAGCGGGAGGACGGCCACACCGACCGCGCTGCGCGCGTGGACACCCTTGTCGCCGAAGACGGCGCCCAGGAGTTCGCTCGCGCCGTTGATCACGGCGGGCTGACCCGTGAAGTCGGAGGCCGACGCCACGAAGCCGACGACCTTCACCACGCGCGCGACACGGTCCAGGTCGCCCGCCACGGACTTCACGGCGGCGAGGGCGTTCAGCGCGCAGGTACGCGCGAGTTCCTTGGCCTCCTCGGGGGTGACCTCGGCGCCGACCTTTCCGGTGACGGGCAGCTTGCCGTCCACCATGGGGAGCTGCCCGGCGGTGTACACGTACACACCGGACCGGACCGCCGGCTGGTACGCGGCGAGCGGCGGGACGACCTCGGGCAGCCGAAGCCCCAGCTCCGCGAGCCTGGCCTCGACGGCGCTCACGGCTTGGGCCGCTTCAGGTAGGCCACCAGCTGCTCGGGGTTGTTCGGCCCGGGCACGACCTGGACGAGCTCCCAGCCGTCCTCGCCCCAGGTGTCCAGAATCTGCTTCGTGGCGTGGACGAGCAGCGGCACGGTTGAGTATTCCCACTTGGTCATGCGGCCGACCTTATCCGCTGCCCGGCCGCCGCCCGGCACGGGTTCCGCCTCGGTTCGTGGTGGGCCGTCCCGGCCAGGCGGGGGGACACACCCCGGACCGCGTGGGGTTCCCCACCCTCCGCGAGGGGCATGACGGCATGGGCGGGCCGGGCTCGGCAGCCGGGCGGAACACAAGTTGTCCACAGCCTCCCGCGTATGCCGCGCGCCGACTGGTTAGGCTCGAATACGTGAGCAGGCTCCAGGTCGTCAGCGGCAAGGGCGGGACCGGAAAGACCACGGTCGCCGCCGCACTCGCGCTCGCCCTCGCGACCGAGGGGAAACGCACCCTCCTGGTCGAGGTCGAGGGCAGACAGGGCATCGCACAGCTCTTCGAGACGGAGGCACTGCCGTACGAAGAGCGGAAGATCGCGGTGGCACCCGGGGGCGGGGAGGTGTACGCGCTGGCCATCGACCCCGAACTGGCCCTGCTGGACTACCTCCAGATGTTCTACAAGCTCGGCGGGGCGGGCCGGGCCCTGAAGAAGCTCGGCGCCATCGACTTCGCCACCACCATCGCGCCCGGCCTCCGGGACGTGCTGCTGACCGGCAAGGCCTGCGAGGCCGTGCGCCGCAAGGAGAAGAGCGGGCGGTTCACGTACGACCACGTGGTGATGGACGCGCCGCCCACCGGTCGCATCACCCGCTTCCTGAACGTCAACGACGAGGTGGCGGGCCTGGCCAAGATCGGCCCGATACACAATCAGGCCCAGGCCGTCATGAGGGTCCTGAAATCGCCCGGAACGGCCGTGCATCTGGTGACGCTGCTGGAGGAGATGCCCGTCCAGGAGACGGCCGACGGCATCGCCGAGCTGCGGGCCGCGCAGCTGCCGGTGGGACGGGTCATCGTCAACATGGTGCGGCCGGAGCTGCTGGACGCCGACGAGCTGGAGTTCGCGCGCACGGTGCCGCGTACCGCCGTCGCCAAGTCCCTGTCCACGGCGGGGCTGGGAGGCGCGCGGCGCGGCGGAAACGCCGAGCGTCTGGTGGAGCCACTGCTCGCGCAGGCCGAGGAGTACGCCGAGCGGTACGCGCTGGAGCACGAACAGCGGGGCGTCCTGGGTGAGCTGGGCCTGCCGCTGCACGAACTGCCGTTGCTCGCCGAGGGAATGGACCTGGCGGGCCTGTACGAACTGGCCACGGAACTGCGTCAGCAAGGAATCTCATGACTCCGGACCCTGCCAACGCGCACGCGGCCACCGCGCACGACGCGTCTCACTCCCACGACGGACACCGCGTGATCGGCGCGACCCGCCCCCTCGCGGTCGACCCCCTGCTGGACGACCCGCGGACCCGCATCATGGTGTGCTGCGGCGCCGGCGGGGTGGGCAAGACGACCACGGCGGCGGCTCTGGGGGTGCGGGCCGCCGAGCGAGGCCGCAAGGTGGTCGTGCTCACCATCGATCCGGCCCGGCGGCTCGCCCAGTCCATGGGCATCGACTCGTTGGACAACACCCCGCGGCGGGTGAAGGGCATCGAGGGGGACGGCGAGCTGCACGCCATGATGCTCGACATGAAGCGCACCTTCGACGAGATCGTCGAGGCGCACGCGGACCCGGACCGGGCCTCCGCCATCCTGAGCAACCCCTTCTACCAGTCGCTCTCGGCGGGCTTCGCGGGCACGCAGGAGTACATGGCGATGGAGAAGCTGGGCCAGTTGCGGGCCCGGGACGAGTGGGACCTGATCGTCGTCGACACGCCGCCGTCCCGCTCGGCGCTCGATTTCCTGGACGCCCCCAAGCGGCTCGGCTCGTTCCTCGACGGCAAGCTGATCCGTGTCCTGCTGGCACCGGCGAAGGTCGGCGGGCGGGCCGGGATGAAGTTCCTGAACGTCGGCATGTCGATGATGACGGGCGCCCTGGGCAAGCTGCTGGGTGGTCAGCTGCTCAAGGACGTACAGACGTTCGTGGCCGCCATGGACTCCATGTTCGGCGGCTTCCGTACGCGTGCGGACGCCACGTACAAGCTGCTCCAGGCGCCCGGCACGGCCTTCCTCGTGGTGGCCGCGCCGGAGCGGGACGCGCTGCGCGAGGCGGCGTACTTCGTGGAGCGGCTGGCGGCCGAGGACATGCCGTTGGCCGGGCTGGTGCTCAATCGGGTGCACGGCAGCGGCGCCGCCCAGCTGTCCGCGGAGCGTGCGCTCGCCGCCGCGGAAAATCTTGAAGAGCCCGGCATTGTGGATCAGATGGACGGGAAAGCAGTTCGTAACTCTACCGAAACGCAAGGCAGTTCAGACAGTTCAGACCGTTCCGGCAGTTCAGACCGTTCCGGCAGTTCAGACCGTGCAGGCAGTCCAGCCAGTTCCGACTCTCCCGCCACGACCGGCACCGAGGACGGCTCCCCCGCCCCGGACCTGACCGTGGAACAGCTCACGTCGGGCCTGCTCAGGTTGCACGCCGAGCGGATGCGGATGCTCTCGCGCGAGCAGCGCACCCGTGATCGCTTCACCGCGCTGCATCCCGAGGTGGCCGTGGCCGAAGTGGCCGCTCTGCCCGGCGACGTCCACGACCTGGCGGGTCTGCGCGACATCGGGAACCGGCTCGCGGCCATAAGGCCGGAGCTGCCCACCTCCGACGACTGACCGAACCCCTGCCGGCCGACCGGGGCCCTTCAGCCGAGTCGGGCGACTGACCGTCCGACGCCTGCCGGAAACCCGCACCGCCCTCAGTCCCGCACGACGGCAGGACCGTACGGCCACAGACCGACGACCACAGGACAACAGGGCCGCACGCACGACGACGACCCGCATGACACGAGCACGAGGTGCACGAGGCGCACACGACCGACGACACCTGCCGCGGGCCCGCATGCCCCGCCGAGGCCGCACCACGGCCTTACGCGACCAGCCAGGACGCCCTGTGGTCCGTCTGGCGGTCCGTAAGACCACCAAGACCGCACCACGGCCCGTCCGTTGATCCACGCCTCGGGGCACCCGAGAGCCGGCACACCTGCCCGACGCGCCGACACCTCAAGGGCGCCCTCGACCGACGTGGCCCGGAGGGGCCGTCGCCGTCAGCTCTCTAGCTCACTGCCGCGTAGTTCTCGTAGATCTCGTCATCGTCGAGCGGCAGAATGCCCGCGCCACGCTCGTACTCCGTGCGCGCGGTCTCCAGCAGCCTGCGCCAAGACGTGACGGTCGGACGCCTGCGCAGCAGTGCGCGACGCTCACGCTCCGTCATTCCTCCCCACACGCCGAACTCGACGCGGTTGTCCAACGCGTCCGCCAGGCACTCCGTCCGCACCGGACATCCGGTGCACACCGCCTTGGCCCTGTTCTGCGCTGCTCCTTGAACGAACAGTTCATCCGGATCGGTAGTGCGGCAGGCAGCCTGCGCACTCCAGTCGGTTACCCAGCCCATACCGGCGCCGTCCTCTCCCGAATCGAGGCTCCCCCACGGCGGCAGCGGCATATTCACCGCCGCCAGTTGAGGACGTTACGGAAGGTGGGCACAGCGCAACACCCCCTTCGGGCCCAATCTTGAATGGCCCGAACGGACTATGCGTAAGCGGCAGATCACCCGCGGGAGTGACCTGAGGACATACGTGACTTTCCCGGCAGAACGGGATGGTTGACATGCGTCACAACGGACACCGAATGACACACGAGGCGCATTCGGACACGGCACCCGAAAAAAATCGGAAGAACGTCAGAACGATTCGGGCTCGCTGGACGTACTTGATACAAGGGCCTATGGCTGTGACAGTTGAGAGCAGCTTAGGCCAACGCCTGCGCGCGTGTCCGGCGAATGGGAACGTAGACAACCGTTCATGTTCTCTTCGCCTCAGCGCCGTGACATCCGTGCCACACCTCCGCGCGTCGTTCCCGGCCGCGCCTCCGCGACACCTTCCCGCCGCACCTCCCCGCCGGCGCCTCCGCGGCACCGCGGCACCGCACCGCGCCGCGCCCTGCCGCGCCCGGTTTCGGCGGCCGCCCCACGCACACACCACCCCCGTGGCGGACACCGGATGTCACGATCCGGCACCCGTACCCCTCTGGACCCACCTGCTCCTTCGGAACGGTCGTCGCTACGGATTAGGCTGCCCTCATGCCAAACAAGCGCTCGGGTGGTGGTCTGTCCCCCACACAGCAGGCCGCCAAGTTCCTAGGTGTCAGCGTGCTCGCCGGTGCCGTCATGGCGGGCATCGCGCTGCCCGCGGTCGGCGCCCTGGGGCTGGCGGCCAAGGGTTCGGTCGAGGGGTTCGACGAGCTCCCCGCCAACCTCAAGCAGCCGCCGCTGAGCCAGCGCACCACGATCCTCGACAGCAAGGGCGACTCGATCGCCACGGTGTACAGCCGCGACCGTACGGTGGTCGATCTCAAGGAGATCTCGCCGTACATGCAGCAGGCGATCATCGCGATCGAGGACGCCCGCTTCTACCAGCACGGCGCGGTCGACCTGAAGGGCGTGCTGCGCGCGGTCAACCGGAACGCGCAGGAGGGCGGGGTCGCCCAGGGCGCGTCCACCCTGACGCAGCAGCTCGTGAAGAACGTGGCGGTGGAGGAGGCCGGTGACGACCCGACGCTGGTCGCCCAGGCCACCCAGCAGACCCTGGGCCGGAAGATCCGCGAGCTGAAGTACGCGATCCAGCTCGAAGAGGAACTCGGCAAGAAGAAGATCCTCGAGAACTACCTGAACATCACGTTCTTCGGCCAGCAGGCCTACGGCGTCGAGGCCGCGTCCCAGCGCTACTTCTCCAAGTCCGCCAAGGACCTGGACGTGGAGGAGGCCGCGCTCCTCGCCGGAATCGTGCAGTCGCCCAGCCGGTACGACCCGTTGAACGACCCGCAGGAAGCCACCAAGCGGCGCAACACCGTGCTGCAGCGCATGGCAGACCTCGGTGACGTCTCCCAGGCGGAGGCCGACAAGGCCAAGGAGAAGCCGCTCGGCCTGGACATCAGAAAGCCGAAGAACGGCTGCATCACGGCCGTCAAGGGTGCGGGCTTCTTCTGCGACTACGTGCGCGAGGTGTTCCTGACCAACCCGATCTTCGGCAAGTCCAAGGAGGCCCGCGCCAAGATCTGGAACCAGGGCGGTCTGACGATCCGGACGACGATGGACCCGAAGGCCCAGAAGTCGGTCCAGACCTCCGTCAAGAGGCACGTCTACCAGAAGGACGAGGTCGCCACCGCCGCCACCATCGTGGAGCCCGGCACCGGCAAGATCCTCGCCATGGGGCAGTCGAGGCCGTACGGACTCGACACCAAGAAGAACGAGACGTCGATAAACCTCTCGGTGGACGAGTCGATGGGCGGCGGAGCGGGCTACCAGCCCGGTTCGACGTTCAAGCCGATCGTCGCCGCGGCGGCCCTGGAGGACGGCATGTCCCCGGGGAAGGTCTACCCCTCCCCGTACAAGATGGCCTACCCGAGCCCGATCTCCACCTGTGGCGGCGGCAGCTGGCGCAACGGAACCGGCAGTGCTGCCGCGGAACTCGAGAACGAGAGCGCGAGCGAGGTCGGCCCGTACTCCCTGCGGAAGGCGACCGCGCTGTCGGTCAACACCTACTTCGTGCAGATGATCGCGGATATCGGCATCTGCCCGGTGACGAAGATGGCCAAGAGCATGGGCGTCAAGCGGGCCGACGGCCGCAAGATCGACCAGGCGCCGTCGATAGCTCTCGGCACGCAGGAGATGTCCCCGCTGACCATGGCGAACGCGTACGCGACGTTCGCCGCGCGCGGTATGTACTGCACGCCGGTCGCCATCGAGTCCATCACCCAGCGGGTCGGCGAGAAGTCGAAGTCGCTGAAGGTCCCGAAGTCGACGTGCTCGCGGGCCATGTCCGAGAACACCGCCGACACCGTCAGCGCCCTGCTCAAGGGCGTGGTCGAGGACGGTACGGGTACGGAGGCAGGCCTCGGCCCCAGCCGTCCCAGCGCAGGTAAGACCGGTACGACGGACGGCCGTTACGCGGCCTGGTTCGTGGGCTACACCCCGAACATGGCCGGCGCCGTCTGGGTGGGCGACCCCGCGCACGAGCGCCAGATGGTGAACATCACCATCGGCGGCGTGGGGTACGGAAAGGTCTTCGGTGGAAAGGTCCCCGGCCCGATCTGGCGCGACATGATGACCGGCGCGCTGGAGGGCAAGCCCCGCCCCGACTTCAACAAGGTCTACCTTCCCGAGGACCGGCCGGAGCGCGACCCCGGGGACGACAACGACAACGACGGCAATGGGAACGGGAACAACGACGACAACGGCAATGGGGACGACGGCAACAACGGCGGCGGCTTCATCGGCGGCATCGACGGCGGCACCTTCCCGACCCCGGAGTTCAGCATCCCGGAGGACTGGATCCAGGGGCAGACGAACGGCGGGAACAACGGGAACGGCAACGGGGGCCGCTTCGGCTGACGGCCACCGTCACCGGCCTGGTGAATGAGTACGGCGGTGGGGGGGGGGGGTGGTAGGGGGCGGAGCGGGAAGCAGGGGCGGTCCGGGGCTCCCTTGGCAAAAGCGTGG
>NZ_JBVIYK010000015.1:0-190072 GCF_055592645.1 Streptomyces sp. NPDC041108 | reverse complement strand
CAGTCAGGCCCCCACCATCCGCGTACCGCATAACACCGGCATACCGCAGGGATCACCCAACGTCACCACCCGAAGGCAACCCGAAAAGGTCAGTAGAACGTCTGCTGCTCGTGCAAGGTCAGGGCGGGTACGCGGGTCATCTCGATGTAGCGGCCTTCCCTGGTGCGGCCGGAGTCGATGAGGACGCCACGGGCGGCGAGGGTGGGCTGTAGGCGCTTGAGGCGGTCGGAGAGGACTTTGCCGGTGGTGGGCCAGCCCTTGGGCAGGGGGCGGCAGTCTTCGCCGCTGTAGAGGCGGGTGAGGCAGTGCAGCCACTCGGTTGAGGTCATCTGCTGCGCTGCGCCCGGTTCGAGTTCGGCGGCGTGCCGGAGCACGGTCTGCGCCAACAGGTCACCCTCGATGACGTCGTCGTTGAGGTCGTCCAGGCTGGCCCGGTAGGCGGTGAGCGCTCCGAGACCGGTCGCCGCGTCGAGCTGCGCGCACAGGTGCGCGAAGTCGGCCATGCGCAGGTCGGTGGGTGTCTCGGCCTGCACGGCGCGGACCTTGACCGTGAGGTCCAGGAGCGAGCCGAGGACGATGGGCAGTACCTCGGCGTACTCCGCCCACAGTTCCGCCTCGGTGCGCCGTACCCGGGGCCTGACGAGACGGAGGGGGAGGAGGCGTTCGGCGAGGTCGGGGCGGATGACGCCGACGTCGATGCCGGTCAGGAGCATGGGGCGCCGGTAGCGGGAGCGGACGACGTCGCCGTCGGTGAACAGCGCGCGTTTGATGCTCTCAGCGCCGGTGACGATGCAGCACATGAGGTCGGACAGGTCCGGGGGCAGGTGGGAGAGGTTGTCCAGGGCGGTGACCCATCCGGCGGCGACGGCCGTGATCATGTTCTCTTCATCCTTGGGCGCCCTGCGCAGGTCGCCGCTCATGCCCTCGATGATCCGTACGAGCATCCGGCCGCCGGTGGACTTGCCCGCTCCTTGGGGCCCGGTGAGGAACGGGGCGGGGACGGGCACGGACGGTTCCAGGCAGCCGATCAGCCAGGCGAGGGCCAGGCACTCGCTCTCGGCGTTGGCGAAGTTGCAGAGCCTGAGAAGGAGGTCGATGCCCTTGCCGTTGGTGTCGTTGGCGGGCAGGGGGAGTTCGCCGGTGAGCTGGGTGCGGCGCCAGCAGACTTCGCGGGGGTCGGGGGTGAGGATGTCCCATCCGGTGGGGTGGATGCGGACGGACTTGCCGTCGTCGCGGCCCAGGTCGAGCCACGTGGCGCCGTTGAACCCGGGGGCCACGCGGATGTGGGTGGGCTGGACGTCCTCGGTCAGTGCGAGTGCTTCGATCAAGTCCAACGCCTCCTTGAGGGCGGTGCCGTTGAACACGCCGAGTCCGTCGAGGAACAGTCCGACCATGAGTTCCTGGCGGTGACTTCCGGTCGTGCCCTGGGAGCGGATCGGGCGGGCCACGGGGTGGCCGTTGCGCTGCGCGTACACGGTCCCCTCGACGGTGCGGAAGTAGCGAAAGTGCGCCTGCGCGTAGGCGGTGATGACCTCGCGGGCCGGTGTCTTCTCGTCTTCGGACATGGTCACAGCCCCAACCGGGTCGCGGCGTTGGTCCACGCGTCGGTGCAGTGCCGCAGCGTTTCGCCCTTGGCCTGAGCGGCGGTGAACAGTCGCGTGACGTGGGTGTCGGTGAGGCAGCCGCACCGGCCGTGGGCGGACAGCACGGCGAGGAACGTCCGGTAGACGGTGGCGTGCACCGCGCTGGAGGCTTCGGTGATGCGTTGTACGGCCATGGCGATGCCACGGTCCAGATAGGTGGGAGTGCGGTGGGGGCACTGCCCCCGTCCGCCCCTCAGAGGCGAAGTGAGCGCCTCTGGCGTCCTGCGGGGCGGGGACGGCTCCTTTACGGCCAGCGCGCGCACAGCGTCCGGAAGAGCGGCCGTGGCGCCGATGACGGGACCGAGCCAACGGGCGTAGGACATCGTGGACTTGATGTCGACACCGGCGCGGACGCCGTTCACGGACCGCATGGCGCCCTGGTAGATCCAGTGCTCTCCGCGCGTGGTCGGCACGGTGAGGGTGGTGGGCAGGGTGGTGCGGGCCCAGTCGACGGCGGCGGGGTTGTCGAGGTCGACCACGGTCACCCCGGCGCCGCCGGGGTGGTAGGCGACGGCGGCGGCCTGGCGCCACACGGACGCCCAGGCGGGCGAGTTGAGGACCTGAGGGTCGGTAGTGCCGGCGGCCCAGCCGTGGCACGGGCGGGGGCAGGCGCAGGGGCCGGGGTTCTTCATGTTCGGGCGCCCGCCGCACGTGTTGTCGACGCAGTCGGGGCAGTTGCCGAACGGCACCTTCCCGGCTCGCAGGGGCAGCACGGGCACGCCGTGCGCGGCGAGGGTGAGGGCTCGCCGGAGGGGGGTCGGTTGCGTCATGCTGGGGGATCTCCAGTTCCTTGATGGTGACTGGCTGGCAAGGGCGGCCCCGCTTCTTTGGCGAGAGTGGGGGGCCGCCCTTGGCGTAGCTACTGGCCGGCGAGGGCGGCGGCGTACTGCTGGCGGACGTAGGCGCGCGGGTCGCAGATCAGACCGGGCCGGTCGCTGTCGAGCAGGAACACGGCCGCCGCGTGCGCGGTCTCGGCGGTGTCGCCGACGACGTGGTCGGACCCGGGGTCGTCGAACAGGGCGATGCGGTCGAGTAGAGCGGCTTTGCGCAGGTAGAACTCGCGATCCAGCTCGGTGTAGCACTTGGCGTCGGCGAGGGTGTGGGAGATCCATCCGATCTCGCTGTTGATGCTCGGGGCGCCCGCGTACGCCTGCTCGGGGGTGGGCCAGTCCTCGGGGTCGGGGCGGTGGTCGGCGGTGAGGTAGAGGCGGGTGCGCTTGCCGTCGCGGGTCGGGTACCGGCGCACGTCGCCGGTGGCGAACGTGGTGGTCAATGCGGTGGTGACGCGGTCGGTGTCGGCGGGGTCGCAGATGACCCGGATCTCGAACACGTAGGGCTCCTTGTCAGCCGTGGAAGTGGTTGCGCTTGATGACGGCCTTGCGGATGTGGAAGGTGGTCCCGCTCTTGGCCTCGCTGGGCTTGAAGATCTGGACGGCGACGTACCCGCCGAAGAGGACGGCGGCGAGGGTGATGAGCTGGGTGACGAACGCGGTCAGCGCGGTGATGAACGCGGTGAGCATCAGCAGTCCGCCGCACACGGCGGCGAACCCGATGCCCCCGAGTGCGATGTTCACGGCCGCGCGGGAGACGGCCGGTTTGGCGGCCACGGGCTGCGGGCGGGCGTGGTCGATGGCGTAGCCGGTAACGACCCGCCCGTCGGGGAGGACGACGGACGCGACCGCCGGGACGGTGCCCGGCTGGGCGGGCGCGAGCGGCGCCGGGTACGGCGCGGCGGGGGTGATGGGCGTGGGATGGTGGACTTCCACGGCCCGCCCGGTGGGCGGGTGGTGGCCGTTCTCGGGGTACATGCGGAATCCCTTCCGGCGGTAGACCAGGGAGGCAGGCACACCCCCTTGCCGGGGGCGTGTGGAGGGGGTTTCAGGGGTGCTGACCTGGGGTCCTCCCTGCCTCCCTGACTGATCATTTGTGCAGGTCAGGCGCAGGGAGGCGGGTCAGGGAGGGGTTCAGGGAGTTCTCCCTGCCTCCCTGACCCGCGAGGGGTGCGCTCCCTGCCTTCAGGCGGCGGAAGCGGAATCCTCGTCGCCCTGATTGGCGAGGGCGCGGGTGAGGCGGTCGCGGCCGATGACCATGCGGCCGTCGGACTTGTACGGCTCCGCGCCGGTGCCGTCGAGCACGCGCTTGAGGTCGATGAACGACCACTTGCCGTAGGCGTCCGCGTTGAGGGCGGCGAGGCGCTTGAGGACGTCCTGAGTCAGGACGCGGGAGGCGTCGCCGACGACGGTGGCGATGTCGGCGAGGGGGTCGCGGTCCTCGCCGCGGTCGATGGCGTGCAGGGTGGTGACGCCGTCCCGGAGTGCCTTGGCGCGGGCGGTGATGGCCTTGGCCGCGTCGTCGTCGATGTAGTGCGTGCGCACCGTGATGGACGACTGCCCCTTGGGGATGTCGATCCCGGAGGAGGCGACGACCAGCGTCCCCTGGTCCAGGCCCGGACGAAGCAGGTTCGGCGCGGCCCCGCCGTCGACGGCCTTGTCCCCGAGCGCCATGCGGGCCTGTGACTCGGTGCCCAGTGCGAGGGAGGCGCGGGTGTGGGCGCCCTCGCGGACCAGCTTGGGAAGGTTCTGGTCGGTGGGGTCCTGGGTGCCCTGCCACAGCAGCACGTTCACCGCGCGGCCCTGGTTGTGGAGCTTGCGGGCGGCGGTGAAGTACCGGGACTTGGCCTTGGCGCCGCCATAGGGGCGCTTGTCCTCGTCCACGGCCGGGCACATGAACGCCACCTGCGCCTCGTCCACGATCACGATCAGCGGCGGGAACACGGTGCCGGGCGGGGCCTGGAGACGGCGGTTCATCTCCTCCACCGCGCCCTCCACCATCTCGGTCACCTCGATCACGTGCTCATCGGTGGGGCCTTGGATGAGGGTGTTGGCGAGGCCGTCGAACATGGCCCAGTCGCCCACGCCTTTGAGGTCGCCCATGAGGAACTGCACCGACTTGTCGAGCGCGACCCACAGTGCGAGGGAGCGCAGGGCGACGGTCTTGCCCTGGTTCGACAGACCGGTGATGAGGAGGTGGCGCTGGTAGAGGCTGAGTGCGGCGGCGTCTCCGCGCAGGTCCTGCCCCCACGGGGCCTTGCCCTTGGCGTAGTCGGCGGTCATCGTCTCGTCGGTGACCAGCGGGGACGGGCCGATCGGCTCATCCAGCGCCCCGGAGTCGGCCACCCACAGCCGGACCGTGCGGGCGGCCTCGGGGATGGTGATGAACACTTCGTGCTCGTGCCGGGTCAGGTTCTCCGCCAGCTTGCGGCGACGCTGCTGCACCTCGTTCGTCGAGACTCCCGAGGGAAGGGTGACGTCGACCTCGATGCCGCATCCGGCGATGCGGATCGGACCGAGCATGGAGGCGCCGGCGTCGCCCATGTCCTTGATGCCCTTGCGCAGCGCGGGGACTCCGAGGTCGCGCAGTGCCTTGACCACGATGGACGGGGTGATCGGCTCACCCTCGCCCGACCGCACGTTCGCGGGAAGCGCCCACTGGGGTGCGGCTTGCTGCTTGCTGCCGACCGCCCACAGCGCGAGCAGGGCCAGGAAGGGGCCGATGGTGAGCGCCGGGCCCCACACGATCTGAACGATCCGGATCAGCAGGGCGATGAAGTCGATGGTGGCCGACAGCGGGGTGATGACGTCCCCGATGTCGCCGTTGTTGATGGCCATCACGACCCCGAGACCGACCAGAACACCGATGCTCATGCCGGTGCCGACGGCGAGTCCCTTGGCGGCCTCCACCGGGGAGTGCAGCAGGTCCATGCGGCGGTGGTGGCGGGCGGCGCGGAAGCGCTGCAGGCGCTCCTCCCACTCCTCCGCCGCTTCCAGGTTCCCCGCCGCTTCCGCCGTGCGCATCATGCGCTCGTAGCGGGACCCGGTACGGCCGTCCCACGTGCGACGGGCCACGATCCGGGCCCCGCCCACGACATAGGCGCCATGGCGGACGACCACACGGCCAGTGTTCTTCGTGCGCTCATCGGTGGCCACCTGCTTCACCGCGCGACCGGAGCGCACCCACAGCGGCACCGGCCGCGCCGGCGGGGCGTCGGGGACGACGGTGAGCACGGTCGGCGCCGTCCCGTCGTCGGTCGGGAGGTCGGTGGTCTTGCGGAGGTTGACGACGTTCTCAGACATGCTGGGAGTGCTCCTGACTGCCCCTTCAAGGGCGGGAGTTGAGGGAGACAGGCCGGGGTGGCCGTGTCCGTGGCAGGTGGTGGCCACCCCGGTACGGCTGGTCAGAACCAGCGGGAAGCCTTCTTGGCGGCCTTGGCGCGGGCGGCCTCGGTGATCAGCCGCTGACGCTCCCCGTGCAGGGCCATCAGCTCCGCGTTCAGCCGCGTCTCGGCGGCAGAGCCGATGGAGTCCATGCGGTTCTCGGCGCCGGTCGTGCTGCGGCCCTTGTGGACGCTGCGCGCGCCGTTCGCCATGGCGCGGGTCATCGAGAGACGTTCACGGCTGGTCAGCGGCCACCACTCGCCCCGGCGGACCGCTTCCAGCTTCTTCGCGGTCCGCTCGATCTCGCGGTCAAGGCGGCGGATGTCGGAGTTGCCCATGAGTCTTTGACCTTCCTCAGGCAGGAGGGATTGAGGGGATGTGCGCGGGTGCGGGCGGGGCCTGTCAGGCGACCCGCTTCCAGGCGGCCCGCAGGCGGACTTCGGAGGCGGAGTGGTTTGCGCGGAAACGGACAGCCATCTCGCGGTAGGACAGCGGGGGCGTCTGGCTGTGACGGATCTCGTCGACCAGCACGTCAAGCGCGTCATCGGTGAGCGCAGGCCCGGTCTCCAGCGCGAGCGAGGACACCGGCTCCATCGGGCCCCACACGGGCAGTTCCCACCGGGGTGTGACGTCGGGTGTGACGCGACTCGTCACGCTGGTCAGCGCCCTGCCCGTGTCCTCACCCGTCCGTGCCTTCTCCAGCGTCGACCAGGCGTCGGCGAGGGTCGCGGCGGTCTTGGACTGGACGCGTGCGACGCGTGCCCCGGCCTGCGTCACGGCCGTCAGCCGGGTCTCCTCGGTCGCCGCTTCCGCCCGCAGTCGGGCACGGGCAACGGCCGCCTCGTCGCGGGCCTCTTGCTGTATTCCCTGGATCGCGTCGAGGGCGGCGGGGGTGAGGGCGGTGCGCTCCCACAGGCTGTGGACAAGCCATAGCGCCTTGGCCGCCAGCGGCAGCCAGGCAACGGCCAGCCACGCGCCGGGGGACGCTTCGGTCGTCAGTGCGTGGGCGACCAGGACCCCGGTCGCGACGGCGCCGAAGCCCCAGCCGATTCCGGTCACCCACCAGTTGTGATCGCCCTGCGCGGCGAGGCGGCGGTCGTAGGCGAGGGTGGCCAGCCATCCCCCGTCGATGCCCAACCCGACGACCACGGCGACCTGCCACGGCATCGCCGTGCCCAGCCACAGCACGACCACGGCCAGGGTGAGCACCATGGACACCGCCGTCATCGCCACGGCCGGAAGCACCGTCCTGGCGTTCCCAACAGCGGACCGCACGGCCTTGCCCCTGCTCATGCCGCACCGCCCACCACAGCGACCAGCACCGCGAGGGCGAGCAACGCCCCGCCGGCACACGTGAGGTCGATGGCCCGGCGCAGGCCGGTGAACTTGACGACCGCGAGCCGGGACAGGCCCGCGAGGTCCGCGCTGCGGTCGACCTGCGCGAGGGTGGCGGTGATCTCGTCGGCGGTGAGCGTCGCCCACAGCGGGAAACCATGCCGGCCCTTGAGGTTCGGCCGCACCGCCCGCAGCAGCAGACCAGCCGCTACGGCCAGCACCACCATCCCGGCCCCGCCCACGATGTACGCCGGCAGGTTCAGCGGGGTGTCCTTGGCGACCGTCCACGCACCGGCCAGCACCGCGCCGATGAATGCCAGCAGCAGACCGGTCTTCGTGTCCGTCCGCGCGATCTCCGCCTTGACCTCGGCGTGTGCGGCGGTCAGGTTCTGGTCGGTGGCGTTCACGCGGCACCGCCCGCCGTGCTGTTGGCGGTGCGGTTGAGCAGGTCCCGGCGGGCGGCCAGCACCTTATTCCGGGCCCGGCGGACGCGGCGGGCGTCCAGCTCGTTCGGGGCGTGGTCGAGAGTGATGATCTGCGCGTCCAACAGGTCGACCTCCGCCAGGATCAGCGGGGACTCCTGCTCGATCGCGTCCAGCTCGGCATCCGTCGGCTCGATCCAGTCGGCGAACGCGGTAACAACGTCCTGAACAGTGACGATGGGACTCATTGGGTCGTGTTCCTCTCACAGAGTTGAGCGGCCCGAACAGCGGTCCCGGTGTTCCAGCACCGGGGCCGCGCGCCGTTGAAGTCGGAACATCCGGCTCCCCTCGACCTCGCCCGTATGAGCCCCGCGCGGCACGCGGGCCCGGACGGGCGAGGCAGGCAACCGGCCGCCGCATTCACCGCGCGGCGGAAGTGGTCGGGTGACGCGTTGGGGATGCCGTCGCGCCGGTCCAGCGGGACGGCCCCAAAGGTCTTCGACGGGTCATGGGGACCTCCGATCGGAGACGAAGGGAGTCCGAGGACTTCACCGGCGCCGTTGCCACGGCCGTCCGGTCCCGAGCCTCGAAGGTGTCGGGGCGCCCTATTCGCACTGCTCGGCGCCAGCAGAACGACCGCGAGCGGCCGTCGACGGTCCTCACCCGGCCGTCACGGGGACGGGGACTCAGCCCCGTCGAACTTGACTCCCTGTTGAGTTCTCAAAGAACGACCAGCTCAGGGCCCCAACTGCACGAGCTATCCCAAACCGACAAGCCATGGAGACAGCCCAAAGAAGACCTCTCCGACCCGCTGTCCTAGGACTGCGAGCGGCCTGAGATGAGAATGCACCGCAGTCCTAGGACTGTCAACAGTCCTAGGACTGTGTGCTTCACTGGGATGTGTCGAGAGGAGTGCTGCGTGGCACCGAAAGCCCCGAAGTGGCGGGACCTGGCCGACCGCTTCGGCCAGCAGATCAGGAACGGCGACTACGAGCCTGGCCAGCAGCTTCCGCAGATCCGGGAGCTTGTGGAGGCGGGCGAAGGTTCAAAGGAGACGGTCCACCGGGCGTACAAGGCGCTTGAAGCCGAGGGCCTGGTGACCATGACTCGCGGTCACGGCACCGTCGTGCGCCCGAAGTCTCCGCTCAAGCGTCTCGGTATCGCCCGGTATGACAAGGCGAAGTGGCGGGACGGCGACGAGGTCGCGTTCATCGCGGACCGCGTGGCGTCCGGTCGCACCTACAGCCGGAACGAGCAGACCCAGAGCGTCAGCCGAGTGAAGGCGCCGGCGTCCGTGGCCGAAGCCCACGGGCTCCCCGAGGGTGCGGACGTCTACGCGCGCGCCCGGCTCGTGAAGGAAGGCACCCAACCCACCCACACTCTGACCAGCTACTACCGCCCCGAGCACGTGGAAGGCACGCGCATCGTCGACCCGGCCCCGGGCCCGGCCGGTCGTGGCGGTGGCTTCCGTGTCCTCTATGACGCCGGGTACGAGATCGACCACATGCGCGAGGAACTGTTCGCGCGCGTGCCTACCGCCGAAGAGGCTCAGCTACTCCAGCTCTCGCCGGGGGAGTGGGTGGTAGAACTGCACCGCACCACGTACACGGCGGACGGCACGGTCGTAGAGTTCGCCGTCGGAGTCCACGCGGCATCGCGCTTCGCGTGGTCGTACGACTTCAAGGTCCCCGACTCGGCAGCAACGGAGGGCGAGAGCAAGTGATCTCGGCTCAGGCATGGGCGGACGCTCAGCGGCTCTGGGACTTCCAGCAGATGGGCCATGAGCCGCGCCCGTGCTCGGTCGCCGTCGGACTCGGCAGCCATGACCTCGGGGTGGCCGACGCCACCGCAGATCTCTTTCACCGGGGCATGGCGCCGATCGTCCTCTTCACAGGAGCGACCAGCCGCACCACACGCGACCGCATGCCGCGCGGGGAGGCTGAGCACTACCGCGAGCGGGCGATGGAACTGGGGGTGCCGGCTGAGGCGATCCTCGTTGAGCCGTGGGCCCGGAACACAGGAGAGAACATCCGCTTCTCCCGTGCACTCCTCGAAGAGCGCGGGGCCGTCGTGTCCTCCGTCCTACTGGTCAGCAAGCCGTACGAGGAACGACGGGCCTACGCGACCGCCCGCAAACTGTGGCCCGAAGTCGAGTGGGTCAGCGCGTCCACACCTATGACCCTGGCTGACTACGTCGACTCGATCGGAGACGCACACCTGGTCATCGACATGTTGGCCGGTGCCCAGCAGCGGCTCATGATCTACCCGCAGCAAGGGTTCATGATCGAGCAGCGCGTACCCGAGGACGTGGCCGCAGCTTACGAGCGCCTGTGTGACGCCGGGTTCACCAGTCGACTTGTGGCAGACACTGCCGAGCGGAAGCGATAGCACCGAACGACTGCGGCAAAAGTCGATGCAATAATCTTCCGCTCTGCTTGAGGCGCAGCGCGTACTTATGTCCGATCCGCTTGCATCACCAGTAGATAGCGATGACCTCGGAATCGAGGAACCTAGCTGTCTCAGTAGTTGATGAGGGTGTCGTGCCTGAGGGCTGCAAAGCGAGACCGCGCCTCAATCCCACTCGACTTCGTGCTTGTGACCGCAGTCTTGCAGCTTCTTCTGCTTCCAGAGTCAAACCATGTCGAGACGCCATATAGTCCGCAATTCTTCCGAAGGCGGATCTTTCTTCAGGCAAATCGCTAGACAATAGATGTGAATTTTCTCTTGCGATTCTGCGTACTTCGCTCATCGCGGCTTCATCCAATTGAACTTCGCCTCGACCTGCTATCAGCTCGGCGAATACAGCAAGAACCTCGCCGTCTTGTGCCATTTCGCCGGACCCTTGCGGGTTGCTCATCATCGCTTGCAATGCGTCAGTGCCGAAACTGTTCATCATTTCAGAGAACTCAGGCAGCAGAGAACCGACCATATCGGCGAGTTTTACAGCGTTCCAGGATTGCTGCAGTCCAACCTTATTGAGTCGACATAGAATCCTGACTTCTGCATTAGAAAAGAGGATACGCCGAGTGTCCTTCCAGTACAGGTCTTGCTCGGTAACGCCTACAAGGTAGGCTGGGTAAGAGCTAGGCCTCTCCGTCGCTGGAATAGCTGCTAGAGCCCTTTGATGAATCAGGTATTCACCTGCTGCGGTGGGTACTGCTCGATAGTCAATCAATCGACATCGGATTGGAATCAGGCCCACTCTGAGCCTTTCGAGAATTGTATTGAACTCCCGCACCTTGGCCGCTTGAGTTTGGTCTACTTGCCCTGCTAGTTCCTCACTGTCCGTAATCATGTCGAGAAAGCTTGAAAAGAATGCACTGACACGAAAAATTGGGTCTGCCTGGAGTTCGACCTCAACTTCAATCAGGTCTCCGCGGCGCAAGTGTTCTGGGCCTATGAACCATGGAGATTCGCTATTCCGCTCCGGGTAGCGGAGGAAGCTGAGGACCTGGCCTTGGGGCGGATATTCCTTCGCAGTAGAGATTGGTGATAGTGCCAGCTTCCCTTGCTCGCTGCGATACAAGTCCCTGAAGGTTGCCTGAATCGTCGCTTTCCTCAGCACTTGACGATCGCTGGTGTGCGAGGTCTCAAGAAGTGAACCCCCAGTAACCTTGACTACCTTAAGGTCGGACTCGACGCCTCTTGTCGCCTCCGTGCGCGTAGTAGATGACATGGTGTCGGTGATCTCCGAAGGGATGGCACCCTGGCGTGATGAGAGGAGGCTCGTAACGCTCACTTCATCCAGATACATGAACTCTCTAAGAGGGTTCTCCTCTCGCTGTACTTTATTTCTGACTCGTCGCCACCACGACCTCAATCGCTTCCACATCAGTTAGTTCCCTTCTCGCTCATTGCTCGCTCTTCCTGCTTACGCGCTCTCTGCTTCGCGACTTGTTGAAAACCTCCACGATAGTCCTCAGTGAGAATCATATCTCTGTCATCCGTAACGGCGAACAAAGCCGCCTCGCTCCAAATCGCTACTAGTTCGGCCGGTGACCACCCTTCGGTCTCTGCGGCGATTTCAGCGTGGGGTAGCCCCTTGTCGACTCCTTTAGGTTGCGTCCTCTGCAGGATTGCCTCCCTGTCTTCTTCGTTCGGCAACGGAAAGTGAATCTCCCAGTCAAAACGTCCTGGTCGCCTTAGGGCTGAGTCGATATCCTGGGGCCTGTTTGTCGTGGCAATGACGACAACATTTTCGTCTTTCTTGAAACCGTCCATCGATGCCAAAAGCTGTCCGACGATCCTTCTTGAGGCCTCGTGAGATTCATCGGATCTTTGAGTGGCCAAACTGTCAATTTCATCGAAGAAGATGATCGCCTTTTCTTGTCGAGCGGCGTCCTCGAAAATTTTCCTGATCAGCTCCTCGCTCTGTCCCAGCCATTTGTTCATGATCTGTGGGCCACTGATTTGATAGAAAGTAGCCTTCGATCTACTTGCAATGATTCTGGCGAGAAGCGTTTTTCCGGTTCCAGGTCCTCCGGTAAACAGGACGCCTTTGATGGGTCTCGCGCCAATCTTCATCAGCTTCTCGTGATGCTCGAGCGGAGTTTCAATCAACTCTTTTGCCCTAGTCACGATCCTTGGAGATCCTGCGAAGTCTTCGAAGGAGTGGTCGCTACTCGGACCCTCCTTGAAGCTATTGATTACCGCATCATCGACGTCCGGTTGATCGATGTAGCGGATTGGGTGATGGGAGATGACTCGGATAATGTTTTCTTGTCCGGTCCCTTCAACGGTATTACCTACTTCCAGCTCCACTCCTTTTGGTAGGGGCATCATATGCAAGCTGCTGCCGATTTCTACTACAACCTCTTCCTTCTGGATCAACTTGACTACGCCCACCCATGGCTTTTCCTTTGGCCATTTTTCGGTGGAGGTTGCTTCGATGGTGCCGTCAGTGACGAGGACTATGGTTCCGGCTGGAAATTCCGCTGGCTCTTCAGAGAGGAAGACTGCCGTGTTTCCGTTCACGAACTCGACGTGTACACATCGACCGTCATCGCTCAAGAGTTTGACTCGCCCTAGATTCATTGCTGAGTCGTATTCCCAGATCACAGACAAGCTCCTTCTCCTAGGGCTACAACCTGAGCTAGCGGGCCTAGACGGTTGCCGTCGAAGCTTGCAGTGTCGCGGCTCGACAACACCAGCAACGCTGGTGACTGAGAATCTAGCGGTGAGCGCTGACAACGAGGTGTACCCAGCAGTGGCCAGACGCTGTGCCCATGCGCGCCTGACTGCAGGTTGAGTCCAGAAGTTGTGGTCTCCTCTAGCCGGGAGGAGACTGTGGGGCTCAGCGTGCGGCGCAGCTTTCGAGCAGCTCAGACTAGGTGCATAGCGTGATCTATAAGTCTGTTGAGCACCGCAGTTGGGCCGTCACCGGGCCGTCCGAGGGGGACCAACGACGGCCGCTAACGACCAACGTCGACCACGAGGGCGCGGCAGTCTGCCGCGCCCTCGTGGTGTGTCTGCCCAGCTAGACCCAGGTATCCAGCCACATCCGCGACCGCCACGAGTCGATCGGGATGGGCTGCCCGGTGTAGAGGGGCCAGAAGTAGATGAAGTTCCAGGCGATCAGGAGGACCAGGACACCCGCGCCCGCGGCGCCGGCCACGCGACGGCGTTCCGGGGCGCCGGGGGGACCGAGGATGGCGCCGACCATCATCGTGACCGCCAGGCAGAGGAACGGCAGGAAGACGACGGCGTAGAAGAAGAAGATCGTGCGCTCCTGGTACATGAACCAGGGCAGATAGCCGGCGGCGGCACCGCAGGCGATCGCGCCGGCGCGCCAGTCGCGGCGGAAGAACCAGCGCCACAGGACGTAGAGGACCGCGAAGGCGGCCGCCCACCACAGCAGGGGCGTGCCGATGGCGAGGACCTCGCGGGCGCACTTGTCGGCGGTGTCGACCGCGCAGCCGTCGTTGCCGGGGGACGGGGACTCGTAGAAGTACGAGACCGGGCGGCCCAGGACGATCCAGCTCCACGGGTTCGACTGGTACGTGTGCGGGGACGACAGCCCGATGTGGAACTCGTAGACCGCGTGTTCGTAGTGCCACAGGCTGCGCAGCCAGTCCGGGAGCCAGGCGAACCAGCCGCCCTTGCCCTCCGTCACGGCCCAGTTGCGGTAGTAGCCGCCGGTGCCGTCGTCCGGGGAGAGGATCCAGCCCGTCCAGGAGACCAGATAGGTGACGATCATGACCGGGACCGTGGAGAGGAACGCCAGGCCGAGGTCGCGCTGGAGCGTGGCGATCAGCGGCCGGCGGGCCCCGGCGACCTTGCGGGCCGCGTAGTCCCAGAGCACCGTCATGATCCCGAAGAACACCAGGAAGTACAGGGCGTTCCACTTGGTGCCCAGGGCCAGGCCCAGGCAGAGACCGGCCAGCCAGCGGTACGGGCGCCACCCCAGGCGGGTCGTCTCGGCGATGAGGGCATCGGGGCGTACCACCCCGTCGCCGTCCCGGGGGAGGGCGGCGGCCAGGCGTTGCCGTGCCTTGTCGCGGTCGACGACCAGACAGCCGAACGCGGCCAGCACGAAGAACATCAGCACTTGGTCCAGCAGCGCGGTGCGGCTCATCACGAAGTGCAGGCCGTCCACCGCCATCAGCGCTCCCGCCAGGCAGCCGAGGAACGTCGAACGGAAGATCCGGCGGCCGATCCGGCACAGCATCAGCACGGAGAGCGTGCCGAGCAGAGCCGTCATGAAACGCCAGCCGAACGGGTCGAACCCGAACATCAGCTCGCCCAGACCGATCACGTACTTGCCGACCGGGGGGTGGACCACGTAGGCCGCCTCCGTCGGGATGGGCACGTTCCCGTTGTTCTGGAGGATCAGCTCGTTGGCGTTCTTCGCCCAGTTGACCTCGTACCCGCGGTGGACGAGCGCCCACGCGTCCTTCGCGTAGTACGTCTCGTCGAATATCACCGCCCTGGGGCTGCCCAGGTTGTAGAACCGCGTCAGCCCGGCGAACAGCGTCACCAGCAGCGGACCGCCCCACGCCGACCACCGGACCAGGCGCGCCGCGCCCTTCTCGCGCAGCCCGAGCGCGGCCCACACCCGTGGCCCCGGCCGGGTGTACGGGGGTACCAGCCGGGTGCGGACGTCGCCTCTGGGTGGCGCCGCGTAGCCGAATCGGCGCAGGCGGTGCTGCCACGACGGCCGCTGGTCCTGGGTGGCCTGGTCCTGCCGGGTGTCCGTGGAGGACGCGGTACTGGTCACCGCGCCATCGTAGGGAACACGGCTGTGGGAGTCCCGTGGGACGGGAATCCGGGCCTGGCGTCGCCGCCGGTCCCGCGCCCCGCCGACGGCTCCGCCCCTGGGAGGATGGGGGTGTGACTGGAATCCTTGTGTTGGCAGGTACCCCCATCGGTGATGTCGCGGACGCGCCGCCCCGGCTCGCCGAGGAACTGGCCGGTGCGGACGTGGTCGCCGCCGAGGACACCCGGCGGCTGCGGCGGCTCACCCAGGCGCTCGGGGTGCAGCCGGGCGGGCGGATCGTCTCCTACTTCGAGGGCAACGAGGCCGCGCGCACGCCGGAACTCGTCGAGGCGCTGGTGGGCGGGGCGCGGGTGTTGCTGGTCACGGACGCGGGCATGCCGTCCGTCTCCGACCCCGGGTACCGGCTCGTCGCCGCGGCCGTGGAGAAGGACATCCGCGTCACCGCCGTACCGGGGCCCTCGGCCGTGCTCACCGCGCTCGCGCTGTCCGGGCTGCCCGTCGACCGGTTCTGCTTCGAGGGGTTCCTGCCGCGCAAGGCCGGGGAGCGGCTGGGGCGGCTGCGCGAGGTCGCCGAGGAGCGGCGCACGCTCGTCTACTTCGAGGCCCCCCACCGCCTGGACGCCACCCTCACGGCGATGGCCGAGGCCTTCGGCGCGCAGCGGCGGGCCGCCGTGTGCCGCGAGCTGACCAAGACGTACGAGGAGGTCAGGCGGGGGCCCCTCGGGGAGCTGGCCGAGTGGGCGGCGGCCGGGGTGCGCGGTGAGATCACCGTCGTGGTCGAGGGGGCGCCGGAGAAGGGGCCGGAGGAGCTGGACGCGGCGGAGCTGGTGCGGCGGGTCCGGGTGCGGGAGGAGGCCGGGGAGCGGCGCAAGGAGGCGATCGCCGCGGTGGCGGTGGAGGCGGGGCTGCCCAAGAGGGAGGTCTTCGACGCGGTGGTCGCGGCGAAGAGGGCTGCGCCGTAGGGACGTGGGGTGGGGTGGCGTGGGGTGCGTTGTCGGGGGCCGGGCCGGTGGGGCTGGTCGCGCAGTTCCCCGCGCCCCTGGGGAGCAGGGGCCGCGCCCCGTGCTTCTCGGGCCCGCAGGGGCCTGGGCTTTCGGGGGCGCGGGCACTGCGCGGGAAGCCCCGCCGGCGCGCATCCGCCGACGTATCTGCCCCCCCACCCCCCGACGCGCCCCGCACCACACGCCCCCGCGCCCCATGCCCCGGCAAAGCAGAGCAAAGCACAGCCCTCGCGCGGACGGCCTTCCCACAAGGGCGGGCCAAAACGGCTTCAACAGTCGGCAGGTGGGGTGCACTCCAGGTCCGTCGAGGAGTCCTATGGGTGCAGAGGACGTACTCGTCCTCGACGCCCAGCGGACCAGAGGAGCTGGCAATGACCGAGATCGCAGAGCGCGCAGTGCTGCGCGACACCGCCACCGCCGTCGTTCACGAGTCCTACTCGTTCGCCTGCATGCGCTGCGGGCACGGCTGGGAGCAGTCGTACGAGATCGAGCACCACAACGACGCCCAGGGCCGCGACTTCGTGATGTACGTGGCCGACGGCAAGGTCGTGCCGTCCCCGCTCTCCCGGCCGGCGTGCCAGAACTGCGACGGTCATGTCGTACGGATCATGCGGGCCGGCCAGGTGTCGTCGGTCCGGGACGCCGAGCACCGGCGCCACGTGCCGAAGCCGCGCGCGGCTTCGGCGGACGCGCCGGACGCGGCGGACACCGGGGCGGCGGATGCCGGGGAACACCACCACTGGCACTTCTCCGACCTGCTGCACCCGTTCCACCGCAAGGCGAGCTGACCCTCCCCCAGCGAGCCTGGAGGGCATGCCCCGATCGTGCGATTCGTAGGATCGGGGCATGTCTTCGAACGACTCCGGCAACGCGTCCGGCAAGAACGACAGGAACGCCGCGCCCCCGCTCCCCGAACCCCTGCGGGTACCGGTCGCGGATTCGCACACCCATCTGGACATGCAGTCCGGCACGGTCGAGGAGGGCCTCGCGAAGGCCGCCTCCGTCGGGGTGACCACGGTCGTCCAGGTCGGCTGCGACATCAAGGGCTCCCGCTGGGCCGCCGAGACGGCCGCACGGTTCGAGGCCGTGCACGCGACGGTCGCCCTGCACCCCAACGAGGCGCCCCGGATCGTGCACGGCGACCCGGACGGCTGGTCCCGGCAGGGCGCGCGAACCCCCGGCGGTGACGCGGCACTCGACGACGCGCTCGCCGAGATCGACCGGCTGGCCGCGCTGCCGCAGGTCAAGGGGGTCGGGGAGACGGGCCTGGACTACTTCCGGACCGGACCGGAGGGCAAGGCCGCCCAGGAACGGTCCTTCCGCGCGCACATCGAGATCGCCAAGCGGCACGGCAAGGCGCTGGTCATCCACGACCGCGACGCCCACGACGACGTGTTGCGGGTCCTGAAGGAGGAGGGCGCTCCCGAGCGGACCGTCTTCCACTGCTACTCGGGTGACGCCGAGATGGCCGCGGTCTGCGCCGAGCACGGCTACTTCATGTCCTTCGCCGGGAACATGACCTTCAAGAACGCCCAGCCGCTGCGCGACGCCCTCGCCGTCGCGCCTCTCGACCTCGTCCTCGTCGAGACCGACGCGCCCTTCCTGACACCCGCGCCGTACCGCGGACGGCCCAACGCGCCGTATCTCATTCCGGTCACGGTCCGGGCGATGGCCGCGGTGCGGGGCATCGGCGAGGACGCCCTGGCGACGGCGATCGCGGCGAACACGGCGAGGGCGTTCGATTACTGACGGATCACGCTCCGTAGGCCGTCCGGGGGGCCCAAAAAGATGATCAGTGGCCCGTGTCGCGACACTGCGTGACCACGTTGCTTTGGAGGGTGACCGAAGTCCGCTAGGTTCACGTCGCCCGACCCGGACCCGGATCCCCTCTGGAGCGTGTCGTCGTGAGTAACGTGCAGTCGTCGTCGTACGAGACCTACGAGAGCCATGGCCCGGACGGTACGAGCCGGCCGCCGGTCGCGCACGAGGCCGGGACACTGCCGTACGGGACCGGAACACCGCCGTACGGGGCCGAGGCGGAGACCCTGGCGTACGGCGCCGGGACGTCACCGTACGAGGCGGAGACCCTGCCGTACGGGGTCTACGCGGACACCTACCGGCCCGCCTACGCCGCCCAGGCCGCCCACGCGGCCCGAAGCGCCCCCGGCGCGCCCGCGGAGCCGGTCGGGCCGTTCCCGGGGAACGGTGTGCCGGCCGAGGGCGGCCGGGGCGGCTCTCGGCGGGCCGTGCGGCGCAGACGGGCCGCCGACCGGCCCGGTTCGCTGCGGCGGCTGGTCCCGCAGGCGCTGGTGGTGGCGTTCCTCGCGGGCGGGACCTCCGCGTTCGTCGCGAAGGACAAGGCGATCGAGCTGACCGTCGACGGGCGGCCGCGCACCCTGCACACCTTCGCCGACGACGTCTCCGAACTGCTCGCCGACGAGGGGGTCGCCTTCGGCGCCCACGATGTCGTCGCCCCCGCCCCCGGTACCGCGCTGAGCAGCGGCGACGAGGTCGCCGTCCACTACGGGCGGCCCGTCGCCCTCACCCTGGACGGCCGGCGGCGCGAGGTCTGGACGACCGCCCGCACGGTGGACGGGGCGCTTCAGCAGCTCGGGGTGCGTGCGGAGGGCGCGTACGTCTCGACCTCGCGCTCCCGGCGGATCGGGCGTCAGGGGCTGGAGCTGGACGTCCGTACCGAGCGCACCGTCACGATCATGGCGGACGGGCGGACGAGGACGATCCGTACGAACGCGGCGACCGTGGGGGAGGCGGTGGAGCAGGCCGGGGTCACCCTGCGCGGCGAGGACACCACCTCGGTCGAGTGGTCGAGCTTTCCCCGGGACGGACAGACGGTGACCGTGCTGCGGGTGACCGGGTCCACGGAGGTGCGCGAGGTGCCGATCCCGTTCCGGGTGCACCGCACCGAGGACCCGTCCCTCTTCCGGGGCACGGAGGTCGTCGAGCGGGCCGGCCGGCCGGGCACCCGCCGCATCACCTACGCGCTCCGCACGGTCAACGGGGTCCGGCAGCGGCCGCGGCTGGTGCGCACGGAGGTCGTGCGGGAGCCGCGGGACCAGGTCGTGAAGGTCGGGACGAAGGCGATGCCCACCTCCGTGGCGGGGGCGGAGGGGCTGAACTGGGCGGGGCTGGCGGCGTGCGAGTCCGGGGGGCGGCCGAACGCGGTGGATTCCTCCGGGACGTACGGGGGGCTGTACCAGTTCGACACCCGGACCTGGCAGAGCCTCGGCGGCAGCGGCCGGCCGCAGGACGCGTCCGCGGGTGAGCAGACGATGCGGGCGAAGAAGCTGTACGTGCAGCGGGGGGCGAGTCCTTGGCCGCATTGTGGGGCGCGGTTGCGGGGGTGAGGGCGCGGTTGCCGGTCCGGGGCGCCTTGGGGGTGGGGGGCGGGGTTCGGTGCGTCGGCGGGTGCGGGTGCGTCGTGGTTGCTCGCGCAGTTCCCCGCGCCCCCGGACGCAGGGGCCGCGCCCCATGCCTTTCAGCCCCGCGAGGGCCTGGGCTCACAGGCCCGCAGGGCCGTGTCCTTCAGGGGCGCCCCGTACCCTGGGTGCCGTGAGTAGCCCCCCCGACGCCCTCCTCGGCCCCGCAGACATCCGTGAACTCGCGGCAGCGCTCGGCGTGCGCCCCACCAAGCAGCGCGGCCAGAACTTCGTGATCGACGCCAACACGGTCCGCCGTATCGTGCGGACCGCGGGCGTCCGCCCGCAGGACACCGTCGTCGAGGTGGGCCCGGGTCTCGGTTCGCTCACCCTCGCGCTGCTGGAGACGGCCGACCGGGTCACGGCCGTCGAGATCGACGACGTCCTCGCCGCCGCGCTCCCCGCCACCATCGCCGCCCGCCTGCCCACCCGCGCCGCCCGCTTCGCCCTCGTGCACTCGGACGCGATGCACGTGACCGAGCTTCCCGGCCCCCCGCCCACGGCGCTCGTCGCCAACCTCCCGTACAACGTCGCCGTCCCCGTGCTGCTGCACATGCTGGACACCTTTCCCAGCATCGAGCGCACCCTCGTGATGGTCCAGGCGGAGGTCGCCGACCGGCTCGCCGCCGGGCCGGGCTCGAAGGTGTACGGCGTGCCGTCGGTGAAGGCGAACTGGTACGCGGAGGTCAAGCGCGCCGGGTCGATCGGGCGGAACGTCTTCTGGCCGGCGCCGAACGTCGACAGCGGGCTCGTCTCGCTGGTCCGCCGGACCGAGCCGGTCAAGACCACCGCCGCCAGACGGGAGGTGTTCGCGGTCGTCGACGCGGCGTTCGCCCAGCGGCGCAAGACGCTGCGGGCCGCCCTCGCCGGATGGGCCGGCAGCGCGGCCGCCGCCGAGGCCGCCCTCGTCGCCGCCGGTGTCTCCCCGCAGGCCCGCGGCGAGTCCCTGACCGTGGAGGAGTTCGCGGCCATCGCCGAAAACCGCGTCACCGAGAACGCCACCGGCACCGGCACCGCCGACAGCACCGCAACCGGCACCGGCACCGCCGACAGCACCGGCACCCGCACCCACACCGAGGAGCGCCACCAGTCGTGAGCGTCACCGTTCGCGTCCCCGCCAAGGTCAATGTGCAGCTCGCGGTCGGTGGCCCCCGGCCCGACGGCTTCCACGACCTGGCCAACGTCTTCCTCGCCGTCGGACTGTACGACGAGGTCACCGCGACGCCCGCCGACGAACTGACCGTCACCTGCGCGGGCCCCGGCGCCGACCAGGTCCCCCTGGACCGGACGAACCTCGCCGCGCGGGCCGCGCTCGCGCTGGCGGAACGCCACGGCGTCGAGCCGGCCGTCCATCTGCACATCGCCAAGGACATCCCGGTCGCCGGCGGTATGGCCGGCGGCAGCGCGGACGCGGCCGGCGCGCTCCTCGCCTGCGACAGGCTGTGGGGCACGAACGCCTCGCGCGACGAACTCCTCGACATCTGCGCCGAGTTGGGCAGTGACGTGCCGTTCAGCCTGGTGGGCGGGGCGGCCCTCGGGACCGGTCGGGGCGAGCAGCTCCAGCCCCTCGACGTGGGCGGAACCTTCCACTGGGTGTTCGCCGTGGCCGACGGCGGGCTCTCCACGCCCGCCGTCTACCGCGAGTTCGACCGGCTGCACGCGCACGACGCCGTCCCCGAGCCCGTCGCCTCCCAGATCCTGCTGGACGCCCTCGCCAAGGGGGACGCCGACGCGCTCGCGGCCTTCCTGCCGGACTCCAACGGCCTCCAGCCCGCGGCGCTCTCGCTCTTCCCGAAGCTGGCCGGCACCCTCACCGCCGGCCGCGCGGCCGGCGCGCTCGCCGCGCTCGTCTCCGGCTCGGGCCCGACCACGGCCTTCCTCGCCCGGGACGCCGACGCGGCCCGCACCGTCGCCGAGGGGCTGCTCGCGTCCGGTACGTGCCGGACGGCGCGGGTGGCCGTCTCACCCGCGCCGGGGGCGACCGTCGTCGAGGACACCCGAAGCTAGGTACTCAGACGTGAGGTGAGTACGGGAGCGCTGACGCCCGACCGGGTGCCGGCGCGACCGTACTCCCATGAGTGCAAGCGTGCATGCCGGTGCGAGCGCGAGCGAACTCGCCGCCGCCACCCCGTCCACCCGTGACCGGTACGTCGACCTCCTGCGCGTCGCCTCCCTGGGCACGGTCGTCCTCGGCCACTGGCTGATGGCGGCGGTCACCACAGGGGGCGGGGAGGACGGCCGGGTCGAGGTGGGCAACCTCCTCGCCGTCGAGCCGAGCCTGCAGATCCTCACCTGGGCCCTGCAGATCATGCCGGTGTTCTTCTTCGTCGGCGGCTTCTCGCACGCCCTGTCCTACCGCTCGCTCAAGCGGCGGCACCCGGACGGCGACTCCCTCCACCCCGCCTTCCTCCGCGCCCGCCTCCAGCGCCTCCTGCGGCCCACCCTGGTGTTCATCGGGGTGTGGGGCGTCGCGGCCGTCCTCCTCCAACTCGCGGGCCGGGGCGGCGGACTGCTCGACGTGACGCTGCGGCTGGTCGCGCAGCCGCTGTGGTTCATCGGCATCTATCTCGCGATGGTCGCCTTCACCCCGCCGCTGCTGAAGATGCACGAGCGGTTCGGGTGGGGCGCGTTCGGGGCGCTGGTCGCGGCGGCGGGCGCCGTCGACGTGCTGCGCTTCGCGTTCGACGTGCCGTTCGTCGAGTTCCTCAACTTCGCCTTCGTGTGGCTCGCGATCCACCAGCTGGGATTCCTGCGCGCCGACGGGCGGCTGACCCGGCCGTACCTGCTCGCCGGGGCCGGGCTCGCGGGGGCGGCGCTGCTGGTGGCGTACGGGCCGTATCCGCTGTCGATGGTCGGGATGCCCGGCGAGAAGGTGTCCAACATGGCGCCGCCGACCTTCGCGCTGCTGTGCCACGGACTGTGGCTGGTCGGCGCGGTGGAGTGGCTGCGCGGACCGGCCGGGCGGTGGCTGGAGCGGCCGAGGGTGTGGCGGGCGGTCGTGGCGGCCAACGGAGTCTCGATGACCGCGTTCCTGTGGCACCTGTCGGCCATGCTCGGGGTCTACGGCGTGCTGCTCGCGCTGCGCGTGCCGCTGCCCGCGCCCGCGACGGGCGCCTGGTGGGCCCAGCTGCCCCCGCGCATCGCGGCCGCGGCCGTCCTGACCGCGGTGCTCGTCGCGGTCTTCCGGAGCTTCGAGCGGCCCGCGGCACGCGCCGCCGTCCCGCGCCCGCGCGGGAGTGCGCACGGGGCGACGGCGTACGCCGGTGCGGCCGCCACCCTCGGTGTCGTGCTCTGCCTCTTCGGGGTGCTGGGGCTCTCGATGGTCGGCTTCGGCGGGCTGTTCGAGGGGCGTACGGCCCTGCTGATCGCCGTGCCGGTGAGCGCGCCGGCGGCGGTGGCGATGACCCTCGTGGGCTGGCTGCTGGTGGAACGGGCGGGGCGCGGGCGCCCGTCGGAGGTCCGGCACGTGTGAGCCGGCGCGGAAGAATCGCGCCGGTCGGCCAACGCGGACGCCCTCCCGGCCGTCTTCCTCGCCGAGACCCCGCTCCGCGACGACATGACGCCATGCCCGAGCCACGTCGGCGCCGCCCGAGCCACGTCGGCGCCTGCCGAGCCGCGTCGGCGCCGCTCCGGGTCTCGCACGAACGCCGTGCGCCCCGGGTGGACACGCCCCCGGGGCGCGCGGCCTCCTCCTCGCGCCCGCGAGAAGTCCCACCGGACCCGCGGCCTCGCTCCGTACTCCCGGCCCGGTACCCCCGGATACTCCCGCGAGGGGACGACCCCGGCGCCCGCGCCCGGCACCGTGGCGGACATGAAGACAAGCCGTCCCGTACGCCGGACCCTCCTCGTCGTCCACGTGGCCGCCTCCGCCGGCTGGCTCGGGCTCACGCTCGGGCTGCTGGCGCTCGGCGTCACCGCCGGCACCGGCGGGTCGGAGGTGACGGTGGAGGCGTCCGTGCGGGCCATGAAGCTGTTCGCGGACTGGCTCCTGATCCCGGTCGCCCTGGTCACGTTCGGCAGCGGGCTGGTGCTGTCCCTGGGCACCCCGTGGGGCCTGGCCAGGCACCGCTGGGTCCACGTGAAGTTCTGGCTGACCCTGGCCACCCTCACCGCCACCGTCCTCGCCCTGCGCCCCGGCGTGAACGCGGCGGTCGCCGCCGTCGCCGCGGGCGGGCCGCTGCCGGACGCGGGAGACGTCCTGTTCGGACCGGCCGTCTCCCTGTCCGCGTACGTCTTCATGACCGTGATCTCGGTCCTGAAGCCCTGGGGGCTCACCCGGCGAGGCCGCCGCCTGCGCACCACCGCCCACCGCGAGGACGTCGCCGTGCCCCGCTGAGGCCCCGGCCCGGGCGCCCGTCACGCCCCCTCCACCCCGCCGACTACCCTGGAGGGTCGATCGTCCCCGTGGCAGGAGAGTAATGGCCGTCAACCTGGTCAATGTCGAGAACGTCAGCAAGGTGTACGGCACCCGCGCCCTGCTCGACGGGGTCTCGCTCGGCGTCTCCGAAGGGGACCGGATCGGCGTCGTGGGGCGGAACGGGGACGGCAAGACGACCCTGATCCGGATGCTCGCCAAGCTGGAGGAGGCCGACACGGGCCGGGTCACCCACTCCGGCGGCATCCACGTCGGCGTGCTCACCCAGCACGACTCCCTCGACCCCGCCGCCACCGTCCGGCACGAGGTCATCCGGGACATGGCGGACCACGAGTGGGCGGGCAACGCCAAGATCCGGGACGTGCTCACCGGGCTGTTCGGCGGGCTCGACCTGCCGGGCTTCCCGCAGGGCCTCGACACCGTCATCGGCCCCCTCTCCGGCGGTGAGCGGCGCCGCATCGCGCTCGCCAAGCTGCTCATCGAGGAGCAGGACCTGATCGTCCTCGACGAGCCCACCAACCACCTCGACGTGGAAGGCATCTCCTGGCTCGCGAACCACCTGCGGGAGCGCCGGTCCGCGCTCGTCTGCGTCACCCACGACCGGTGGTTCCTGGACCAGGTGTGCACGCGGATGTGGGACGTGCAGAAGGGCTCGGTCTACGAGTACGAGGGCGGCTACTCCGACTACGTCTTCGCCCGCGCCGAGCGCGAGCGGATCGCCGCCACCGAGGAGACCAAGCGGCAGAACCTGGTCCGCAAGGAGCTGGCCTGGCTGCGGCGCGGCGCCCCGGCCCGTACGTCGAAGCCGCGCTTCCGCGTCGAGGCGGCGAACGAGCTGATCGCGGACGTGCCGCCGCCGCGCGACACGAGCGAGCTGATGAAGTTCGCCTCCTCCCGGCTCGGCAAGACCGTGTTCGACCTGAAGGACGTCACCGTGCAGGCCGGCCCGAAGGTGCTGCTGAAGCACCTGACGTGGCAGCTCGGGCCGGGCGACCGCGTCGGCCTGGTCGGCGTCAACGGCGCCGGCAAGACCTCCCTGCTGCGGGCCATGGCCGACGCCGCGCGCAGCGAGGGGGAGAAGCAGCCCGCCGCCGGCCGGGTCGTCACCGGCAAGACGGTCAAGCTCGCCTACCTCTCCCAGGAGGTCGCCGAGCTGGACCCCGAACTGCGGGTGCTCCAGGCCGTGCAGCAGATCCGCGACCGCGTCGACCTCGGCAAGGGGCGCGAGATGACCGCGGGGCAGCTCTGCGAGACCTTCGGGTTCAACAAGGAGAAGCAGTGGACGCCGGTGAGCGACCTCAGCGGTGGTGAGCGGCGCCGGCTCCAGCTGCTGCGGCTGCTGATGGACGAGCCCAACGTCCTCTTCCTCGACGAGCCGACGAACGACCTCGACATCGAGACCCTCACCCAGCTGGAGGACCTGCTCGACGGGTGGCCCGGCTCGATGATCGTCATCTCCCACGACCGGTTCTTCGTCGAGCGCACGACCGACCGGGTGTTCGCGCTGCTCGGCGACGCGGCGCTGCGGATGCTGCCGCGCGGGATCGACGAGTACATCGAGCGGCGGCACGCCATGGAGGAGGCCGCGGCGGCCTCGTCCGGGATCTCCGGGAAGCCCGTCGCCACCGAGACCACGCAGCGCAACGCCGCCGACGCTCGGGCCGCGAAGAAGGAACTGCAGAAGATCGAGCGGCAGTTGGACAAGGTCTCCGAGAAGGAGGCGAAGTTGCACGCGCGGATCGCCGAGAACGCGACGGACTTCGCGAAGGTGGGGGAGCTGGACGCCGAACTGCGGGCGCTGGCCGGGGAGAAGGAGGAGCTGGAGATGCGGTGGCTTGAACTGGCGGACGACGCGTAGCGCTCCGCGGGTTGCGGGGGGAGCGCCGTCCGGGACGATGTGTGATTCCGGGTGCGGGTGGTTCGGGGCTGCTCGCGCAGTTCCCGCGCCCCTTCAGGGCGCCGGTCCTGGTCGGCGGTCAGCAGTCGGCGCCTTCGGAAGGCTTGCGGCGTCTGGGGCGGGCGTCCCGTGAAGGGGGCGTGAAGGAGCGTAACGGAGGCATTACGGGGCGGTTCTCCCTTGGGAACAGGCGAGCGACCGGCCCCGTACGGGGGAGTGCCGCAGTGATAGAAAGAGCCGTCTGAGAAGAGTCTTAGCAGTCTGAGAAGCGACACCACGCGTGACCACGGGTGGCTCGAAAGCAGCGAACAGGGGGAAAGCGCTGATGGTTCAGCCACCCGATCAGCCGCCGCAGGGCGGCTACGGAGCACCGCAGGGCCCGCCGCCGCCGTCACAACCGCAACCGCCGCAACAGCCGTACGGCTACCCGCAGACGCCTCCGCCGCAGGGCCCGCCCGCGCCGGCCCCCGGCTACGGCTACCCCCAGCAGCAGCCGCCCGCACAGCCCGGTCCGTACGCCCAGCCCGGCCCGTACGGACAGCCGCAGCAGCCCGGCCCCTACGCGCAGCCCGGCCCGTACAACCCGGCGCCGCAGGCCGGTTACGGCTACCCGCAGTCGCAGTACCCGGGCGCGCCGACCCCGCCGTCGGCCGGCGGCGGAGGTTCCAAGAGCTTCTTCAAGGGCAAGCCCGCGATGATCATCGGCGCCGCCGTGGCCGCGCTGCTCGTGGTCGGCGGCACGGTGCTGGCGGTGACGAGCCTCGGGGACGACGGCGAGAAGAAGCCGGTCGCCAAGGAGAGCACGGGCCCGAGCGAGGACGACAAGCCCTCGGACGCGCCCTCCGCGCCCGTCAACGAGGGCGACGGCAGCGGCGACGGCGGGGAGGACCTCGACATCGCCGACCTCAACGCGGACGTCAAGGCCGGTGAGGCGAAGGTGCTCTGGTACAAGAGCGCCCCCGACGCCCCCGGTTCCGGCGCGAGCGCCCCCGGCCTGTGGGTCACCGACAAGGTGGCGGTGAAGCCCGCGTACAAGCAGCTCTTCGCCTACAACGTGTCGGACGGGAACCCCGCCTGGGACCCGATCGAGTTCCCCGGCAAGATCTGCGCGGTCACCCCGAAGGCGACCGCCGCCGACCGGGTCGTGGTCGCGTATCAGAAGAACACCTCGAAGAACGCCGAGTGCGACCAGCTCCAGCAGATCGACCTGAACACCGGTGACAAGGGCTGGTCGGCGGAGGTGGAGGAGGGCGAGCTGTTCGACAGCGCCATCAGCGTCGGGCTGTCCGTCACCGGCGACACGCTCATGGTGGGCCGCTCGCAGTCCGGGACGGCGTACGACGTCAACACCGGCAAGAAGCTGTTCGACAAGAAGAGTTACGGTCAGTCGTGCTACCCGGCCGGGTTCGCGGGCGGCACGCGGCTGATCGCCGTCTCCTCCTGCGCGGTGACCACCGACAAGGAGCACGACGAGGTCCAGGAGCTGGACCCGAGGACCGGCAAGGCCAAGTGGACGCGGAAGATCCCCAAGGGCTGGAAGGTCGAACACGCCTACTCGGTCGACCCGATCGTGCTCTACCTCACCAACGAGGAAGAGAACACCTGGAACATCTCCACCCTCGACTCCGACGGTTCGACCCGCTCGCAGGTCGACTCCGACGACTCGTTCGCGCCCGAGTGCGACGGCGGCATCCTCACCCGTGACCTGGCGGGCTGCACGGCCGTCGCGGCCGACGCGAACACCCTCTACCTGCCGACCGAGGAGAAGGACGGCACGAACGAGGTCGTCGCCCTCAACCTCGCGACCGGCAAGGAGAAGTGGCGCCTCAAGTCGCCCTCCGCCGACGCGGAGATCATGCCGCTCAGGGCCGAGGGGGACCGGCTCCTCGCGTACGTGGAGCCCACGCGCGACGCGGGCGGCCAGGTCGTGGCCGTCCCGGCCGCCGGCGGCGACCCCAAGGCGACCAAGCTCCTCCAGATGCCGGCGAGCGCCGCGGAGATCGAGGGCTCCTTCTACTCGAAGGCCGTCGACTACGTGGACGGCCGCTTCTACATCTCCACCACCCTGCTGACCGGAGTCGACGACGCGAAGGAGAAGTTGATGCTGGCCTTCGGCAAGTGACGCGCGCGACCGCCGGCCCCGCCCGTGCCATCGGCCGTCCGACGCCGTCGCCGCCCGGTCCCGCCGTGACCCGGTAGACCTTCCCGTCCGTCCCGCTTCCGTCCTCCGCTCTCCGCTTCGAGGTATCCACGTCATGACCCAGCCGCCGCCCCCGCCGAACCAGCCCCCGGGCCCGCCCCCGAACCAGCCGCCCGCCGAGCCCCCGTCGCTGGACAAGGGACAGCCGCCCGCGCAGCCCCCGGCCCAGGGACAGCCGCCCGCGCAGCCCCCGCAGGACACCCCGCCGCAGGGCGGTTTCGGCGCGCCCACGCCCCCGCCGCCCGGCGGTTTCGGCGCCCCGACACCCCCGCCGCAGGGCCCGCCCGCGCCGGGCCCCGGCTACGGCTACCCGCAGGGGCCCCCGCAGCAGCCCGGCTACGGCTACCCGGGCCAGCCCGGTCACCCCGGCCAGCCGGGTCCGTACGGCCAGCCGCAGCCCGGCCCGTACGGCCAGCCGCAGCCCGGCCCGTACGGGCAGCAGCCGCCGCCCGGCCCCTACGGCTACCAGCCGCCGACCATGGCGATGCACCCGCAGGTGGGACAGCCGGCCGGCAAGAAGAAGGTCAACTCCGCGGCGATCATCATCACGGCGGCGGTCGCGGCCATCGCGCTGATCGTCGGTGGCGGTGTCTTCTACACGTACACCAGCGGGGACGACGACAACGGCAAGAAGGACACCGCCAGTTCGGAGGGCACGACCGGCGGCAAGGACGACACCAAGGGGGACGACGGCGGTTCGTCGTCGTCCGGCGGCTCCTCGTCCGGCGGCGTGGAGGTGCCGACCGAGGCGCAGGAGAAGGCGCCCAGCAGCGCCGGCGCGAAGATCCTCTTCCAGGTGCCCGCGCACGAGGTCAAGGAAAAGCTGACCATCGACAGCGTCAAGGGCTCCTGGCTGACGAAGACCACGTACGCCAAGTCCGCCCTGAACAAGATCGTCGGCTATGAGCCGGACACCGGCAAGACCAAGTGGACGCTGGACCTGACCGGTCAGACCTGCGCGGGCTCCCGTGAGATCACCACCGAGGGCATCGCCGTCGTGGTGACCGAGTCGGCCAAGCGCAAGAACAACGACGACCGCCAGCCCTGCACCGAGGTCACCGCGTTCAACGTCGAGACCGGCAAGGAGGTGTGGACCAAGAGCGCCGACACGAGCGGCGAGAAGGTGCCGTTCGGCGAGGTCACCATCTCCGGCACGACGGTCGCGGCGGCCGGCGGCTACGGCGGCGGCGCCGCGTTCGACGTCAACTCCGGCAAGGTGCTGTGGTCGCCCAAGGTCGGCGAGTGCACCGACGAGGGATACGCGGGCGGCGCCCAGCTGATCGCGGTCCGCAAGTGCGGCGACTACGGCAGCGAGACCTTCCAGATCCAGCTGCTCGACCCGAAGTCGGGCAGCGTCAAGTGGACCTACAAGGTGCCCTCCGGCATCCAGCGCGCGAAGATCATCTCCACCAAGCCGGTGGTCTTCGGCGTGGTGACCGGCAGCGACGTCCCGCTGACCGGCACGACGGACATCTTCTCGCTCGACGACAGCGGCAAGCTGCGCGCCAAGATCTCCATCCCGGACGACAAGTACGACTACGAGTGCCCCGTCCGCGGTGTCTGGGCCTGCCGGGGCATCTACGTCGGCAACGACAAGGTGTACATGCCGACCAAGAACCACGACGGCACCGGCTCGTACAGCTCCACCAACGAGATCGTCTCCTTCTCGCTGTCCACGGGTAAGTCCACCGGCGACCGGGTCGACGCGGGCGACGACTACGACCTGTTCCCGATCCGGATGGACGGGCCGAACATCATCGCCTACAAGGACGGTCCGTACGACAAGGGCGCCCAGATCGTCTCCATCGACGGCAAGACGCTGAAGCAGACCAAGCTCCTGGAGACCCCGTCCTCCGAGTCGGTGCTCCGCGCGATCAGCGGGATGACGCCCACGCTGAGCGAGATGCTCTACACCGACGGACGGTGGTTCATCGGCTCGGAACTGGTCAGCAAGCCGTATTCGAAGGACGAGAAGGAGTACACGGCGCTCGGCTTCGGGGTGAAGTAACCCCACGCGCCCCCTCGGTCTCCGTCGCCGGCCCCGCCCCAGCTCAGGGGCGGGGCCGTGCACGTATTCCGCATCCCTCTCGAATGGGAGGGAATTTCGGTAATCCGGGCACTTCTCTCCGATAGGGGGAGCGCAACGTCGAACAAGCGTGTAGCTTCCGGGGGCATGAAGAGCGGGGAGCCGACGGTGAAGTCGGGGGGCTTCTGTCCGTGAGGACCAGTGGGCGGCCATAGTTGGCAACCATCTGGGGGGACTGGGGGGTGGGGTGGCTCGATGGGAGTCCGGCTCATGGTGGTCGACGATCACCGACTGCTGGCCGAGGCGCTGGCCTCGGCGTTGAAGCTGCGCGGGCACCGGGTGCTCGCGGCGACGGCGCCGGCCGCGGGCGCGGCGGATCTGGTGATCACGAGGGCACCCGAGGTGTGCCTGCTCGGCACGGCGACACCCGCCGAGCCGGGCATGTTCGACCCGGTGGTGAAGATCAAGCGTGAACGCCCGCAGGTGGCGGTGCTGGTGCTCGGCCCGGTACCCAACCCGCGCGGCATCGCGGCGGCGTTCGCGGCCGGCGCGTCGGGCTACGTCCGGCACGACGAGCGCATCGAGGGGGTCGAGCGGGCCATCATGAAGGCCCGCGCGGGGGAGGCGGCGGTGGCGCCGCAACTGCTGCAGAGCGCGTTCGGTGAACTCCTCAACCCGGCGGCCCAGCCGGACGACGAGGGTCAGCGCCTGCTCCAGATGCTGACCCCGCGCGAGGTCGAGGTCCTGGTCCGCGTGGCCGAGGGTGAGGACACGCGCCTGATCGCGGCGGGCATGGGCATCGCCCCGTCGACGGCCCGCACGCACGTCCAACGCGTCCTGATGAAACTGGGCGTCGGCTCCCGTCTGGAGGCGGCGGCCCTGGCGGCCCGCACGGGCCTGCTGGACCGGGCGGGGCCGGTGCCGCACGGTCTGCCGGGGGCGGAGGCGTAGCGCACGCCGCTGGAGCCACGCCGCTGGAGTCACCCCGTGTGGAGCCACGCCGCTGAAGCCGCACCGGGCCCTCGGCCCGATGCGGCTCCCCCGGATGCCGGACGCGGATCAGCTCACGCCCAACGCGTTCAGGATCGCCGGGGCGACCTGGTCAGCGGCGTTCCTGTGGCCGCCGGCGTTGGGGTGGACGAAGGCCACCTCGGTCGGGAAGGTCGTGAAGACGCCCTCCACCCACTTGCCCGAGTCGCAGACGCTGTGGTTCCGGGAGGAGTCGGAGAGGCCGACGAACGTGTCCCCCTGCGCACCGGCCGCCTTCTCGATGACCTTGTTGAGCGGTTCCAGGACGTCGTCGCGCAGCCAGTCGAGGTCTCCCGGGGTGATCGACGCGAACTGCTCCCAGTCGTTGTACCGGCACTTGGACGTGTCCTCGGGGATGACCGTGGGGTAGCCGACGGTCAGGACCTTGGCGTGCGGGGCCCGCTCGTGGAGGACGGCGAGCATCTCCTTGTAGTCGCCGCTCACCTTGGTCAGCCGGCCGGGGATGTCGTCGGCCAGGTCGTCCCGGCACGGCGTGCCCACACCGCCGCTGCCGTCGCCCAGTTGCAGACAGGTGAAGAGGATCTGGGCGAACCCGAGGGTGTTGCCGCCCGCGCCGACGGTGACCACGTCGGTGCCGGACCCGACCGCCTCGGACTGGGGAGGCACCGGCGGGAACGGGTAGTCCGGGTCCTCGGAGAGCGGCGGCAGGTGGCGGCCGATCGGCTCCTGGGCGTTGAAGGTGATGTCCTCGATGACGGCGGCTCCGCAGCTGACATTGGTCAGTTCGATCAGTGAGCCGAGGTCGCGGTCGATGACCTGGGGGTAGGACTGGTCGGTGCGCTCGCAGCCGTCACGGGGGACTTCGAAGGTGTCGCCCGCCGCCGGGATGACCCCGGCGGTGTAGGAGTCGCCCAGAGCGACCCACTCGTAGGCCGCCGCGGCCGCCGGGGTGGCGCCGGCGAGTTGCGCGGGGACGAGGGCGCCTGCGGCGAGAGCCACGGCGGAGCCCAGCACGGCCAGTCGAGTGCGAAAGTTTGCCACGAATCCTCCAGAGATACGGTTTTGGTGACGCAATGACCGTACGAGGAGTGTTACTTAACGCACTAGATCCAATACGGACAGTCACTTACCGTCGAGTCTCTGGTGGTCCCTCCTGGTGGGGGTGGCATGTTCTGAACAGGTGAGGTCGATGTAGGGACCATGCGTGTCCCTCTGGCGCCGAATCGGGTGTGGCGCTTGATCGCTGCGGAGCGATTATCCGGACGGTTCCCCGACTTCCGTTCCACCGAACGAACCTCGTCCGCTGTCCTGTTCGCGCCGGTACGGCGGTTGATCAACCGCGGGGCGGGGTCAATCCGCCGGCGGTTATGGCGTGGAGGAGGTGGGCGAGGGGGGTGCGGGTGGTCGCGATGACGGTGGTGGGGGTGTCGGACTCGCGGAGGTGTATGTCCTCGGGGGAGGCGGCGACTTCGACGCACGCGTTGCCCTCGGCGCCACCGGAGAAGGTGGACTTCTGCCAGTTCAGGGCGTGGGCCATGAGGTGCCTCACAGTTCCTTCGACAAGCGGTGGATGAAGTCTCGGGACGCGGCGGGGGTCAGAGTCGCCTCCTCCACTTTACGGAAAAGCGTTCGAAGCGTTTTCAGTTGGGGCTCCGCGTCGATGAACGCGGTGCCGGTGGCGGCTTCCCGGAGACCGGTGTCGAGTTGGGGGACCGAACCTCCCATGTACATCATCGAGGCGCCGGCCCCGCCGAAGCCGTCCTGGTCGGTCGGGATGACGCGTACGGTGACGTGCCCCTGGTCGGTCAGGTCCAGGATCTGCCGGAGCTGGGCGAGGGAGACTCGGCGATCGGCCACGCGGATGCGCAGGGCGAACTCGTGGACGATCGCCTCGTACGGGGTGGGGGTCCTGCCTTCGATGACAGTGCGTCGCCTCATGCGGTGCTCCACCCGGGGCGTCAGCTCACTGTCGGGCAGTTCCGGGCGCATGTACCCGAACACCGCCCGCGCGTAGTCCGGGGTTTGGAGAAGGCCGGGAACGTAGGCGATGACCACCTCTCGGAGGAACGCCGCGTGGTGCTCCGCCTCGGCCAGGTCCAGATTCACCGGCGGTAGTACACCCCGGTACTCCTCCCACCAGCCTCGTGTGCGATCGATCGCCATCGTCGCGAGTGCCTCGATCAACCCCTCGTCCGTGCAGGCGTAGTGCGCGGCGAGACGGCGCACGCGTGCCGCGCTCACGCCCGCGACCCCCGACTCGATCTGGCTCATCTGGACCGAGTCGGCCCCCAGGAGTGCCGCCGCCTCCCGGGCCTTCATGCCCGTCGCCTCGCGCAGTTTGCGCAGTTCGGAGCCCAGCCGCACTCGGCGGGCCGTGAGATGCCTCTTCGGCGGCACCGGTGCCTCCTGTCCCAACTGCCCTGCGTGCGTCGCTCTTTCGGGGGTCAGAATACGGCAGCGGGTTGCGGCATCCTAAATTTAAGAACTACCTTCCGTGATGAACCGCATACGGCGCGGTATCGCCTGCTGCTCCGGAAGCGCACTGCTCCGTCACGCCCCGACGGCTGCGGCAATGCCACCGGAAGGCCCCTCAAACCCCCACCCCGAACGGAGTTCACCCATGCCTGCAAGGGACCCCTGGGAGTACGTCCTCCACATCCCCCACGACCCCCGAGCCGTCACCGTCTCCCGCCGCACCCTCCGCCTGATCCTCACCGCGCACGGCCTGGCCGCCCTCCTGGACCCCGCCGAACTCCTGGCCACGGAGCTGATCGCCAACGCCGTACTCCACACCAAGGGCCCGGCGGCCCTCCGTGTCCGCTGGTCGGGCGACGCGCTGTGGATCGGCGCCTGGGACGCCGACCCGCAACCCCCGGAGCCGCCGGACACCGTGGCGAAGCCCGGGATGGAGACCGGCCGGGGCCTCGCCCTCGTACGCGCCTGCACGGACATCTGGGGCTGGCAGCCGTCGTCCCGGTTCGGCCACTCGGGCAAATACGTGTGGTGCGAACTGCTGACCGCGTAGCTCGTTGAGCATCCCGACAGAAAGGAGGTCCGATGGTCAGCTCGCCGCACGAGGCGCTGCATCAGATCTGTCAGAAGGACACCGAGGGCATGATCCGCAGCTTCCGGAGGCTGTTCCACGTGCCGTTCCCGGAGCCTCGCTCGATCTCCGTCGTCAACACGGACCTGACGGAGATCGCTCCGGTGGAGCGCCGGGTGGACAGTTTGGTACGCGTGGACACCGACGAGGGCGCCTTCTTGCTGGTTCTGAATCACAGGGGAGGAAGGACGAGCGGAAGCGGGGCAGCTGGCCGTACTACCTCGCCTATCTCCACGAGAAGTACCGCGTGGAGCCGGTGCTGATCGTCATGACCCAGAACCGCTCCACCGCCAAGTGGGCTGCTCAGCCCATTCGGTTCGGTCTGCCGGACTGGGCCTCGCTGGTTGTACGGCCACTCGTCCTCGGGCCGGACAACGTGCCGGTGTTCGCCGAACTGGTCGAGTCGGGCTTGGTGGATGACCAGGCGAAGAAGATGTGGAAGGCACTCATGATGCCGGTGAACTACTTCTTCAAGAACCCGGTCGCGGTGAAGCTGCGAGAGGAGGGTCGGGTCGAGGAACGAATCGCGGAGCGGATCGCCGGCGTCCTGCGCACGCTCGACCGGCGTCACATCGACGTACCCGACTCCGTCCGGCAGAGGGTACGCAACTGCACCGACCCCGACCGCCTCCAGATCTGGGTGGACCGCGCCTACGACGTCACCGACGCCGCCGAACTGTTCGACGACGACCAAGCCTGACCCGGCTGGCGTCTTCGCGCACTGGTGCGTCCCGGTCGTGGGCGAACCAGCGGCAGTGAGAGACGCAAGGGGTCGGCGCCCGTGCGGCAGGTCGTCGACGACGTCGGTCAGGCCTGATCCCGGGTTTCGCGTGCATTCCACCACGGCCTCGGAGACATCGGGGGAGCTTGCCCGCTCCACCTTGACGGTGAGGTTCGACGTGTGGTTCGTGGGCTTGCCCTCCTCGCCGTAGTCCTTGCCTTCCTCGGTGCCTTCGATGCTCCCGAGGGCGACGAGCTCCGAGCGCTCGGCGATCGCGGGAGTGATCAGCCATGACCCCAACCTCGAACCCGCACGAGGGGGTTAGGGCGAGTCCGGCCCTCGTCTCCGTGAGGTGTCGGCCGTAGCCACGCCAGAAAGCCTCCAGCCCCCACGTCCCTCGACCGCCCGCATCCACATCCAGCGGGTGCTGGTCGTGTGGTGCGAACGGGGCGTGGTGTCGTGCCTGGTCGGCCGGCGCGCGCCTGACGGCCGGTCGCGGACCTCGAACCGTCCCCCACGAGGCAGGGGAGCGGACTCCCTGAACATCCGCCGGTCCCTTCCGGCGGTGACCCCGCCGCGGCAACGCGCTCCCTCACTCACCCACCCACCGGCGCCCCGACCTGTGGGCTTTGACAGGTTCGCGATCGGTACTCCATCATCATTTCACTAGTCGACTAGTGGAATGGTGGTGAAGGGGTTGGAGTTCCGCATCGACAGGCGGAGCGGGGTCGCCGCCTACCAGCAGATCGTCCAGCAGACCAAGCAGGCGCTGCGGCTCGGCGTACTCGGGCCCGGCGACCAGTTGCCCACGGCCAAGGCGGTCGCGGAGACCTCCGCGGTCAACCCCAACACCACGCTCAAGGCGTACCGCGAGCTGGAGCGGGAGGGGCTGGTCGAAGCACGGCCGGGACTGGGGACGTTCGTGCGTCAGTCGCTGGCTCGTCCGCAGGCGGCGGTGGATTCGCTGTTGCGCGGCGAGCTGGGGAGCTGGATGGACCGGGCCCGCGAAGCGGGTCTTGAGCAGGACGACGTGACCGCTCTGGTCACTTCGGTGATGGAGGAGCGGTACGCCGGGACCGGGCCTGCCGCCGAGCACGCGGGACCGGCGGGACCGGCGGGACCGGAAGGAACGACAGAACCGGCAGGAACCGCAGGAACCGCAGGAACCACAGGAACCACGGGGACAAGGGGACACGCATGACGAGCTACGAAACGGGCTACGGGGGGCCGGCGGACACGTCCGCGATAGAGGCCCGCGGGATAGGCCGGAAGTACCGCCGGGGCTGGGCGCTGCGGGACTGCTCCTTCCGGCTGCCGGCCGGGCGGATCTGCGGTCTGGTCGGTCCCAACGGGGCCGGCAAGACCACGCTGATGGCCATCGCCGCCAACCTGCTGGAGCCGACCACGGGCACTCTGCGCGTGTTCGGCGCGGCCCCGGAGTCCGCGGAGGCCACTCGGCGTACCGCGTTCCTCGCCCAGGAGAAGCCCCTGTTCCGGCGCTTCACCGTCGCCGAGACCCTGCGGATGGGGCGAGAACTGAACCCCGGTTGGGACCAGCGGGCCGCCGAGGACATCGTCCGCGCGGGCAATGTGCCCTTCGACGCGAAGATCGGCACACTCTCCGGCGGCCAGCGCACCCGGGTGGCCTTCGCCGTCTCCTTCGGCAAGCGCCCCGACCTGCTGCTCCTCGACGAGCCGATGTCCGATCTCGACCCGCTGGTCCGCCACGAGCTGATGGGCACCCTGCTGGCCGAGGCCGCCGAGCGCGGCACCACCGTACTGATGTCCACCCACATGCTCGCCGAGCTGGAGAACACCTGCGACTACCTGCTGGTCATCGCGGGCGGCGGGCTGCGCCTGGCCGGTGAGGTCGACGAACTCCGCACCTCCCACGCCGTGCTGACCGGGGCCCGGTCCGACGGGCGGACGCCCCCGGAGCTGGCGTACCACACCGTGGTCGAGACCCGCACCAGCGGACGGCAGTTCACCTCACTGATACGCCCCGACGGGCCGGTCACCGGCGGCCCGTGGGAGGCGAGCACCCCGAACCTGGAGGAGCTTCTGCTCGCCTATCTGCGCTCGCCCGAAGCCCCGCCGCTGATCAGCCCCAGTTCCTACGTCGCCCCGCAGGCGGTGGCGGCATGAGCACGATGACCAGCACCGGCGGCGCCGGCAGCACCCTCTCGGACTCGGCCCGCGGCGGAACCGGCCGTGGCCGCGGCCTCCGGCTCAGCGGCATGAACTGGCTCGTCTGGCGTCAGCACCGCGCCGCCTACTGGACGCTGCTGGCCGCCACCGCGATCACCGTGGCGTTGATCGTCTACCAACGCCAGCAAATGATCACGTACCTCGACGGGTACGGCTACCCCGACCTCAAGTCCGGCTGGGAAACCAAGTACGACCAGGATCCGCTCAACATGGCCGCCATGGTGCTCGGGTTCGTCCCCGTCCTGATCGGTGTCTTCGTCGGTGCGCCCCTGCTCGCCGGTGACCTGGAGACCGGCACCGCCAAGCTGGTCACCGCGCAGTCCGTCAGTCGCGTTCGCTGGATCGCCACCAAGCTCGGGGTGACCGCGCTCGTGGTCGTGGTGTGCACCATGGCGCTCTCCGCCGCGTTCACCTGGTGGTGGTCGCCCATCAAGACGTCGTCGTACTTCATGAGTTGGGCCGACGGTTCCGCCTTCGACAACACCGGACCCGTGCCCGTGGCGCTCACCCTGCTCACCGTCGTCGGTGGCGTGGCGATCGGCATGCTGCTGCGCAGGACCCTGCTGTCCATGGTCGTCACCCTGGGCTTCGCCGTCGCGCTGCAGGTGGTCTGGTCGTACTTCCGGATGTCCCTCGGGAACGTCATCACGGTCACCACCCACAACGGTGTCGGGGACAACTCCACGCCGAACGTGCCCGAGGGCGCCTACCAGCTGGACGAGTTCTACCTCACCGCCTCCGGCGACCTCATCGGCTGGGGCAGCTGTGTCGAGCCGACGGAGAAGGCCCGCGAGGCCTGCCTGGACAAGGCGCAGGTCGTCGGCTGGTCGGTCGACTACATCCCGATCTCCCAGATGTCCGCCATGCAGTGGCTCGGCGCCTCGATCCTGCTGGCCCTGACCGCCGGCATCGCGGCGTTCGTCATCCTCTGGGGTCGCAAGCGCCTCGTCTGACCGTCCGGCCAGGCGCCTCGTCCGACCCGATCCTCCGGCGGTCTTCCGCCCTCCACGCGGCCGAGCGGCCACCGTGTCGCTCGGCCGCGCCCTGATGCTGCCCCGAGCCGGCGAGCACATCGCCATGAACCATGTCGAAAGGCCCAAGTTGAAGTCGCACAAGCGCAGGAAACGCGTGGTCACCACCGTCCCGTTGGCGGCCGCCCTGGCGGCGGCGCTCGGCGCCGGACTGCTGATGAGCACGTCCGACAGTGCCGAGGCCGCCCGGTCGGGGCCCCCGGCCGGCGCCCCCGCAAGGACCGTCACCCTCGTCACCGGCGACAAGGTGACCCTCGACGCCAAGGGCAAGGTCACCGGCGTGGCGGCCGCGGAGGGCCGCGAGGGGATGGCCTTCCGTGTCCAGCAGGCCGAGAGCCACGCGTACGTCCTGCCGCGTGACGCCGAACCGCTGATCGCGAACGGGACCGCCGACCGGCGGCTGTTCGACGTGACGCGACTGGTGAGTTCGCGCTACGACGACGCCCGCCGCTCCGACCTGCCGCTGATCGTCACCTACGACAAGGGCACGTCCCTGTCGGCGAGCACGTTCCGCGGTGCGGGCGCGACCGTCCGGCGGGATCTGCCGAGCATCAACGGTGACGCCGTACGCGCCCGTAAGTCCGAGGGCTCCGCGCTGTGGGAGACCCTCACCAGCGCGACCGGCTCCGCGAAGGTCAGGAAGATCTGGCTGGACGGCAAGGTCAGGGCGACCCTGGACAAGAGCGTGCCGCAGATCGGCGCGCCCGCCGCGCACACGGCGGGATTCGACGGCAAGGGCGTCGAGGTCGCCGTCCTCGACTCCGGTGTCGACGCCACGCACCCGGACCTGAAGGACCGTATCGACGCGGTGAAGAACTTCTCCGCCGCCGCGGACACCGTCGACCGAGCGGGGCACGGCACGCACGTGGCCTCGACGATCGCGGGCTCCGGGGCCGCGTCTCCCGCGGGCGCGAAGTACGCGGGCGTCGCGCCCGGCGCCCGGCTCCTGGTCGGCAAGGTGCTCGACGACTCCGGCGAGGGCGACGACTCCGGCGTCATCGCGGGGATGCAGTGGGCCGTCGCGCAGGGCGCCAAGGTCGTCAACATGAGCCTGGGCGGCACCGACACCCTCGGCATCGACCCCGTCGAGCAGGCCGTCAACGACCTGTCGGCCAGTTCCGGCGCCCTGTTCGTCATAGCCGCCGGCAACGAGGGCCCGGGAGAGGGCACCATCGGCACCCCCGGCAGCGCGGCCGCCGCACTCACCGTCGGCGCGGTCGACCGCCGGGACGCCATCGCCGAGTTCTCCAGCCGCGGCCCCACGGCCGACGGCTTCCTCAAGCCCGACGTCACCGCCCCGGGCGTGGACATCGTCGCCGCCAAGGCCGCTGCGGGCTTCATGGGCGACCCCGCCGCCGACGGCTATGTCTCCATGAGCGGTACGTCGATGGCGACCCCCCATGTGGCGGGCGCCGCGGCGATCCTGGCGCAGCGGCACCCGGACTGGACGGGCCGGCAGATCAAGGCCGCCCTCACCGCCTCCGCGAAGCCGGCCGCCGCCACCTCCGCGTACATCCAGGGCACCGGCCGGGTGGACGTCGCCAGGGCGGTCACCCAGCAGCTCACCAGCAGTCCGACCGCGCTGGGCTTCGGGACACAGGCGTACCCCCACACGGACGACCAGCCGGTCACCAAGGACGTCACCTACCGCAACGCGGGCACCGAGCCGGTCACCCTCGACCTGGCCACCGAGGCCTACGGCAACGACGGAAAGCCTGCGGCCGAAGGGCTGTTCACCGTCTCGCCGCAGCGCCTCACCGTCCCGGCGGGCGGTGAGGCGAGCGCCACCGTGACCACCGACACCCGCGTGGGAACGGCCGAAGGCAGCTTCGGCGGCTCGCTGACCGCCACCACCGCCGACGGCACGACGACCGCGCGCACCTCCCTCGGCGTGGTCCGCGAGGTCGAGTCGTACGACCTGACCATCAAGCACCTCGGCCTCAAGGGCAAGGCCCTCGGCGACGCCTCGACGAATATCTACGGCCTGGACAACGACATCTGGACGGAGGCGTCCGACGAGAAGGACGGCGAGGTCACCATCCGTCTTCCGAAGGGGCGTTACGCCCTGGAAGGCATGCTCCGCACCGCCGGCACCGGCGGGGCCGTGCTGCTGTACCCGAAGTTCGCGCTGACCAAGGACACGACCCTGGTCATGGACGCCCGGAAGACGAAGCCCGTCAAGATCACCGTGCCGGACGGCGCGGCCAAGCCGGCGGGCGCGATGTTCTTCTTCCACGTCGACGTCAACGACAAGCCGTACACCTCTGTGTACGACGTCCGCTCCTTCGGCAGCATCCGCGTCGGACAGCTCGGTGCCCCGGAGCCTGCCGCCGAGGTGTCCGCGATGTACCACGGCATCTGGACCCACAAGTCCGTCAACTACCGGCTGGCCTGGAACCGTACGGGTGATCTGTCCGGCTTCACCAAGAACGTCAAGCGCGCCCAGCTCACCAAGGTCAAGGTCGTCGTCGGTGCGCCCGTCAAGGGCAAGACCACGACCATCGCCGCCGCACCGCTGATGTACGGCGGCTTCTACAACCAGCACTCGACCGCGGGCCGTCTGCCGCTGACCGGCACCGACTACGTGCTGCCCAACGGAATCAAGTGGTTCTACCAGGCCAGCCAGTACGGCGCCCCCGACGCCGAGGGCGAGCCGACGTGGGAGAGCACGCAGGCCGGCGTCCCCAGGGCGTACGCGGCGGGCAAGGACCACACCCAGCGCTTCAACATCGGCGTCTTCGGCCCGACCCTCCCCTCGGGCCCGCTCTCGTCCGTCCTCGACCGGCCCGAAGCGGTACGCGTCGGCGACACCTTCACGGCGTACGTCCCGCTGTTCTCCGACGGCGTCGGCAACCTGGGGACCTCCGACCACACCAAGGCCAGGAGCTCGCTCCACGCCGACGGCCGGAAGATCTTCGCCGTGAACGACGCGCTCAACGGCGACGCGTACACGGTTCCCGCGGGCAAGCGCACCTACAAGCTCGCCGTGGACGTCTCCCGTGCTCCGGCACAGTCCGCGGTCAGCACGCGGACGACCGCCACCTGGACCTTCACCTCGGCGCACGTCTCCGGTGAGACCCCCGAGCGGCTCCCGCTGACGGTCGTCCGCTACACGCCCAAGCTGTCGACGGCCAGTACCGCCGAGGCCGGTACGACCCTCACCGTGCCGTTCGCCCTCCAGGGCGCGGCCACCAAGGTCGGCACGCTGCGCAAGCTGGCCTTCACCGTCTCCTACGACGACGGCAGGACCTGGAAGAAGGCCACCGCCGTGAACGGCAAGCTGCTCAAGCTGCGCAGCCCCGCCGAGCCCGGCCCCGTCTCCCTTCGCGTCGCCCTCACCGACGCCGACGGCAACACCCTGACCCAGACCGTCCACCGCGCCTACCGCACCACCAAGTAGCACGACGGACCACGCAGTTGGCCCCCGCCGGACGACCGGCGGGGGCCAACCGCGTTGCGCCGGGACCGGCGGTCGGGTCGGCGACGGAGCCGTCGGCGAGGATCTCGCCGGCGCTCGTGCTCACCGATCGCCGACCACGATGCCGATAGTTGAGATCTGGTGATCTTTGTTTGTTTGTGATGGTGACGAGCGTCGGAACTTGTGCTTTGATGTGTTCGGTTCTGTTTGATGGATTACTGGCGTGATGGCGGTATCGGATGGGGAGTCCGGCGTGAAGAAGACCTCGACCCGGCTGGCCGACGGTCGTGAGCTGATCTACTACGACCTGCGCGACGACACGGTCCGCGACGCGGTGGACAAGCGACCCCTGGACCGCACCGTCACCACTTCGGAGGTGCGCCGGGACCCGCTGCTCGGCGACTCGGTCGCGATCGCCTCGCACCGGCAGGGCCGCATCTACCACCCCCCGGCGAACGAATGTCCGCTCTGCCCCTCCCAGGGCGACCGGCTCAGCGAGATCCCGGACTCGTCGTACGACGCCGTCGTCTTCGAGAACCGCTTCCCGTCGCTGGCCGGCGACTCCGGCCGCTGCGAGGTCGTCTGCTTCACCTCGGACCACAACGCCTCCTTCGCCGACCTGACCGACGAGCAGGCCCGTCTCGTCCTGGACGCGTGGACGGACCGCACGGCGGAGCTGTCGCACCTGCCTGCCGTCGAGCAGGTGTTCTGCTTCGAGAACCGCGGCGCCGAGATCGGCGTGACCCTGGGGCACCCGCACGGGCAGATCTACGCGTACCCCTTCACCACACCCCGCACCGCGCTGATGCTGCGCTCCCTCGCGGCCCACAAGGACGCCACCGGCGGCGAGAACCTCTTCGACACCGTCCTGCAGAGCGAGCTGGCGGGCGAGCGGGTGGTCCTGGAGACCGAGCACTGGGCCGCCTTCGTGCCGTACGCGGCGCACTGGCCGTACGAGGTCCACCTGTACCCCAAGCGCCGCGTGCCCGACCTGCTCGCGCTCGACGAGGACGCCCGCACAGAATTCCCCCAGGTCTATCTGGAACTCTTGAGGCGCTTCGACCGGATCTTCGGCGAGGGTGAGCCTCCGACCCCGTACATCGCGGCCTGGCACCAGGCCCCGTTCGGCACGCTGGAGGAATTCGAGGGCGTCCAGCGCGAGGACTTCGCGCTCCACCTCGAGCTTTTCACCATCCGCCGCACCTCCGGCAAGCTGAAGTTCCTCGCGGGTTCCGAATCCGGCATGAACGTGTTCATCAACGACGTGCCGCCGGAGCGCGCGGCCGAGCGACTGCGAGAGGTAGCGAGTTCATGAGCGGCAAGTACCTGGTCACCGGTGGCGCGGGCTATGTCGGCAGCGTGGTCGCCCAGCATCTGCTGGAGGCGGGCCACGAGGTCGTCGTCCTCGACAACCTCTCGACCGGCTTCCGCGAAGGCGTGCCCGCCGGCGCGTCCTTCATCGAGGGCGACATCCGCGACGCCGCCAAGTGGCTCGACGGCACGTTCGACGCCGTGCTGCACTTCGCCGCGTTCTCGCAGGTCGGCGAGTCCGTGGTGAAGCCCGAGAAGTACTGGGACAACAACGTCGGCGGCACCATGGCACTGCTCGCCGCGATGCGCGAGGCGGGCGTGCGCAAGCTGGTCTTCTCCTCCACGGCCGCCACCTACGGCGAGCCGGAGACCACCCCGATCGTCGAGTCCGCGCCCACCAGGCCGACCAACCCCTACGGCGCCTCCAAGCTCGCCGTCGACCACATGATCACCGGCGAGGCCGCCGCCCACGGCCTGGGCGCCGTCTCGCTGCGCTACTTCAACGTGGCCGGCGCCTACGGCACCTGCGGCGAGCGCCACGACCCCGAGTCGCACCTCATCCCGCTGGTGCTCCAGGTCGCCCAGGGCCGCCGGGACGCGATCTCCGTCTTCGGCGACGACTACCCGACCGCCGACGGCACCTGCATCCGCGACTACATCCACGTCGCCGACCTCGCCGACGCCCACCTGCTGGCGCTGGACGCCGCGCGACCGGGCGAGCACCTCATCTGCAACCTCGGCAACGGCAACGGCTTCTCGGTGCGGGAAGTGATCGAGACCGTCCGCCGGGTCACCGGCCACCCGGTCCCCGAGGTCGTCGCCCCGCGCCGCGCCGGCGACCCGGCGACCCTGGTCGCCTCCGCCGACACGGCCCGCGAACGCCTCGGCTGGAACCCCTCCCGCGCGGACCTCGCCGGGATCGTCGCGGACGCGTGGCAGTTCGCGCAGGCGCACGCCGAATAGGGCGGGACCGCCCAGCGGGCGCCAAGTAGTGTGCCGGCCCGGCCAGTTCACATGGTCGAGCCGGTTCGTCGGTCGAGTACGGAAAGGTCAGGGTCAGGGGATGAGCGAGGCTGTCGTCGTCGCCGAGCGGTTCGAGGAGCTGTACGGGGCCGAGCCGGAGGGAGTGTGGGCCGCGCCGGGCCGGGTGAACCTCATCGGCGAGCACACCGACTACAACGACGGCTTCGTCATGCCCTTCGCCCTCCCGCACACCACGATCGCGGCGGTGTCCCGGCGCACGGACGGCCTGCTGCGCCTGCACTCCGACGACGTCGAGGGCGGCGTGGTCGAGCTGACCCTCGACGGGCTGACCCCGGAGGCCGACCGCGCCTGGACGGCGTACCCGTCGGGAGTCGTCTGGGCCCTGCGCGAGGCCGGCCACACCGCCGTCACCGGCGCCGACATCCACCTCACCTCGACGGTCCCGACGGGCGCGGGCCTGTCCTCCTCGGCGGCCCTGGAAGTGGTCGTCGCCCTCGCCCTCAACGACCTCTACGCCCTCGGCCTCAAGGGCTGGCAGCTGGCCCGCGTGTGCCAGCGCGCGGAGAACGTCTACGTCGGCGCCCCCACCGGGATCATGGACCAGACCGCCTCCGCCTGCTGCGAGAGCGGCCACGCCCTGTTCCTCGACACCCGTGACCTCTCCCAGCGGCAGATCCCCTTCGACCTGGCCGCCGAGGGCATGCGGCTCCTCGTCGTCGACACCCAGGTCAAGCACTCCCACAGCGAGGGCGAGTACGGCAAGCGCCGCGCCGGCTGCGAGAAGGGTGCCGCCCTGCTCGGCGTCGACGCGCTGCGGGACGTCGCCTACGACGAGCTGGACGCGGCCCTCGACCGTCTCGGCGACGAGGAGGAGGTCCGCCGCCTGGTCCGCCACGTGGTGACGGAGGACCAGCGCGTCGAACGGGTGATCTCCCTGCTGGAGTCGGGCGAGACCCGGGCGATCGGCCCCGTCCTCGTCGAGGGCCACGCCTCGCTGCGCGACGACTTCCGCATCTCCTGCCCCGAACTGGACCTCGTCGTCGACACGGCGCTGGGCGCGGGCGCACTCGGCGCCCGGATGACCGGCGGCGGCTTCGGCGGCTCCGCGATCGTCCTCGTCGAGGAGAACGACGCGGACGCGGTCACGAAGTCGGTCGAGGAGGCCTTCGCCGCGGCCGGCTTCACCGCCCCCCGGGTCTTCGCGGCGGTGCCTTCGGCGGGGGCCCGACGGCTCTCCTGATCTCAGCCGATCCTTTTCGTCAGCGTGTACTCGGTGATCCCCGGCGGATAGTCGGGGATCACGCACACCACTTCGTAGCCGAGCCGTTTGTAGAACTCCGGGGCCTGGAAGTCCCAGGTCTCCAGGCGGACGGAGCGGCAGGCCCGGTCGCGGGCGGCCGTCCGTTCGGCCGTCGCCAGCAGCCGCGAGCCGAGCCCCTCGCCCCGGTGGCGTTCGTCGACCCACAGATAGGTGACGTGCAGCCAGGTGGCCCAGGTGTGGCCGACCAGGCCGCCGGCGATCTCGCCCGCCCCGTCCAGGGCCCACACCTGGAGCGGGGACTCGCGTTCACCGGGGGTGCCGCGCAGCTCGCGGAGGATCGGCGAGGCGGCCGTGTTACTGGCGCGGAGCCGGGAAAGCAGTAATTGGCTTCGTTCTCTGTCGACTTCTGTCTCGATACGAAACATGTGGCACACCCTAGACGTGCCGGACAATCAGTTCTGCAAATTACCTTCCGCTCCTGCCGCCCGGCCTTACTCTGATGAACAGTGCCGGTGGGGGCCGGTGCTGATCAGGGGGCGAGACAGTCGGGTACGACGCCCGGAGTGGGGGTAGCGGTTCAGCACGGCGGCGGCCGTGCGGTTGCGACGCCCCGTCCCAGGTGTACACCGGGGCACGCTTCGGGCGCCGTACTGGCGCCGGTCGTCCCCCGACCAGTGGGGGTTTCAGTGGTGCGCATCCGAGTACTGGTCGTCGACGACCACCGTATCTTCGCCGAGTCGCTCGCCGCGGCCCTGGCCGCCGAGCCGGACGTCGACGTGTCCGCGGCGGGCAGCGGCCCCGCCGCGCTGCGCTGTCTGGACCGCGCGGCGGCCGAGGGACGCAGGTTCGACGTGCTCCTGGTCGACGCCGACCTGGGAGCCCACGTCCCCGGCACGCGTCCGGCAGCCGTGCCCGTGGCCGTCTCGGACGGCGGCGAGGACGGACTCGTGGACGGCATATCGCTCGTCGCGGGCGTGCGTTCGGGCCAGCCGAGCGTACGGATCGTCGTCCTCGCCGAGAAGGACGATCCGCGCCGGGCCGCGCTGGCCCTCCAGGCGGGCGCCTCCGGGTGGGTCGCCAAGGACTGCTCGCTGTCCCGGCTGCTCACGGTCATCCGGGGCGTGCTGCGGGACGAGACACATCTGCCGCCCGCGCTGCTCACGGGCGTCCTGCGGGAGTTGACGGCCGCGCGCAAGCACCGCACGGAGAGTGAGCGGCTCGTCGAATCCCTCACCCCGCGTGAACGGGAAGTGTTGCGGTGCATGGTGGCGGGGCTGGGGCGCAAGGCCGTCGCCGAGCGCCTGTTCCTCTCCCCGCACACCGTCCGCACCCATATGCAGAACGTCCTCGGCAAGCTGGGCGTCCACTCCACGCTCGCCGCCGTCGCGCTCGCGCGCCGGGCGGGGGTCGGGCCGGCGGACCTAGCCGGGGATGTTGTCGAACGGGGCGGTCAACTGGCGTAGCAGGCCCGCCAGGTCGCCCCGCTGGGCGCGGGACAGCTCGGCCAGGATCGCCCGTTCCTGGTCGAGGAGCCCGGCGAGTGCCTGGTCGGCGCGGTCCCGGCCCTCGTCCGTGAGCCGTACGAGCACGCCCCGACGGTCACTGGGGTCGGGCAGCCGCTCGACCAGGCCCTTCTTCGTCAGCCGGTCGATCCGGTTCGTCATCGTGCCCGACGTCACGAGCGTCTGCGTCAGCAGCTGGCCGGGCGAGAGCTGATACGGGTCCCCCGCACGCCTCAGCGCGGTCAGCACGTCGAACTCCCACGGCTCCAGCTGGTGCTCGGCGAATGCCAGCCGGCGTGCGCGGTCCAGGTGCCGGGCGAGTCTGCTCACCCGGCTGAGTACTTCCAGCGGCTCCACGTCGAGGTCGGGGCGCTCCCGGCGCCACGCTGCGACCAGCCGATCGACCTCGTCCTCCATGACGATCAGTGTAGTGGTTGTGTCGACATGAAGTCTCTTGAGATCGAGATAGTTAGGGTCAAGTCTCTTGACTTCGAGATAGTTCGCCGTGAGAGTGAAGACACCCGTCCGGAGCCGGGCCCGACACCCCGCACCCATGTCGCCCGGCGTCCGTGAGGCACGACACGGATCCACGAGGAGGTACCCCATGCCCGCGACCAGCCCCACCTGGGACCCCCAGCAGTACCTGCGGCACGCCGGCCACCGCGCCCGCGCCTTCGTCGACCTGCTCGCCCACGTCCCCGACCCGCCCGCCGCGCACCCTCGCATCGCCGACCTCGGCTGCGGCCCCGGCAACGTCACCCGCCTCCTCGCCGACCGCTGGCCCACCGCGCACATCACCGGGTACGACAACTCGCCCGAGATGCTCGACCGGGCCCACGTCGACCACGAAGGGCCCACCCCGGGCGGCGGCCGCATCGACTTCGCTCCGGCCGACGTCCGTACCTGGGCGCCCGAGGCGCCGTACGACCTGATCGTCGGCAACGCCACGTTCCAGTGGGTGCCCGGGCATCTCGACCGCTTCCCCGCCTGGGTCGACGCCCTCGCCCCCGGCGGCACCCTCGCCTTCCAGGTCCCCGGCAACTTCGACTCGCCCAGCCACCGCCTCATGCGCGAACTCGCCCGGTCCGCCCGCTGGAAGGAGCGGCTCGGCGACACGCTCCGGCACGACGACGCGGTCCACACCCCGGCCGGCTACCTCTCCGCCCTCGCCGACCTGGGCTGCGAGGCCGACGCGTGGGAGACGACGTACGTCCACCTCCTCCAGGGCGAGGACCCGGTGCTCGACTGGGTGAGGGGTACGGGCCTGCGGCCGGTCCTCACCGAACTGGGCGCGGACGCCGAGCCGTTCGTCGCCGAGTACCGGGCGGCCCTCCGTGCGGCCTACCCGCCCACCGCCCACGGCACCCCGTTCCCGTTCCGCCGCATCTTCGCCGTCGCCCGCAAGCCGGAGGCGATCTGAGGTTCGGGGGTGGCGGGACCGGCGCGATGTCGATGTCGATGTTGTGCAGAATATTGACGGCAGGTAGGCGCACGCCTACCTTCGCGGTGTTCCCTCCCTCATCCCCCTCGCTCCAGGGAGAACCGCATGCCCCCGTCCCCCCTCCCCGCCTCCGCCGAACAGCCCGGGCAGCCCGAACAGGCCCTACGCGCGCGGCAGTTGCGCCGCGTCGCGCTGTCCGGGCTGCTCGGTACGGCCGTCGAGTTCTACGACTTCCTCGTCTACGGCACCGTCGCCGCGCTCGTCTTCGGCGAACTGTTCTTCCCGGGCGCCGACCCGGCCGTCGGCACGATCGCCGCGTTCGGCACGTTCGCCGCCGGATACGTCGCCCGCCCGCTCGGCGGCATCGTCTTCGGGCACTTCGGCGACCGGCTCGGCCGCAAGTCCATGCTGCTGCTGACCATGGGCCTGATGGGCGGCGCCAGCTTCCTCATCGGCCTGCTGCCCACCTACGACACCATCGGCGTCTGGGCCCCCGTCCTTCTGATCACCCTGCGTGTCCTGCAGGGCATCGCCATCGGCGGCGAATGGGGCGGGGCCACCCTGATGGTCGTCGAGCACGCCGGCGAGAAGCGGCGCGGACTGTGGTCCAGCTTCACGCAGATGGGAGCACCCCTCGGCTCCCTGCTCTCCTCGCTCGTCGTGACCTTCGTCGTGGCCATGCCCCGGGACGAGTTCACCGCGTGGGGCTGGCGTGTGCCGTTCCTGCTCAGCGTCGTCCTGCTCGGCGTCGGCCTCTTCGTCCGGCTGAAGGTCGTCGAGAGCCCGCTCTTCGCCCAGGTGAAGAAGGACCGGACCGAGGCGCGGCTGCCGATCGTGGACGTGCTGCGCCGGCCGCGGGCGCTGGTGCTGGCCGCGTGTGTCGGCATCGGCGCGTTCACGGCGCAGTCGCTGCTGACCAGCTACCTGATCGCGTACGCCACCGGGATCGGCTACCCCCGGCCGCAGGTCCTCACCGCGCTCACCGTCTCGGCGTCCGTCGCCCTGGTCGTGCTGCCGTGCGCGTCGGCGCTCTCCGACCGTGTCGGCCGCCGCCCGGTCGTCCTCGCCGGAGCCGTCGCCTCCGTCGCGCTCGCCTTCCCCGTGCTCGCGCTGGTGGACTCCAAGTCGCCGGGCCTGCTGATCCTCGCGGTCGTCCTCGGCCACGGATTCGCCCAGTCCGTGATGTACGGGCCGCTGGGGGCGCTGCTCACCGAGATGTTCGGCACGAAGGTGCGCTACACCGGGGCGTCCCTCGGGTACCAGCTCGCCACGCTGATCGGTGCCGGGTTCTCGCCGATGATCGCGGGCAGCCTGGTGGCGGCCAACGGCGGGTCCAGCACGCCGATCTCGCTGCTGATCTGCGGAGGTGCGGCGATCACCGCCGCGACCGTGTGGTTCGTCCGCGAGACCCACCGGGACTCGCTGGGCGAGGTGTCCCTGCGGGAGGGCGCGGTGAAGGAGGGGGTGGCTTCGTAGGGAGTGGCTGCGTAGGGGGTGCCTTCGCAGGGGTGCCTTCGTAAGGGGTACGGCGGGCCGGGCTCGGCCCGCGGGGGTCCCGCTGCGGCGGTGGGTGTGCTCGGCCGCCGCGGTCCCGCTGTGGTGGCCGACTGCGGCGGACGGCGGTGGCGTGCGTGTCCGGGTGCGGGTCCGTGCGGGTCCGTGCGGGTCCGGTGGGGCTTCTCGCGCCGTTCCCCGCGCCCCTTTCGGGGCGCGGTCGCCGGACGGCGGCCGGATCGCGTGCCGCCGGTCATGGCGCCCGGGCCGCCCGTCGGCGGCCGCGGCCCCCGCCCCCGGACGGAGCAGCCCCCGGCTCCCTGACCAGGCCCGCGCAGCCCCCGTACCCTTACCGCTGTGGAGGACGCGATCCTGGAAGTCGATGTCGTCGGTGCGCAGTTGCGGCCGCAGTCGTTGGTGCTCTCCTTTTTCGGTAATCACGTGCTCGACCTGGGAGAAGGCGACCTCGGGGTGTACTCGGGGAGCATCATCGACGTGCTGGGGCGGGTCGGCACGGGGGAGCAGGCCGTTCGGTCCACACTGACGCGGATGGTGAACCGGGGGTTGCTGCGGCGGCAGCGGGAGGGCCGCAGGATGTTCTTCGGGCTCACCCCGCACGCGGGGGACATCCTGCGCGACGGCGGACAGCGCATCTGGCGCGACGGCGCGGTGAACGAGGACTGGGACGGCACCTGGACCCTCCTCGGCTTCTCCCTCCCCGAGTCCTGGCAGCGCCAGCGGCACGATCTGCGCTCCCGGCTCACCTGGTCCGGATTCGGTGCCCTCTACAGTGGCCTGTGGATCGCGCCGGGCCGGGTGGACGTGCGGGAGATCGTCTCCGAGCTGGGTCTGGACGCGCACGTGAAGGTGTTCCACGCGCAGGCCGACGCGTTCACCGACGTCGGCCTGATGATCCGCGAGAGCTGGGACCTGGAGGGCCTGGCCGCGCGCTACGTCGCCTTCGACAAGCGGTGGACCACCGCCGATCTCGCCGCCGCCGACCCGATCGCCACCCGGCTGCGGCTCGTCGCCGAATGGCTGCGCGTCATCCGTACCGACCCGCGCCTGCCCGTGCGGCATCTGCCCGCCGAATGGCCCGCGCGACAGGCCCAGGACACGTTCCGGCGTATCGCCGCGCACACGGCGGAACCGGCCGCACGGATGGCGGCGGACGTGCTGGAAACGACTCCGCTGCGGCCCGCCCCGATCGAAAGTCCGTAGCAAGGACGTCGATCGAGAATTCCGCAGCGGATATCTCCGGTGCGAGCGTGGCCGAGATTATTCTGGGGTTCTCCTTTCTGGTGAATATATTCTCGGTTCATTTTTCTGCTCCTCTCCCGCCCGTCCGACCGGTTCGGCAGGGGAGTCTGCTGTGACCAGGTGGGTCCGGGGCCATGCGGATCTGGGCCATGCGGATCTGTCGAGCCACCCGGCGCGTTTGACGGGATTCGGGACGCGCGCCGCATAGGCTTTTCGCCGTCCGGCGGGGATTTCATCGCGCGACGCGCTTCCGGGTCGTCCGGTTGATTTCCGCTGCGCCCATTCGTTCGCTCATTCACTCATTCGTTCTTCGTCTCATCATTCATTCGTCGATCGCCGACCATGTGACAGCCGTGCCCGCGCGCATTCCCTGACCTGACTGGCGCGATGCCGCCCGCGCCCGGGCGGTTTCCAGGGGAACCACATATGAAGATCGCTTTTCTGATCAACAACGCCTTCGGTATCGGTGGCACCATCCGCTCGACGGCCAACCTCTCGGCCGCGTTCGCCGACCGGCACGACGTCGAGGTCGTCAGCGTCCACCGCTCCCGCGCCGAACCGGCACTCACGTTCGATCCACGCGTCCGTCTGACCTCGCTGATCGACCTGCGGGAAGGAACCGCCGGCTACGAGGGCGACCATCCGCTCACCGAGCGGCCCGGCACGATGTTCCCGTACAGCGGGGCCACCGGGAACCTGCCCTACACCGGGCTCCAGGACGAACGCATCGGCGGCTTCCTCGCCCGCACCGAGGCCGACGTGGTCATCGCCACCCGCCCGGACCTCAACGGCTACCTCGCCCGCGACGGCCGCCGCCGCTACCTCCGCGTCGGCCAGGAGCACCTGAGCCTCGACCAGTACCGCGAACCGCTGCGCACCGACCAGACGAAGGCCATCACCGGCCTGGACGCCTACGTCACCGTCTCCGAGGCCGACGCCGCCCAGTACCGCGCCGCCCTGCCCCACGTCGGCACCACCATCGTGTGCGTGCCCAACGGCGTCCGGGCCTGCGCCGTAGAACGCTCCACCCTCGACTCCCAGGTCATCGTCGCCGCCGGCCGGCTCATCCCCATCAAGCGGTACGACCGGCTGGTGAACGCCTTCGCCAAGGTGGCCGCCGAACACCCCGGCTGGACCCTGCGCATCTACGGGCGCGGCCCGCAGAAGGAGAACCTGCGCGAGCAGATCGACCGGCTCGGACTGCACGACCGGGTCTTCCTCATGGGAGCGGTCTCACCGATCGAGACCGAGTGGGCCAAGGGCGCCGTCGCCGCCGTCTCCTCCGACATGGAGTCCTTCGGCATGACCATCGTCGAGGCCATGCACTGCGGGGTCCCCGTCGTCGCCACCGACTGCCCGCACGGCCCCGGCGAGATCATCACCGACGGCCGGGACGGCATCCTCGTCCCGCTCGACGGGGACGTCGACGCCTACGCCGACGCCCTGAAACGCGTCGTCACCGACGAGGCACTGCGGGAACGGCTCGGCAAGGAGGCGCTCACCAAGGCCGAGACGTACGCGCCGGCCGCCGTCGCCCGCCGTTACGAGAACCTCTTCGAGGAACTGGCCGGCTCCCGGCGCCGCGGCTGGGACGGCGCCGCCCGGCTGGGCCGGCTCGCCGCCAGGGCCGTCCGGACCGTCCGTTCGCGCCGCGCGCGGACCACCACGCCCGCCACCGGAACCGGGGAGAGCGCTCCCACGCCCGCCGCGCACGCCCGCGCCACCGGCGACGGCGGTTTCGTCGTCCGCCTCGACCCCGCGCAGCTGCCGTCCGGGCCGCTCGACCTGGTCGCCCGGCTCCGCCGCGATCCCGGCGAACGGCAGGTCAGCGTGCCGGTCCTGCCGAGCGCCGACGCGCCGGACACCGTGGTGCAGGCGGCCCTCCGCCCCACGGAGCACACCCTCGCCGAGGGCCGCTGGGACTGCTACGTCGCGTCGCGCGGCACGAACAAGCGGCTGCGGCTGACCGCACGGCTGGTCGAACAGGCCGCGCTCGTCGGGCGCCCACCGAGCGTCGGCCGGGGCGGCGTGGGGGCGTGGATCCCCTACCCGACCGCCGACGGGTTCCTCGCGCTGCGGACATGGCTGCGGCCGGCCCATGCGGAGATCGACACCGTCGAGGTGGGCGAGGAGTCGGTGACGGTCACCGCGACGCTGTACGGGGCCGCGGACGCCGTGCGGGAGGGGGCCGAGGTCCGGGCAGTCTCCCGGACCGACACCGCGTACGACTTCACCGTCGCCGCCCGTGCCGTGGGGGAGCGGGTGGTGCGGTTCACCGTTCCGTACGGCGAGATCATGGCCCGGCGCGCGGTCGAGCACGATCTGTGGGACCTGCGGGTGGCGGGTGTGCCGGTGGGGCGGATCGGCGGGGACGTGGTGGAGCGGCGCAAGACCGATCTGGTGCCGGGGCGGGTGTTCGCGCACGCGGGGCGGGGGCGGACCCGGGTGCGGCCGTACTTCACGGTGCGCAACGAGCTGGCGCTCAGTGCGAGGGATGTGGGTGCGGACGGCTGAGGTGCCCCTTCGTCTGCGGGGGCCCGGGGGGTGCTGATGGGTGTGGGTACGTGGTCGGGTGCGGGTGCGTGGGAGCTGGTCGCGCAGTTCCCCGCGCCCCTGAAAGCATCAGGCCCCACTCACCCGCACCCGAGAACGCACCCCCCGCTCAGCTCTTCCGGTGTCCGATCAGCCGCGGCTTCTGGTTGAGGCCGTCCAGGCCGTGCCACGCCAGATTCACCAGATGCGCGGCCACCTCCGCCTTCTTCGGGCGCCGGACGTCCAGCCACCACTGCCCCGTCAGGGCGACCATGCCCACCAGCGCCTGCGCGTACAGCGGCGCGAGCTTCGGGTCGAAGCCGCGGCTCTTGAACTCGCGGCCGAGGATGTCCTCCACCTGCGTGGCGATGTCGGAGATCAGGGACGCGAAGGACCCCGTGGACTGGGGGATGGGGGAGTCACGGACCAGGATGCGGAAGCCGTCCGTGTACTCCTCGATGAAGTCCAGGAGCGCGAAGGCGGCCTGCTCCAGCAGCTCGCGGGGGTGACCGGCCGTCAGGGAGCTGGTCACCATGTCCAGCAGACGGCTCATCTCACGGTCCACCACCACCGCGTACAGGCCCTCCTTGCCGCCGAAGTGCTCGTACACCACCGGCTTGGACACCCCGGCCTTCGCCGCGATCTCCTCCACCGACGTCGCCTCGAAGCCCTTCGCGGCGAACAGGGCCCGGCCGACCTCCAGCAACTGTGCCCGGCGCTCGGCGCCCGTCATCCGGGTGCGGCGCGCACGCCGCGGCTTGTCGTTGCTCGGGGTGCTGCTGGAGTCGGTCGCCACGGCGTCAATCATGCCGCCTCGGCGGCCGCCTTCCGGTGCTCGGAGCCGTCCTCACCCGTCTTACGCCTGGAATCGATACGCGAGCGTGACGGCCAGCGGACGTCGTACGCCCAGCCGAACACCTCGAACCAGCGGATCAGCCGCGCGGAGGAGTCCAGCTGCCCGCGCTCCACGCCGTGCCGGGCGGAGGTGGGATCGGCGTGGTGCAGGTTGTGCCAGGACTCGCCGCAGGAGAGGACGGCCAGCCACCACACGTTGCCCGAGCGGTCGCGGGACTTGAAGGGGCGCTTGCCGACCGCGTGGCAGATCGAGTTGATCGACCAGGTCACGTGGTGCAGCAGCCCCACCCGGACGAGCGAGCCCCAGAAGAATGCCGTGAACGCGCCCCACCAGGACATCGTCACCAGACCGCCGATCAGCGGCGGCAGGGCGAGGGAGAGCATCGTCCAGTAGATGAACTGACGGGAGATGGCGCGGAGCGCGGGGTCTTTGATCAGGTCGGGGGCGTACTTCTCCTGCGGCGTCTGCTCCTCGTCGAACATCCAGCCGATGTGCGCCCACCACAGGCCCTTCAGCAGCGCGGGGAGCGTCTCGCCGAAGCGCCACGGCGAGTGCGGGTCGCCGTCGGCGTCGGAGAACTTGTGGTGCTTGCGGTGGTCGGCCACCCAGCGGACCAGCGGGCCCTCGACGGCCATCGACCCGGCGATCGCCAGCGCGATCTTCAGCGGGCGTCTGGCCTTGAACGAGCCGTGCGTGAAGTGCCGGTGGAAGCCGATCGTGATGCCGTGGCAGCCCAGGTAGTAGAAGAACACCAGCAGACCGAGGTCCAGCCAGCTCACACCCCCGAAGTTCCAGGCCAGCGGCACCGCCGCGAGCAGCGCGAGGAACGGGACGATGATGAAGAGGAGCAGCGTGATCTGCTCGATCGAACGCTTCTGTTCGCCGCCCAGCGTGGCCGACGGCGCGGGCGAGCCGGCCGCCGGGGAACCTGGCGAACCGTGTGCGTTCGGGGCGTCGTCGATCACATCGGACCTTGTGCTCATGGGCGTCCCCTGGGGGGTCGAGGGTGGAGAGAGGGGGGAAGTGCCTGCGGCGACAGTGTGCGAGGGCCACCTGACGGCTTTCCCTACGGTTCCGTAACCTACGGCATCGTAAGTATGGCAGCGCGGTACCGGGCGGCAAGAGTCCACCTCTCTGCGCGTCCAGGTGTGGCGGACGGGCTCGATGGACAGGTGGCACTCAGTGCCGCAAAAGTGGCACCCGTCTCCGGAGGCGCCCGCGCGGACGCCTATCCTGGACTCGGTCGGACAGCGCGGTCCGCTCCGCATCCCGCCCGGACGCCGGGGCCCGCGAGGGTCGCCGCCACCGGGTCCCGCCCGGGTTCCCCTCCGGACGAGCTTCAACACTGCAAGGAGCCGCACCTGTGAGCAGTGCCGACGACCAGACCACCACGGTCAGCAGCGAACTGCGCGCCGACATCCGGCGCCTGGGCGATCTGCTGGGCGAGACCCTCGTACGCCAGGAGGGCCCCGACCTCCTGGACCTGGTCGAGCGCGTCCGCCGCCTGACCCGCGAGGACGGCGAAGCCGCCGCCGACCTGCTGCGCGGCACCGAGCTGGAGACCGCCGCCAAGCTCGTCCGCGCCTTCTCCACCTACTTCCACCTGGCCAACGTCACCGAACAGGTACACCGCGGCCGCGAGCTGAGGGCACGCCGTGCCGCCGAGGGCGGCCTGCTCGCCCGTACCGCCGATCGCCTGAAGGACGCCGACCCCGAACACGTGCGCGAAACGGTCGGAAACCTCAACGTCCGCCCCGTCTTCACCGCCCACCCCACCGAAGCGGCGCGCCGGTCGGTCCTCAACAAGCTCCGGCGCATCGCCGCGCTGCTGGAGACCCCCGTCATCGACTCCGACCGCCGCCGCCACGACACCCGACTGGCCGAGAACATCGACCTCGTCTGGCAGACGGACGAACTGCGCGTCGTACGCCCCGAGCCCGCCGACGAGGCCCGCAACGCCATCTACTACCTGGACGAACTGCACGCCGGCGCCGTCGGCGACGTCCTGGAGGACCTGACGGCCGAGCTGGAGCGCGTAGGCGTCACGATCCCCGACGCCACCCGCCCCCTCACCTTCGGCACCTGGATCGGCGGCGACCGCGACGGAAACCCCAACGTCACCCCCCAGGTGACCTGGGACGTCCTCATCCTCCAGCACGAACACGGCATCAACGACGCCCTCGAACTCATCGACGAACTGCGCGGCTTCCTCTCCAACTCCATCCGCTACACCGGCGCCACCGAGGAACTGCTGACCTCCCTCCAGGCCGACCTCGAAGCCCTCCCCGAGATCAGCCCCCGCTACAAGCGCCTCAACGCCGAGGAGCCCTACCGCCTCAAGGCCACCTGCATCCGGCAGAAGCTGGAGAACACCAAGCAGCGCCTCGCCAAGGGCATCCCGCACGAGGACGGCCGCGACTACCTCGGCACCGCCGAACTCCTGCGCGACCTCACCCTCATCCAGACCTCGCTGCGCGAACACCGCGGCGGCCTCTTCGCCGACGGCCGGATGAACCGCACCATCCGCACCCTCTCCGCCTTCGGCCTCCAGCTCGCCACCATGGACGTCCGCGAGCACGCCGACGCCCACCACCACGCCCTCGGCCAGCTCTTCGACCGGCTCGGCGAGGAGTCCTGGCGCTACGAGGACATGCCCCGCGAGTACCGCCACAAGCTCCTCGCCCGCGAACTGCGCTCCCGCCGCCCGCTCGCCCCCACCCCCGCACCGCTGGACGCCGCCGGCGCCAAGACCCTCGGCGTCTTCGAGACCGTCAAGAAGGCGCTCGCCGTCTTCGGCCCCGAGGTCATCGAGTCCTACATCATCTCGATGTGCCAGGGCGCCGACGACGTCTTCGCCGCCACCGTCCTCGCCCGCGAGGCCGGCCTCATCGACCTGCACGCCGGCTGGGCCAGGATCGGCATCGTCCCGCTCCTGGAGACCACCGACGAGCTCAAGGCCGCCGACACGATCCTCGAAGAGATGCTCGCCGACCCCTCCTACCGACGGCTCGTCGCCCTGCGCGGCGACGTCCAGGAGGTCATGCTCGGCTACTCCGACTCGTCGAAGTTCGGCGGCATCACCACCTCGCAGTGGGAGATCCACCGGGCACAGCGCCGCCTGCGCGACGTCGCACACCGGTACGGCGTACGCCTGCGTCTCTTCCACGGCCGGGGCGGCACCGTCGGCCGCGGCGGCGGCCCCTCGCACGACGCGATCCTCGCGCAGCCCTGGGGCACCCTGGAGGGCGAGATCAAGGTGACCGAGCAGGGCGAGGTCATCTCCGACAAGTACCTCGTGCCGTCCCTGGCCAGGGAGAACCTCGAACTCACGGTCGCGGCCACGCTGCAGGCGTCCGCGCTGCACACCGCCCCCCGCCAGTCCGAGGACGCCCTCGCCCGCTGGGACGCCGCGATGGACCTCGTCTCCGACGCCGCCCACGCCGCCTACCGCAAGCTCGTCGAGGACCCCGACCTGCCGACGTACTTCCTCGCCTCCACGCCGGTCGACCAGCTCGCCGACCTGCACCTCGGCTCGCGGCCCTCCCGCCGCCCCGGCTCGGGCGTCTCCCTCGACGGACTGCGCGCCATCCCCTGGGTCTTCGGCTGGACCCAGTCACGGCAGATCGTGCCCGGCTGGTTCGGCGTCGGCTCCGGCCTGAAGGCACTGCGCGAAGCCGGCCTGGACACCGTGCTCGACGAGATGCACGAGCAGTGGCACTTCTTCCGCAACTTCCTCTCCAACGTCGAGATGACGCTGGCCAAGACGGACCTGCGGATCGCCCAGCACTACGTCGACACCCTCGTTCCCGACCACCTCAAGCACGTCTTCGCCACCATCCGGGCCGAACACGAGCTGACCGTCCAAGAGGTGCTGCGCGTCACCGGCGAGGAGAAGCTCCTCGACGCCAACCCCGTCCTGCAGCAGACCTTCTCCATCCGCGACGCCTATCTCGACCCGATCTCGTACCTCCAGGTCGCCCTGCTGAAGCGCCAGCGGGACGCGGTGGCCGCGGGGGACGAGGCCGATCCGTTGCTGGCCCGGGCCTTGCTGCTCACCGTGAACGGTGTGGCCGCGGGGCTGCGCAACACGGGCTGACCTCGGAGGGTCCGTTCGCGGCGGGCGGCCCGGTGAGGGCTGCTCGCGCAGTTCACCTGCGCCCCTGCTTCTCAGGGGCGCAGGGCCCGGTCTTTCAGGGGCACGGGGGACTGCGCGAGAAGCCCCCACCTGCCGGCAGCCGCACATCCGCCGCAGAGTCAGAGCGCCACCCACGCCGCCGTGATGAGCGCGAACCCCAGCCCGCCCAGCACCCACGCCGACCGCACCATCCGCAGCCCACCCGCCACGACCACCGCCGCCAGCAACAACGCCCCACCCAGCGGCACCCACGCGTGCAGCAGACCCGCCGGACCCGTCCGTACGACGTCACTGCTGCCCGGCTTCACGACGACGGTGTACGTCTCACCCGTCTCCACCGCCACCGACCGCTCGATGTCGACCCTGTCCCGGGCCCGCGACCCCACCGACACCGGCTCGTACGGACCCCAGCAGGTCTCACCGGAGCACCGGGACACCGTCATCGTGCCCTGCTCGCGCCCCTTGCTCAGCATCACGTGCTGGGCACAGCCCCAGGAACCCCACACCCCGGCGATCAGCAGCACCACCGCGATCACGCCCATCGCCGCCAGCCGCCCGTACCGCAGCGCGACCGACGTACCGCCGCCGCCCCGACGCCGACGGCGCCGCGAACGGTGAGAGGGTGCTTTGGTGGCGGGCATGGCGGGGATCATTGGCCATGCCCCTGTGGTCGGTCAACTCCCGCAGGTCGACGCCCACGAGCGCACGAATCGGGACTTGTCCGGATCGGCTCAGGAGTTGTACGTCCCCTGCGCCCGCTCCAGCCCCTCGATCACCAGACACTCCACCGCGTCCGCCGCCCGGTCCACGAAATAGTCCAACTCCTTGCGCTCCGCGGCGGAAAAGTCCTTCAGCACGAAGTCCGCGACCTGCATCCGTCCCGGCGGACGACCGATCCCGAACCGCACCCGGTGGTAGTCCGACCCCATCGCCTTCGTCATCGACTTCAGCCCGTTGTGACCGTTGTCACCACCACCGAACTTCAACCGCAGCACGCCGTAGTCGATGTCCAACTCGTCATGAATCGCGACGATGTTCGCCACCGGCACCTTGTAGAAGTCCCGCAGAGCGGTCACCGGCCCACCCGAGAGATTCATGAACGACATCGGCTTCGCCAGGATCACCCGGCGGTTCGCCGGCCCCGGCGGACCGATCCGGCCCTCCACGACCTGGGCCTGCGCCTTCCCGGCCCGCTTGAACCTCCCCCCGATCCGCTCAGCCAGCAGATCGGCCACCATGAACCCCACGTTGTGCCGGTTCGCCGCGTACTCGGGCCCAGGATTGCCGAGCCCGGCGATGAGCCAGGGAGCACTCGGATCGGTCGTCACGTGCATGTCTCCTTGATACGCGGGCGGATACGCGCCAGCCGCCACCCCCCGGAGGGAAGCAGCGGCTGACGAACCTAAGACAGAGCGGGGGCTCAGGCCTCCGCGGCCTCGTCACCCTCGGCGGACTCCTCCGACGGCTCCTCCGCCTGCGCGGCCAGGACCTGGAGGACGACGGCGTCGCCGTCGACAGCCAGGGTGGTGCCCTTCGGCAGCGTGATGTCCTTCGCGAGGACGGACGCGCCGGCCTCCAGGCCCTCGACGGAGACCGTGACCGACTCGGGGATGTGCGTGGCCTCGGCCTCGACCGGCAGCGCGTTCAGGACGTGCTCCAGCAGGTTGCCACCCGCCGCCAGCTCACCCTCGGTGTGCACCGGGATCTCGACGTTGACCTTCTCGCCCTTCTTCACGAGCAGCAGGTCGACGTGCTCCAGGAAACCCTTGATCGGGTCACGCTGCACGGACTTCGGGATCGCCAGCTCGCTGGCCTTGCCGTCGATGTCCAGCGAGATCAGGACGTTCGGCGTACGCAGCGCGAGCAGCAGGTCGTGACCCGGAAGGGTCAGGTGCAGCGGGTCGGTACCGTGACCGTAGAGAACACCGGGAACCTTGGCGTCACGACGGATGCGGCGGGCAGCGCCCTTGCCGAACTCGGTACGGGTCGACGCGGCGAGCTTGACCTCGGACATGATCACTCCTCGTAGAACGGGGGAAAGGTGGTCACCCGGCCAAACATCGGCCTGCTACGAAGAGCGCGTCGATAACGGACCGCCGTACACACGGGTACGGCCTCCCTCGCCGAGCAACTGCAGCAGTCTACTCGGTAAGGAAGGCCGCACCCAAAACGATCTCCGGCGAACGCCCGCGAGCCCTACTGCTCGTCGAAGAGGCTCGTCACCGAACCGTCCTCGAACACCTCACGCACCGCACTCGCGATCGTCGGCGCGATCGACAGCACCGTGATCTTGTCCAGCTCCAACTCGCTCGGCGTCGGCAGCGAGTTGGTGAACACGAACTCGCTCACCTTCGAGTTCTTCAGCCGATCCGCGGCCGGACCCGACAGCACACCGTGCGTCGCCGTCACGATGACGTCCTCCGCACCGTGCGCGAACAACGCGTCCGCGGCCGCGCAGATCGTGCCACCGGTGTCGATCATGTCGTCCACCAGGACACACACCCGGCCCTTGACCTCACCCACGACCTCATGGACGGTCACCTGGTTCGCCACGTCCTTGTCACGCCGCTTGTGCACGATCGCCAGCGGCGCGCCCAGCCGGTCGCACCAACGGTCCGCCACCCGCACACGGCCCGCGTCCGGGGACACCACCGTCAGCTTGTCCCGGTCCACCTTCGCGCCCACATAGTCCGCCAGCAGCGGCAGCGCGAACAGATGATCGACAGGCCCGTCGAAGAAGCCCTGGATCTGGTCCGTGTGCAGGTCGACCGCGAGAATCCGGTCCGCACCCGCCGTCTTCATCAGATCCGCGATCAGACGCGCCGAGATCGGTTCACGTCCACGGTGCTTCTTGTCCTGGCGCGCGTAACCGTAGAACGGCACGATCACGGTGATCGAACGAGCCGACGCACGCTTCAGCGCATCGATCATGATCAACTGCTCCATGACCCACTTGTTGATCGGAGCAGTGTGGCTCTGGATCAGGAAGCAGTCGGCACCACGCGCCGACTCCTGGTAACGGACGTAGATCTCGCCGTTCGCGAAGTCGAAGGCCTTCGTCGGGACAACCCCGACACCCAGCTGCTGGGCGATCTCCTCGGCAAGCTCGGGGTGGGCGCGGCCGGAGAAGAACATCATCTTCTTCTCGCCGGTCGTCTTGATCCCGGTCACAGCACTGTCTCCTCAGAGGTTCTCAGCCAGGCACGCGGAAGCCGCTCGCTCAGCTGGGGTGCGGGTGTGCACCTATCACGGTACGACGTCCTTGGCGCACCTGTTTCCGGTCAGCTTGCGCTTTCGTCTTCCCGGGCAGCGGCCTCGGCGGCCTTCGCCGCCGCGCTCCCCGGACGCTTACGAGCCACCCAACCCTCGATATTCCGCTGCTGGCCACGGGCCACGGCCAGCGAACCGGGGGGCACATCCTTCGTGATCACGGACCCGGCGGCGGTGTACGCACCGTCCCCGACCGTGACAGGCGCCACAAACATGTTGTCCGAACCCGTCTTGCAGTGAGACCCGACGGTCGTGTGGTGCTTGCTCTCCCCGTCGTAGTTCACGAACACACTCGCCGCACCGATGTTCGAGTACTCGCCGATCGTGGCATCACCCACGTACGACAGATGCGGGATCTTCGTGCCCTCGCCGACGGTCGCGTTCTTCGTCTCCACATACGTACCGAGCTTCGACTTCGGTCCCAGACGCGTACCGGGACGCATGTACGCGAACGGCCCCACGCTCGCCTGCGGCCCGACCTCCGCACCGTCCGCCACCGTGTTGTCCACCCGCGCGCCGGCCCCCACCCGCGTGTCCTTCAACCGCGTGTTCGGCCCGACCTCCGCGCCCTCGGCCAGGTGCGTGGCGCCCAGCAGCTGGGTGCCCGGATGGATCAGCGCGTCCTGCTCGAACGTGACGGTCACGTCGACCCAGGTCGTGGCCGGGTCGATCACCGTCACCCCGGCGAGCATGGCCTCGGTGAGCAGCCGGTCGTTCAGGATCCGCCGCGCCTCGGAGAGCTGAACACGGTTGTTGATCCCCGCGATCTCACGATGGTCCCCCGCGACCGAGGCCCCCACCCGGTGCCCGGCCTCGCGCAGGATCCCCAGCACGTCCGTGAGGTACTCCTCACCCTGGCTGTTGTCGGTCCTGACCTTCCCGAGGGCGTCCGCGAGGAGCTGCCCGTCGAACGCGAAGACCCCGGAGTTGATCTCACGGATCGCCCGCTGCGACTCGGTGGCGTCCTTGTGCTCCACGATGGCCGTCACCGCGCCGGAGGCGCCGTCACGCACGATCCGGCCGTAACCGGTGGCGTCCGGGACCTCGGCCGTCAGTACGGTCACCGCGTTCCCGTCCGCCGAGTGGGTGGCGGCCAGGGCCCGCAGGGTCGCCCCGGTCAGCAGCGGGGTGTCGCCGCAGACGACGACCACGGTCCCGTCCACGACCCCGCCCAGCTCCTCCAGCCCCATCCGCACGGCGTGCCCCGTGCCGTTCTGCTCCGCCTGCACCGCCGTCCGTACGCCGGGGTCGGCCTCGGCGAGATGCGCGGTGACCTTCTCGCGGGCGTGCCCCACGACGACGACCAGGTGCTCCGGCTCCAGCTCACGCGCGGCGGCGAGGACGTGACCGACCAGCGAACGGCCGCAGATGCTGTGCAGAACCTTGGGTGTGGCCGACTTCATACGGGTGCCCTCACCCGCTGCGAGGACGACGACGGCTGCCGGGCGGGTTGCGCTCACGGGGATGCCCTTCGGCTGTGGATGAGGAGGGGGTTGTCATCCGCAGGATACCGGGGCGTTGTGAGGGGGAAATGTGAGCGGGTCCTGACCGTGGTGCTGGGGTCAGGACCCGAACTGAGCTTGGCTCCCCCGCCAGGACTCGAACCCGGACATATGGCACCAAAAGCCACAGTGCTGCCAATTACACCACAGGGGATTATTCTCAATCAAACCGGACATTTAGTCGGGCTGTCGAGTGGCGCCTTCTACTATGCCGTACCAGGCACCTTCCATGCGACGGTAAAGATCGGCGCTCTGTCGGACGTAGATGGTGAGGCAGCCATGATAGGTCTCGCCCGTGTTCTTTCGGGCCGTGCGTGGGTTGTGCCTCTTGAGTGTGGCCCTGCTCAATGCGGACACGTCGACGCCGACGATGTCGGCCCAGTATCTCTCCGCGGCCTCCACGTCTGCGGACTCGTGGATGCTGACTCGCAGGGTCAAGCGGTCTGATGCCACGTCAAGGAGCGCCAGCCGGCGCAGGAAGACTCTGATCATGTTCGGATCGCTGTTGATGAATTGCAGGACCTCGGTGCGGCGGTGGGGCTTGTCCTTGGAGCCCTCGGCCCAGTAGAGGCCGACACCACAAGGAACAGCTCACGGTCCGAGAGTCCGCCGACAGCTGCTGCCGCAGCCTGCTTGACGGCCTGGCGCTCGCTGTCCTGTTCCGCTCGCAGCCGTGTGAGCCCGGCGTTCATCCGTGCCCGCTGCTCCTCGGGTGTGCGGCGAGGCTCTGGTGTCGGCAAGTCGCGCACCCAGAGTGACACCGAGCTCTTCGAGCAACCCAGCTCGGCCTGGATCTGGTTGTACGTCCAGCCCTGTCGCCGGAGCTCTCGCGCCTTCTCCCGGAGGTCGTCCTTGGCGTTGGGGCGCTTCGTCCATTCTGGAGGTGGTTCGCCTTCGACGGGCCGCTGAAGTGTTTCGCTGTTACGGACGCCGAGTTCGTCTCTGATCTGCCGCGGGCTGCGACCTGCCCGTCGCAGGGCGACAGCCCGTTCCCGCAAGCCCTCGAAGTCGGCGTACTTGCCATGTGGATGTGCCATGGGCATAACGTCGGACGGAATGATCCGTTCCGGGGTCGAACGGCGGGCGATTCAGCAGTTCGAGGGATACCGGGCGGTTTCGCTTCTGTTCGAATGTGTGGCGTGGTGTAGGCCAGTACGGGAAACTCGCCGGAAAAGCGGGGGCGCTCGAACGTAGGCTTGGGTCATGACCACGACGGGGGAAGACCACACCGCGGCCGGGACGGGGGACGGGGCCGGGCCGTGGTGGTGGGAGCGGCGTCGGGGGGTGTTCCTCGACGGTGGGCTGGCGTTGGTGTCGGCGGTCGAGTGCGCGGTGGAGGGTGTGACGTTCGCGCGGAACGCCGGGCTGCCGGAGGCCGTGGGGGTGGCGTTCGGGGCGCTCGCCGGTTCCGTGCTGCTGGTGCGGCGGATGTGGCCCGTCGCGGTCGTGCTGGTGTTCATCGCGGTCGCGCCCGCTCAGATGGGGTATCTGATGGGGCTCGTGGGGCTGTACACGCTGGCGGCGTCGGAGGCGCCGCGGCGGATCATCGGGGCGTTGTCGGGGATGGCGTTCGCCGGTGTGTTCATCGTGTGGTTCGTGCAGGCGACCCAGAGTGATCTGCAGGGGGACGGTGCGGTCGGGGGCGGGGAGGCGTTCGCGCCGTTCCTGGCGTCGACGATGGCGATCGGGCTGACGGCGCCGCCCGTGCTGCTGGGGTTGTACGTCGGGGCGCGGCGGCGGCTGATGGAGAGTCTGCGGGAGCGGGCGGATTCGCTGGAGCGGGAGTTGCAGCTGCTCGCGGAGCGGGCGGAGGAGCGGGCCGAGTGGGCCCGGGGTGAGGAGCGGACCCGGATCGCGCGGGAGATGCACGACGTGGTGGCGCACCGGGTGTCGTTGATGGTGGTGCACGCGGCCGCGCTGCAGGCCGTGGCGCGGAAGGATCCGGAGAAGGCCGTGCGGAACGCGGCGCTCGTGGGGGACATGGGGCGGCAGGCGTTGACCGAGTTGCGGGAGATGCTCGGGGTGCTGCGGTCGGGTGAGGGGTTCTCGTCGATGGCGCGGGTGGAGCCGGCGCCGTTGCCCGTGCCGTTGGCGGCGGTGGGTGCCGCGGCGGCGGCCGCGGCCTCGCGGGCGGAGGACGAGGCCGGTGAGGGGCCGTGTCTGGCCGAGCTGGAGGCGTTGGTGGGGCAGTCGGCGGCGGCGGGGATGGTGGTCGAGCTGTCGGTGGAGGGGGAGGTGCGGGTGTACGCGGCGGAGGTGGAGCAGACGGCGTACCGGGTGGTGCAGGAGGCGCTGACGAACGTGCACAAGCATGCGGCGGGGGCGAAGACGCATGTGCGGCTGGCGCATCGGGCGGCGGAGATAGCGATGCAGGTGGAGAACGGGGCGCCGCCGGTCCCGGGTGCGGCGGGTGCGGCGCGGTTGCCGAGCGGGGGGAACGGGTTGCTCGGGATGAAGGAGCGGGTGGCGGAGCTGGGGGGCGTTTTCGTGTCCGGGCCGACGGATGCCGGGGGGTTCCGGGTGTCCGCGGTGATTCCGGCGTCGTAGGGGCTTGTGGGGGGTGGTCCGGGGTGGCGCGTTCTCCGGTGCGCGCCGGGGTGTCGCCGTGTCCTCCGGGCCTTGCATTGTTGCCCTGGCTGGCTGGCTGGCTGGCTGGCTGGAGGCGGGGCCGCGGGTCTCGTTCGGTGTCGTCGGTCCGTGTTCAGTGCGCCGTCAGGCGGGTCGGGTCGGTGCCTGTCAGGAGGGTGGTGAGGGCCGAGTCGATGGTGGGGCCGAGGTACCAGTCGCCGGTGTGGTCGAGGGCGTAGGTGCGGCCCTCGGCGTCGATGGCGATGAGGGAGCGGGTGGCGGTCTCGTGGCCGAGGGGGCAGACCTCGGTGTCGAGGGCGCGGCCGAGGTCCCCGAGGGTGCGGGCCATGTGGAGGCCGTGCAGCGGGTCGAGGTGGAGGTCGGCGGGGGCGAGCCGGCGGCCGGGGCCCTGGGCGGTGAGGTGGAGGCCGCCGAACTCGGCCCATGCCTCGACGGCGGCGGGGAAGACCGCGTGGCGGTGGCCGGCCGGGGAGGTGTGCTCGCGCAGGGTGTCGGCCCAGATCTCGGCCTGCTTTATGTCCCAGCGGCCCGGCTGCCACCCGGCGGTGCGCAGGGCGGCGTCGACGGGGACGGAGAAGCGGGTGGTGGAGGTGCGGTCGGTGTGCATCTGCCCTTTGTTCGTCGGGGGTTCGTCGGTGGTTCGCGCTCGGGTCGGGAGGGGGCCCGTGGTTCTGGCGTATCAGGTGGCTCGCGGTCCCGGAGCGGTTTCGTGTGTTCTGACGCGATCTCCGGGGGGTGAGGTTCCTGGCCGGGAGGGTGTCCGGTGGGGCCCGGTGGGGTGGATCCGGCTCAGTTCTCCTGTGCCGGGTCCACGACGCGGACGCCGAAGTGGGCGCTGAGCGCCGCGCAGGAGCGGCAGGGGGTGGCGAAGGCGCCGTGGAGGGGGTCGCCGTCCTCGCGGATGTGGCGGGTGGTGAGTTTGGCCTGCTTGAGGGCTTTGCGGGCCTCGCCGTTGGACATGGGTCTGCGGGCGGCGCGCCTGCTGCGGGTCGCGTCGGCGGCGGTGATGTGGCGGGAGATGAGGATGGCCTCGGCGCAGCGGCCGGTGAAGCGGTCGCGTTGCGCGGTGGCGAGGGAGTCGAGGAACTCCTGGACCAGGGGGTGCAGGGGCGGGGCGTGGTCGCCGCGGGCGGCCGTGCCGGTGAGGGTCTCGCCGCGTACGGAGAGGGCCGCGGCCACGGTCGGCAGGATGCCGTCGCGGCGGTGGAGGAGGGCGGGGGCGTGCGGTTGTTCCGCGGTGCTCCAGCCGATGCGGGGGTCGCCCGAAGGTCCCGCCTGCGTCGCGCTCATGAACGTGATCCCCTCCTGTGCCTACCCCGCCAGGGGACACAGAGTGCCAAACGGCGTGGCCCGTGCGGAAGCTGGGGCAGTTCGACACGCCCGGGCTTCGGCGTTCCGTGAGGGTGGCGTGACGGCTGGTCACGGAAGCGGAGGCCCGGTGACCGGTGTCGTCGTACCGCATAGGCTGTCGACCACCGCGATCCATTCGGTCTTGCGATCGAGGGCGGGCGGAACGGGCCGTATCAGGGCCTTTTCTGCTGTCGGAGAGTGGTACGACAGAGCACGTCGCAGCCAGAGCAGGTCACACAGAACGCCGCAGGGGGCTACCGCCATGACGACAGGTCGGCTCGGGCAGCAAGCCGCGCCGCCGAACGCGGCCTACGCCGGGCAGGTCGTGCAGTTCCCGGACCCCGTCCGGGCCGCACGTCATCCGAGGGGTGTCCGTGTTGACGCGCACGGCTATCCGGACTTCTCGCCCTACGCGCGTGCCGCGGCGGAGATCGCCGATCCTCCGGAAGGATTCGGGGTGGACGAGCTGCGGTTGACGGACTACGTGTCCGCGAACGCGGCGCTGGCGGCGACCGGGCACGAGCTGTGGGACACGATCCCGCCGGTGGCGACGCCGCACGGCTGGACGTGGCATCACGCGCCGGGCGGTCGGCGGCTGGAGCTGGTGCCGGTCGAGGTGAAGGCGCTGCTGCGGCACCACGGTGGTATCGCGACGGCGCGCGTGGACCAGCACAAGCGGGGCACGCGGCCGTTGCAGGAGACCCGGCCGGCGCACTTCGGGCTGCCGAAGTCGTCGGCGGTGGCGGTGACCGAGGCGCAGGTGCAGGGGGTCGAGGAGGATCTCGGGTACCGGCTGCCGGGTGCGTACCGGTCGTTCCTGAAGGCGGCGGGTGGCTGTGCCCCGGTCGGGGCGGCGCTGGACGCGGAGCTGGGTCTGCTGGTCGACCAGCCGTTCTTCACGGTGCGGGACGAGGCCGCGGTCAACGATCTGGTGTATGTCAACAAGTGTCTGCGGGACCATCTCACCAAGGACTATCTGGCCGTCGCGTTCGCGCAGGGCGGGATTCTCGCGGTGAAGGTGAAGGGCGACCGGATCGGGTCGGTCTGGTTCTGTGCGTACGACGACGCCCGTGACGTCGATCCGTCGTGGCCGCCGGCCGAGCGGGTGGAGCGGCTGCTGCTCCCCGCGGGTGCGGACTTCGACGCGTTCCTGTCCCGGCTGGCGGGCAATCCGCCGGAGTTGGAGACGGTGGCGAACCTGATGGTGGACGGTGGCTTCGCGCAGGCGGTGCCGGTCGTCGCGGGCGCTGCCGCGTCCTCGGTGGGGGAGTGAGTTTTCGATGGTGACGTTCGCTCAGGCGCAGGAGCGCGCCGAGGAGTGGATCAACGGGGATCTGCCGGCCTATCAGCACCGTGAGGTGCGGGTGCGGGAGTTCGACCTCGGGTTCGTGGTGTGGGCCGAGGACCGTGCCGACGGTCCGCGGTCCGACGGTGGCGCGCAGCGGCTGGTGATCGCCCGGGACAGCGGGGACGCCACGTTGTGGCCGTCGCTGCCGGTGGGTGAGGTGATCCGCCGGTTCGAGGAGGAGTACGGCCGGGTGGACGAGGCTCCGGCCGCGGCGCCGGCGCCGGCGGCGCGGGTGGATCTGAATCAGACGTCGTTCCTGCTGACTCCGCCGGAGTGGCTGCAGGAAGCGGCGGACCGGATGGGGATCCCGGATCACCGTGCGGGCGCCCGGGGTGACGCTTCGGACGGCGCGGGGTCCCGTGCGGCGGCCGCGGTGGCCGACGGTTCGGGCGGGTCCGGTTCGGTGGGCGCCGAGGGGGCGTCCGGGGGCGGTGGTTCGCTGCCCGAGACGCTGGCGGGGCCGGTGGGGCAGTCTCCTTCCGGTGGTCGTGGGGTGTCCGACGCGCCGGCCGACGCCACGCCGTGGCCCGCCGCCGCGTCGGCGGAGGACGAGGTGCGGGACGCGGTGCCGCCGCCGAGGGAGACCGAGCCGCAGGACGCGGTGCCGAGGGTGCCCGACGGGGCGACGCCGTGGGCGGGCACGGACACCAACGCCGACGCCGGGGACGACCGTTCCGTGCCGCTGCCGGAGACGGTGTTCGCGCGGCAGCTGACCGAGGTGAGCGACGAGGACGACGCTCCGGCGCCCAACGCGCTGCCGGATGCGCAGACCGCGCTGATCTCCGGTGGCAGCCAGCTTCCCCGGACGGCCGTGTCGCCGGTCCTGGGTGGCCCCGGCTCCGCGTCGGGTACGCCGGGTGCCGCGTCGCAGCAGCAGCCGTCGGGTCCGGCGACTCCGCCGCCGGGCGGGCAGTCGTACGGGTATCCGCAGGGGCCGGGTGGTCCGCAGGGCCCGGGGACTCCGCCGCCCGGTGCGCAGTCGTACGGGTATCCGCAGGGGCCCGGTGGTTCGCAGGGTCCTGGTACGCCGCCGCCGGGGCGTGCGCCGGCGCCCCACGCCGGTGACATCGCCGACGCGGCCACGAGCAAGGCGGCACCGCCGCCGCGACGGGGCGGTGGGCCCGGTGTGCCGCCGCCCCCGGCTCCGCCCGGTACCCCGGGTGCTCCGGGCGGCACGCCTCCGCCGCCGTCGGGGCCCGGTGCGCCGGGTACTCCGGCGGGTGGGTACGTGCCGACCCAGCTGGTCTCCGCCCTCGGCCCGAACGGGCCGGAGAGCCTTCCCGGTGCTCCGGGGCAGCCCGGTGGGCCGGGCGTGCCCGGTGCGCCCGGGGTGCCGAATCCGCCCGGGGGCACGCCCGCCGGGGGGATGCACCACGCGGCGACGATGCTCGCCGGGCCCGCCGTGGGTGGTCCGGGCGCGCCGCAGCCGCCGGGTCCGCCCGGGGCTCCGGGCCAGCCGGGTGCTCCCGGGGCGCCCGGTCATCCCGGTGCCGGTGCTCCCGGTCACCCGGGTGCTCCTGGCCGGCCGGGCGGTCCCGGTGGTCCCGGGCCCGTGCACCACGCCGAGACGATGCTGGCCGGGCCGCCGGTCGGTGGTCCGGGCGCGCCCGGGATGCCGCCGGGTGCCCAACCCGGGATGCCCGGCCGTCCGGGGCAGCCGGGGCCGGTGCCCGGTCCGCCGATGGGCGCGCCCCCGGCGTACGGCTATCCGCAGCCGCCCGTCGGTCAGCCGACCGTCGGCCCCGGCTACCAGGCCGTGCTGCGGTTCCGGGCGCCGGACGGCTCCGAGCAGCAGGTGATCCGGCGTTCGGCGCCGGGCACGCCGCACCCGGAGTGGCAGATCTTCCATGAGCTGCGGGGCATGAACATCCCGCCGGAGGCGGTGCTGGAGCTGCACACGGAGCTGGAGTCGTGCGAGCTGCCGGGGGCGTACTGCGCGCGGATGATCCGTGAGCAGTGGCCGAACGCCCGCATCACGTCCATCGCGCCGTACGGCAAGGACCATGCGAGCCGGCAGCAGGGCATGGCCCAGCTCATCGCGCACCAGGGCGAGTTGCATCAGGTCGCGGACGGTCCGGCCCGGCACGCGCCGGTGCGGGCGCCCCTGCATCCGGTGCAGCCGGCGCCGCCGGTCCCGCCGGAGGCGATCGGACAGGAGCTCGCGGCGGCGTTCGGGCCGGGGGTGTTCCGGTTCGACCAGCAGGCGGTGTCGCGGCAGGGTGTTCCGCCGATCGTGGCGCACACGCTGGTCGTGGCCGGGCTGCCGGTCGACATGGGTCCGTTCTTCTGGGCGCAGGCCCAGCCGGGCCGTCCGGTGCCGACGCTGGCGGAGCTGGCGCAGGAGCGGGGGGTGCAGCCGGCGGCCGACGCGGGTTCGTACCTGGTGATGGGCAGCGACTTCGGCAAGGCGCTGTGTGTGCAGTACGGCACGGCGAACATCGTGGCCGTGCCGGTGGAGGCGGGGCCGGGCGGTGCGCCCGTGCCGCCGCAGTTCGTGAACACCGGTCTGCCGGAGTTCGCGCGCTGCCTGGCGCTGCTCGGCCGTATGTGGCGGCTGCGGTTCGGTCTCAACCAGGAGCAGGCGGGCCGCTGGACCGTCGACTTCCAGGCGCAGCTCGCCGCGCTCGACCCGGCGGCGCTCGCCTCGCCGGAGAGCTGGTGGTCGGTGCTGCTGGAGCAGATGTGGGACGGGTTGCTGTGATCCGTCGCGGCTGACGCCGCCGCGCCACGCGCATGTGTGCCGAGGGCCCGGCCCGGTCTCGTACGACCGGCCGGGCCCTTCGTGTGCGCCGGCCGCCCCTGTCCGGGTCCCTGCTCCTGCCTGCTGCCGGCGGTCCTCCCGTGACCCCCGCACGGAGTGTCGCGTTATGAACCTTTCTGTCCGATACATCAAGATGTGCGCGAAATCATCATTTCGTGTGCGTCCGGCGGAGAGGGCCCAGCATGAGCAGCGCACCGACGGCACCCCATGACTTCGAGTTCGACGTCGTACGGCGCGGCTACCGCACCGACCAGGTCGACGCCCACGCGGCGGCCCTCTCACGGGACCGGGACGCCGCGTGGGAGCGGGCCGCCCGGCTGACCGTGCTGGCCCGGGAGATGGGCGTCGACCTCGCCCGGCTGCGCGAGACGGTCGCCGGGCTGACCCCGCAGACGTACGAGGCGCTCGGTGAGGGCGCGCGGCAGTTGTTCGCCCTCGGTGTCGAGGAGGCCGCGGCCGTTCGCGAGGGCGCCCGCGAGGGCGCCCGGCGGCTCGTCGCCGAGGCGGAGGAGACGGGGCTGCGGCTGCGGGAGGCGGCGCAGGCGTACGCCGACGAGGTGCGGGGCGAGGCCGAGGAGCGGGCCCGGCAGGTGGTGCTGGCCGCCCGGGCCGAGGCCGACGAGCTGCGGATCGAGGCCCGGCGCGGGGTGAAGGAGAGGCGGGGCGAGGCGCTGGCCGCGCTGCGGGAGGTGCGGGAGCGGACCGAGGGGATGCTCACCGAGCTGGCCAAGGAGTACGACGAGCGGGTGGCCGGCATCGAGCGGGAGACGGCCGAGCGGGAGGCCGCGCTCGACGCGGGGCTGGCCGAACGGGTCGCTCGGGCGGAGGCCGCCCTCGCCGAGGCGGAGCGGGACTACGCGGCGGCGGAGGCCGACGCGGCGCGGATGCGGGACGAGGCGGAGGAGCGGGCCGCCGAGGCGCTGGCGGAGGCGCGGCGGCGGGAGGAGTGGGTGGCGCGGGAGACGGAGCGGGTCTTGCGGGAGCACGGGGAGAGGTGGGACGAGGTGCGGGCGCAGATGGACTGCATCCGGGACAGCCTGTCCGCGTTGACGGACTAGGGCGCCGGGGGGGGGCTCGGGGGGCCCGCACCCGCCCACCGGCCCGCCCCCCCCCGCGTCATGGGCGCCCCCTCAGACCTCGTCCCTCCGCGTCGCCCCCGCCAGAATCCACCCCTCCACGGCCTCGTACTGCCGACGCTGCTCCGTGGCCCGGTCGCGGCCGGAGGCGATCGTGCCCAGCCAGCCCGCGAGGAAGCCCAGGGGGATGGATACGAGGCCGGTGGTGGTGAAGGGGAACCAGTTGAAGTCGGCGCGGGGGAAGGCGGCGTAGGGGGAGCCGGAGACGAGGTTGGTCCCGGTCATGAGGATCAGGACGGAGACGCTGCCGCCGACGAGGGTCCACATCAGGCCCGTACGGGTGTACCGGCGCCAGAAGAGGCCGTAGACGAGCGCGGGGGCGATGGCGGAGGCGCCGAGGCAGAAGGAGAGGGTGACCAGCGGCTGGAGGTTGCGGTGCTGGACCAGCGTGGCGAGGAGGATCGCCGTGACGCCGACCGCGCCCGCCGAGAGCCTGGCGACGGTCATCTCGCGGCGCGGGGTGAGGGGGCGGCCGGCGCGGGCCGCGAAGACGTCGTGGGCGAGGGAGTTGGCACAGGCGAGGATCATCCCGGCCACGGAGGCGAGGAGGGTCAGGAAGACCGCCGTCGTGACCGTGGTGAAGAGCAGGGTCTCCGCCGTGGACACCTCCGTGCCGAACGCCGCCATGGAGCCCAGCAGATAGGCCGTGTTGCCCTGCGGGTCGACCCCCGCGATCACCTCGCGGCCGATCAGGGCCGTCGCACCGAAGCCGATCACCGAGATGATCAGGACGAAGAGGGCGACGGAGGGGACCGCCCAGGACAGCGAGCGGCGGACCTGGCGGGCGCTGTTCGCCGTGTACATGCGCATGGTGACGTGGGGCAGGCAGGCGCCGCCGAGGACGACCGTCAACTGGGCGCTGATCATGTCGAGTTCGGGGTGGGGACCGCCCGCGAACTGCAGCCCGGAGTGGAGGTACGCGGTGCCGATGCCGCTCCGCTCGGCCGCCGTGCCGAGCAGCAGACCGGGGTCCCAGTCGAACTTGTCCAGGATCAGTACGGCGATCAGCGCGCCGGAGCCGAGCAGCATCACGATCTTGATGATCTGGATGAGGGCGGTGCCCTTCATGCCGCCGATAGCCGCGTAGCCGATCATCAGCGCCCCGACGACCACCACGACACCGGTCTTCAGGCTGTCGCTGGAGAAGCCGAGGACGAACGCCAGCAGGTCGCCGGTGCCCGCCAGCTGGACCAGCATCATCGGCATCAGCGCGGCGATCGTGACGACGCAGGCGACGATGCGTACGGACCGGCCGGGCATCCGCCGGGCCAGCGCGTCGCCCATCGTGAACCGGCCCGCGTTGCGCAGGGGTTCGGCCAGCAGGAACATCAGCAGCATCAGGGACAGGGCCGTGCTGAGGGCGAGGACGACACCGTCGTAGCCGAAGAGGGCGATCACTCCGCCGGTGCCCAGCACCGTCGCCGCCGAGATGTAGTCGCCCGCGATGGCGAGGCCGTTGCGCAGGGGGGAGAGGGAGCTGTAGCCGGTGTAGAACTCGTCGAGGTCGTCCCGGTCCGGGCCCGTCATCACGCACAGCAGCAGGGTGATCGTGGCGACCGCCGTGAACCCGACGAGCGACATGGCCCGGGCCGACCCGCTGAACTCGGCGAGGCCGCCCGCGGCGGTGGTCAGGGGGGTGAGGGTGGTCATCGGGCGACCCCCCGCCGCGCGTCCGCCGCCCCCCGCCGCGCGTCCGCCGCCCCCCGCCGCGCGTCCGCCGCCCCCCGCCGTGCGTCCGCCGCCGCGAGTTCGCGGATGCGGTCGGCCAGCGGGTCGACCCGGTGGCGCGCGGTGTGCTCGTACAGCCAGATGGCCAGGCACGTCACCGGGACCTGGAGCAGGCCGAGCAGCAGGCCCGTGGAGAGTCCGCCACTGACCTCGCTCGTCATGAACGACGGGGCGAACGCCGACAGGACGAGGAAGAGTACGAAGTAGCCCAGCGCGGCCAGCGTCGCCACCCGCCGCTGCCAGCGGTACGCGCTGCGCAGCACCCGCAGGTCGCTGTGGTGACCGAGGGGGGAGGACGTGCGGGCGGACCGGGGGGCCGGGACCGTGACCGGTTCCTGGGGGGCCCAGGGATAGGTCTGGTACGACGGGGACGAGGTGTGCTGCGGGTACGGCGGTCGGTACGGCGGCTGGTGCGGGGGTGACGAGAAAGCGTCGGTCATCCCTTTGTCTCCTTGCGCGGCTCGGGTCCGGTGCGGACCGCAGGGAGGGGGGCGGGCGTGAACGCTACTCGTGGGTGCGGCGGTGTGCGAGCTTTTCGACAAACTGATCGGTCGGTATGCGCTTACTTGACGTATCTCACGCTGACCTGGGGTGTTACCCGGATTAACTCAGATTTTTGAACGAGGGTCAGGACTGTCGGCGGCGAGCACCGGGAACCTGCGCGGTGCCACCACCAGCAGCACCAGGAACGCCACCGTCGCCGCGCAGGCCGCGCCCAGGTAGACGGCGTGGACCGCGTCCGCGATCGCGCGGCGGACCGGCTCGGCGGCCGTGCCCGCGCCGAGGGAGCGGGTGACGGTGTCCAGATCTCCCGCGCCGCCCAGCCGGGAGGCCAGCACCCCGTTGGCGACCGCGCCGAAGGCCGCCGCGCCCAGCGTCTGGCCGGTCTGGCGGCAGAAGAGGATCGACGCGGTGGCCGTGCCGCGCTCCTCCCACGCCACCGTCGACTGGACGCCGATGATCAGGGGGAGCTGGAAGAGGCCCAGCGCGGCGCCCAGCAGGAGCATCAGCAGCATCGGCTGCCATGCCTCGCCCGGGTAGGGCAGGAACGGGAAGGCGAAGAGGAGTGCCGCGGCCGCGGCGATGCCGAGCAGCGCCGTGTTCCGGAAGCCGATACGGCGGTAGACGTGCTGGCTGAGGGCCGCCGACACCGGCCAGCTCAGCGTCCAGACGGACACCACGAACCCGGCGGCCACCGGCGCCAGGCCCAGCACCGACTGCGCGTAGGTCGCGAGGAACACCGTCGGCGCGACCATCAGCAGCCCCAGAGCGCCGAGCGCCAGGTTCACCGCCGCGATCGTGCGACGGCGCCACACCCAGCCGGGGATGATCGGTTCGGCGGCCCGGCGCTCGATCAGCACCAGCAGGGCGATCAGGGCGGCTCCCGTGCCCAGCAGGGTGATCGAGGGCAGCGACAGCCAGTCCCAGGCCACGCCGCCCTGCACCAGCGCCAGCAGCAGCGCCCCGCCGCCGGCGAAGACGGTCAGCGCGCCCGCCCAGTCCACCCGGGGCCGGCCCGTCGACTCCCGCCGTGGCTCGTGGAGATGACGGACGAGCAGCCACAACGCCGCCGCCCCGAGCGGGAGGTTGATGAGGAAGATCCACCGCCAGTCCGCGTACGCCGCCAGGACGCCGCCCGCGCCCGGGCCCGCCACCGCCGACACCGCCCACACCGTGGACAGTTTGGCCTGGATCCTGGGCCGCTCCTCCAGGGGGTAGAGGTCGGCCGCCAGCGTCTGGACCGTGCCCTGCAGCGCCCCGCCGCCCAGGCCCTGGACGACGCGGAAGGCGATCAGGGAGCCCATGTTCCAGGCCAGCGCGCACAGGAGGGAGCCCAGCAGGAACAGGACCGCGCCCACGACCAGCACCGGTTTGCGGCCGAAGGTGTCGGAGAGCTTGCCGTAGACGGGCAGGGTGACGGTGACGGCGAGCAGATAGCCGGAGAACAGCCAGGAGAAGACGGAGAAGCCGCCGAGGTCGGCGACGATCTGCGGTACGGCGGTCGAGACGATCGTGGAGTCCAGCGCCGCCAGGCCCATGGCCAGCATCAGGGCGGCGGTGACGGCCTTCCGACGGCCGGATCCGGCCTCCCGCGGGGCCGCGTCGCGAATCTCGGGGCGCGCGGACCGTCTGGGGCGTACGGACCGTATGGATCGTGCGGGCCGTATGGGTCGTGCGGGTCTCGCGGCCGGTGCGGAGTCCACCGCTGCGGAGTCCACCGGACCGTCGTCCACCGGACCGTCGTCCACCGGATCGTCGTCCACCGGATCGTCGTCCGCCGGACGGCCGCCCGAGGGATCGGTGCCCGAGGGGTCGGTGCCCAAGTGAGCGGCGCCCAAGTGAGCGGCGCCCAGGGGATCGCCGCCCAAGGGGTTGCCGTCCGTCGGATGTCCGCCCGCCGACCTGTCGTCCACCGGATGCCTTCCCCTTGCACCTATCTGCCGCCGACCACCATGCCATTGACCCTCACGCCGCGGCAGGGTGCAGCATGGTCGGACCACGGGGAGGAGGTCGACCCCGAGACCGTCTCCTCCCGGCGGGCGACAACCCCTAGGGGTACCTCCGCACTACGGCTGGGGGCGGGTTCGTACCGGCGGAGGAGGAGATCGGGCACCTGCCGTCCTTAACCTGGCTTTACGCCGCTGGGGGGCGGTGTACCGGACCGGTGGGGGTGGGGTTTTCCCCAGCAGAAGACTGCGCTGGGCACCAGCGCGCCGGGCCCCCTCCGCAGGCCAGACTCAGCAGCACAGCACCGCGTACGGCCCGGCACCACGCTTCGTACGGCTCGTCCACTGAGCAACGGAACCATCCGCTGCCCGACTTAGGAGACATACCGTGACATCGGCTGTGACCATCACCAGGCACGGGGGTACTGGAGGGACTACGGCCGTTGCCGCGCGGGCGCGGCAGGTCGTCAAGGCGTACGGGTCCGGGGAGACCCGTGTCGTCGCCCTCGACCATGTGGACGTGGACATCGCGCGGGGGCAGTTCACCGCGATCATGGGCCCCTCGGGGTCCGGCAAGTCCACCCTCATGCACTGCCTCGCCGGACTCGACACCGTGTCGTCGGGCCAGATCCACCTCGACGACACCGAGATCACCGGCCTCAAGGACAAGAAGCTCACGCAGCTGCGCCGGGACCGGATCGGCTTCATCTTCCAGGCGTTCAACCTGCTGCCCACGCTGAACGCGATAGAGAACATCACGCTCCCGATGGACATCGCGGGGCGCAAGCCGAACAAGGAGTGGCTGGGCCGGGTCGTCGACACCGTCGGCCTGAGCGACCGGCTCAAGCACCGGCCCACCCAGCTCTCCGGCGGACAGCAGCAGCGCGTCGCCGTGGCCCGGGCGCTGGCCGCCCGGCCGGAGATCATCTTCGGCGACGAGCCGACCGGCAACCTGGACTCCCGGGCCGGCGCCGAGATCCTGGGCTTCCTGCGCAGGTCGGTCGACGAGCTGGGCCAGACCATCGTGATGGTCACCCACGACCCGGTGGCCGCCTCGTACGCGGACCGGGTGCTGTACCTGGCGGACGGCCGCATCGTCGACGAGATGCTCAAGCCGACCGCCGACACCGTGCTGGACCGCATGAAGGACTTCGACGCCCGGGGGCGTACGTCATGACTGTCATGAAGACCTCCATGCGCAACTTCTTCGCGCACAAGGGGCGGATGGCGCTCTCGGCCATCGCGGTCATGCTGTCGGTGGCGTTCGTGACGGGGACCCTGGTCTTCACCGACACGATGGGCACCACGTTCGACAAGTTGTTCGCGGCCACCTCCTCCGACGTCACGGTCAGCGCCAAGGGCGCCTCGGACAGCGGGGAGACGCGGTCCGACACCGGCAAGCCGCCGGTCATGCCCGCCTCCGTCGTGGACAAGGCGGGTGACGCGGACGGCGTGAAGTCGGCCGAGGGCACCGTCTTCTCCACCTCGGTCACCGTCGTCGACGCCGACAAGGACAGCCTCTCGCCCACCAGCGGCGCCCCGACCATCGTCGGCAACTGGAACGCCAACGACGCCCGCACCATGAAGATCTCCTCCGGTGAGGCGCCGCGTGGCCCGGACCAGATCATGGTCGACGCGGACACCGCCGACAAGCACGACCTGAAGCTCGGCGACGAGATCGGCGTGATCAGCGCGGTCGGCACGCACGAGGCGAAGGTCTCCGGCATCGCCGACTTCCAGGTCACCAACCCGGGCGCCGCGATCTTCTACCTCGACACCGCCACCGCGCAGAAGGCCCTCGTCGGCGAGACCGGTGTCTACACCAACGTCAACATCACCGCCGCCGCCGGTTTCACGGACGCGCAGGTGAAGAAGAACGTCTCCGCCGAACTGGGCGGCGGCTACAAGGTGCAGACCGCCAAGGAGGTCGCGGACGCCAACGCCAAGGACGTCGGCGAGTTCATGGGCGTGATGAAGTACGCCATGCTCGGCTTCGCCGGGATCGCCTTCCTCGTCGGCATCTTCCTCATCATCAACACCTTCTCGATGCTGGTCGCGCAGCGGACCCGCGAGATCGGGCTGATGCGGGCCATCGGCTCCAGCCGCGGCCAGGTCAACCGGTCGGTCCTCGTCGAGGCGCTGCTCCTGGGCGTGTTCGGCTCGGTCCTCGGTGTCGCCGGCGGTGTCGGCCTCGCCATCGGGCTGATGAAGCTGATGAGCGCCACCGGCATGAACCTGTCCACCGACGACCTCACCATCGCCTGGACCACCCCGGCGGTCGGCCTGCTCCTGGGCATCGTCGTCACCGTCCTCGCCGCCTACGTGCCCGCCCGGCGCGCCGGCAAGGTCTCCCCGATGGCCGCCCTGCGCGATGCCGGAGCCCCGCTGGACGCCAAGGCCGGAGTCGTCCGGGCCGTGATCGGCCTCGTGCTGACCGGTGCCGGCGGCTCCTGCCTGTACCTGGCGTCCACCGCCGCCAAGGCGAGCGAGGGTTCGATGTGGCTGGGCGGCGGGGTCGTCCTGTCCCTCATCGGCTTCGTCGTCATCGGCCCGCTGCTCGCCGGCGCGGTGGTGCGGGTGCTGGGCGCGGTCGTCCTGCGGGCCTTCGGCCCGGTCGGCCGGATGGCCGAGCGCAACGCGCTGCGCAACCCCCGCCGCACGGGGGCCACCGGTGCCGCCCTGATGATCGGCCTCGCCCTGGTCGCCTGCCTGTCCGTCGTCGGCTCCTCCATGGTCGCCTCGGCCACCGAGCAGCTCGACAAGACGGTCGGCACGGACTTCATCATCCAGTCCGACCGCGGTGAGCTGATCACTCCGCAGGCCGTCGAGGCCGCGCGCTCCGCGAAGGGCATCAAGAGCTTCACCGAGTACAAGTGGACCCAGGCCGACTTCACCACCCCCGACGGCAAGACGCTCAAGGACACGGCGATCACCGCCGCCGACCCGAGCTACGCCACCGACCTCGCCACCGAGGTCGTCGCGGGCAAGCTGCCGGACGCCTACAAGCCCGACTCGATGTCCGTCCACGAGAAGTTCGCCAAGGACCACGACATCAAGCTCGGCTCGAAGATCGCCGTGGCCTTCAAGGACGGCCGCACGGCCGACCTGACCGTCCGCGCGATCACCAGCAGTGACGTCGTCATCGACGCCGGCGCGATGTACACCTCCATCGACACGATGGCCACGTACGTCCCCGCCGACAAGATGCCCCTCGACCAGCTGCTCTTCGCCTCGGCGAAGGACGGTCAGGACGCGGCCGCGTACACGTCCCTCAAGGACGCGCTGCACGACTACCCGCAGTACGAGGTCCGCGACCAGACCGACTACAAGGAGGCCCTGAAGGGCCAGATCGACCAGCTCCTGAACATGATCTACGGCCTGCTCGCCCTGGCGATCATCGTCGCGATCCTGGGAGTCGTGAACACGCTGGCCCTGTCGGTGGTCGAGCGGACGCGTGAGATCGGTCTGATGCGCGCCATCGGCCTCTCCCGCCGCCAGCTGCGCCGCATGATCCGCCTGGAGTCGGTCGTCATCGCCCTCTTCGGCGCGCTTCTCGGCCTGGGGCTGGGCATGGGCTGGGGCGCCACCGCCCAGCAGCTCCTCGCCCTGGAGGGCATGAAGGTCCTCGACATCCCGTGGCCGACGATCATCGGGGTCTTCATCAGCTCGGCCTTCGTGGGCCTGTTCGCCGCGCTGGTCCCGGCGTTCCGGGCGGGCCGCATGAACGTCCTGAACGCGATCGCCACCGAGTAGCCACCGGGCACGGGGGCCCGGGGAACGGGGGGAACGGGGGAAACCGGGGGAGGGCCCGGCGCCCGGAAGCGGAGGCTTCCGGGCGCCGGGCTCCACGCGTCGTAGGACGTTCAGGGGAGGCTGTTCCGGGGACGCCGCCGGCAGGACGGGGCTTCAGGAGGCCGAGCCCTGGGCCGGCCCTCGCTCGGGGGACGTGCGCTTCAGCAGGACGAACCCCTGGATGACGCCCCGCAGCACATATGTGTCGCGCGGATGGAGCTGACGGGCGTACGCGGGGACGTCCTTCACCCAGCCCGTGCGGTTGTTGAAGGCGATGTAGTCGGGCGCGAGGCCCCCGGTCCGGCCGATCCAGAAGACGCGGCAGCGGGAGGTCAGCCGGCTGATGGGGCCGATGTTGACCTCGACGGTGGCTCCGTCCGGGATGGTGCCCAGCAGTCTCTCCACGGCCCCGACCTCGGCCGGGACACGGTAGGCGGACCCCTCGGTGAGGGTGCCCAGGGGCAGCGAGGGCGTCAGCGCGACGGAGGCCGCGAGGACGGCGGCGGGCAGATGCAGCGCGTACGAGCGCAGCCACGGGCGGAGGCTGTGACGGGCGCCGGGGAGCGCGTCGACGAGCGCGAGAAGGACCATCGGCATCAGGACGGCGCTGTAGTGCCAGGCCGTGCCCCAGTAGTTGTGGTCGGAGGCGACGAACCGCCAGCCCAGGGTGGGGAGGGCGGCGAGGACGAGCGGGGAGCGCAGGGCGAGCAGCCCGCTGGTCGGGATCAGCAGCCACAGGACGGTACGGATCTTGACGTCCAGGCCGTCGAGCGGGCCCTCGCCGCCGACCTTCGCCAGGTAGTCGGAGGTTCCGGCGGTGTTGAAGGCCGGGATGACCACGGTGAACGCGAGCAGGGTGGCGAGCGCGCCGAACGCCGCGACCGCGAGGGCGTACGGCACCACCCGGGGCGCTCCGTGCCGCCGGGCCCGGAGGGCGACGACGGTCGCGACGACCGCCAGCGTCAGCCCCTGGTCCTCCTTGACCAGGACCAGGGGGAGTCCCCAGAGCAGCGCGGCGCGCCACCGCCGGGCGAGCAGCGCATCCAGGGAGAACGCGATCAGCGGAACCGCGAAACAGATCTCGTGGAAGTCGAAGTCGACGGCGTTCTGCAGCCCCCACGACAGCCCGTACGCCACCCCCAGGGCGAGCCCCCGTGCCCGCCCCAGCGCCCGTGCGGCCGCACGCGTCACCGGCACCGCCGACAGCGCGAACAGCGCCGCCTGCGCGACGAGCAGCGTCATCGGTGAGGGGAACACCCGGTAGAACGGCGCGAGCAGCATGGTGACCGGGCTGAAGTGGTCCCCGAGCACGTTGTACCCCGGCCCCTTCAGCTCGGCGATCGGCGCCTGGAGGTGCGCGTACGCCCGCACGGTCTGCTCGTAGATGCCCAGGTCGTAGGAACGGGTCCCCATCCGCAGGTACCGCCCGACCGACACCGCCGTGTACGCCGCGAACAACAGGACCGCGAGCACGTACGGCTCCCGGCCCACGAGGGAGAGACGCCGGTCACGGGGCGGGGCGGCCGCCGTGACCGGCTCCGGTATGAGCGACGGTTCCGACGGCCTCGTGGACGGGGCGCTCGATGCCATGGGGGCTCACGTTCGGCAGGGGACAGGAGGCGCCTGTGGGGACAGGGGGCGCCCATAGAGATTAGGCGGCCCCGAGAAGACAGCGGGCGAAGCCCCTGCTTCTTCGGGGCCGCGGGGACCTGCGCGACCAGCCCCCACGGACCCGCACGGGGGCGTCGAAGGGGCGCGGCCCCCGGCCTGGGACGGGCAGGGGCGCCGGGGGCGGGAAAAGTCGTCCACGGCCCCCGCACCACCCGTCGTACCCTGGACACCCCCGGCCCGTCACACGAGTCCGGGCGTTCGTGTTGCCCCAGACCTCGCCCCACCCGAAGCCCCACCCTCGACTCCACCCCTTGCCCACCCGGACGGGAAACGCCCCGAATGAGCCTCCACGGCCTGCTAGACGCCGTAGTCAAGGACGCCCCCCTCGCGGAAGCGATCAGGGCCGCATCCGACGGCCACCGCACCCACATCGACCTGGTGGGCCCTCCGGCGGCCCGCCCCTTCGCCGTGGCCGCCCTCGCGCGGGACGCCGGCCGCCCCGTACTCGCCGTGACGGCGACGGGCCGTGAGGCCGAGGACCTGGCGGCGGCCCTGCGCTCGCTGCTGCCCCCGGACGGCGTGGTGGAGTACCCCGCCTGGGAGACGCTCCCGCACGAGCGCCTCAGCCCGCGCAGTGACACCGTCGGCCGCCGCCTCGCCGTCCTGCGCCGTCTGACCCATCCGCGCCCGGACGACCCGGAGACCGGCCCCGTCTCGGTCGTCGTCGCTCCCGTCCGCTCGGTCCTCCAGCCGCAGGTCAAGGGCCTCGGCGACCTGGAGCCGGTCGCCCTGCGCACGGGCGGGACGGCCGACCTGAACCGTACGGTCGAGGCCCTGGCGGCAGCCGCGTACTCGCGGGTCGAGCTGGTCGAGAGGCGCGGCGAGTTCGCCGTGCGCGGCGGCATCCTGGACGTCTTCCCGCCGACCGAGGAGCACCCCCTGCGGGTGGAGTTCTGGGGCGACGACGTCGAGGAGATCCGGTACTTCAAGGTCGCCGACCAGAGATCGCTGGAGGTCGCCGCGCACGGCCTGTGGGCGCCGCCCTGCCGTGAGCTGCTCCTCACGGACGACGTGCGCGCCCGCGCCCGCGCCCTGGCCGAACGCCACCCCGAGCTGGGCGAACTCCTCGACAAGATCGCCGAGGGGATCGCCGTCGAGGGCATGGAGTCCCTCGCCCCGGTCCTCGTCGACGACATGGAACTGCTGATCGACGTCCTGCCCAAGGGCGCCATGACGATCGTGTGCGACCCGGAGCGGGTGCGGACGCGGGCGGCGGACCTGGTGGCCACCTCGCAGGAGTTCCTGCAGGCGTCCTGGGCGGCGACCGCCGGGGGCGGCGAGGCGCCGATCGACGTCGGCGCGGCCTCCCTGCGGTCCATCGCGGACGTCCGCGACCGGGCCCGTGAGCTGGACATGATGTGGTGGTCGGTGTCGCCGTTCGCGGCCGACGAGGAGCTGGACTCCGACACCCTCAAGCTCGGTATGCACGCCCCCGAGACCTACCGGGGGGACACGGCCAAGGCCCTCGCCGACACCAAGGGCTGGCTCGCCGACGGCTGGCGCACGGTCTTCGTGACCGAGGCCCACGGCCCGGCCGCCCGCACGGTCGAGGTCCTCGGCGGCGAGGGCGTCCCGGCCCGGCTGGAGGCCGAGCTGGGGGAGATCTCCCCGTCGGTCGTGCAGGTGGTGTGCGGTTCGATCGACCACGGTTTCATCGACCCGACCCTGAAGCTGGCGGTCCTCACCGAGACCGACCTCTCCGGCCAGAAGGCGGCCGGCAAGGACGGCGCCCGGATGCCCGCCCGCCGCCGCAAGACCATCGACCCGCTCACCCTGGAGGCGGGCGACTACATCGTCCACGAGCAGCACGGTGTCGGCCGCTACATCGAGATGGTCCAGCGGACCGTGCAGGGCGCGACCCGCGAGTACCTGGTCGTGGAGTACGCGCCCGCCAAGCGCGGCCAGCCCGGCGACCGCCTCTACATCCCCACCGACCAGCTCGAACAGATCACCAAGTACGTCGGTGGCGAGGCCCCGACCCTGCACCGCCTCGGCGGCGCCGACTGGACGAAGACCAAGGCGCGCGCGAAGAAGGCGGTCAAGGAGATCGCCGCCGACCTCATCAAGCTCTACAGCGCCCGGATGGCGGCGCCCGGCCACGCGTTCGGGGCGGACACCCCGTGGCAGCGCGAACTGGAGGACGCCTTCCCGTACGCGGAGACGCCCGACCAGCTGACGACGATCGCCGAGGTCAAGGAGGACATGGAGAAGACGGTCCCCATGGACCGCCTGATCTGCGGCGACGTCGGCTACGGCAAGACGGAGATCGCGGTCCGGGCCGCCTTCAAGGCCGTCCAGGACGGCAAGCAGGTCGCCGTGCTCGTGCCCACGACCCTCCTGGTGCAGCAGCACTTCGGCACCTTCAGCGAGCGGTACTCGCAGTTCCCGGTGAACGTCCGGGCCCTGTCCCGCTTCCAGACGGACACCGAGGCCAAGGGCACCCTGGAGGGGCTGCGCGAGGGCGCGGTCGACATCGTCATCGGCACCCACCGTCTGTTCTCCTCCGAGACCAAGTTCAAGGACCTGGGCCTGGTCATCGTCGACGAGGAACAGCGGTTCGGCGTCGAGCACAAGGAGCAGCTGAAGAAGCTGCGCGCGAACGTGGACGTGCTGACGATGTCCGCGACCCCGATCCCGCGCACCCTGGAGATGGCGGTCACCGGCATCCGCGAGATGTCGACGATCACCACACCCCCGGAGGAGCGCCACCCGGTCCTGACCTTCGTCGGCCCGTACGAGGAGAAGCAGATCGGCGCGGCGATCCGCCGTGAACTCCTGCGCGAGGGCCAGGTCTTCTACATCCACAACCGGGTGGAGTCCATCGACCGCGCGGCGGCCCGGCTGCGGGAGATCGTCCCCGAGGCGCGGATCGCGACGGCCCACGGACAGATGTCGGAGCAGGCGCTGGAGCAGGTCGTCGTCGACTTCTGGGAGAAGAAGTTCGACGTCCTCGTCTCCACGACGATCGTGGAGTCGGGCATCGACATCTCCAACGCGAACACGCTGATCGTGGAGCGGGGGGACACCTTCGGCCTGTCGCAGCTGCACCAGCTCCGCGGCCGGGTCGGCCGGGGGCGGGAACGCGGTTACGCGTACTTCCTGTACCCGCCCGAGAAGCCGCTGACGGAGACCGCGCACGAGCGGCTCGCGACCATCGCCCAGCACACGGAGATGGGCGCGGGCATGTACGTGGCGATGAAGGACCTGGAGATCCGGGGCGCGGGCAACCTGCTGGGCGGCGAGCAGTCCGGCCACATCGCGGGGGTCGGCTTCGACCTGTACGTGCGGATGGTCGGCGAGGCGGTCGCGGACTACCGGCGCCAGCTGGAGAGCGGCGGGATCGAGGAGGAGCCGCCGCTGGAAGTGAAGATCGAGCTGCCGGTCGACGCGCACGTCCCGCACGACTACGCGCCGGGCGAGCGGCTGCGGCTGCAGGCGTACCGGGCGATCGCCTCCGTCAACACCGAGGCCGACATCGCCGCGGTGCGCGAGGAACTCGTCGACCGCTACGGCAAGTTGCCCGAGCCGGTGGAGAACCTGCTGCTCGTCGCCGGTCTGCGCATGCTCGCCCGGGCCTGCGGTGTCGGCGAGATCGTCCTCCAGGGCACCAACATCCGCTTCGCGCCCGTGGAGTTGCGCGAGTCGCAGGAGCTGCGCCTGAAGCGCCTGTATCCGGGCACGGTGATCAAGCCGGCCGCCCACCAGGTGCTGGTGCCCCGCCCGAAGACGGCGAAGGTGGGCGGGAAGCCGCTGCTCGGCCGGGATCTGCTGGGGTGGACCGGGGAGTTCCTGGCTTCGATCCTCGGGTCGTAACGGCGTAACGGCGTAACGGCGTAACGGCGTAAGGGCGTAAGGGCGCAGTGGCCCGGCGCGGCAGGGAGTGCCGCCCGGGCCACCGTCCTCGGTGCGTCCGGTGGCCGCTACGGTGTCGAGCAGGCCGGACGGGGAACCCCGAGCGGGACCGCCGAAGAGCCGCACAACGAGGGAAGGGGTGTCGCGTGGTACGTCTGAGGGGTGGGGGCGCCGTCGTCGCTCTGGTGCTGGCCGCCGCGACCGGCTGCGAACTGGACAGCACGGGCGGTTCGGCCGGACCGCAGGAGAACCCCGCCGGGGGCGGGGGCGCCGCGTACGCCGCCGCGGAGGCGCTGACCGTCAAGGGGCGGGCGCCCAAGAACAACTACGACCGCGGCGAGTTCGGCAGCGCCTGGGCCGACACGGACTCCAACAGCTGCGACACCCGCGACGACATACTCAAACGCGACCTGGACGACGTGAAGTTCCGGGACGGGGACTGCACGGTGGTCTCCGGGATGCTCGACCCTGACCCGTACACCGGGAAGGACGTGCCGTACGTACGGGGCCGCAGCAAGATCGACGTGGACCACATGGTGGCCCTCTCCGACGCCTGGCAGAAGGGCGCCCAGAAGTGGGACGACAGCAAGCGCATAGCCCTGGCCAACGACCCGCTCAACCTGCTCGCGGTCGACTCCGGCACCAACCGCGGCAAGGGCGACGGTGACACGGCCACCTGGCTCCCGCCCAACAAGGCGTACCGCTGCACCTATGTGGCCGCCCAGGTCGCCGTGAAGACGAAGTACGGCCTGTGGGTCACCTCCGCCGAACAGGCCGCCATGAAGCGTGTCCTGAGCGCCTGTCCGCAGCAGAAGCTGCCCACCGGCGGCAACCCGACGAAGGCCCCGGCCCGCTTCCACGCGGACTGAGGCCTTCGGGGTGCCGCCGCGCGGCACGGCGGGTCAGCCGAAGTCCTTGTCCATGTCGATGACCTTGCCCTTGGGGGCCTTGGCCGGAACCGGCTCGTCGAAGTCGGTGAAGACCAGGTCGCCGGGCTCCTCCGCTGACTTGCTGACGACCCGCAGGAGGTACGGCTCGCCCTTGGTGGCGACGTACAGGGTGTAGCTGTCCTTGCCGTCCTTCTCGTTCAGGACGATCGCGGGGGTGCCCTCGACCTCGGCGGTCTTGCCGCGCGTGGCGTCGGAGTTCACGTCCTTGAAGTCGGCGAGGACGGTGTCGAGGTCGCAGAAGCTCGCCATGTCCTTGGAGTCCGCGGAGGTCGCGGACGTCTTGGTCCACTTGCCGGCGAGCATGTCGACGACCATGTCGGCCTCCTCCTTGGAGGAGTCCTTCGACTGGGCGCGCAGGAAGGCCTCGTCGTACTTCATGTACATGGTGTCGCCGACCTTGATCAGCTCGGCCTGGCCGTCGCCGCCCATGCTCATGGTGCCGGCGCAGTCACCCTTCCTGTTCATCGCCATGTCCATCCGGACCGTGCCGCCGGCGGACTCGTCCTCGATCTCGCCCTTCATTCGGAGCGAGTCGGCGCCCGAGGTGGCCTTGACGGCCTTGTCGGCGATCTCGCCGCCGGTCAGACCGGCGAACGGGCCGTCCGCCTTGTCCTCACCGGGCAGGCAGCCGGTGAGCGAGAAGGTGGCCGCGGCGGCGATGCAGAGAGCGGCGAGTGCGGTGCGACGCATGGGAGTTCCCCCCTGGGAAATCGGTGTGAGGTGCGTGGAGCGAACGGTGGCGTGGCGCGGAGCGACGCGGCCTTCCCCCGGTGTGACAGCACGAACGACGTGTGACTGCCCGGTTGAGGCAGTCCGCCGTTCGATGGGTCAATCAGAGCAGACACTGTGAACCGAGTCAACACGGTTCACAAGGTTGAGGTCGTACACGACGTGAAGGGGTAGATCTTGCGTGCGTCGGTATGCTCGACGTCACACCACCAGGTACGAGGGGAGCCGGGCGCGTGCAGGGGAACGGAACAGAGGTCACCGCCGCGGAGATCGCGCGGCTCGCCGGCGTGGGGCGCGCCGCCGTCAGCAACTGGCGCCGACGGCATGCCGACTTCCCCAAACCGGTCGGCGGCACCGAGACCAGTCCGGCCTTCGCGCTCGGCGAGGTCGAGGAGTGGCTGCGCCACCAGGGCAAGCTCGCCGAGGTGCCCCTGAAGGAGCGTGTCTGGCAGCAGGTCGCCGGGCACCCGGAGGGCCCTGTCACCGCCCTGGTGCATGTGGGCTGCGCCCTGCTCCACCTCCACGACCGGCCCCTGGCCTGGCTGGAGTCGAGCGCCTGCCCCGACGACGGGCAGCTGGCCCGGGACCTGGCCGAGCCGCTGTGGCAGGTCCTCGCCCCGCGCCTGGGTGAGTCGCGCGTGTCCGTCGTGCCCCGGCCGACGCCCGCCGGACTGCTGCCCTCGATCCCACTGCTGCGCGGCGCCACCGAACTCGCGGCCGACCTGGGGGCACGGCAGACCTTCGAGTTCCTGCTCGCCCGGCACCTCGACGCCAACCCGCGGCAGTACACGCTCACTCCGGCCGACCTCGCCGAGCTGATGGCCGAACTCGCCGGGCCCGCGCGCTCGGTGCTCGACCCGGCCTGCGGCACCGGAGCGCTCCTGCACGCCGTCGCCGCCCGTCCCGGCCAGCAGCTGTACGGCCAGGACAGCTCCCGCGAACTGGCCGCGCTCACCGCGCTGCGCCTCGCCCTCGGCACCGGGAACGCGGTGGTCCGTACCGCCGCGGGGGACAGCCTCCGCGCGGACGCCCACGAGCGGCTCAGGGCCGAGGCCGTCCTGTGCCACCCGCCGTTCAACGAGCGCAACTGGGGCCATGACGAACTGGCCTACGACCCCCGCTGGGAGTACGGCTTCCCGGCCCGTACGGAGTCCGAACTCGCCTGGGTGCAGCACGCGCTGGCCCGCCTGGAGCACGGCGGCACCGCCGTGCTGCTGATGCCGCCGGCCGTCGCGAGCCGCCGCTCGGGGCGCCGTATCCGCGCCGACCTGCTGCGCCGGGGCGCGCTGCGCGCCGTGATCGCCCTGCCGGTCGGCGCGGCACCCCCGTACAACATCCCGCTGCACCTGTGGGTGCTGCGCAGGCCCGGCAGGGCGTCCGTGCCGCCCGAGTTGCTGCTCGTCGACACCGGCCGGCTCGTCCACGAGGGGCGCAGCGGCTCCGACTGGGCGGCGGTCCGTACCGCCGTGCTCGACGCCTGGCGGACCTTCGACCGGGCCGGCGAGGTGGCGGAACAGCCGGGGCTCAGCCGCTCGCTGCCGGTCATCGAACTCCTCGACGACGACGTGGACCTGGCCCCCGCCCGGCATCTGCCGCCCCCGGCGGCGGGCGGCGGCGCCGAGCAGCTGACCGCCGTGCGCGAGCGCCTCGGCGAGACGCTCCGCCTGACCGCTGACCTCACGCCCCCGCTCGCCGGGGAGGCGGGGCCCGCGCGCTGGCCGCTCACCACGGTCGGTGAACTCGCGCGCGGGGGAGCCCTGGTGCTGCGCACCGGCGGAAGCGGCCCCCACGCGCGCGTGCTCACCGACCACGACGTCCTGGCCGGCACGGCACCCTCGGGAACCCTGCCCGGGACGGGCGAGGACCCCGTGCTCGTGGAACCCGGCGACATCGTCGTCCCCGTCCTCGGCGGCGGCGGGGTCGCGCGGGTGATCGACGAGGAGACCGCGGGCGCCGCCCTCGGCCGCAACCTCACCCTGCTGCGCCCCGACCGGGCCGCGCTGGACGCGTGGTTCGTCGCCGGATTCCTGCGCGGCACCGCCAACAGCCGCCAGGCCAGCAGCTACGCCTCCACCGCGACCCGCCTCGACGTACGGCGCCTCCAACTGCCGCGGCTGCCCCTGGACCAGCAGCGCCGCTACGGCGAACGCTTCCGCGCCCTCGCCGCCTTCGAGGACGCCCTGCGCCAGGCCGGCCGCCTGGGCGAACGCCTGGTGAGGGGCATGTACGACGGACTGACGGACGGCACCGTCGCCCCGGACTGAACCCCGCTCGGCAGACCGCCGCCAGACCGCCCGGCAGACCGCTGGGCGCCCGCCCGGGCCCGCCGACTCCCGCCCCGGGCCCGCCAACTCCCGCCACGTTCCCGGCTAACGGACGGAACCGCTCCGCCCGTGGCGGCGTGACCAGCACTGCGGTACTACAACGGTTGTCCACATCCCTGGACCTCATGTCGTGGTCGACCGATACCCTCGGGACGACATCGCGCGTTCACTCTCACCAGGCCCTCAGGAGCAGCCATGCAAGGCCACGGCTATGCGCCGACACCGCCCCCCGGCCCCGACCAGGGGGGCCAGGTCACACTCCGTGTGATCTTCGTGGTGGTCGCGGTCATGAGCTGTGGCCTGCTCGCCTGGGCGTGCCTGGTGCGGCTCGCCTCGGTGACCCGCAGGCCCCGCGACTGGTGGCTGTTCGCCCTGTCGATCGTCCACATCTTCGTGACGCTGTACATCATCGGCACCGACCCGGGCGAGGAGGAGTTCACCACCTGGCGCGGCGACGTCGGCATGGGACTGCTCTTCGGCGGACTCGCGGCGATCGTCGCGTACTACCTGTACGCGGACATACGCCACTTCAGCCGCGCCGGGACGGCCCACCTGTCGCCGTACGCCCAGACCACGGGGTACTCGCAGCAGAGCGGCTACAACGCCCAGCAGAGCGGGTACAGCTACCCGCCCGTCCAGGTCCCCCAGCCCTACACCCCCGCGCCGCCGGTCCCGCAGCCGCCCGTCCAGCACCAGCCCCCGCCGCAGCCCCGGACCGCCCCGGAGCCGCAGCGCCCCGGGCCCGCCCGCATCGACCAGGTGCGCGCCGAGCTGGACGAGCTCAGTGACTATCTCCGCAATCACGAAGGAGACCGGTGACCCAGGGGAAGGGAACCGGACGCCTGATCACCGGCCGCTACGAACTGTCCACGCTCATCGGTCAGGGCGGCATGGGCCAGGTGTGGACGGCGTACGACCAGCGCCTCGACCGGCGCGTGGCGGTGAAGCTGCTGCGCCCGGACAAGGTCGCGGGCCAGGAGGCCGACGAGCTGCGCCGCCGCTTCGTGCGCGAGTGCCGCGTCACGGCCCAGGTCGACCACCCCGGCCTGGTGACCGTGCACGACGCGGGCAGCGAGGGCGAGGAGCTGTTCCTCGTCATGCAGTACGTCGACGGGGCCGACCTCTCCGACCACCTCGCCGAGCACGACCCGTACCCGTGGCCGTGGGCCGTCTCGGTCGCCGCGCAGCTGTGCGCCGTGCTCTCGGCCGTGCACGCCGTGCCGATCATCCACCGCGACCTCAAGCCGCGGAACGTCATGGTCAAGCAGGACGGCACGGTCACCGTCCTCGACCTCGGCGTCGCGTCCGTGATGGACACCGACACCACCCGCCTGACCCACACCGGCTCGCCCATCGGCAGCCCCGCCTACATGGCCCCCGAACAGGCCATGGGCGGCGCGGTCGGCCCCTACACCGACCTGTACGCCCTCGGTGTGCTGATCCACGAACTGCTCAGCGGGAACGTCCCCTTCACCGGCTCCACGGCCCTCGGCGTCCTGCACCGCCACCTCTACGAGCCGCCGGTACCCGTCCGCCGACTGCGCCCCGAGGTCCCCGAGAACCTGGAGGCCCTGGTCCTCCGGCTGCTCTCCAAGGACCCGCAGCACCGTCCGTCCTCCGCGCAGGAGACGTACGAACAGCTCCTCCCGCTGCTTCCCGCGCGCGGAATGCCCACCGGCTCCCCGCTCGACCCCACGCGCCCCTTCCTGCGCCCGCACGCCCCCTGGCCGGACCGCGCCCGTATCCCCGCGCCGCAGCCGTCCGCCGTGCCCGACCCCGTGCCCGCCGTCGACAAGCCCGATGTGGCGGGCGCCGTCGACGAGGTCAAGCGGCTGCTCGGCGAGGGCCGCATCACCCAGGCCGTCGACATCCTCGGCGCGATCCTCCCGGCCGCCGCCGCCCAGCACGGCGAACACTCACCCGTCGTCCGCACCCTGCGCAAGCAGTACGCGGCCACCCTCATGGACGACGGCCAGTACCGCCGCGCCCTGCCCGAGCTGCGCCGCCTCGCCGACGAGCGGGCCACCGAGGCCGGCCAGGCAGACCCCCAGGCCCTGCGCTGGCGCTACGACTGCGCCCAGTGCCTCGAACAGCTCGGCGAACCGGCCGCGGCCCTCGCCGAGTACCGCTCCCTGCTGCCGTACTACGAGAACCAGTACGTCGGCGGCGACCCCGAACTCGCCCTCGACGTCCGCCGCCGCATAGGCCACCTGCTGCTCGCCCTCGGTGACCGGGGCGCCGCCCACGAGACCCTGGGCCGCCTGCTGCTCGACGTGGAACGGCTGCGCGGCCCCGGCCATCCCCTCGCGGGCGAGGTCCGGCGCACACTGCAGTGGCTGGGGCAGGTACGCGGCTGAGGCGGACGGCGGCCCTCATTCCCGCGCCGCCCGGGCCGAAGCCGTTCGTCCTGAGCGGTGGGCCGCGTCCCGGCGCACGCCGTGGACGCCGGGAATGGGCCGGTGGTGGCGCGCTCCCCGAGCGCCGGTGCCCGAAGTCGGCGTGAATCGTTGGTCGAATGGCTGGCCGAGAGCAGGGCCACTGCCTACCATCGATCACCGCAAGACTTTGTGCACCGCCGCACAATCTCCTCGGGAGGCTCACTTGCACCGCCGCCGTCGCTCCGCGCTCCTCCTCTCCGCAGCGATCGCCGCCGCGGCCCCGCTCCTCACCGCCTGCGGAAACGACGCGCATCCCGGCGCGGCGGCCGTCGTCGGCCAGGACCGGATCACGGTCGCGCAGCTGGAGAACCGGGTGAACGAGGTGCGCACCGCCCAGCGCGCCGTCAGCACGGACGACAGCCAGTACCAGCAGGCCGTCGCCCAGAGCAGCGCCCTCACCCGCAACACCCTGAACGGCATGGTCCTGGAGAAGGTCCTCGACCAGGCTCTCGAGGACGCCGGCGTGACCGTCAGCCGCAAGGAGGTCCAGAAGTACCGGGCCGACCTGGAAGCGCAGGCCGGCGGGGCCGAGGCCCTGGAGACGGCCTACCTGCAGCGCTACAGCGTCGCCCCGGAGCAGCTGGAGGAGAGCCTCCGCAGCGACGTCGAGGTCCAGAAACTCTCCGCCGCCCTCGGCGCCGACCTCAACACCCCGGAGGGCGGCGCCGTCTTCTGGAAGGCCCTCTCCAAGGCGTCGAAGGAACTCGACGTGGACCTCAACCCCCGCTACGGCAGCTGGGGCGTCGACCCGTCGTCCGGCAGGGTCGGCCTGGTGGACGCGAAGACACCGTGGCTGAAGGAGGTCACCCGGGCGGCGACGCCGGAGCCGGCGCAGGGGTGAGTTCGGGGGCGGCGCCGGTGCCGGTGCCGCCCGTGACGGCGGTGGTGCCGGTGCCCCGGGCGCCTGCCTGTGGACAACTCCGGGGGTCGTCCGTGCCGTGGGTTACGTTCGTGGTGTGAACGCACACCGCCCCGACGGCACCTCCGCCACCACGGCCCCCGCGACCACGGCCCCCGACACCGCGGTCTCCGAGAGCACGGCCCCCACCCCTGGCCCCGGCCGGGTCGTCCTGCTCACCACCAGCCACCGTGTCGCGCCCGGCCTGCTCTCCTGGCCGGCCTGGCAGGCACTGCACGGGGCCGACCGCGTTCTCTGCGCGGACGGGGCGCATCCCCAGCTCCCCTATCTCCGCGAGGCGGGCATCACGGTCGAGCGGACGGCCCCGACGGCCGAGGAACTGGTGGACGACTGCGCCGGCGGCCGCACGGTGGTCGTGGTGGCCGGCGCCGAGGGCGAACCCCGCCTCACCGACGGCCTGGCCCGCCTCGCCGGCTCCGGCCGGGCCCGGATGCCGTCCCTTGAGCTGCTGCCCGCCTCCTACGACCTCCCCGGCGCCCGTCTCCTCGACCTCGTCCAGGTCATGGACCGGATCCGCGCGGAGTGCCCCTGGTCCTCGCGGCAGACGCACCAGGGCCTCGCCAAGTACGGCATCGAGGAGGCGTACGAACTCGTCGAGGCCATCGAGGAGGGCGACCGCGACGAACTCCGCGAGGAGCTGGGCGACGTCCTCCTCCAGGTCGTCTTCCACGCCCGTATCGCCGAGGACGACCCGGACACCCCCTTCTCCGTCGACGACGTCGCCGCCGGCATCGTCACCAAGCTCATCCACCGCCACCCCCACGTCTTCGGCGACGCGACGGCCACGACCCCGGAGGAGGTCAAGGCGCACTGGCTGCGCACCAAGGCCGTCGAGAAGCGGCGCGAGTCGGTCACCGACGGGGTACCCCTCGGCCAGCCCGGTCTCGCCCTCGCCGCCAAGCTCTCCTCCCGCGCCCGCACCGCCGGCCTCGACGTCCCGATACCCCTCGGTGACGATCTCGGCCACGCACTCCTCACCCTCGCCGCCGACGCGGAGTCCCGCGGCATCGACCCCGAGGCGGCGCTCCGGGCGGCGGCCCGCGCGTACCGGGACGCGATCCGGATCGCGGAGGGCATCCACACAGAACCGGGCGAGACGACCGACCATGGGACGACCGACCACGAGAAGACCGAGACCGAGACCGAGGCGGAGACGGAGACGGAGGCGGAGGACCGGACGGGAGACGACGCGGACACGCGGACGGACGGAACCTGACCTGCTGTCGCTGTCGCTGTCGCTGTCGCTGTCGCTGCCGCAGCCGCCGCCGTCGCCACCGCGGCAGCCGGGGTACGGGCAGGGCGCCCCGTCGGCGCCGGATACCGTCGGCGGGTGACCAACCAGCCCGCATCCAGCTCCGCCATGCCCACGGGAACCGGCGCGCCCGATCTCTTCACCTGGGAGTTCGCCACCGACCCCTACCCGGCGTACGCCTGGCTCCGTGAGCACGCCCCCGTCCACCGGACACGGCTGCCCAGCGGTGTGGAGGCATGGCTGGTCACCCGCTACGGCGACGCGAAGCAGGCCCTCGCCGACGGGCGCCTGTCGAAGAACCCGGCGCATCACGCCGAGCCCGCGCACGCCAAGGGGAAGACGGGTATCCCCGGTGAGCGCAAGGCCGAGTTGATGACGCATCTGCTGAACATCGATCCGCCGGACCACACCAGGCTCCGTCGCCTCGTCTCGAAGGCGTTCACGCCCCGCCGGGTCGCCGAGTTCGCCCCCCGGGTCCAGGAGTTGACCGACCGGCTCATCGACGGGTTCGCGGACAGGGGAGAGGCCGATCTCATCCACGAGTTCGCCTTCCCCCTGCCCATCTACGCGATCTGCGACCTGCTCGGTGTCCCCCGGGAGGACCAGGACGACTTCAGGGACTGGGCGGGCATGATGATCCGGCACGGCGGTGGCCCGCGGGGCGGCGTCGCGCGGTCGGTGAAGAAGATGCGCGGCTACCTCGCCGACCTCATCCACCGCAAGCGGGAGGGGCTCACCGAGCACCCCGCCCCCGGCGAGGACCTCATCTCCGCGCTCATCCGCGCCTCCGACCACGGTGAGCACCTCACCGAGAACGAGGCCGCGGCGATGGCGTTCATCCTGCTGTTCGCCGGGTTCGAGACCACCGTCAACCTCATCGGGAACGGCACGTACGCCCTCCTCACCCACCCCGGGCAGCGCGCCCGGCTGCAGACCTCCCTCGACGCCGGGGAGAGCGGGCTGCTCGAAACCGGCGTCGAGGAACTCCTGCGCTACGACGGCCCCGTCGAACTCGCCACCTGGCGCTTCGCGACCGAGCCCCTCACCCTCGGCGGGCAGGACGTCGCCCCCGGCGACCCCGTCCTCGTCGTCCTCGCGGCGGCCGACCGCGACCCGGCCCGCTTCGACGACCCCGACACCCTGGATCTCTCACGCCGTGACAACCAGCACCTCGGCTACGGCCACGGCATCCACTACTGCCTCGGCGCACCACTCGCCCGGCTCGAAGGGCAGACCGCGCTGGCGACGCTCCTCACCCGCCTCCCCGATCTGCGACTCGCCGTGGATCCGGCCGATCTGCGCTGGCGAGGAGGTCTCATCATGCGGGGATTGCGCACGCTTCCGGTGGAATTCACCCCACGGGAGCGGCGATGAGTGCACGATGATCACGCCATGAGCGGCGTGTAGTGATACCCCGACGGCCCGTAGTACTACCCCATTCCGCGCCAGAAGTTGACGCTCTCTCAACTCTGTGATCTTCACGTGATCTGCGCTGCATTAACTTGTGACAACTGATCGACTGCCGATACGTTCACACGTCAGTGCGAAGGGGTCATCACGCCCCGTCGCACAGGCCATCGCTGTCGTGTGAAAGGCAACCGCATGCTCTCCGGGAACGGTCGTCACCGTCGCCCCCGTCAGGCTCCGGCTCTCCTCGTCGCGGCGGGAGTGACGGGGTCGGCCATCGCCATCCCGCTCCTCGGCGCCGCCGGCGCGAGTGCGGCGAGCGGAACCACCTGGGACCAGGTGGCGGAGTGCGAGAGCGGTGGCTTCTGGAGCGCGGACACCGGCAACGGACGCTACGGCGGCCTCCAGCTCACCCAGGCCAACTGGGAGAAGTACGGCGGCCTCGACTACGCGACGACCGCGGACCGGGCCAGCCGCTCCCAGCAGATAGCCGTCGCCGAGAAGATCCTCGCCGACCAGGGCGTCGGCGTCTGGTCCACCTGCGGACTGCTCCACAACCTCGGCGGCGACGCCGGTTCCGCCGAGGTGGACACGGGCGTCGCGGACGACTCGTCGAACTCCGGCAGCGAGTCCGGCACATCCGGTTCGTCGGATTCCTCCGCTTCGCCGGACTCGGCCGGCTCCACCGACTCGGCCAAGTCGACCGACGGCGACGCCGATGCCGGCGACGGATCCCGGAAGTCGGCCGCCTCACCGGACTCGTCCGCGGACACGGCCGACGATTCCGCGAAGGCGGCCACGGACTCCGACTCCGCGGACTCCACCGGCTCCGGTGACTCCGGCGACGGCGACTCCCGGAAGTCCGACGGTGAGAAGTCGGACAATTCAGGCCGGAGTGACGGTTCCACGGCTACCGACGACGGCGAGGGCGGTACGGGCCGTCACCGCGGCGCCAGTGCCGACGAGGGCTCCGGCGCGGACACCGGCTCCGGCGCGGAAGCCGGCGACGGCTCGCGCGCCGACGGCGCCTCCTCCGGTCGGCACGCCTCACGGGACGGCGGTGCGTCGCGCGAGGGAGTGGAGGGTGCCTACACCGTCCATGTGGGCGACAGTCTGACCGGCATCGTGAACTCGCTGGGTCTGGACGGCGGGTGGCGGACGCTGTACGCCGAGAACGAGACCACCGTCGGAACCGACCCGGACCTCATCCTTCCCGGTCAGACCCTCGAAGTCGGTGCCGAAACGGGCAAAAAGTAGCGGCAGTTCGGGTCATGGTTCGACCCCGATTGCCCGTTTTGATCTCCGTGGGAGATGAATCACAGACCCCCTGATCGTCTTTGAAATTCGGGCAATCACCTGTTTACGGTCGTGACCGCTCGCCACAGCGGGCCCTCCCGGTCGGCACGCCGAATCCTGCCATCGGCCGTGAGGAACAGTCGTCGCGTCAAGCGCCGTAGGCAGGAGCGGGGGACCCAAGGTAAGTGCCGGGTCCGGCGGTTGCGGCCCTTCGGGGGCGCACGACCGGAACCGGCTGGGGGTGAAGCCGCGCGACGTGAGCCGAGAGGCGAGCGTGCGCGGCCGGGCAACTCAACCGGCCCGAACCCGACAGCTCACCTCGCAGGCGTCGGTGAGGGGATCTCTCCATGCTGTTCTCCAGCAAGGGCAAGCACCGTCGTCCGTCCAAGGCCGCTCGCGCCATCGCCGTCGTCGGCGTCACCGGCGCCGCCGCCGTCGCCGCCCCGCTGATGGTCGCCGGCAGCGCCTCCGCCGCCACCGCCTCCGAGTGGGACGCCGTCGCCCAGTGCGAGTCCGGCGGCAACTGGTCCATCAACACCGGCAACGGCTACTACGGCGGCCTGCAGTTCTCGGCCTCCACCTGGGCCGCCTACGGCGGTACGCAGTACGCCTCCACCGCCAACCAGGCGAGCAAGGCCCAGCAGATCGCGATCGCCGAGAAGGTCCTCGCGGGTCAGGGCAAGGGTGCCTGGCCGGTCTGCGGCACCGGCCTGTCCGGCGCCTCCTACGACGGTGCCGCCGCCTCCGGCGGCAACACCAACTCCTCCGGCTCCTCCTCGCAGAGCACGCAGGAGAGCACCAAGAAGAGCACCGAGGACAACCGCGCCTCCCGCTCCTCCGAGCGCGCCACCGTCGAGACCCCGACCGGCAAGAAGGTCAAGAAGGGCGACGGCGAGTACAAGGTCGTCAAGGGCGACACCCTCAGCGCCATCGCCGCGAAGAAGAACGTCAAGGGTGGCTGGGAGAAGCTCTTCGAGCTGAACAAGGACATCATCGACGACGCCGACTTCATCTACCCGGGCCAGCAGCTCCACCTGAGCTGACCCACGGCGACCACGACGGCCGCCACACGCCTGCCGACCCCACGGCCGCCCCCACGGCCGGGCAGGCGGGGCAGGTTCAGCCGGGCCGGAAATCAGGCCGCTCCCCGGCTGAACCACAGCCCACTCACATCCGTGTCCTCCATAGTGAAGACCTCGTGAGGGCCGTCCCCCCGCCCCCACGGGCTCCCCGCCCCGGTGCGCATTCCCCCGTACGCACCGGGGCGGGGCTTTTTTGCACCGTCGGCGACTTCTCTTGTCCACCCCCTCTTTGTTCCGGACGGGAACAATGGGTACGGTCTGTCTGTCCACGGGACGGTCGGTCGGCTGCCGACGGCCCGGGGGCGGTTAGGCTCTAGTCGCAAGGCCCAAGCGGCCCCGCGCAACCAGCGTCACATCCCATGAAGGAGATGCTCGTGCCGTCCATCGACGTCGTCGTAGCCCGGGAAATCCTCGACTCACGAGGCAACCCCACCGTCGAGGTCGAGGTCGGCCTCGACGACGGCAGCACGGGTCGTGCCGCCGTTCCGTCCGGTGCCTCCACCGGCGCCTTCGAAGCCATCGAGCTGCGTGACGGTGACCCCAACCGCTACCTCGGCAAGGGCGTCGAGAAGGCCGTCCTCGCCGTGATCGAGCAGATCGGCCCGGAGCTCGTCGGCTACGACGCCACCGAGCAGCGCCTGATCGACCAGGCGATGTTCGACCTGGACGCCACCGACAACAAGGGCTCCCTCGGCGCCAACGCCATCCTCGGCGTCTCCCTCGCCGTCGCCCACGCCGCCTCCGAGGCCAGTGACCTCCCGCTGTTCCGTTACCTGGGCGGCCCGAACGCGCACCTGCTGCCCGTTCCGATGATGAACATCCTGAACGGCGGCTCGCACGCCGACTCCAACGTGGACATCCAGGAGTTCATGATCGCCCCCATCGGCGCGGAGTCCTTCTCCGAGGCCCTGCGCTGGGGCGCCGAGGTCTACCACACCCTCAAGAAGGTGCTGAAGACCAAGGGCCTGTCCACCGGCCTCGGCGACGAGGGCGGCTTCGCCCCGAACCTGGAGTCCAACCGCGCCGCCCTGGACCTCATCCTGGAGGCCATCAAGGAGGCCGGCTACACCCCCGGCGAGCAGATCGCCCTCGCGCTGGACGTCGCCGCCTCCGAGTTCTACAAGGACGGCGTCTACACCTTCGAGGGCAAGGAGCGCTCCGCCGCCGAGATGACGGAGTACTACGCCGACCTCGTCGCGTCGTACCCGCTCGTCTCCATCGAGGACCCGCTGTTCGAGGACGACTGGGCCGGCTGGAACACCATCACCCAGAAGCTGGGCGACAAGGTCCAGATCGTCGGCGACGACCTCTTCGTCACCAACCCCGAGCGCCTCGCCCGCGGCATCGAGGAGGGCTCGGCCAACGCCCTGCTCGTCAAGGTCAACCAGATCGGCTCGCTGACCGAGACCCTGGACGCCGTCGAGATGGCCCAGCGCAACGGCTTCAAGTGCATGATGTCCCACCGCTCCGGCGAGACCGAGGACGTCACCATCGCCGACCTCGCCGTCGCCGTGAACTGCGGACAGATCAAGACCGGCGCCCCGGCCCGCTCGGACCGCGTCGCCAAGTACAACCAGCTGCTGCGCATCGAGGAGATCCTCGACGACGCCGCGGTCTACGCCGGCCGCAGCGCCTTCCCGCGCTTCAAGGGCTGAGCCGCCGACTGACCCGTTGAGGGCCCAGCCCGCGCCAGTCGTACGTACGTCCCCGTACCGGTCCCGTACCGTGTGCGGGGACGTACGCGCGTGCGCGCCGGCGAAGGCAGAAGCGGAAGGGGACGCGGGACATGGCCGTGAAGGACCGGGACCGGGACCGTTTCTCCACCGCGACCCGGCTGAAGGTGCTCGGCGAGCAGACGGCCGCCCGGGTCTACCGCTCGCAGACCAAGCGCCAGGCCCGCCGCTCCCGGCTGACCGGCCGGGCCGCGCTGCTCGCCCTCGTCCTCTGCTCGATGATCGTGGCGCTCGCCTATCCCATAAGGCAGTACGTCTCCCAGCGCGCCGAGATCGCCGACATGCAGCGGCAGCGCCAGGAGGCGCGCGAGCGGGTCGAGGAGTTGCGCGACCTCAAGGCGCGCTGGCAGGACGACGCGTACGCCGAGCAGCGCATCCGGGAGCGGCTGCACTATGTGATGCCGGGCGAGACCGGCTACACCATGATCGACCCGGACGCGGCGAAGCAGTCCCGTACGACCCAGGGGGCGGCCGACCGCCCCTGGTACACCAATGTCTGGGACGGGGTCGACAAGGCCGACGCCGCCGACAGCCGAACGGTCACCTCCGTGACCGTCGACCGATGAGCCACACCGAGGACTTGAGTAGCAGGTTATGCAGACCCCTCCGCCGACCACTGAGCGCACCGAACCGACCGACGCCGACGTCGAGGCGTTCCAGCAGCAGCTCGGGCGCCCCCCGCGCGGCCTCCGCGCGATCGCGCACCGCTGTCCGTGCGGCCAGCCGGACGTCGTCGAGACGGCCCCGCGCCTGCCGGACGGCACGCCCTTCCCCACGACGTACTACCTGACGTGCCCGCGCGCGGCCTCCGCGATCGGCACGCTGGAGGCCAACGGCGTGATGAAGGAGATGACGCAGCGGCTGGCGACGGACCCCGAACTGGCCGCCGCCTACCGGGCCGCGCACGAGGACTACATCGCCCGCCGCGACGAGATCGAGGTCCTGGAGGGCTTCCCGAGCGCCGGTGGCATGCCGGACCGCGTGAAGTGCCTGCACGTCCTCGTGGGGCACTCGCTGGCCGCCGGCCCCGGCGTCAACCCGCTGGGCGACGAGGCGATCGCGATGCTGCCCGAGTGGTGGGCGAAGGGCCCGTGCGTGGTGCCCGCGCCGGAGCCCTCGAAGGAGGACGGCCAGTGACCCGGGTCGCCGCCGTCGACTGCGGTACGAACTCCATCCGGCTGCTCGTCGCCGACTGCGAACCGGCCACCGGTGAACTCGTCGAGCTGGACCGGCGGATGACCATCGTCCGGCTGGGCCAGGGCGTGGACCGTACGGGACGGCTGGCGCCCGAGGCGCTGGAGCGGACCTTCGCGGCCTGCCGGGAGTACGCGGCCGTCATCAAGGAACTGGGCGCCGAGCGGGTCCGCTTCGTGGCCACCTCCGCGTCCCGCGACGCCGAGAACCGGGACGAGTTCGTCCGCGGGGTCCTCGGCATCCTCGGTGTCGAGCCCGAGGTGATCTCCGGCGACCGGGAGGCCGAGTTCTCCTTCACCGGCGCCACCAAGGAGCTGACGGGGCGTGCCGACCTGGCCCGGCCGTACCTGGTCGTGGACATCGGGGGCGGCTCCACCGAGTTCGTCGTCGGGGACGACCACGTGCGGGGCGCCCGTTCCGTGGACGTCGGCTGTGTACGGCTGACCGAGCGGCACCTCGTCCGGGACGGGGCCGTCGTCGATCCTCCCGGGCCGGAGCAGATCGCCGCGATCCGCGCCGACATCGAGGCCGCCCTCGACCTCGCCGAGCGGGACGTCCCGCTGCGGGAGGCGCACACCCTCGTCGGGCTCGCCGGTTCGGTGACGACCATCTCCGCGATCGCCCAGGACCTGCCCGCGTACGACTCGGCGGCCATCCACCACTCCCGGGTCTCCCACGACCGCGTCCGCGAGATCACCGAGTGGCTGCTGCGGTCCACGCACGCCGAGCGGCAGGCGGTCCCGTCGATGCATCCGGGGCGGGTGGACGTGATCGCCGCGGGCGCCCTGGTCCTGCTCTCGATCATGGAGCGGATCGGCGCGTCGGAGGTCGTGGTCAGCGAACACGACATTCTGGACGGAATCGCCTGGTCCGTCACCTAGCTCCGAGGTCGGACCACACTTGTTTTACTACTCGCCAGTAGCCTCGCTTGAGCTGTTCGGATAACGTATGAGCGCGTCCGAGGGGTGCTCCGGCGCCCCTCGCCGACCGTCCGCCGGGAAACTTCGTGAAGTTCTTCACAAGAGAATCGGCCCAGTTGAGCGATGTTTTGAGGCTCCGCAGAGCGTTCCGGGGCTCCGACGGGTCAACGGGGCGTCCCCGAGGGGTCGGCGCGGGGGTCTCGTCCGTGTGAAACCGAGGGGTGGTCCAGAGCCCTCGGGAGACCGGAACGGCAGTTCACGCGGCCTTGACAACGGTCAAACCCACCGGCCGGTTCCCTGGTGGGCCGTGGGGCCGGTCAAAGGGGTCGCGCAGTGTAGCAGAGGGGGCGAGGAAGCTTGTGAAGGGGCGCACGAGCGACCCCCGGATGGCGGGTACATACTCGATGGCATGAGCACCACGGAGCGTCCCAGGATCCTCGTAGTAGGCGGTGGGTACGTAGGCCTGTACGCAGCTCGGCGCATCCTCAAGAAGATGCGCTACGGCGAGGCGACCGTCACGGTCGTCGACCCCCGGTCGTACATGACCTACCAGCCCTTCCTCCCCGAAGCCGCCGCCGGCAGCATCTCCCCCCGGCACGTCGTCGTCCCGCTGCGACGCGTGCTGCCGAAGGCGGAGGTTCTCACCGGTCGGGTCACCACCATCGACCAGGACCGCAAGGTCGCCTCGATCGCCCCGCTGGTCGGCGAGGCGTACGAGCTGCCCTTCGACTACCTGGTGATCGCGCTCGGCGCGGTCTCCCGGACCTTCCCGATCCCCGGCCTCGCCGAGCAGGGCATCGGCATGAAGGGCATCGAGGAGGCCATCGGCCTGCGCAACCACGTGCTGGAGCAGCTCGACAAGGCCGACTCCACGACCGACGAGGACGTCCGCCGCAAGGCGCTGACCTTCGTCTTCGTGGGCGGTGGCTTCGCGGGTGCGGAGACCATCGGCGAGGTCGAGGACATGGCCCGCGACGCCGCGAAGTACTACAAGAACGTGTCCCGCGAGGACATGCGCTTCGTGCTCGTCGACGCCGCCGACAAGATCCTCCCCGAGGTCGGCCCGAAGCTCGGCAGCTACGGCAAGGAGCACCTGGAGGGCCGTGGGGTCGAGGTCTACCTCAACACCTCCATGGACTCCTGCGTCGACGGCCACGTCGTGCTGAAGAACGGCCTGGAGGTCGACTCCAACACGATCGTCTGGACCGCCGGCGTCAAGCCGAACCCGGTCCTCTCGCGCTACGGCCTCCCCCTCGGCCCCCGCGGTCACGTGGACGCCCAGCCGACCCTCCAGGTCACCGGCACCGACTACATCTGGGCCGCGGGCGACAACGCGCAGGTCCCGGACGTCGCGGCCCGCAAGGCCGGCGTCGAGAACGCCTGGTGCCCGCCGAACGCCCAGCACGCGCTGCGTCAGGCGAAGGTCCTCGGCGACAACGTGGTCTCCGGTATGCGGGGCTTCCCGCAGAAGGAGTACGCGCACTCCAACAAGGGCGCGGTGGCGGGCCTCGGCCTGCACAAGGGTGTCGCGATGATCGTCATGGGCAAGATGAAGATCAAGCTCAAGGGCCGTCTCGCCTGGTACATGCACCGTGGCTACCACGGCCTCGCGATGCCGACGTGGAACCGGAAGATCCGCGTCTTCGCGGACTGGACCCTCGCGATGTTCCTCAAGCGTGAGGTGGTCTCCCTGGGCGCCATCGAGACTCCTCGCGAGGAGTTCTACGAGGCGGCCAAGCCTGCGCCTGCGCCGGTCGCTGCCGCGAGCAAGACCGCGGAGAAGGCCAAGGCCTCCTGACCTCTGGCACCGTCCGAAGGGCCTCCCGCCATCCGTGGTGCGGGGGGCCCTTCGGCGTGCACGGCATGGGGTGAGGGGGGGTAGGGGTTCGGTGCGTGGGCGGGTGCGGGTGAGTGGGGGCTGGTCGCGCGGTTCCCCGCCCCCTGAGAAGCAGGGGCTGCGCCCCATGCTTCTCAGGCCCGCAGGGCCCGGGCTTTCGGCGGCGGGGGCCCGGGCTTTCGGGGGCGCGGGGAACTGCGCGAGGAGCCTCACCGGACCCGCACCCGAAGAACACACCTCCCCGCGGGAATACGGCACAGCCCCGCAGGTGATTACCGTGGCGTTGGACATTCCGGGATCTCCTGTCACGGAGGTGTGCGCCATGCAGGACGCCGCGTCGCGGCTGAAGAACCTGTTCGAGCAGCTGTCGGGAGAACCGCTCCCGGTCCGGCTGCGGGCCTGGGACGGCTCGACGGCAGGCCCACCGGAGGCCCCCGCCCTGGTGGTACGCAACCGCAGGGCCCTGCGCCGGATGCTGTGGAAGCCGGGCGAACTGGGCCTGGCCCGCGCCTGGGTAGCCGGTGACCTCGGCGTCGACGGGGACCTCTACGCCGTACTGGACCTCGTGGCCGCCCATGTGTGGGAGCGGGACGAGGACGCCCGGAGCCTGGGCCGGGCCCTGCGCGACCCGGAGGCCCGCGCGGCCGTCAAGGGTCTGCTGAGGCTGGCCGGCCCCGCCGTCCTGGTCCCGCCCGCACCGCCCCGCGAGGAGGTCCGAGCCCGCCACCGGCACACCAGGCGCACCGACAGACGGGCCGTCAGCCACCACTACGACGTGGGCAACGACTTCTACGAGATCGTGCTCGGCCCGTCGATGGTGTACTCCTGCGCCTACTGGCCGGCCCCCGACGCCACCCTCGAAGCCGCCCAGCACGACAAGCTCGACCTCGTCTGCCGCAAACTCGCCCTGGCCCCGGGCACACGGCTCCTCGACGTCGGCTGCGGCTGGGGTTCCATGGCCGTGCACGCGGCCCGCGAGTACGGCGTACACGTCGTCGGGGTCACCCTCTCCCAGGAACAGGCCGCGTACGCCCGTAAGCGCGTCGCCGACGAGGGCCTCACCGACCGCGTCGAGATCCGCGTCCAGGACTACCGCGACGTGCTCGACGGGCCCTACGACGCCATCTCCTCCATCGGCATGGCCGAACACGTCGGCGCCGACAGATATCTGGAGTACGCCAGGGACCTGTACCGGCTCCTCGCCCCCGGCGGACGGCTGCTCAACCACCAGATCTCACGCCGTCCGCAGCAGGACGAGAGCACCTACTCCCTCGACGGCTTCATCGACGCGTACGTCTTCCCGGACGGTGAACTCGCCCCGGTCGGCACCACCGTCACCCAGCTCGAACGCGCCGGGTTCGAGGTCCGGGACGTGGAGGCCCTGCGCGAGCACTACGCCCTCACCCTGCGCGCGTGGGTCGCCCGCCTCGAAGCGGGCTGGGCCCGGGCGGTCGCGCTCGTCGGGCCCGGCCGGGCCCGCGTCTGGCGCCTCTACATGGCCGCCTGCGCCCTCGGCTTCGAACGCAACCGGCTCGGCGTCAACCAGGTGCTGGCCGTACGGCCCTCGGAAGGGGGCGCGTCGGGGCTCCCGCTCAGGACCCGGACCTGGGGAGCCTGACCGCCCGTACAGGGGCGTGAGCGGCCGTACGAGGGCGCGCGAGGGGCCCCGTTCCCCACCGGAACGGGGCCCCTCGGCCTGTCGTCGTCTCTCCCGCGCGGCTACTCCGACTTGATCGCCGCCAGCATGTTGAGCTTCGCCGCGCGGCGGGCCGGCCACAGCGCGGCCAGGATGCCGACCGTGGCGGCGAGCAGGAGGAAGACGGCCATCCGGGCCCAGGGCAGGACCAGTTCGTACGTCGGCATCCGGCTGGCGAGGAGTTCGCCGGCGGCCCAGCCGAAGAAGACGCCGAGGCCGATGCCGAGGACACCCCCGAAGAGGGAGATGACGAGGGACTCCAGACGGACCATCCGCTTGATGCCCCGCCGGTCGAGACCGATCGCGCGGAGCATGCCGATCTCCTGCGAACGCTCGAAGACCGACATGGCCAGGGTGTTGATGACGCCGAGGACGGCGACGATCACGGCCATGGCCAGCAGGCCGTAGAGCATGTTCAGCATCAGCGTGAACATCTGCGCGATGTCGTCGGAGACGTCCTGTCCGCTCTGGACCTGGATCGCCGGGTTGTCGCCGAGGGCCTTCTCCAGCCGGTCCTTGGTGGCGTCGGAGGCACCCGCCGAGGTCTTGACCATGACCATCATGTCGGCCGGGTCGGCGGACGCCGGCAGCCGCTCGGTGAGCGTGGTGTTGTCCAGGAGGATGCCCCGGATCAGTTCGTTGCTCTCGTAGACCCCGGCGACCGTCAGCTTCTGCTTCTCGCCGCCCTCGAAGCCGGCCGTGAACTCCGAGCCGGCCTTCCAGCCGCGCCGGGCGGCGGTGTCCGCGTCCACGACGACGTCCGAGCCGCCGACCTTGAACGTCCCGTCGTCGAGGGGCAGGTCGGTGACCTTGCCGACGGCCGCGCCGTTCACGCCCGTGAGGTACTCGGTCTCGTCCCCGATGCGGGACTCGGCGTTGCGCAGCGGGGAGACGGCGGTGACGCCCTCGGTGGTGGACAGCTTCTTCTCCACGTCCGGGGAGAGATAGCTGCCGCTGGTCATCGAGACGACGTAGTCCGCCTTGATCGCGTCGGCGGCCATCCTGGCGATGGCCTGCTGCAGGCTGCCCGCCATCACCGTCATACCGGTGATCAGCGTCAGGCCGATCATCAGCGCCGAGGCGGTCGCGGCGGTACGGCGCGGATTGCGCAGGGAGTTCTGCCGGGCGAGCTTGCCGGAGATCCCGAAGACCCGCATGAGGGGCGCCACGGCCGCGATCAGCGGGCGGGAGAGGAGGGGCGTGAGGACGAAGACACCGATGATCAGGAGGACCGCGCCGATGCCCATCGGGGCCTGGCCGTCCGAGCCGTCCATCGTGGTGGCGTACAGGACGGTGGCCGCGCCGGCGCCCGCCAGCAGCGCGCCGAGAGTGTTCCGTACGACGAGCGACTTGGTCGTCGCCTTCGCGTGGACGCTGCTCATCGCGGCGACCGGCGGGATCTTCGCGGCGCGGCGGCCCGGCAGCCAGGCGGCCATCATGGTGATCAGCACGCCGACCAGCAGGGCGGTGGCGACGGTGCCGGGGGAGACCACCAGCGGGCCGTCGGGGACGGTCTCGCCGAGGGTGCTGATCAGGGCCCGCATCCCGGCGCCGATGCCGACGCCGGCGGCGAGGCCGGTGACCGCGGCGACCGTGCCCACCACGAACGCCTCGATCAGCACGGACCGCGTCACCTGGCGGCGGGAGGCGCCGACGGCGCGCAGCAGCGCCAGCTCCTTGGTGCGCTGGGCGACGAGCATGGTGAAGGTGTTGGCGATGATGAACGTGCCCACGAACAGGGCGATCCCGGCGAAGACCAGCAGCGCGTTCTTCATGCCGCTCATCTGGGTGGCGATCTGCGTGGCCTGCTGATCGGCGAGCTGCTGTCCGGTGATCGTCTCCGCGGTGTCCTCGGGGAGGACCTTGTCGATGGCCTGCCGCAGCTGGGTCTGGCTGGTGCCGGCCGCCGCGGTCACAGCGATCTCGTCGTACTCGCCCTCGTCGTGGAACAGCTTCTGCGCGGTCGCCGTGTCGAACAGGGCGAGGCTGCCGCCGGCCGCGACATTGCCGTCGTCCGTCGTGAAGATCCCGGTGACGGTCGGGGTGAGGACCGGGCCGTCGACGGACAGCCGGATGGTGTCGCCCACCCGGTACCCGGCCCGCTTCGCGGTCTCCGCGTCGATGGCGACCTCGTCCGTGCCCTTCGGCGCGGCGCCGTCCTGGATCGGATAGCGGGGATCGTCCGTTCCCCAGAAGTTCCCGCCCTGCGACTGGAAGCCGCCGCCGATCAGCTTGCCGTCCTTGTCGGCGAGGGCGGTGAACCCGCTCACCACACCGATCGCGGACTCGGCGCCGGGCACCCCCTCGACCTTCTTCAGCAGCCCCGGCGTCAGCTTCGGCTGCTCGGCGACGGTGTCGCCCTCGTCCGGCCGGTACCCGGACCGGACCGCGACGTCCACCTGGTCGAAGCCCTTGGCCGAACTCCTCTGCAACGCGTCCGAGATGGTGTTCGTGAAGACCAGCGTGCCCGACACGAAGGCGACGCCGAGCATCACCGCGAGCACGGTCATGAGAAGCCTGGCCTTGTGCGAGAGCACGTTGCGCAGGGCGGTACGGAACATGAGTGGGGTCCCTGTCAGGGGTCGGAGGGGTGAGGGTGAAGGGTGGCCGAGCGCGTGTCCGCCGGGAGGACTGCCGAACTCCCCCGGGCCGACACGGCCTAGCTCGTACGGCCCTTGCTGTCGAACCGCTTCATGCGGTCGAGGACGGAGTCCGCCGTCGGCTCGTGGATCTCGTCCACGAGGCGTCCGTCGGCGAGGAAGACGACCCGGTCCGCGTAGGCCGCGGCCACCGGGTCGTGGGTCACCATCACCACGGTCTGCCCCAACTCCCTTACGGAGTTGCGAAGGAAGCCCAGCACCTCGGCGCCCGAACGCGAGTCGAGGTTTCCGGTCGGCTCGTCGCCGAAGATGATGTCCGGCCGGGAGGCGAGGGCGCGGGCCACGGCCACCCGCTGCTGCTGGCCGCCGGAGAGCTGGGCGGGCCGGTGGCTCAACCGGTCGGCGAGGCCCACCATGCGGATCACGGTGTCCAGCCACTGCTTGTCCGGCTTGCGGCCCGCGATGTCCATCGGGAGGGTGATGTTCTCCAGCGCGGTCAGCGTCGGCAGCAGGTTGAACGCCTGGAAGATGAAGCCGATCTTGTCCCGGCGCAACTTGGTGAGCTGCTTGTCCTTCAGCGAACCCAGCTCGGTGTCGCCGATGCGGACGGAGCCGGAGGAGAAGGTGTCCAGGCCCGCCACGCAGTGCATCAGCGTGGACTTGCCGGAGCCCGAGGGGCCCATGATCGCGGTGAACTGGGCCTGCCGGAAGTCGATGGAGACCTGGTCCAGCGCGACCACCCGGGTCTCGCCCTGTCCGTAGACCTTCGACAGTTCCGTGGCGCGGGCGGCCACGACGGTGGCCCGGTCGGCGAGGGGAGTGGTGGTCACGGTGGGAACTCCTTGCGGGGCGGCGACGGTCGGGAGGCGCAGAGACGGCCGGGAGCGCGCCGGGTCGTACCGCGCGGCATGCCGGAAGCCGGTCGCTTCGTGGATGTCTCCATCGTCCCGACGCGAGGGCGCCGTGTAGTCAGCCGTTGTCCCGGTTCCGGGGGCAGACTTCCGACGGACGGGCGGGCGGTGCGTCATACCTGGGGATGACGGTGGCGTACGACCGGGGAGCGGGCCGCCGGGACCACCGGCGTGCGCCGGGCCGCGTGGCCGGCGCGCTGAGGCTTCCTGTCCGATTCGAGGGACCGTCAGATCCCCTCGCGGGGCCGCGATGACCGTCGAGAGTCGCCGCGTCACCGCGTGTGTCCTCGGTGGGGCGCTCGTTCGGGCGGTGAAATTCCGTCATTCCGCATACGCCCGTTCGTGCCGTCCGGAAGGCTATTGGCAAGTGCGGATGGCGTGTTCCGTGGGCTGATGCACCCTCAGACGTCAATAAAATAAGACAACATCGGTCCGCCGGTCGACTGTTCGGGGGAAGCCTCCCGATAGGCTCGGAAGCTCAGCGCGGAGCCCATGGCCTGCCCGGATGGTGGAATGCAGACACGGCGAGCTTAAACCTCGCTGCCCCTCGCGGGCGTACCGGTTCAAGTCCGGTTCCGGGCACCTCCGACCAAACTCGAACATTTTCGCCCACACTCTCACAAGCCGCCCTCGGGCGAGCCGCGCCCCGAGAGGCGCGTGACGGTGTGGGCGCGATCGTGGTCGGTCTCCGGACGATCGCGGACTCGTACCGGGTTGGTCAGGGGTTGTGAGGTGTGGCGCGGGGAATCACGGAGACGCGTAGCGTGTTCGATGACATGGCAGGGAAAGATCCTCCCCAAGCACTAGAGTCAATCCTTTGCCTACCTATTACTCTTGAGCCAAGGCCACGCAGGGTGGCCATGGAGGAGTGAAATGAGGAGCAGCAACCCGGTCTTCTCGCGACGGGGGTTCAGCCGCGACAACGGCTACGCGGGCTTCAACACCGCGCCGCAGGCCGGGGGAGCAGCTGTCGGCACCCAGGGCAACCCCTACGCCCAGCAGGGCGGCAACCCGTACGCGACGAACCCGTACGCCCAGCAGGGCGTGCAGCACGGCGTCCCGCCGCAGGCTCCGGCCCGCACGGGCGCCATGACCATGGACGACGTCGTCATGCGCTCGGCCATGACGCTCGGCACGGTCGTCGTCGGCGCGGTCCTCGCCTGGGCCCTCCTGCCGGTGTCGCCCACGAGCTACGGCCTGGCCATCGGCGCCGCGCTCATCGCCTTCGTCCTGGCGATGGTGCAGTCCTTCAAGCGCAAGGCGTCGCCCGCGCTGATCCTGACGTACGCGGCCTTCGAGGGTGTCTTCCTCGGCGTGCTCAGCGAGATGTTCAACACGCAGTGGGAAGGCGCGCCCTTCCAGGCGGTGCTCGGCACGATGGCCGTCTCCGGCGCCACGCTGCTGGTCTACAGGGCGGGCTGGATCCGGGTCACCGCGCGGTACGCCCGCATCGGTATGACCATCGCGATCGCGTTCGTCCTGGTCATGGCGGTCAACCTGCTCCTCGTCGTCTTCGGGCTCGCCCCGGACGGCGGACTGCGCAGCATGGGCCCGCTCGGCGCGATCGTCGGCATCCTGGCGATCCTGCTCGGCGCGTTCTTCCTCACCCTCGACTTCAAGCAGATCGAGGACGGCATCGCCTACGGCGCCCCGCGCGAGGAGGCCTGGCTGGCCGCGTTCGGCCTGACCATGACCCTCGTGTGGATCTACGTCGAGATGCTCCGTCTGGTCGCCATCTTCAGCGGCGACGACTAGGAGTGAAGCCCAGGAGACGGGAGTGATCCCGCCCCGGCGATGAAGGGCCCCCGGACCTCACGGTCCGGGGGCCCTTCGTAGGTTCTCGGCGGCTTCAGCGGAACTTCCGCGCGGCCCTCCTCAGGTCGTACTCGTGAATGATCGCTTTGGCGTGTCCGTACGCGAGGTCGTACTCGTGCCGGAGCCAGCTGACCTTCTCCTCGAAATTGTGGAGAGCGGGGCCGTCGTCGACTTTGCGGAGCCAGTCGGAGACTTCACGACCGGTGCAGTGAGGGATGCGGGCGAGCAGGTTGCGGTGGGTCTCCTCGGAGAAGACTTGGGACATCGGCGCCTCCGGACGAAAGGGAATGTAAGCCGGTCCTTCAGGTCACGTTGCCTGAGTGGCGGGCTGTTGGCAACAGTCCGGTGGAGGCGCGTACTCTCGCGGCGTGCTTGATACGACGCCGTTGACCCGTGCCGTGGATCATTTCGCCGACCGGCTGCGGGCCGCCCCGCAGAGCCGTCTGCAGCGGGGCGCCGCCGCGGAGGCGCTGGCGCTGGCCAGGGAGATGGCACGGCGTGCCCAGGGGCTGGAGGCGCCGGGCACGGACGCCCGGGAGATGCCGGACGTGGGGATGTTCGCGGCGGCCGATCAGGTCATGGTCGCCGGGAACGATCTCGCGCTGGTGCTCGGTGACGAGGGCGCGGTGGCGGAGGCCGTGGCGCTGGTGGAGGAGGCTCAGCGGCGGGCCGGTGTGTGAGCCCGGGGCGCGGGCGCGCCGTTCACGCGTGGTGGCGTCCGGCGATGCGCTCGGCGCTGACGTCCGGGTGACGCCCGGCGGTGACGTCCGAGGGGCCTGCGCCGCCACTTCCCACGGTGACCCCTGCGGCTGATTCCGCGGTCGCCTCTACAGCGACGCGATCACCCTGTCCGCCAGGATGTAGACCATGTCGTCGCCGCACTCGAACGTCAGGGTGTACGCGCCCGAGATGCCCGAGCCGCCCAGGAGGACCGGGGTGTCACCGGTCTGCAGGGCCGTGGCCAGGCGCTCGGCGGTCTCGCGGTGGCCGGGGGTCATACAGAGCGTGGTGCCGTCGGCGAAGACGTAGACGTCGAGGGTGCCGAGGGGGCCCGGACGGACGTCGGCCAGCTCGGTGCGGGAGGCGGCGAGGTCCTCCAGGCAGGCGACCGTGCGCTCGTGGTCGTTGGCGACGGGCGACTGAACCGGCACGAAGTCGGGGTGCGAGGGGTGCCGACGGCGGGCCGCGGCCAGCTCCGCCGGGTCCGGGGCGTACTCGTCGCCCTCCAGGCTCGGCTCGATCACCGGCTCCAGGTGCTCCAGACCCGCGAAGTCGGACTGCCGGGGCAGGAACAGGTCGCTGTCGGGCAGCCCCAGCAGGGAAGGCGCGTCGGAGACGTCACGGGACTCCTGCGCCGCCCAGAAAGCCCTCGCCTCGGCCAGCTCACGCTCCCGCTCCTCGGCGAGCGCCTCGGCGACGGCGGCGCGTATCTCCTCCGTGTCGGCGGCCGGCCGGGCGGCCGGTACCGGCACGCGCACCCTCGCGGCCCGGCTCTCGGCCAGCTCGGCGCGCAGGGCGGTGACCTGTCGGCGCAGCCCCGTGAGGGTGCGCAGGACGGCGACGCCCACGGCCGCGGTGGCGGCCGTGGTGAGCAGCAAGGCGATCGGCATGGCGCTCACTGACGTACTCCCGGTTCAAAGTCGACCCCCGACTTCCTACATCAGCTTGAAGGGCGGACTAACCAGCTGTCAGTGCGTAACGTCACGAATCGGGCAGGAATCTGGGCCCGATGTTTGGTAGTGAAACCACTCTGAGCTGCGTAAATCCCTCTCCGAAGGGAGATAGGTCACATCCTGGGGGAGATTGGATCACAAAACGGCCCGGAGCCCTTGGGAAATCGGGACTCCGGGCCACGGCATCGCGGTGCGCGTTCGAACAGTCACGGCTCCGCGTGCGGGCTGCGGGTCAGCTGAGGCGCTCGATGACCATCGCCATGCCCTGACCGCCGCCGACGCACATCGTCTCCAGGCCGAACTGCTTGTCGTGGAACTGGAGGGAGTTGATGAGCGTGCCGGTGATGCGGGCGCCGGTCATGCCGAAGGGGTGGCCGACGGCGATGGCGCCGCCGTTCACGTTCAGCTTGTCCAGCGGGATGTCCAGGTCGCGGTAGGACGGGATCACCTGGGCGGCGAAGGCCTCGTTGATCTCGAACAGGTCGATGTCGCCGACGGTCAGGCCCGCACGGGACAGGGCCTGCTTCGACGCCTCCACCGGGCCGTAGCCCATGATCTCGGGGGAGAGGCCGGAGACGCCCGTCGAGACGATCCGGGCGAGCGGGGTCAGGCCCAGCTCGCGGGCCTTGGTGTCCGACATGATCACGAGGGCGGCGGCGCCGTCGTTCAGCGGGCAGCAGTTGCCGGCGGTGACCAGGCCGTCCTCGCGGAAGACCGGCTTCAGGCCCTGCACGGCCTCCAGGGTGACGCCCGCGCGCGGGCCGTCGTCCTTGCTGACGACCGTGCCGTCGGGCAGTGTCACCGGGGTGATCTCGCGCTCCCAGAAGCCCTTGCCGATGGCCTCCTCGGCGAGGTTCTGCGAGCGGACACCGAACTCGTCCATGTCCTCACGGGTCACGCCCCACTGGCGGGCCAGGTTCTCGGCGGTCTGCCCCATCGCGATGTACGGGTCGGGGAGCAGGCCGTCCTCGCGCGGGTCGTGCCAGGAGGCGCCGACCGACTTGGAGACGGCCTCCGTGCGGGCCTCGGCCTCGGCGAAGAGGGGGTTGCGGGCGGTGGGGATGTCGCTGGTGCCGCGCGCGGTGCTGCTGACGACCTCCACGCCCGCCGAGATGAAGACGTCGCCCTCGCCGGCCTTGATGGCGTGCAGGGCCATGCGGGACGTCTGGAGCGAGGAGGAACAGTAGCGGGTGACGGTGCAGCCCGGCAGGTGGTCCATGCCCAGCTGGACGGCGACAATACGGCCCAGGTTGTGGCCCTGCTCGCCGCCGGGGAGGCCGCAGCCGAGCATCAGGTCGTCGATGTCCTTCGGGTCCAGCTCCGGGACCTTCGCGAGGGCGGCGGCGACGATCGTGGCGGTCAGGTCGTCGGGGCGCAGGTCCTTCAGCGAGCCCTTGAAAGCGCGGCCGATGGGGGAGCGGGCGGCTGAGACGATCACGGCTTCGGGCATCACGGCTCCATTGGCATGCGACGGAAAGCAGGGCTGTGGGGGAAGTTACCCGTACGTATGGGCGGGGTCACGGGTAGTCGGGTGTGACGCCGACCGCACTTTTCTAAGCGCTTGCTTTTTTCTTGGGGCGCCCAGTGACTCGGGGGTGGCGGTTCGTCGGCGGGTGGGGGCCCGGTGGGGCTTCTCGCGCAGTACCCCGCGCCCCTGAGAAGCAGGCGCTGCGCCCCATGCTTTTCGCCCCGCAGCTCCGCCGCTTCCCGGGCCGCAGCCCCGCTGCCCGTGCGACCCGCAGCCCCGCTGCCTCCCGGGCCGCGGCCCCGCTGCCCGTGCGACCCGCGGCCCCGCCGCCTTCAGGGCCGCAGGGCCGTGGTCTTTCAGGACTGCGGGGCCTGATGCTTTCAGGACCGCAGGGCTCGATTCTTTCGGGGGCGCGGGGCCTGATGCTTTGCGGGGCGGGGAACAGCGAGAGGAGTCCCACCGGGCCGCACGGGCAGCCCCGGGCTACGAGGCGCCCGGCTGCGCCTCCGCGGCAGCGCTCGGCGCCGGGTCGGTGGCCGGCACCCGCCGCCGGCGCCTCCGCTTGAGCAGGGCCCAGGGCCCACGCGGCCCCGTCGGCATCGCGGCCGTCACCTCGGTGCCGGGCTCGGACGCGGCCTCCGCGGCCGCCCGGGCCACCGGCAGGAATCCCTCGCGGCGGCTGACGTCCGGCCGCTCCTCGTCCGCCGGCCACAGGCCCAGCGCCGCGCAGACCGTCGGCAGGATGGCCATCGCCGCGGTCGCGTAGCCCTCGGCGGAGGGGTGGTAGTTGTCGGGCCCGAACAGCTCCCGGGGGTTCTGTTCGAACTCGGGGCCGAGGAGGTCCCCCAGCGACACGGTACGGCCGCCCTGCTCGACGGTTCCGATCGTCTGGGCGGCCGCCAGCTGCCGCGAGGCCCGGCGGGCGAGCCAGCGCAACGGCTGCTGCACCAGCTCGATCGTGCCGAGGTCGGGACAGGTGCCCACCACCACCTCGGCCCCCGCGGTCCGCAGCCGCCGTACGGCCGCCGAGAGGTGACGGACGGACCGGGTCGGGGGCATCCGGTGGGTCACGTCGTTCGCCCCGATCATGATCACGCACACGTCGGGGACCTGGGCCGGATCCTCCAGGACCAGCGCGACCTGCCGGTCGAGGTCGTCCGACTGGGCGCCCGGCAGCGCGACGTTGCGCAGCAGCACCGGGCGCTCCGCGACGGCCGCCAGCCCCGAGGCGATCAGCGCGCCCGGGGTCTGCCGGGACCGGTGGACGCCCTGGCCGGCGGCGGTGGAGTCGCCGAGCATGACGAGGCGGAGCGGGGGATCGTCGGGGACGTCGTACGAACTGCCGTACGAGCCGTAGCCGTACGCGCGGCCGTACCGGCTGCCGTGCGTGTGACCGTACACACCCTCCGCGCTCGGCGGGTGCGGGCTGTGCCCGTTGCCCACGACCCGCTTGGCCATCCGTACCTCGGCCAGCAGCACACCCACGGCGGCGGCGCCCAGCAGCCCGATGCCGCCTCCGCCGTATGCCGCGCCCGCCGCGATGCGGCGGGCCACCCGTGCTCTCGACATGCTCGTCATGCGTCGCCGCCACCTCCTCGTTCCCGTACCCACTCCTTGCCCCGTACCTGCCCTCGGCCAATCCCGACGACGGGTGAACAGGGAGGAGAAGAGTGAGGGTGGGGCTTAGGCTGGCGGAACATTACGACCATCCCTTTTTGCGGCTCCGGAGACAACGGTGCAATTTCACGACTCGATGATCAGCCTCGTCGGCAACACCCCGCTGCTGAGGCTCAACAGCGTGACCGAGGGCATTCAGGCGACCGTCCTGGCCAAGGTCGAGTACTTCAACCCCGGCGGTTCCGTGAAGGACCGCATCGCGCTGCGCATGATCGAGGCGGCCGAGAAGAGCGGCGAGCTGCGGCCCGGCGGCACCATCGTCGAGCCCACCAGCGGAAACACGGGCGTGGGGCTCGCCATCGTGGCCCAGCAGAAGGGGTACAAGTGCATCTTCGTGTGCCCCGACAAGGTGAGCACCGACAAGATCAACGTGCTTCGGGCCTACGGCGCCGAGGTCGTCGTCTGCCCCACCGCGGTCGCCCCCGAGCACCCCGACTCGTACTACAACGTCTCCGACCGGCTGGTGCGTGAGACCCCCGGGGCCTGGAAGCCCGACCAGTACTCCAACCCCAACAACCCGCTCTCCCACTACCACTCGACCGGCCCTGAACTGTGGGAGCAGACGGAGGGGCGGATCACGCACTTCGTGGCGGGCGTGGGCACCGGCGGCACCATCTCCGGCACCGGCCGCTACCTGAAGGACGCCAGCGACGGCCGTGTCCAGGTCATCGGCGCCGACCCCGAGGGGTCCGTGTACTCGGGCGGCTCCGGGCGGCCGTACCTCGTCGAGGGCGTCGGTGAGGACTTCTGGCCGACCGCGTACGACCGGACCGTCGCCGACGAGATCGTCGCCGTGTCCGACAAGGACTCGTTCCAGATGACCCGCCGCCTCGCCAAGGAGGAGGGCCTGCTCGTGGGCGGCTCCTGCGGCATGGCGGTCGTCGCCGCGCTGAAGGTCGCCGAGCGGCTCGGCCCGGACGACGTCGTGGTCGTCCTGCTGCCCGACAGCGGGCGCGGCTACCTCAGCAAGATCTTCAACGACGAGTGGATGGCCGACTACGGCTTCCTGGAGGACGAGGGCCCGAGCGCCCGCGTCGCCGACGTCCTGAACGACAAGGTGCACGGCGCCATCCCCTCCCTCGTCCACATGCACCCGGACGAGACGGTCGGCCAGGCCATCGAGGTGCTGCGGGAGTACGGCGTCTCGCAGATGCCGATCGTGAAGCCGGGCGCCGGACACCCGGACGTCATGGCCGCCGAGGTGGTCGGCTCCGTCGTCGAACGGGAACTGCTGGACGCGCTGTTCACCCAGCGCGCCTCGCTCGACGACCCGCTGGAGAAGCACATGTCGGCGCCGCTGCCGCAGGTCGGCTCCGGAGAGCCGGTGGGCGACCTGATGTCCGTGCTCGGTAGGGCCGACGCGGCGATCGTGCTGGTCGAGGGCAAGCCGACCGGTGTCGTCAGCCGGCAGGACCTGCTCGCGTTCCTCGCCAAGGGCGGGGCGTAGCGGCGGGAGCGCCGGCGGCGCTCCCGGCCGGACGCGCGTACGGAGACGAAATGCCCGCAAAGGGCCCCCTGCGTCGAAAATTGTTGCGAGGCAGGGGTTTGGCTTCGCAGAAGTGGTACGAGGGCGTCACGTCCACGCAGCACTCGCTTAACACGGGTCCGGCACATTGATGGGTGTCGGCAGGGCGGGAGCGGCTCCCCGCCCCGGCCGACGACGAAACGGCGTCAAGGACCTCCGGAGCGGCTCCCGGACCTCCATGGACGCCACGGACGCGCAAGCCCGGTCCTGACCCGGCCCGCGTCCCCGCGGGGACCGCCGTCGTCCCGCCCCCCGTCACACGGGGGTGCGGCGGTCCCCGCGCACACCTCTTCCGGGGACCCCGCGCGGGTCACTCCCGCCGGTCAGGGTCACCCCCATCGGTCCGGGTCACCCCCCCCGTCAGTCCGGGGCACCCCGTCAGTCCGGGTCACCGCTCCTGCGCCCGAGTCGGCGCAGGGCCGACGAACCGCGCAGGGCCCAAGCCAGGTTCACACCCACGATGCCCGCCCAGGTGACGAAGAGACCCCGGAAGTCGGCCACGCCGCCGCCGATGCCGGACAGGGGGATGGCGGCGACGAGGGAGACGACGCCGAAGCCGTAGCGTTCGCCCCAGCTGTCGGTCGACCTGGGAGTGCGGCTGCCGCGGGCCACCACCATCTGCTGCTCGGCGACCTGACGCCGGACCCTGCGGTCCACCGCGCCGTCGATGCGCTGGTCGACCTTCTCCAGGAACGAGTCGACGAGCGCCGACTCGTAGTCCTCGCCCAGCTCTCGGCGGGCGTGCAGGGTCGCGGCGAGTTCCTTCTTCAGCTCGGTGTCCCCGAGCTGGGTGTCACGAGCGTCCATACCGGTCATGCTGTTCACGGTAGGGAGCCGAGGGCGGCCCGGCACTGGGGTTAGCCCCCCTGTTGTCGCACCGGTTCTCCCGCGTCTCACGGCCGCACGCCCCTCCTCGTGCGGCGTGACCCCGTACCTCTCGCGGAAGCCACGGCTGAAGTCCCCGGAGTCGGTGAACCCGCGGCATCACTTGCCCTGCCTGCATAGCCTCATGCAGAGTTCTCCATGTCTGAATATCCGGTGGCCGACCGACCGGTGGCCGACCGACCGGTGGCCGACCGACCGGTGGCCGACCGACCGGTGGCCGAACACCGGTGTCCGTGCGGGGCTGGAGGCTGCGGATGATGTCCTCTCCGATCGTGGGTGCGTCGGACGCCGCCGCCCTCGCCGGGCGCGGCGGTCTCGTCGTCCTCGACGGGCATGCCGTCGGGGTCGCCGACGTCGTCCGGCTCGCCGACGGGACCGCGCGGCCCGTGCCCGGCAGTGAGGCGATGCGGCGGGTCGAGGAGTCCTGGGACGCGGCCCGGCAGATCGCGGCGACCGGACGCGTGTACGGCCGCTCCACCGGCGTCGGCGCCAACCGCAGCGAGGACGTGCCCACCGAGGCCGCCGCGGAGCACGGTCTGCGGCTGCTGCGCAGCCACGCGGGTGCCGTCGGGGAGGAACTGCCCGCCCGCCAGGTACGGGCCATGCTCGCCGTCCGCGCCAACCAGCTGCTCGCGGGCGGCGCCGGACTCCGGCCGAGCGTGGTCACCGCACTCTGCGAGGCGCTGGAGAGCGGGGCGTACCCCGTGGTGAACGAGTTCGGGTCCGTCGGGACGGGCGACATCGCGGCACTGGCCCAGATGGGGCTGGCCCTGGCGGGGGAGCACCCGTGGCGGGGGCCGGGCGCCGGCGGGGAGGCCGGGGCGCGGTTCGAGGCCGGCACCGGGGTCCCCGAGGCGCAGCCGCTCGACAACAACGACGCCCTCGCGCTGATCAGCAGCAACGCGCTCACGCTCGGACAGGCCGCGCTCGCGCTCCACGAGCTGCGGGGGCTGATCGCCGCCACCCAGGTCGTGGCCGCGCTGTCGCTGCTCGCCGTGGACGGCTCGCACGAGGCGTACGCGGCGCCCGTGCACGTCGCGCGCGCCCACCGGGGGTCGCGCGAAGTGGCCCGGCGCATGCGGGGGCTGATCGGGGCGGCCGACCGGCCCACGCCCCCGCTGGGCCGGATCCAGGACCCGTACGGCTTCCGGTGCCTGCCGCAGATCCACGGGCCTGCCCTGGACGCGGCCGACGCCCTGGAGGGCGTCCTGGAGGTCGAGATCAACGCGGCGGCGGAGAACCCGCTGATCTGCCCCGAGGACCTGGCCGCCTACCACCACGGCGGCTTCTACCAGGCCCAGCTCGCCCTCGCCCTCGACCACTTCAGGCTCGCCGTGACCCAGGTCGCCCGGCTGTCGACCTCCCGGCTCTCCTCGCTCAACGAGCCCGCGTACACCCGGCTGCGCCCCTTCCTCGCCGACCACGTGCCCGCCTCCTCGGGCGTGATGATCCTGGAGTACGCCGCCGGAGCCGCCCTCGGCGATCTGCGGGCCTTCTCGGCGCCCGCGTCGCTCGGCCACGCTGTACTCTCCCGGGGCGTCGAGGAACAGGCCAGCTTCGCCTCGCTCGCCGCCCGGCAGACACTGCGGGCGTGCGGCCCGTACCGGCTGGTCGTCGGCTGCGAACTGGTCGCCGCAGTGCGGGCGTTGCGCCAGCGGGACCTGCGGCCGGATCCCGGACTGCCCGTCGCGCGGGCGCTGGAACTGGCCGAGACCGTGCTCGACGCGGACCCGGCCGACCGGCCGCTGACGGCGGACGTCGGCGCGGCGGCCGTACTGCTCGACCGGTTCACCGACATCTGGACGGACGTCCAGGCTGACCCACCGAGGGGGAGCGCGTGATGAGCGCGGACAAGGGCACGGGCGTGACGGACAGTCCCGCCGCGCGGCTGCAGGCGCTCTTCGAGGGGCACCGGCTGACGCCCACGCAGCGGCGCATCGCCCACAGCATGGTGCGGCGGGCGGCAGACGTGCCGTTCCTGTCCAGTGTGGAACTGGCGGAGCTGGCCGGGGTCAGCCAGCCGTCCGTGACGCGCTTCGCGGTGGCGCTGGGCTTCGACGGCTACCCGGCGCTGCGCCGGCACCTGCGGGACGTCGCGCCCGCCGAGCCGGCCCCGGACACCACCGCGTACAACGAGTACCAGCAGGCCGTGGAGGCCGAGATCGAGAACCTGCGGCATCTGGCCGAGGTGCTCGCCGATCCGGGCCCGGTCGCGCGGGCCGGGCGCCTGCTGGCCGCGTCCCGCCCGCTCCCGGTGCTCGGACTGCGGGCCGCGGCCTCCCAGGCGTACGGCTTCGGCTACTTCGCCGCCAAGGTCCACCCGGACGTACGGCTGCTGCACGAGGGCGGCAGCATGCTGCACGACCGCATCGACGCGGCCGTACGCGCGGGCGCGAGCGCGCTGCTCTGCTTCGCGCTGCCCCGGCATCCGCGCGAGGTCGTCGAGACCCTGGCGTACGCCAGGGAGGCTGGCCTCTTCGTCGTCACCGTCGCCGACTCCGCGTTCGCGCCCGTCGCCAAGGTCTCCGACCTGCTGCTGCCCGCCGCCGTCGGCACCGGGTTGGCCTTCGACACGGCCTGCGCCCCGATGCTGCTGGGCCGGGTGCTCCTGGAGGCCATGTGCGACGACCTGCCGGAGGCCCAGGCCCGGCTGGAGGAGTTCGACGCGAGGGCGGCGAGCAGGGGCCTGTTCGTCGAGTAGGGCCGCCGGCCGGGAGATCCCGGTGATTCTCAGGAGCGTTTCACGTTCGCCGGATACGGTGCCCGCGACCGTCGTGACGACGCCGGGAGCACGGGAGGGGACAAGCGTGGCGCGCGGAGGGCAGGGGCTCGCTCGGGTGGCCGTCGTGGTGCGGGCCGGGGCGGGGCCGTCGTGGTGGCTGGGACTGGTCGCGGCGGGGGCCGGCGCGGTGCAGCCGGGGCTGACCGGGCGGCGGATCGGCGTGCTCGCCGGGGCGGCGCTGTTCCTCCTCGCCGCCGGCGCGGTGGCGTGGGCCCGGCGCGGCCGGTACCTCGCGCCGGAGCGCGCGGCCGTGCGCGCCGGCAAGCACGACGTCCTCCAGGACCGTGCCGTGACCCTGCGCAACTGGCGCCGGGGCCATCGCTGGTGGCTGCTCCTCGCCTTCGCGCTCGCCCTGGGCTCGTCCCTCGTGCTCCCCGCGGCGGGCGGTCTGCTCCTCGCCGGAGTCGGCACCGGCCTGCGCCTCAGGGCGGCCCGGCTCGGCCGCCGCGAACGCACCGCGGGTCACCTCTACTGGGTCCCGGTGGACCGGCTGTCCGCGCGGGGCGGCGGGCCGGCGGGCAAGCGGGTGGACGGGTACCGGGTCACCGGGATCGGCGCGGGCGACGCGGCACCCGGGGGCGGACGGCGGTAGGCCGCGCGCCCCCTCAGACGGTGCTCAGGGTCCGCCTGGCCAGCTCGTACGCCGGGAGCATCTCCTCGTGTTCCTGGGTGTCGAGGCCGCCGAGATGGACGACGACGGGCCCCTTCGGGGTGACCGTCAGGAAGGCCCGCTCCTTCTTGGTCTCGTCCAGGGCCTCGCTGGTGTAGAGGTACTCGACCTCGGCGCCGGAGACACCGGAGTCCGAGCGGAACGCGCGGTACTCGGCCTCACCGGTGTCGCCCTCCGCCGCCACGAACTCCTTGAGCAGGGCCTTCGCGTCCCCGCCCCTGGCGCCGGCCTCGCCGGTCCACACGCGGATGAACCCGATGTTCCCGGCCGGCTTGGCGTCGATCTCGCACGCGGCGGTGAACGGGCCCTGGTGCAGCAGGCCCTCGGCCAGCTCGGCCGCGAGCTCGTCCTCCTCGGAACCGCTCCCGCCGCCGGGTGCCCCGGTCTCGACGGCCTCCGGCCGCCACTTCTCGGCGGTCTCGAAGGTGACCGGAAGCTCGCAGGCGGAACCGGCCGCGCCCACGCTGCCGCCGCTCCTGACGGCGTCCTGCGACGACCCCGACCCGGACGGCTCCTGCGCCGACCCGCCGGCGCTCGCCGACGGCTTCCCGCCGCCGTCCCCCGCCGGTTCCGCGCACCCCGTCAGCACCCCGGCCAGCAGCGCCAGCTGCGCCAGCACCGTCCCCCGTACCACTCTGCCCACCGTCGTCCTCTTCTCCTGGTCCCAGGGCGGACACGGTAGCGGAGAGGGAGGGCGGCGTTCGCACGAGTGTGCGGGCGGAGGCCGGGGTCGGGCAGTGCCGGGAACGTGCTCGGCGGCGCTCCCCGGGTGGGGTGCGCCGCCGGAGCCCCGGTCTCGGTCGGGTCAGACCTCCAGCTCCGCCTCGATCCGCCGCAACTGGTGCCTGGCCATGGCCAGGTTGGCCCGCTTGGCGTCGAGGACCAGGTAGAGGAAGAGGCCGTTGCCGCCGCGGCCGGTGAGCAGGCGGATCAGGTGGTACGCGTCGGACAGGGTGATCAGGATGTCCTCGATCTCGCCCTTGAGGCCGAGGTGCTCCATGGTGCGCAGCTTGGCGCGGACGACGTCGGTGTTCCCGGCGGCGGCGACGGTGAGGTCGAACCCCTTGCTGCCGCCGATCGTGCCCAGTGCCATGCCGCTGGTGTAGTCGACCAGGGCGGCGCCGGTCGCGCCCTCGATGGACGCGAGGGCCTCTTTCAACGCGGTCTCGGTGTTGGCCATGGTGTGCGGTGTCCTTTCAGCTCTCACTGGTGGTAGGTGCGTTGGGAGTGGTTCGGGGGGTGGTGCGCGAGGGGGTGGCACGGGGAGTGCGGCGGGGCATGGTCGACCTGACCGTGGCCTTGGCCGGTGCCGGGGACGCGGCGGCGGCCGTGGGCGTGGCCGTGCTCGTGGTCCTCGCCACCGCACGGGCCGGGTTCCTGGTGACAGGCAGGGCCTCGGCCGCCGCGGTCTCGTCCGGCCGGGGCACGGCGTCCATCAGCTCCCCTATCCGGCCGCCGGCCCGGCGGCCCTCCAGGTGCAGCCGGCCCACGTTGACCCGGTCCTGGGCCAGCAGCGTCAGCACGGCGGAGGAGCCCGCCGCGTACGTGGCCACATAGCCGTGGTCACCCCGCAGCAGCAGTTCGCGCAGCTCGCCCCGGCCGGCGGTGTCCGTCATCCGTACGGCGACGCCGAGCGCGGCGGCGGTGAGTGCCGCGAGGCCCTCCGGTTCGACGCCGGGGGTGTCGTGGGCGAGGACGAGCCCGTCCACGCTGGCCGCGAGCGCGCCGGTCAGCTGGGGTACACGGGCCCTCAACCGGTGCAGTTCGTCGAGGACTTCGGCCTCCGCGGCCATGAGCAGTCTCCTCTCGGCGGGACGCTCCCGCTGCCGCTCAAAGGGCCTCCAGCGCATCCCTGAGCCTTTGCAGTAGAGCCACGTCGGGGTCTGTGGTGGTGAGCGGCCAAGGTGGGGCGAGGGGCGAGACCTCGCCGGCGGTCACGGGTCCGGCGGTCACGGGTCCGGCGCTCACGGGGCCGGCGGCCGAGTGGCGGCCCGGAGCGGCCGGTGGGATGAGGGGGCCCAGGGCCGCCGGTGGGGTGAGGGCGCCCGGATCGGGCGGTGGTGCGGTGTGGGCCGGGGCGACCGGCAGGGCGGTGTGGCCCGGGTGCGGGGCGGGGGAGTGCTCGGGGTGGGTGGCCCGGGAGTGGTGGTCCGGGCCGGCCGGCGCCGGTGGGGTTCTCACCGGGGAGTGCCGGGTCGCGGATATCAGCCCCGCGGCCGCCAGCCGCCGTACGTCCACCAGGGTGTGGAAGGCCGGGCGTCCCAGGGTGAGGGAGATCTCGGCGGCCGTGCGCAGGCCGTTCACCTGGCCGAGCACGGCTCCCTGGCGGGCCGGGACCGGGGGCACACCCTGGTCGGCGGACCTGGTCAGCGGCGCGTCGTCCGTCTCGGCGTCGGGCCAGATGCGGTGCAGCAGGTCGCGGCGGCGCCGGGCCTCGCGCGCCACGGCGGCCACCGGCACCGGACGGATCGGCCCCAGCCAGTGCGCGGCCCCGTAACGGAAGCTGGCCGGCGCGCTGCCCGGGCCGAGCACGAAGTACGCCGCGTCGAAGAGCGCCCCCGCGTGGCACAGTTCGAGAGCGCCCCGCGCGACCCGGCCGCTGTCCACGAGGAACCGCCCGACCCGCAGCCCTGCTCCGGCGGTGTCGACCGCCTCCCGCCAGCCGTCGCGGTCCAGGATGCCGCCGGTGGCGAGCAGCACGTCGAGGCCCGGGGAGCGGGGGCTCTCGGCATGCACGACCTCCCCCTCGGACAGGTACAACGAGCCGCTCTCGCGCAGCAGTACGCCGGTGGCCCGCTCGGCGGCGAGCCGGCTCAGCATCGGTGAGACGGCCTGCCGGAAGTGTTCGCCGCGCACGGGCAGCGGGGGCGCCGGTGTGGTGATCACGCTCATGCCAACACCAGCCGTCCCGCCATCTCGCCGAGCCGGATCCGGGCCAGCGCGAGGTTGCCGTCCGAACGGGCCAGCCACAGGTGCAGGAACACACTGCTGTCGAACGTCGTCCGCACGAAGCGCAGCACGTGGTACGTGTCCCGGTTGCTGACGATCAGGTCCTCGACCGGCAGATCCGCACCGGACCAGTCCGAGCCCTCCTCCGGCGCGAACGCCCGGTGCTCCGCCGCCAGCCGTGCCAGCTCCGCGGCCTCCGCCGCGGTCGTCTCGTGGTCACCGCCGGGTGCGTCCCCGACGGTGCCCAGGGCCAGCCCGCTGGTCCAGTCGACCACCGAGGCGCCCAGGGCACCGGGCAGCCTCATGGCCTCCACCAGACACTCGTCGATTCCGGGCACCGTGGCTCCCCTCCTGCCTGCGGTTCGGTTGAGTGACGCAGACGCTACGCAACGTGTGCGTGAGGAGTGAGTGATCTGGCATTTTCCAGCGGAACATGCGGAGAGGTGACTAAGGTGGGTCGACTTGCCTGCTTTTCACCGCTGTTGGGTGCCGGGCGGTACGCCGACGCGCTGAGGTGCGCCTATGCGGCCGGGCCGCATACCGGGCGCGGGCGGGGCGCCGGCTGTTCCTCATTCTGGGGGGCGCGAGGGGCGTGCATGTGGTGCGCATCCATGGGCCGGGCGCCCAGGGGTACTTCCGGGCGCTCCCTGGTGACCCGGGGCGCGGGGGGCATCGGGCCATCGGCCACGCCCTGTGGCCGCGGTCGCCGCACCACGGTTCCCCCGGACCGGACCGGACCGGACCGGGCCGGACCGCACGGCGCCGGTCAGAGCCCCAGCAGCCCCGACCTCTCCGCTCCCCCCGCCTCGGCCACGATCTGCTCCACGGTCTGCGCCCGCCGCACCACCGCGAACCGGGTGCGGCCGTCCCCGGGGGCGTACCCGTAGATCCCGGGCCGGGGCAGGGAGTTGTACGCGTAGTGGTGCGCGAAGTAGTACGCGCCGGTGTCCAGCGCGGCCGCGTAGTCGCCCGGCTCCAGCAGTGGCAGCGAGCGCCCCTCCGCGAGCAGGTCCCCCGCGAAACAGGCGGGCCCCGCCACGTCCTGCACCGCCACCGGTCCGTGCTTCGCCCGGCCCTTCGCGTCGTACGCGGCGATCCGCAGCGGCCAGGACCCGGGCGCGTACACCGTCCGCGTCGCCACCTGCACCCCCGCGTGCGTGACCGCGATGGCCCGCCCGCCGGCGCTCTTGGTGTACTCGACACGGGCCACGATCGTCCCGTGCTTCGCCAGCAGCGACCTGCCGAACTCGGTCACCAGCCCGTACCGCCCGTCGAACAGCCCAGGCACCGCCTCCGCGAGCAGTCGCGCGTACTGCTCGTACGTCGGTGTCGCCGCCTCCGACGCGAAGTTCACCGGCAGCCCGCCGCCGATGTCGATGGTGTCGATCTGCCGCCGCCCGATCCGCCGGTTGATCTCCTCCGCCAGTTCGTACGTCTCGGTGATCGCCCGTGTCATCAGCGACAGCGGCATCCCCTGGGACCCGCTGTGCGCGTGCAGCCGGCTCAGCCAGGGGCGGTCCAGGTACGCCTGGACGACCCACTCCCGGGCGCCTTCGTCCCGGAGCGCCACGCCGAACTTGGAGGTGGCCGTCGCCGTGGACAGCGCGTCGATCGCGCCCGAGCCGACCTGCGGGTTCACCCGGATGCCGACGGGGGAGCGGGTGGTGGCCGACCGGACGAGCGCGTCGATCCGGGCCAGTTCCTGGGGATTGTCCGCGTTGACCGCGATGCCGAGCGCCAGCGCCTCCCGCAGCTCGGCCGGGGTCTTGGCGGGCGAGTCCAGCACGGTCCGCCTCGGCGGCACCCCGGCCGCCCGCGCGAGGGCCAGCTCCCCGGCACTCGCGACCTCGGCGCCGATCCCCGCCTCGCGCAGCAGCCGCAGCACGGGCACCAGCGGCGTCGCCTTCACCGCGAACGCGTGCAGCACGGGCGTCCCCGGCGCCGTCACCGCGTCGAACGCCGTCCGCAGCGCTCCCGCCGAGGCCCGGATCCCGGTGACGTCGAGGAGGGCGACGACCGGGGTGTCGGGGGACAGCAGCCCCTGCTCCACCGCCGCCCGCACGGCCTCGTCCCGCCGGGCGGCCCGCTCGCCGTCGGTGTCGTACAGCCGCAGCGTCGGCTCGCCGTCCCCGGCCGCCTCCTCGTGCCGGGCGGCGGGCCTCTCCCCGCCGGTCCCGTTCGTCACGTCTCCCATCCCGTCCCCCGCTGTCGTGTCGTCGTCCGAGCCCATGGACCCAGTGTGTCCAGCCAAACACCCACGGCGCGCCGCCGCTGGCCCTACCGCTGTATTGACTAGCTCTATTCAGCAAGTCAGGATGTGAATAGTTGCTGTATAGAGCTGGAGGCAGACCGTGTCAGGACCCCGCCCCGTTCGAGCGCCGCGCGGTACGGAACTCAGCACCCTGGGCTGGCAGCAGGAAGCCGCCCTGCGCATGCTGCAGAACAACCTCGACCCCGAGGTCGCCGAGCACCCCGACAAGCTCGTCGTCTACGGCGGCACGGGCAAGGCCGCCCGGGACTGGCGCTCCTTCGACGCCATGGTCCGCACGCTGCGGACCCTCAAGCAGGACGAGACCATGCTGGTCCAGTCGGGCCGCCCCGTCGGCGTCATGCAGACCCACGAGTGGGCGCCCCGGGTCCTCATCGCCAACTCCAACCTCGTCGGCGACTGGGCCAACTGGGAGGAGTTCCGCCGGCTGGAACAGCTCGGGCTGACCATGTACGGCCAGATGACCGCCGGTTCCTGGATCTACATCGGCACCCAGGGCATCCTCCAGGGCACCTACGAGACCTTCGCCGCCGTCGCCGCCAAGAAGTTCGGCGGCACCCTCGCCGGGACCATCACCCTCACCGCCGGACTCGGCGGCATGGGTGGCGCCCAGCCCCTCGCGGTCACCATGAACGACGGCGTCGCGATCTGCATCGACTGCGACCCCCGCGCCATCGAGCGCCGCATCGAGCACCGCTACCTCGACGTGAAGGCCGACTCGCTCGACCACGCCCTCCAGCTGGCCGTCGAGGCCCGCGACGCCCGCCGCCCGCTCTCGATCGGCGTCCTCGGCAACGCGGCCGACCTCCTCCCCCAGCTCCTCGCGTCGGGTGCCCCTATCGACATCGTCACCGACCAGACCTCCGCCCACGACCCGCTGGCCTACTTGCCCGTGGGCGTCGACTTCGACGACATGGCGTCCTACGCGGCGAAGGACCCGGCCGGCTTCACCACCCGCGCCCGCGAGTCGATGGCCCGGCACGTCGAGGCGATGGTCGGCTTCCAGGACGCCGGCGCCGAGGTCTTCGACTACGGCAACTCCATCCGCGGCGAGGCCCAGCTCGCCGGCTACGAGCGGGCGTTCGCCTTCCCCGGCTTCGTCCCCGCCTACATCCGGCCCCTGTTCTGCGAGGGCAAGGGCCCCTTCCGCTGGGCCGCCCTCTCCGGCGACCCCGCCGACATCGCCAAGACCGACAAGGCGCTCCTCGACCTGTTCCCGGAGAACGAGTCCCTGCACCGCTGGATCAGGATGGCCGGCGAGCGTGTCCACTTCCAGGGCCTGCCGGCCCGCATCTGCTGGCTCGGCTACGGCGAGCGGGACAAGGCCGGCGAGCGGTTCAACGACATGGTGGCGAGCGGGGAGCTGGCGGCACCGCTGGCCATCGGCCGCGACCACCTGGACTGCGGCTCCGTCGCCTCCCCCTACCGCGAGACCGAGGCCATGCTCGACGGCTCCGACGCCATCGCCGACTGGCCGCTGCTGAACGCGATGGTGAACGTCGCCTCCGGCGCGTCCTGGGTCTCCCTGCACCACGGCGGCGGCGTGGGCATGGGCCGCTCCATCCACGCCGGCCAGGTCACGGTCGCCGACGGCACGAAGCTGGGCGGCGAGAAGATCCGCCGCGTGCTGACCAACGACCCCGGCATGGGCGTCATCCGGCACGTCGACGCGGGCTACGACATCGCCGAGTCCGTCGCCGACGACCGGGGCGTACGGGTGCCGATGCGCGAGGGTGAGGACGCGTGACCCAGCGCGAAGGGGGGCGCGACGGCAGCACCGAGGCGGGAGCGCATGAGCGCGTCCCCCGCCCCGCCACCGGTGGTGCCTCCTTCCACGAGATGTGGCGCGACCTGAAGCCCATCGGCCGGCACCCCGGCTCCGGCGGCTACCGCCGGTTCGCCTGGACCGCCGCCGACGCCGACTGCCGGGCCTGGTTCGAGGAGCAGGCCGAGGACCGGGGCCTGCACCACGAGGTCGACCGGAACGGCAACCAGTGGGCCTGGCTCGGCGACCCCACCGCCGGGGACGCCGTGGTCACCGGGTCGCACCTCGACTCCGTGCCCGACGGCGGGGCCTTCGACGGCCCCCTCGGCGTCGTCTCCTCCTTCGCCGCGCTCGACGAACTCCGCGCCCGGGGCGCCCGGTTCGACAAGCCGCTCGCCATCGTCAACTTCGGCGACGAGGAGGGCGCCCGCTTCGGGCTGGCCTGTGTGGGCTCACGGCTGGCCACCGGGCAGCTGACCGCCGAGCAGGCGGGACGGCTCACCGACGGGGACGGCGTCACCCTCCCCCGGGCGATGGAGGCCGCCGGATACGACCCGGAGGGCATCGGGGCCGACCCGGAACGCCTCGCGCGCATCGGCGCCTTCGTCGAACTGCACGTCGAGCAGGGGCGGGCCCTGGACCTGTCCGGGGACGCCGTCGGGATCGCCAGCGCGATCTGGCCGCACGGGCGCTGGCGGTTCGACTTCCGCGGCGAGGCCAACCACGCCGGCACGACCCGGCTCGTCGACCGCCGGGACCCCATGCTGTCGTACGCGGAGACCGTGCTCGCCGCCCGCCGCGAGGCCCGGTTGGCCGGCGCCGTCGCCACCTTCGGCAAGATCTCCGTCGAACCGAACGGGGTCAACGCCATCCCCTCCCTCGTACGCGGCTGGCTCGACTCCCGCGCCGAGGACCAGACGACGCTGGACACGGTCGTCGGCGCGATCGAGGAGGCGGCCCGCGACTACGCCCAGGAGCACGGCATCGAGCTGGACGTCGTCCGGGAGTCATTCACGCCCGTCGTCGAGTTCGAACACGCGCTGCGCGACGAGATCGCCCGCATCCTGGGCCGGGACACGGCCGACCTGAAGGTGCCGGTCCTCGGAACCGGTGCCGGACACGACGCCGGGATCCTCTCCGGGACCGTCCCGACCGCCATGCTGTTCGTGCGCAACCCGACAGGCGTCTCGCACTCCCCGGCCGAACACGCCGCCGAGGACGACTGCCTGGCCGGGGTGACCGCGCTCGCCGACGTACTGGAAGGGCTGGCCCGCAGGTGACGGAGACGACCTACTGGCTCGAACACGCCTGGCTCGGCACGCACGTCGAGCCGGGCGTGACCCTCACGGTGACCACCGACGGCCGCGTCGGCGCCGTGCGCACCGGCACGCCCGCCCCGCCGCCGGGCGCGGTCGTCCTGCGCGGCCTCACCCTGCCCGGCCTCGCCAACGCCCACAGCCACGCCTTCCACCGGGCCCTGCGCGGCACCGTGCAGGTCGGCTCGGGCACCTTCTGGACCTGGCGCGAGGTCATGTACCGGGTGGCGGACCGGCTGACCCCGGACACCTACCGCGCCCTCGCGCGGGCCGTGTACGCGGAGATGGCGCTGGCCGGGATCACGGCGGTGGGCGAGTTCCACTACGTGCACCACGCCCCCGGCGGCACCCCGTACGCCGACCCGAACGCCATGGGCGAGGCCCTCGTCGAGGCCGCCGCCGAGGCGGGCATCCGGATCACCCTCCTCGACACGGCCTACCTCTCCGCAGGCTTCGGCAAGGCACCCGACCACCACCAGCTCCGCTTCTCCGACGGCACGGCGGAGGCATGGGCGGAACGCTGTTCAGTTCTCAAGGACCGGGATCACGCGCGGATCGGTGCGGCCGTGCACTCCGTACGAGCCGTGCCGGCCGGGCAGTTGGCGACCGTGGCGCGCTGGGCCGAGGAACGGCGGGCCCCGCTGCACGTGCACCTGTCGGAGCAGACGGCGGAGAACGACGCCTGCCACGCGGCACACGGCCGCACCCCCGCCCAGCTCCTCGCCGACCACGGCGTGCTGGGCCCCCGCACGACGGGCGTGCACAACACCCACCTCACCGACGAGGACATCGCCCTCATCGGCGGCAGCGGCACCGGCACCTGTATGTGTCCCACGACCGAACGGGACCTCGCGGACGGCATCGGACCGGCCGTCGCCCTGCAACGGGCCGGCTCTCCGCTCTCCCTCGGCTCCGACAGCCACGCCGTCATCGACCTGCTCGAAGAGGCGCGCGCGATGGAGCTGAACGAGCGCCTGCGCACCCGTACACGCGGTCACTGGACGGCGGCGGCCCTCCTGCGGGCGGCCTCGGCCGACGGCCACGCGGCGATCGGCTGGGACGACGCCGGCACCCTGGAGACGGGCGCGCTCGCCGACTTCACGACGATCGCGCTCGACTCGGTCAGGACAGCGGGGCCGCTGCCACGGCTCGGCGCGGAGACGGCGGTATTCGCCGCGTCGGCAGCGGACGTGTCGCACACGGTGGTGGGAGGTCGGCACGTCGTACGGGACGGGGCGCACACGCGCGTGCCGGATGTGCCGAAAGCCCTCGCGGACGCCGTCGCAGCACTGCGCGGATGACCCCGGCCGGCCCGCCCCCGAGCCGGCGCCCCGACCCAGAATCCGAACCGACCGCCGACCAGGCAACCAAGGACGCCATGAGCAGCCCGACGACCGACAGCCCCGCCCACTCGGCGAGCACCGCCAGCACGCTCATCACCAACATCGCTGCCCTGGTCACCAACGACCCCTCTCTCGGCGACGGTTCCCCTCTCGGACTGATCCAGGACGCGGCCGTCGTCATCGACGGTGAACGCATCGCGTGGACCGGTGATCAGAGCAAAGCACCCGCCACTGACAATCGGGTCGACGCCGGTGGACGGGCGGTGATTCCGGGCTTCGTGGACTCCCACTCCCACCTCGTCTTCGCGGGTGACCGGACCGCGGAGTTCAACGCCCGCATGTCCGGCCGGGCCTACAGCGCGGGCGGCATCCGGACGACCGTCGCCGCCACCCGCGCCGCCACCGACGAGGAACTGGAGGCCAACCTCACCCGTTACCTCCGCGAGGCCCTCCGTCAGGGCACGACCACCTTCGAGACGAAGTCGGGCTACGGCCTGACCGTCCACGACGAGGCACGGGCCCTGCGCATCGCCGCCCGGCACACGGACGAGGTGACGTATCTCGGCGCCCACATCGTGTCCCCCGACCACGCCGAGGACCCCGCCGCCTACGTCGCGCTCGTCACCGGCGAGATGCTCGACGCCTGCGCTCCGCACGCCCGTTGGATCGACGTCTTCTGCGAGAAGGGCGCCTTCGACGGCGACCAGGCCCGCGCGATCCTCACGGCGGGCAGGGCCAGGGGCCTGCATCCGCGCATCCACGCCAACCAGCTGTCGTACGGCCCCGGCGTCCGGCTCGCCGTCGAACTGGACGCGGCGAGCGCGGACCACTGCACCCACCTCACCGATGCCGACGTGGACGCCCTCGCGAGCGGCCGGACGGTCGCCACACTCCTCCCCGGCGCCGAGTTCTCCACCCGCGCCGAGTGGCCCGACGCCCGTCGCCTCCTCGACGCGGGTGTCACCGTCGCCCTCTCCACGGACTGCAACCCGGGGTCGTCGTTCACCTCGTCCGTCCCCTTCTGCGTCGCCCTCGCCGTACGGGACATGGGAATGACACCGGACGAGGCGGTCTGGTCGGCCACGGCGGGGGGCGCGCGGGCGCTCCGCCGCGACGATGTCGGCCGGCTCACGCCGGGCGCGTACGCCGATCTCGCGCTGCTGGACGCGCCCAGCCATGTCCACCTCGCCTACCGACCGGGAGTGCCCCTGGTCACGGGCGTGTGGCGCAGGGGCGTCCGCGTCGTCTGACCGGCCCCGGATCCCCGGGGGTTCGGGGCCGGTCTCAGGAAGGGGCCGGTCCGGACCCGGCCCGCCACCGCTGCCCGTCGCGCCCCGACGCCAAGGCGAAGCCGACGGAACCGAGCGCGTCCGGCGTCACGGCGAACCGCTCTGCGATGGCCGGACGGATCACCCCCCGGGAGTCGACCTCGAACCTGAGGTTGTCGCCGTTGTCCCCGTCGAGCGAGTCGCACTCCCAGACGCCCACACCGTCGTCGATCGCCCCACGGCTGTCCAGGCACAGGTCGGGATCGGCGAACGACTGGAGGGCGGCACGCCCGGAGTCGAGACGCCAGCGCTGCGTGGCGCGCGAGGAACAGGTGGCCGTGACGACGTCGGTGCCCTCCGCCAACTCGCCCCGGATGTCCAGACACAGCCCCGAGGCGACGTTCACCACCTGCGTGTAGGCACCGCTCAGCGGCCCTCCGTACGGCGGCGACGGCGTCGGCGAGCCCGTGTCGGACGGGCTCGGGCTCGGGCTCCGCGTCGGCTTCTCCTTCCGCGGGGGCTTCGAGGGGCTCGCGGTCTCCGAGGGGGTCGGGGACGGCGTCGGGCTCGGCGGGGCCGTGGTGGTCGCCGCCCCCGACGGAGGCAGCGCGGGCGTACCGCCGGAACCGGCCGCGTCGTCGGACGACGACGAGCCGACCGACCCCGAGAACACCAGGAACGCCATCAGCGGCGCCAGCGCCACTCCGAGGGCCACCGAGGTGAGCACGACCCGGCGGGACCGCGACCACCTGGCCCCCGCCGCCCCGTCCGGCACCTCGGCCCCGCTGTCGCTCCCCGACGCCGCCCAGGCCCCGGCGGCCGGCCCGGGCCCGCCCCGAGGCACCGCTGCGACCCCGCCCACGGGACGATCCTCGCCGTCGGAGCCGAAATCGGAGCCACCGGAAGGGAATCCGGAAGCTGAAACGGAAGGGGATGCGGAACCGGGAAGGGACCCGTGACCGGAGTCGACGCCGGTACCGCCGTGGCCGACGCCGGACCCGGTCCGAATGCCGGACCCCGAGCCCGAGCCAGACCCGGACGCCGTACCCGTACCTGAGTCCGATGCTCCCTGCGTGTCAGGCCCGGGCGGGAAGCCTCTGCCCGGGCCGCCGCCCAGGCCCGACTCCGCCCACGCCTCCGCCGCCGCGGCGGTCGCGGCGGCGGCCTCGGCCCACCCTCCCGTTCTGGCGCCCGCCCCGGACCCGCTCCGCGGCCCCGTCCTCGCCGCCCAGCTCCCGCCGGACGTCCCGGACGTCCCTGGCGCCCTGGTCGCCTCGTCCGGCCTCTCGGCCTCCGACTCCGAGAAGTCCTCCGCGCCCTCCACGCCGGCGCCCGGCCGACCGCCCACGCGTCCGCCGGCCCCGGCCCGCGCGCCGCGTGAGCCGCGCGTGTACGCCGTACCGCCCCAGGGCAGCAGCCCCTCCGCCAGCGTCGCGCGCGGGCTGTCGCGCAGGGCGCACAGCTCCTCGTAGGCGCCGGCGCAGTAGTCGCAGTACTCCATGTGGGCGTGCAGATCGGCGCTGTGGCGAGGGGAGTCCGGTCGTACGGACTCCTCGATCAGCCGGCGGAAGTCCTGGCACCGCGGATCGTCCGAGGCGGCGAGACGCACGCGGAGACACGCCTGGCGCAGGGTCTGGAGCGCGGACTCCCGCTTGTACGTCACGTCGTCGGGGGTGAGGCCGAGCAGCACGGCCGTGCGCTCGTCCGGCTCCTCCTCCACGACGCCGTACCAGATGAGTCCCTGGGGCCGGGGCGGCATGAGCTGGAACGCCGCGAGCAGGGGCGGGACGGGGCCCTCGGGGCCCGCCGCGGCCAGCACGGGGCGCAGGGCGGGGGCGAGGCCGGTCGCGTGTTCGTCCGTGGTCCAGGTGGCGGCCACGCGGACGGTCAGCAGCAGCAGTTGGTGGCGCCAGGGCACGGCCGCCTCGGCGCCGCGTGCCGTCTCCCGGGTGGCGGTCGTGAACGCCTGCGTCGCCAGCTCCAGGGCCGAGGACTCGCTCGCGGCACACAGCCGGGCGTAGGCGAGGACCGACGGGTGATGGCGCTCACGCAGCTCGCGCAGGGCCGTGTACGCGATCGGCGAGTCGGTGCGCAACAGCGCGGTGAGCCGTGCGTCCGACGCGTTCGCGTGCTGGTGCTCGGACCCGTCGTCGGGGCGTGCGCCCGGCGTGCCGGTGTCCTGCCGGTACTCATGGCTGTCGTCGTCGCCGGGGCGCTCGTCCCGAGCCCGAGTCATCCTCGTGCCTCCTCGCACCCCCGTGACCGCCAGTCGGCTTCTGGAACACCGAACAGTCTGGCGCGTGACCATAGTGACGGAAGGTGAACCGAAGGGAAGGGGTTTCTTGCGGTAAGGCGGTGAAAGATCGGCAGGCCGGAAACGATTCGGCCGGGTTCGGGAGGAGTGTCGTCTCAACTCCTGCCGAACCCGGCCGTCTTCTGTCACCGATACGGTGACCGTCATCACGGTCACCGCCATTCACCACGCCGCCGTCACGGGCACCGTCGCGGACGGCCCGGCGGCGCCCGTCCGCTCACTCCTCCAGCGTCAGTCCCTTGCGCAGCCTCACCAGCGTGCGGGACAGCAGCCGGGAGACGTGCATCTGGGAGATGCCCAGTTCGTCCCCGATCTCGGACTGCGTCATGTTGGCCACGAACCGCAGGGAGAGGATCTGCCGGTCGCGCGGCGGCAGTCCGGCGATCAGCGGCTTCAGGGACTCGACGTACTCGATGCCTTCGAGCCCGTGGTCCTCGTAGCCGATCCGGTCGGCCAGCGCGCCCTCGGAGTCGTCCTCCTCCGGCTGGGCGTCCAGGGACGAGGCGGTGTAGGCGTTCGAGGCCGCCATGCCCTCGACGACCTCGTCGTTGGTCAGCCCCAGGCGCTCCGCCAGCTCGCCCACCGTGGGGGCGCGGTCGAGCTTCTGGGCCAGCTCGTCACCGGCCTTGGCCAGGTCGAGCCGGAGTTCCTGAAGCCTGCGCGGTACGCGCACGGACCAGCTGGTGTCGCGGAAGAAACGCTTGATCTCGCCGACGATGGTGGGCATCGCGAACGTGGGGAACTCGACGCCCCGGCTCAGCTCGAAGCGGTCGATCGCCTTGATCAGGCCGATCGTGCCGACCTGGATGATGTCCTCCATGGGCTCGCTGCGCGAGCGGAACCGGGAGGCGGCGAACTTGACCAGAGCCAGGTTGAGTTCGACCAACGTGTTGCGGACGTACGAGTACTCGTACGTGCCTTCCTCAAGGGACTCCAGCCGCTCGAAGAGGGTCTTGGACAGCGCCCGCGCGTCCACCGGTCCCACCTCGTCGTACGGGGGGATCTCCGGCAGGTCGGCGAGTCCGTCGCCCGGATCGTGGGCGAGGTCGTCCTGACTCTCTTCCGGGGCGGATGCCGACGTCGCCCTCTGGGTATGCGATGCGTCGAGCCGGGGTGACATGATGTCCTCCATCGTTCTCGGCATATGGCCGCCGATGCCTGTACGTGCACTGCGGTGTGCGGCGCCTCCAAAGCCGGCCGTGTCGTTTGGTGCACTACTAGCCCTACCCGGTTTCAGGACGTCGTCGCAAGTGCGTGGTGTACTGAAATGTCCCTTTTCGGGGGATTGTTCGGGTGTCGGAGAGTGTGGAGAAGGCGTAGTGTTCGAGGCCGAGTCAGCAGTCACGACGGTCGGGAGAGAGACGGCATGGACCGTGGGACGGTCGGCAGCGCACAGTCGGGCCGGCTACGGGTCGAGGTGCGGGAAGAGGGCTCCAGTGCCGTGGTGACACCGGCGGGTGAGCTGGATCACCACACCGCCGATCTGTTGCGCGAGCCACTCGAGAGCTGCCTGGAAAAGGGCTTCGCGCGTCTGGTGGTGGACTGCTCGCTGCTGGAGTTCTGCGACTCCACCGGGCTGAACGTCCTGCTGGGCGTGCGGCTCAAGGCGGAGGCGGCGGGCGGCGGAGTCCATCTGGCGGGCATGCTCCCGGCGGTGGCGCGGGTCTTCGAGATCACCGGGGCGGACGCGGTGTTCACCGTCCACGACACCCTTGACGCGGCCTTGGGGGACTAGGTCCGTGTCCGTCGGCCGCGGCCCTCGCCGAGGGAGCCGCCGGTCCGGTCGGCGCAGCCGTCGAGCCTGGCGCCCGGCCCGCGGGACGGTCTCCGGCACCCGCCCGACCGGCTGATTGTTCGCGTCACAGCTTCTGTGCCGAAAACATGGGTGTTCTGACGGTTCGCTCGGGCAGGAGACATCCTGAACGTGCCGGCGAACGGGCCGGCTGCCCGGGAGAGCCCGGTGGCGGGGCGTGGACGGCGGTGGGGTGTACGGCGCGGGTCCTGCAGCGGCTCGGCGGCGGCTCGACGGCGGTGCCGCGGCGACCCGGCGACGGCTCGGCGGTGACTCGGAAGTTCGGCGAAGTGCGACGGGAAGTACGGATGGCGCAACGGATGACAGTAGAAAACAGCACGTGGCGCGGGCCTGTGTCCCGCACCCTTGATGAGTCCTGAATCGTGTATTGGTGAATCGGTGAGGTGAAGCGCTGATGAGCACCACCCGGCCCTTCTCGCCGGGCGACCGCGGCCCGGAACCGGGTGCCGGCGGCGCTTCCGGGGCGCCCGGGGGAGACCCGCCCGCGGTCCCCGCCACGGGGCGTCGGTCCCGTCGGCTCAGCTTCGAGGGTGAGAGCGGCGTGGTGCCGCTCGCCCGCGACTTCACCCGCCAGGCGCTGTACGAGTGGGGGTGGCTGCCGGCCGCGACCGCGGACCAGCGGGCGGCGGCCGAGGACGTCCTGCTGGTGGTGTCCGAGCTGGTCACCAACGCGTGCCTCCACGCCGAGGGACCCGCCGAGCTGCGGATCGGGTGCGACAACAAGGTGCTGCGGATCGAGGTGTCCGACCGGGGGACGGGGAATCCGGCCCCCCGGACACCGCACCGGGCGGGCCGCCCGGGTGGGCACGGCATGTTCATCGTGCAGCGGCTGTGTCTGGACTGGGGGGTCGTACGGGATCCTGGCGCGTCCGGGAAGACGGTGTGGGCGGAGCTGGGGGCTCCGGCCTGACCGCAGCGGGGGCGCTCGACGCCCCCGGCGGGTTGGTGAGGGCCGATGCGCGGTGCTCCGAGCCCTGGGGCGCTCCGGGCGAGAGCGTCGGCACGGGTCCGTGAGCCCTGCCGGCGTGGACCCCGCCCCGGTCGTCGTGGATCGCCGGGCTGTCGGTGAGGGCTGTGAGCCCGCCGGTGTGGGCCGTGTGCCTGCCGCCGAGAGCCCGTAGGGCTGGGCCGTGGGGCCGGGGGCCGCAGGCTTGTTGTCATGGATCGACGGGCAGCCGACGTGGCCGTTGAGTCGCGCCGTGCACCACGGCATGTCGCCCTCGGGCTCGTCGCCGTGCAGCACGAGCCGATGCCCGGGCTCCACGGGCCGTCGCCGTGGAGGCCGCCGCGTCGGTCGGTGGGCGGTCGTCCCGGGGCATCGACACTCAATCCGACACCTGCGTGTGTCTTCCTTCTCCACGGGCCCCGGCGTACCTTGAGCCGCCGATCTGATGTTCCGTCAGAAATGTGGGGTGCCGAGGTGTCGTACCGGACGTACCAGAAACGAACCGCCGCGCTCGCGTCCCTCGCGGCCCTGGCCGGCTCAGCGGTGCTGATGGCCGCCCCGGTGGCCCATGCCGAGGTCGTGGACGTCGAGTACAACTGCAAGACGCCGATCGGGGACAAGTCCGCGGTGTCGCCGATCGACATCAAGGGCGTCGAGAGCGGCGACGGCTACAAGATCACGATGTCGTGGCAGAAGGGCGTGTCGTCCAGCCCGGTCGAGCTGGGCAAGGGCGCGATGACGCCGAGCGCCACGATCGAGCTGGGCGGGGCCGACAGCGGGACGCTCACGGTGACCGGGCCGGCGAACCAGGAGGCGATCCCGCCCAACACGCCGATCAAGATCAATGACCTGAGCGGTACGTACACCCCGAAGAAGACCGGCAAGGTCGACTTCACCGCGGGTGTCCTCACCATCAAGGCCCTCGGCACGGTGACCACCTGCACACCGGGGAACGATCCCGGCCCCTCGCTCACCCTCGACGTCACCGCCGCCGGCGGGGGCGCCTCGGGCGGTACGGGCGGCGGCTCCGCCACGGGCGGCTCCGGCGGTACTGGCGGCTCGGGCGGCGAGCTTCCGCAGACCGGGCCCCTGGACTCGGCGGTCGCACTCGGCACGCTCGGCGGGACGGTACTGCTCGCGGGCGCGGCGGGAGCCCTGTGGGTGACACGCAGGAACCAGGCGGTACGTCGCTGACGGGAGCCGGAACGTGATCAGAAGGCGGCCGGTCCCGGCGGCGCACCCGGCACAGCCCCCCACCCCGCGCACCTCGGCGCTCACGGTGGTGCTCGTCCTCGTCGTGGCGCTCCTGGCGGCGCCCTTCGGCGGCGGGAGCGCGCTGGCCGCGGACGGGCCGACGGTGAAGCTGTCCAAGTCGCAGGCCGGGACCGGTGGTTCGGTCACCGTGACCGGCGGCGGCTGGCGGCCGAAGGCGATCCTGATGGTGCTCATCTGCGGTCGGTCCACGCCGGCGCGGGGGGTGCCCGGCGGCACCGACTCCTGTGCCAACGCCGACGGGCGGGCCGTCACCGCCGACGACAAGGGCGGCTTCCGCCGGGAGTTGCCGGTGTCCGAACCCCCGGTGCCGTGTCCCTGCGTCGTGCACGTCTCCACCATCACGGGCCCGAAGGCGGCGGCGGACGCGGCCTTCCAGGTCGCCGGGCACTCGGTCGAACCGTTGCCGAGGGAGGCCGCCGGCGGACAGCTCTCGCTGCTGACGGACGCTCGACTGGCGGGCTCCGACGGGCTGTTGACCTGGTTCGGGGCGCCACCCTCCCGGGAGCTCGTCCTCACCGTCGGCAATGTCGGCACCTCGCCGGTCAGGAATCCCGTCTTCCAGGTCGGCACCTCGCACGGCGTGTTCGCCCCGCGCTGGGAGGAACAGCGGTGGCGCGGAACGATCCGGCCCGGCGGCAGGGCCCGGATCACGCTGCCCGTGGACCTCGCGGCCGGGGCGCACGGCGACTACACCGTCTCCCTCAAGTACGGCGGGAGGGTACTCGCCGAACGACCGTGGGCCGTGGGCCGACCCTGGGGTGTCACCCTCTTCTGGCTGATGCTCTGCCTCGTCGTACCGGCGGTGCTGTTCCGGACGGGAATGGCGGTGGTGGACCGGGTGCGCCCGGCGCGCACGGCTCCCGAGGGGCGGGGACGCGGGCGGCGCCTGCCGGCGTGGGTGCCCCGGCCGAGCCCCTCGAACGCGGCCCACGCACAACCCCGTACGCCGTCCCCCGCACGTACGGTCCCCGTCCCGGCATCGGCCCCGAACCTGCCGTGGTTCACCCCCGACACCGGCCGCGGAACCATCCCCGACACCGGCCGCGGAACCATCCCCGACACACGTCGCGACACGCCCCCCGACACACGTCGCGACACGCGCCCCGACACCGCCGGCGTCCCCCCGACAGCCTCGCGCAGCGCCCCGCTCTCCTCGGCCCCGGAGGACCCGCCCACCTGAGACCGGCGGGTGCACGGCCGAGGGGGCGGGACGAGAAAGGGCCGCCGCACCCGGAGGTGCGGCGGCCCTGCCCGGATCGGCCGGAGCCGGGGTCAGTTGACGTCGCCCGTGAGGGCCCTGACCTTCTTGCGGTACATGTAGATCGCGAAGCCGGCGAGGACCGCCAGGGTGGCCTCGACGGCGACCATGCCGGTCCCGCTGAGGTCGAAGCCGCCGACGGCGGGGTTGGAGAGCAGGCCGGTGACGGAGTCGCCCGCTGTGACCGCGAGGAACCACACGCCCATCATCTGGCCGGCGTACTTGGCCGGGGCCATCTTCGTCGTCACCGACAGGCCGACCGGGGAGAGGCACAGCTCGCCGACGGTCTGGATGAAGTAGATGCCCACCAGCCACATCGGGCTGGTCAGGGTGCCGTTCGCCGCCATGCCCAGCGGGATCAGGAAGAAGAAGAACGAGACACCGATGAGCACCAGGGCCATCGCGAACTTCACGGCCGTGCCGGGCTCCCGGCCCTGGCGGTTGAGCCACAGCCAGAGCCAGGCGAACACCGGGGCCAGCGCCATGATGAACAGCGGGTTCAGCGACTGGTACCAGGAGGTCGGGAACTCGAAACCGAGCAGTGAGCCGGCCACCTTCTGGTCGTTCGAGCCGAAGGCCTGGACCGTGGAGGCGCCCTGGTCGTAGATCATCCAGAACACGGCGGCGGCGACGAAGAACCAGATGTAGCCGGTCATCTTCGACTGCTCGGCGGTGGTCAGTTCCTTGTCCCGCTTGATGCGCAGCAGCACACCCGCCGGGACGACGAGACCGATGACGGTCAGCGGGATCATCGCCCAGTTCAGGGTGAAGTGGCCGCTGAGACCGACGGCGCCGTAGAAGACGGCCGCGACGGCCAGCCAGAGCAGACCCTTGCGCAGCCAGGAGGCACGCTCCTCGGCCGCCAGCGGCTTGGGGACGATGTCGCTGGTCGGGCTCAGGGTCCGGCTGCCGGCGAGGAAGACGGCGAGACCGATGGCCATGCCGACCGCGGCCAGACCGAAGCCGAGGTGCCAGTTGACCTCCTGGCCGACGGTGCCGATGGCCAGCGGGGCGAAGAAGGCGCCCGCGTTGATGCCCATGTAGAAGATCGTGAAGCCACCGTCGCGCCGCGGGTCACCGGGGCCGTCGTAGAGGTGGCCCACCATCGTGGAGATGTTGGCCTTCAGCAGACCGGAACCGGCCGCGACCAGCGCCAGGCCCACGAAGAACGGTGCCTGACCGCCCGGCAGGGCGAGCACCAGGTGCCCGGACATGATCGTGACGGCGGCGATCGCCACCGTCCTGCGGGGTCCCCAGACACGGTCGCCGAGCCAGCCGCCGGGCATCGCGAGCAGGTACACCATCGCCGAGTAGACGGCGACGATCGTGGTGGTGGTGGCCAGGTCCATGGCCAGGCCGCCGCCCATGCTCCCCTTGCCGGCGTCGGGGCCGCCGGAGAGCAGGTAGACGGTGAGGAGGGCCTTCATGCCGTAGTAGGAGAACCGCTCCCACATCTCGGTCATGAAGAGAGTGGCCAGTCCGCGGGGGTGGCCGAAGAAGGTGGCCTCGGTGCCGGGGGTTCCCCGGCCGGCCGGGTCCTTCGTCAGGCTGGACGCCATGGTCGTTCCTTGCAGATCGGGACGGCGCACGTGGGGGCGCGCGCCCGGTGGTGGGGCGGCCGGCACCGGACGGCCGGAACGTCCGCCCCACCACGCGGGGGTCCACCCCGGGTCACGGGACGGCGGACGGCGACCACCGGGATCCACGCCTCTCTACGCGCGTTGACGCATCGATGCGTCCCGCGTGTCCGGGGCCCGGCCACAGGTCATTACGCACATGTCATTACGCACGGGAAAGAGACCTTCCGTGCGGATATGCCGCCGAAGGTCCCCTCGTGTTGCTACAGGCGTTCCGTCACCATACGTCAGAAGGCCGCGCGAAAAGGAAGGGCTTGAGAGGCGGATCACAGGTAAGAGCGCAACCATGAGCATGTATTCGAAGGTCCCAGCTGGGTTCGGGGTGTGTAGACGCAGGTGGTGGACGGGTGTCGGCGGCGTCGGAGCGTCATGTCCACGAGCCCCCCGCGCGATCCGCACCGGCTCGGGGCGCCTTCTTCACATGGCGTCACGCGGTGGTGTGGATCTTCACCGGTGGCGGGACGAATCGCCCGCCGCCGTGGATCATGCGCGAGGAAGGTGAGAGAACCCTCGGGCAAGGTGTGAATCCTGCTTGCCGATCACCCTCCACCTGCGGTTCTGGTCGGACTACCATCACCCCATGACCCGTGTACTGCTCGCCGAGGACGACGCGTCCATCTCGGAGCCGTTGGCTCGCGCACTGCGCCGGGAAGGGTACGAGGTGGAGGTCCGCGAGGACGGCCCCACCGCGCTGGACGCCGGCATGCAAGGTGGCATCGACCTGGTCGTCCTGGATCTGGGGCTGCCCGGCATGGACGGCCTGGAGGTGGCCCGCAGGCTGCGTGCCGAGGGGCACACCGTGCCGATCCTCATCCTGACCGCGCGCGCCGACGAGGTGGACACCGTCGTCGGCCTCGACGCGGGCGCCGACGACTACGTCACCAAGCCCTTCCGGCTCGCCGAGCTGCTGGCCCGTGTCCGGGCGCTGCTCCGGCGCGGCGCCGCGGAGCCGGCACAGCCGCCCGCCACCCACGGGGTGCGGATCGACGTCGAGTCGCACCGGGCATGGATGGGTGACGAGGAGCTGCAGCTCACGGCCAAGGAGTTCGACCTGCTGCGGGTCCTCGTACGCGACGCGGGCCGGGTCGTCACCCGAGACCAGCTGATGCGGGAGGTCTGGGACACCACATGGTGGTCGTCGACCAAGACCCTCGACATGCACATCTCCTGGCTGCGCAAGAAGCTGGGCGACGACGCGGCGAATCCGCGGTACATCGCGACCGTGCGAGGCGTCGGGTTCCGGTTCGAGAAGAACTGAGCGGGTCGGTGGGGCCGGGTCGCCCCGCGGCCCGGGGGAGTGTGCCGCGGCGGCCGCGGTGGGTCGTCGCCGGCCGCGCGGTTCCCCGGGCACCCTGACGCGGCGGCACACGGGTGGGCGTCCGCGCTCCTGACGCGGCAGCGTACGGGTGGGCGTCCGCGCTCCTGACGAGCCGGACACGGGTGAGCGTCCGCCCCGGCCGGGAGAACCGCACACGTCCGCTTCCCTGACGGGAGAACCGCATACGTCCTCCCCGGAGGACCGCGCGCGGGCAGGTGTCCGTGCCCCCGGCCCGGCGGCCCGCCCGGGTGCCGCACAATCGAAGGTCTCAGAACACTCCGCCCCGAAGGTCCCAGAACACCCCGCCCCGTCCGGAGGGCAAGCGTGCGCCGCCGTCTCATCCAGTCCACCCTCGCCGTCGTCCTCGTCGTCATCGCCGTCTTCGGGGTCTCCCTCGTCATCGTCGAGACCCGCACGATCAGCAACAGCGCCCAGGAGCGGGTGGAGTCCGAGGCGGTCCAGCTGACGAGCATCGTGGACAGCCGCATCATCGGCGACGAACGGATCACCGCCGAGGTCCTCCGGGACCAGGTCGGCGACCAGCGCTACGCCCGCATCGAGATCCCCGGCCAGAGCACGATCGAGATCGGCGAGAAGCCCGTCGGTGACGTCATCCGCCACGAGGCCAGGGGCGAGAAGGACGAGACCGTCACCGTCGAGGAGTCCCGCTCGGCGGTCAGCCGCGAGGTCGGCCGTACGCTGCTGATCATCGCGGCGGTCGCCCTGCTCGCCGTCATCGCCGCGGTCCTCCTCGCCGTACGCCAGGCCAACCGCCTCGCCTCGCCGCTCACCGACCTCGCCGAGACCGCCGAACGGCTCGGCTCGGGCGACCCGCGCCCCCGGCACAAGCGGTACGGCGTCCCGGAGCTGGACCGGGTCGCGGACGTCCTGGACGCCTCCGCCGAGCGCATCGGCCGCATGCTGACCGCCGAGCGGCGCCTCGCGGCGGACGCCTCCCACCAGCTGCGTACGCCGCTGACCGCGCTGTCCATGCGGCTGGAGGAGATCACCCTCACCGACGACCTCGCCACGGTGAAGGAGGAGGCGCACATCGCGCTCACCCAGGTCGAGCGCCTCACGGACGTCGTGGAACGGCTGCTCACCAACTCCCGCGACCCCCGCAACGGCTCGGCCGTCTCCTTCGAGCTGGACGAGGTCATCAAGCAGCAGCTGGAGGAGTGGCGGCCGGCCTACCGCAGCGCCGGACGGGCCGTCGTCAGCTCGGGCAAGCGGCACCTGCAGGCCGTGGGCACGCCTGGCGCGGTCGCCCAGGTGCTGGCCGCGCTGATCGAGAACTCGCTCATGCACGGCGGCGGCACGGTGGCCCTGCGCACCCGCGTCATCGGGAACCAGGCGGTGATCGAGGTCACCGACGAGGGGCCCGGGGTGCCCGCCGATCTCGGGGCGCGGATCTTCGAGCGGGCGATCAGCGGGCGCAACTCGACGGGCATCGGGCTGGCCGTGGCGCGCGACCTCGCGGAGGCCGACGGAGGGCGCCTGGAGATGCTGCAGGCGCAGCCGCCGGTCTTCGGTCTCTTCCTGTCGCGGACGCCGGTACGCACACCGTCCGGCGACGACCGGCCCGTCCGCTGACCGTCACAGCGACTGCCCGTGACCGTGGAATGGCCGGGGGCTCCTGCCCGTGACCGTGGGACCCTTCAGCGGCGCTTGCCCGTGACCGCGGGCGGGTGGGCGGGCTCGGCTTCGAGGAACGACTCCGCGCTCGCCACCGCCTCACGCGCCGGGAGCGTCCGGAACACCCAGGTGCGGTACGACCAGAACCGGAACAGGGTCGCGACGCCGATGCCGAGGAACTTGAAGAAGTTGGACTGCAGCGGGCTGTCCCAGTCGAAGCCGTACGTGGCCGTGTAGAGCACCCCGTTCTCGATCACCAGTCCGACCGCGCTGAACAGCAGGAACAGCGACATCTCCTTCGTACGGCCGCTCTTGTCGCGGTCCCGGTACGTGAAGTAGCGGAAGCCGACGTAGTTGAACGCGATCGCGACGACCGTGGCTATGACGCTGGCCCGCACGACCTGCAGGTCGGTGGTGTGCCGTACGAGGTTGAACACCGCGAGGTTGACCAGCAGCCCCACACCGCCCACCGCGCCGAACTTGGCGACCTCGCGTACGAGCAGGTCGATCCGGCGGCGCAGGGCGCCGTGGGGCCGTGTATCAGGCCCCGAGCTGGTATGTCCCATCGTGTGCGGCCCCGTCGCTCGGTCCGGTCGGTGTCGTGCCGGTGGTCGGCCGGTCGCTGCCCGTCCGAAATGAGTTGATCTTCGGTCGAAAATCCACTGGTTCCGCCATGCTAACCAGCCCCCCTGGGCAATGCCTGTGCGGAAGCTCACAGCCGGGACACGGGGGAGGTCCCGGGGCCGTCCCGGGGCGGTCCGAGGGGGGAAACGAGCGGGGAGAACGGGCACCCGGGAGTGGCCGATTCCATGGCCGATACCCTGGGGGCGTGACGTTCCCCGTAGTCGGCATGGTCGGCGGTGGCCAGCTCGCTCGTATGACACACGAGGCGGGCATCCCGCTCGGCATCAGGTTCAAGCTCCTCAGTGACACCCCTCAGGATTCCGCGGCGCAGGTCGTCGGCGATGTCGTCATCGGCGACTACCGCGACCTCGACACGCTGCGTGCGTTCGCGCAGGGCTGCGACGTGATCACCTTCGATCACGAACACGTACCCACCGAGCATCTACGGGCGCTGGAGGCGGACGGCATCCCCGTGCGCCCCGGCCCGGACGCGCTCCAGCACGCCCAGGACAAGGGGGTGATGCGGGCGAAGCTCATGGAGATCGGCGTGCCCTGTCCACGGCACCGCATCGTCGCCGACCCCGACGACGTGGCCGCGTTCGCCGCCGAGGGCGAGGGATTTCCGGTCGTCCTCAAGACGGTCCGCGGCGGCTACGACGGCAAGGGCGTCTGGGTCGTCCGTTCCGTCGAGGACGCCGCCGAGCCGTTCCGCGCCGGGGTCCCGGTCCTCGCCGAGGAGAAGGTCGACTTCGTGCGGGAGCTGGCCGCCAATGTCGTGCGGTCGCCGCACGGCCAGGCCGTCGCGTACCCGGTCGTGGAGTCGCGGCAGGTGAACGGCGTCTGTGACACCGTCATCGCGCCCGCCCCCGACCTGGACGAGGCACTCGCCCTGAGGGCCGAGGAGATGGCCCTGCGCATCGCCAAGGAACTGGACGTCGTGGGTCACCTCGCCGTCGAGCTGTTCCAGACCCGCGACGGACGCGTCCTCGTCAACGAGCTGGCCATGCGCCCCCACAACTCCGGCCACTGGAGCCAGGACGGCGCGATCACCTCGCAGTTCGCCAACCACGTACGGGCCGTCCTCGACCTGCCGCTGGGCGACCCGCGCCCGCGCGCGAGGTGGACCGTCATGGTCAACGTCCTCGGCGGCGACTACCCCGACATGTACTCCGCGTACCTGCACTGCATGGCCCGCGACCCCAAGCTCAAGATCCACATGTACGGCAAGGACGTGAAGCCCGGCCGTAAGGTCGGTCACGTCAACACCTACGGCGACGACCTCGACGACGTGCTGGAGCGCGCCCGTCACGCCGCCGGATATCTGAGAGGCACGATCACAGAATGAGCCCCGTCGTAGGCATCGTCATGGGGTCGGACTCCGACTGGCCCGTCATGGAGGCCGCCGCGCAGGCCCTCGACGAGTTCGAGATCGCGTACGAGGTGGACGTCGTCTCCGCGCACCGGATGCCGCGCGAGATGATCCGTTACGGCGAGGACGCCGCGGGCCGGGGCATCAAGGTGATCATCGCTGGCGCGGGCGGCGCCGCCCATCTGCCCGGCATGCTCGCGTCCGTGACCCCGCTGCCGGTCATCGGCGTGCCCGTGCCGCTGAAGTACCTCGACGGCATGGACTCGCTGCTGTCGATCGTGCAGATGCCCGCCGGTGTGCCCGTCGCCACGGTCTCCGTCGCCGGGGCCCGCAACGCCGGTCTGCTGGCCGCGCGCATCCTGGCCACGCAGGACGAGGAACTCCTCGGCCGGATGCGGGAGTTCCAGCAGGAGCTGAACGACCAGGCGACCGAGAAGGGCAAGCGCCTGCGCACCAAGGTCGAGGGAGCGGGCAGCGGCTTCGGCTTCGGGAAGTAGGCATCACGGACATGACGGGGATCACGGGGGAGATGGCCATGACATCGCTGGAGGCGGCCCGGGAGCTGCTGCGGGAGTTCCCGGTCGCGGACGGGCACAACGACCTGCCCTGGGCGCTGCGCGAACAGGTCCGCTACGACCTCGACGCGCGGGACATCGCCGTCGACCAGAGCGCGTTCCTGCACACCGACCTGGCACGGCTGCGCGCGGGCGGGGTCGGCGCGCAGTTCTGGTCGGTGTACGTGCCCTCGAACGAGGCGTTCCTGCCCGCGGCGGTCTCCGCGACCCTCGAACAGGTCGACTGCGTACGGCAGTTGATCGACCGTTACCCCGCCGAGCTGCGGGCCGCGCTGACCGCCGCCGACATGGAGGCGGCCCGCGCCGAGGGCCGTGTCGCCTCGCTGATGGGCGCCGAGGGCGGCCACTCCATCGACAGCAGCCTCGCCACCCTGCGGGCGCTGTACGCGCTCGGCGTCCGCTACATGACGCTCACCCACAACGACAACATCCCCTGGGCGGACTCCGCGACGGACAAGGCGGCGGTCGGCGGTCTGTCGGCCTTCGGCCGGGCGGTCGTGCGGGAGATGAACCGCGAGGGCATGCTCGTCGACCTCTCGCACGTGGCCGCGACCACGATGCGTGACGCGCTCGACACCTCCGTCGCCCCGGTGATCTTCTCCCACTCCTCCTCGCGGGCGGTCTGCGACCACCCCCGCAACATCCCGGACGACGTCCTGGAGCGGCTCCCGGCCAACGGGGGAGTGGCGATGGTGACGTTCGTGCCGAAGTTCGTGCTCCAGGCCGCCGTGGACTGGACGGCCGCCGCCGACGAGAACATGCGGGTCCACGGTCTGCACCACCTCGCCACCACGCCCGAGGCCATGGCGGTCCACCGCACCTTCGAGGAACGCAATCCCCGCCCGGTCGCCACGGTGTCCACGGTCGCGGACCATCTCGACCACATGCGCGAGGTCGCCGGCGTCGACCACCTCGGCATCGGCGGCGACTACGACGGCACGGCCTTCACCCCGGACGGTCTGGGCGACGTCTCCTGCTACCCGCACCTGATCGCCGAGCTGCTCGACCGCGGCTGGTCCCGGCCCGACCTGGCCAAGCTGACCTGGCGCAACGCGGTCCGGGTGCTGGGCGCGGCGGAGGACGTGGCCCGGGACCTCCAGGCCCGGACGGGCCCGTCGAACGCGACGCCGGAACAGCTGGACGGGTGACACCGGGCGCCGCCCGGGCATCACCCGGGTGGCGTACGGCGGCCCCGGCGCCGCCGTACAACCCGAACGCGCCACCCACCAGGAAGGCGGACGGCCTCCGTGCCACGGTGACGAGTACTGCGATCACCCAACGGCTACGGAGGTCCGCCATGGCAGATCTGCAGGACGAACTGCACGCCGCGGGGGAGGCCGGCGAACTCGACACGCCCCCCGACAACACCCACGCCCGGTCCGGGAAACGCGGCCACCGGCCGCCGGGCGCGGAGCCCATAGCCCCCGGCGACACAGGGACGGCGGGCGGCCACCCCGGCGGCAGGCAGGCCGGGCCCGACGGCGGCCGGGCCGAGGACTCCGGCCGCGCCACCGAGCCGTCCTCGGAGCCGTCCTCGGAGTCCTCCGAGCCCCCCGACGAGCTGGCCGAGGCGCACGCCTTCCTCGTCGCCCACCCGGTGGCCGACGGCTACAGCGGACTGCCCTGGGTGCTGCGCCAGCTGCCCAGGTACGACCTGGAGCTGGGCGAGGGCGGCGTGGACACCGATGTGCCGCGGATGCGCAAGGGCCACATCGGCGCCCTGTTCTGGTCGCTGCACCTCCCGGAGGGCCCGGCGGGCGAGCGGCCCGTCGACGCCACCCTGGAGCAGCTGGACCTGGTCCGGACGGTCGTCCACACCCACCCCGAGGGCCTGCGGCTGGTGAACAGCGCGGGGGAGACCACCGACGCCCGCAACCGCGGCCGCGTCGCCGTGCTGCTCGGCCCCGCCGGAGCGCCGGCGATCGGCGACTCCCTGGGCATCCTGCGCTCTCTGCAGGCGCTCGGCCTGAAGGCCCTCACCCTGGCCGGAGCGTCCTGGGCGGGCGAGTCGGGGCTGAGCCGGTTCGGCGAGGAGGTGGTCCGGGAGATGAACCGCATCGGCGTCCTCGCCGACCTCTCCGGCGCCGGCGAGGCGACCGTTCGCCGGGCGCTCGCGCTGTCCCGCGCCCCGGTCGTGTGCACCCGCTCGGCGGCCGGCGCCCTGCGGGCCCACCCCGCCAACCTCTCCGACGAACTCCTCGCCGCGCTGGGCGAGGCACGGGGGCTGTGCATGGTGCCGCTCACCGCCGAGCAGACCGGCCCGTCCGTCCGCGATGTCGCCGACCACCTCGACCACGTGCGCGCGATCGCCGGCCCCGAGTGCGTGGGCCTGTCCGGCGCCTACGACTCCGGCGCCGCCCACCCCGAGGACCTCACCGACGCCTCCTGCTACCCCCGCCTGGTCGCCGAACTCATGCACCGGGGCTGGTCCGAACCCGACCTCGCGCTCCTCACCTGGGGCAACGTCCAGCGGGTCCTGCGCACCGCCGACTTCACGGCCAGAGCGGCGAAGGACCGCCGCGAGGCCTCGACGGCGAGCATCACCGACCTGGACGGCTGACGGGGGCAGCCGCGCCCCCGTCAGGGGTGCGGGGAACCGCGCGACCAGCCGCGAACGACCCGCGGCGTTCAGCTCCCCGCACCCCCTCCCCCTACCGCGAGACTCAGCTGCGGCAGAGACAGAACGGATGCCCCGCGGGGTCCGCGTACACCCGGAACCCCCGCTCCCGGTCCTCCGCGTCCAGCACCGTCGCCCCCAGCGCCAGCACCTCCTTCTCCGCCGCGTCCATGTCCGTCACGTTCAGGTCGAGGTGGAACTGCTGCGACCGCTCGGCCGAGGGCCACTGCGGTGCCACGAACCCGGGCGCCTGCTGGAACGCCAGCCGCACACCCCCGCCCGGCACCTCCAGATCCACCCAGTCCCCCTCCCCGCTGACCTTCCCGCCGATCACCTCGGCGTAGAACCCGGCGAGCGCGGCCGGGTCGGGACAGTCCAGAACGACGACATCCAGCTCGGCGATGGCCATGGCCTTCTCCCTGCTCGTTGCTGCGCGTGAACTTGGTTACCTGTAGAGGAGAGTAACCAGTAACGGTTACCTCATGCATGCCGAATAGAGGTAACGTCCCCGGTATGAGTGCGAGAGCGTCCGCCCCCGGCGGCCTGGCCCTCGTCGAGAGCCTGGTCAACACGCTGGACCTGGAGACGGGCGCCGACGTGCTGGACACCCCGGAGAGCCGCGTCCGCCTCGGCCTGGCGTCCGACGAGGACCTCACCGCCGTACGCGGGCTGCGGGAGTCCCTGCGGGCGACGCTGCTGGCCCACGCCGGGCACGCGCCGCACGGCCCGGTGACCCCGCTCGGGGCGCTGCTGGCCACCGCGCCCCTGATCGTCGTGGTCTCCGCCGAGGACGGCTCCGCGGCCCTGCGCCCCGCCACCGACCCGGCGCCCCTCGTCTCCCGCGTCGCCGCGGCCGTCGCCGAGGCCCTCACGGCGGGCACCTGGCAGCGTCTCAAGGCATGCGAGGCCCCCGACTGCCACTGGGCGTACTACGACCGCAGCCCGGCCGGCCGGGGCCGTTGGTGCTCGATGCAGGTGTGCGGCGCCCGCGCGAAGATGCGCCGCTACCGCGCGAAGTAAGCGCTTCGCCCCCACCGGCCCCCGGAACCGTGGAGAATGCGGGAAGACGCCGTTCCGGCCGACTGAGCCTCGGCCGGAGCGGCGTCGCCCCGTCCTGTCCTCGGGACTCCGTGGCCGGGCCGGGATACGGCCCTACGCCGTCGGCCGGCCCATCGCCCGGTACGTCCAGCCCGCCCGCCGCCACAGCTGCGGGTCGAGCGCGTTCCGGCCGTCCAGCACGAGCCGGGTCGCCGCGACCTCGCCCAGCGCCGCCGGGTCCAGCTCGCGGAACTCGCGCCACTCCGTCAGATGCAGCACGATGTCGGCGTTGCGCACGGCCGCGAGCGCGGAGTCGGCGTACCCGAGCGTCGGGAAGAGCCGCCGGGCGTTGTCCATGCCCTTGGGGTCGTAGACGGTGACCTGGCCGCCCTGGAGGTGGATCTGCCCGGCCACGTTGAGGGCGGGGGAGTCGCGTACGTCGTCGGAGTCGGGCTTGAAGGTCGCGCCGAGCACGGCGACCCGCCGGCCCAGGAACGAGCCGCCGCCCAGCGCCTGGCGGGCCAGCTCCACCATCTGACCGCGCTGCCGCATGTTGATGGAGTCGATCTCCCGCAGGAACGTGAGCGCCTGGTCGGCACCCAGCTCTCCGGCGCGGGCCATGAACGCCCGGATGTCCTTCGGCAGACAGCCGCCACCGAACCCGATCCCGGCCCGCAGGAACTTCTTGCCGATCCGGTCGTCGTGCCCGATGGCCTCCGCCAGCTTGGCGACATCGCCCCCGGCCGCCTCGCACACCTCCGCCATCGCGTTGATGAAGGAGATCTTGGTGGCGAGGAAGGAGTTCGCGGAGGTCTTCACCAGCTCGGCGGTCGGGAAGTCGGTGACGACGAACGGGGACCCCTCGGTCACCGGCGTCGCGTAGACCTCACGCAGCAGCTTCTCGGCCCGCTCGCTGCGCACACCCACCACGATCCGGTCCGGGTGCAGCGTGTCGCTCACGGCGAAGCCCTCGCGCAGGAACTCCGGGTTCCAGGCCAGTTCGGCGTCGGTCCCGGCGGGCGCGTGCTCCGTGAGATACGCGGCCAGCCGGTCGGCGGACCCCACCGGCACCGTCGACTTGCCGACGACCAGGGCCGGGCCCGTCAGATGCGGGGCGAGCGAGGCGAAGGCCGCGTCGACGTAGGACATGTCACAGGCGTACTCGCCGTGCCGCTGCGGGGTGTTCACACAGACGAAGTGGATGTCACCGAAGGCCGCGACCTCGGCGTAGTCGGTCGTGAAGCGCAGCCGTCCGGTGGACCCCTCGATCCCCGCGACATGCTTGCGCAGCAGCTCCTCCAGCCCCGGCTCGTACATCGGGACCTCGCCCCGCCGGAGCATGTCGATCTTCTCCTCGACGACATCCAGCCCGAGCACCTCGAATCCCAGCTCGGCCATGGCGGCGGCGTGGGTCGCGCCGAGATAGCCGGTGCCGATCACGGTGATCTTGAGGGCCATGGGGTGCTCCTGGGATGTCCGGCGGCCGGGGGTGTCGAACATGTGTCGCACATGCTCTGTCGTGGCGCTGCACGAGCATAGTCGGGGCGTGTTCGAGCCCTTCACCGGGCAGATCTCCCGGGGTGGCGGCCTGTCGTCAAGCTCACGTATCACTCGCGTGGGCGGACCACTAAAATTGGGTTACTTAACGGTAGTTAGCGTCAGGAGCGTGAGAGACCTTGGCCGGATCGGCTGATTTCGACCTGTACCGCCCGTCCGAGGAGCACGACATGCTCCGTGACGCGATCCGTGCCCTCGCCGAGGCGAAGATCGCGCCCCACGCCGCCGCCGTGGACGAGGAGGCCCGCTTCCCCCAGGAGGCGCTGGACGCGCTCGTCGCCAACGACCTGCACGCCGTGCACGTGCCCGAGGAGTACGGCGGCGCCGGCGCCGACGCGCTCGCCACGGTCATCGTGATCGAGGAGGTGGCCCGCGCCTGCGTGTCGTCCTCCCTGATCCCGGCCGTCAACAAGCTGGGCTCCCTGCCCGTGATCCTCTCCGGCTCCGAGGAGCTGAAGAAGAAGTACCTGGGCCCGCTCGCCAAGGGCGACGGGATGTTCTCGTACTGCCTCTCCGAGCCGGACGCCGGCTCCGACGCGGCCGGCATGAAGACCCGCGCGGTCCGCGACGGCGACCACTGGATCCTCAACGGCGTGAAGCGCTGGATCACCAACGCGGGCGTCTCCGACTACTACACGGTCATGGCCGTCACGGACCCGGAGAAGCGCTCCAAGGGCATCTCCGCCTTCGTCGTCGAGAAGTCCGACGAGGGCGTCTCCTTCGGCGCCCCGGAGAAGAAGCTCGGCATCAAGGGCTCCCCGACCCGCGAGGTGTACCTCGACAACGTCCGCATCCCCGCCGACCGCATGATCGGCGAGGAGGGCACCGGCTTCGCCACGGCGATGAAGACCCTGGACCACACCCGGATCACCATCGCCGCCCAGGCCCTCGGCGTCGCCCAGGGCGCCCTCGACTACGCCAAGGGCTACGTCCAGGAGCGCAAGCAGTTCGGCAAGCCGATCGCCGACTTCCAGGGCATCCAGTTCATGCTCGCCGACATGGCCATGAAGATCGAGGCCGCCCGCGCCCTGACCTACCAGGCCGCCGCCAAGTCCGAACGCGGCGACAAGGACCTCACCTTCCAGGGCGCCGCGGCCAAGTGCTTCGCCTCCGACGTCGCCATGGAGGTCACCACGGACGCCGTCCAGCTCCTCGGCGGCTACGGCTACACCCGCGACTACCCGGTCGAGCGCATGATGCGCGACGCCAAGATCACGCAGATATACGAGGGCACGAACCAGGTCCAGCGCATCGTGATGGCCCGCAACCTGCCGTAACCCCTTCGGTGCAGCGCGTACACAGCCCCCGGCACCCCGCCGGGGGCTGTCGCCTTCCGGGGCGAAAGGGGCGGATCGTTTCCGTCCGCCCGATGGCGGACGGGGGCGGTCGGGCGTAGGACGGAAGTGCACGGGGTCCGCCCCGGACCCCGCTCCCACCCCCAGGAGGAGCCATGACGCAGCACGCCGGAGCCATGACCACCATGAGCAAGGAGATGCAGGAGTGCGTCAACGCCTGCATGACGTGCCACAGCATGTGCGAGGAGACCATGAGCTCCTGCATGCAGGCCGGCGGCCAGGCCCAGATGCAGATCATGCGCGCCCTGATGGACTGCGCAGAGATGACCCGTATGTGCGCGGACATGATGATGCGGCGCTCGCCGCTGTCCGCCGAGATGTGCGCGATGTGCGCCCGCGCCTGTGACATGTGCGCGGAGGCGTGTATGTCCATGCCGGACGATCAGCAGATGATGCGCTGTGCCGAGGCGTGTCGCCGCTGCTCCGAGACGTGCCGGACGATGGCGGGCGCGACCGCCTGACCCGCACGGCACACGGCCGAGGGGCACCCCGCCACGGGGTGCCCCTCGCTCACGCGGTCGCAGGGGTCAGCCGTCCGACACCGTCACCGTCTCGTCGTTCTTCAACTGCTGCACCAGCTGCTTCACCTTCTCGGTGTTCCACTGGAGGTTGCCGTTGCCGGCGTTGCCCGAGATCGGCATGTTCATGGACTTGCCGTCGCCGCCGGTCACGCCCTTCATCGCCCAGAACATGTCGGCCAGGTCGAACAGGCTCATGTCGTTGTCGACGATCAGGGTGTCCAGGCCCGCGCTCATCGTGGGGTACAGCTTGAAGGGGTTCAGGATCGTGCTCGGCGTCGCCGTCTGGCTGGCGAGGGCCGCGAGGAACTTCTGCTGGTTCTTCGTACGGTCCAGGTCGCTGCGCTGGAGGGCGTAGCGGGTGCGGACGAAGGCGAGGGACTGCTCGCCGTTCAGCGTCTGCTTGCCCGCCTCGAAGTTGGCGCCGGACTTGGTGTCCTTCAGGCCGCCCTTGGGGATGTCGATCTCCACGCCGCCGACCGCGTCGACGATGTTCGCGAAGCCCGCGAAGCCGATCTCCACGTAGTGGTCGATGTGCAGACCCGTGTTGGCCTCGACGGTGCGGACCAGCAGCTCGGGCCCGTCCTCCGCGTAGGCCGCGTTCAGCTTGACCTGGCGGCCGGTGCCCTTGAACGTCTTGCCGGACTCGGAGCCGACGAACGTCGGGATCGTGACGTTCGAGTCACGGGGCAGCGAGACCAGCGTCGGGCCGTTCGATCCGGTGTGCAGGATCATCATCGAGTCCGTGCGCTTGCCGTCGGCGGACCCGGTGTGGAGCTCCTTCTTCTGGTCGGCGGACAGGCCCTCACGGCTGTCGGAGCCGACGATCAGGTAGTTGGTGCCCTCGCCCGCCTCCGGCCGGTCGATGACCTTCGACAGGTCGACCTCGCGGTTCAGCTTGGAGTCGGCCCAGAAGTACGTGCCGATCGTCGTCGCGAGCACCACCACGGTGACCGTGATCGCCGTCAGCTTGATGCGACGCCGCCAGTCAGGCGCGGGACGGTCGCCCCGGCCGCCGCCGGGGCCGCCCGGACCGCCGGCGCCGTAGACCTGGCCGGTGTTGTAGTCGCTGGTGTAGCCGCTGCCGTACTGGTCGGGGCCGCTGTTGCCGTAGGCGTCGCCGTACGACGGCTGCTGGGGCACACCACCCTGAGGGGGTGCCGACGGGCCGCGACGGACCTGGCGCATCACACGCGGACCGTCGGGCTGGGCGAAGTCGCCGCCGCGGTTGTTGCCGGACCATCCCTCGGGCCAATCGTTCATGCGCCCAAGTGTGCCGGGTCCGGCCATGCCCTTTACAAGGGTCGATGAAAAACAAAGGCAGGGCTGTTGCGAAGCCGACACAAATTGCACGGTTTTGTAGGGGACCAGGCGCTTCGGACGATCGCGGGGCTCAGGGGCACGAGACCTGGTCGCCCCGCACCACGCCCGACTCGCCCTGCCCGGGGTTCTCCGCCCGCACCTTGCGCACCTGCTGGAAGTCCGTGCCGGCGACGACCCGGAGGGTGGGGCCCTGGGCGCGGACCGGGCGCAGTTCCGAGCCCGGGAGGGCGGTCGCGAGGGAGTGGGCGGAACGGTCCCAGCGGGGGTCGTAGACGACGACCGTACGGCGGACGTCCTGCCGCGGGGCGTTGACCGGGGCCTTCGTGGTGCGGAAGCCGGTGGCGGCCAGCTGGCGGTCCACCTTCCTGCCGAGGCCGGGGAGGGCCGTGCCGTTCTCGACCTGGACGCGGATCTGCTGGGGGGCGACCTCGACGAGGGCGTGCCCGCCGCGCGCCTTGTAGGGGGCGAGGGGGCGGTCGTCGCGCAGGGCCTCGAACAGACGGGCCGCCTTCGCGTCGTCCCACTTGAGGGTCGAGCCGATGCCCTCCACGGCGTACCCCATGCGCCCGATGGGCACGGTGGTGAACTCGGAGGAGGCCGGGGTGAGGTTCCGCAGCGCGCGGCCGAGGTCGATCAGCTCGCCGGTGCCGAACTCCTTGTCGGCGCGGACGGAGCCGAGGACGGCCTGTGTGATGTCCCGGAACTTCATCGGGTTGAGCAGGACGCCGGAGGAGGTGGCCTGGGACATCAGCGACGCCATGAAACGCTGCTGGCGCTTCATGCGGCCGAGGTCGGAGGAGCCGTCGGCGTGCCGGGAACGGACGTACTGCAGGGCCTGGCCGCCGTCCAGCTCGTGGGTGCCGGCGGTGAGGTCGAGGCCGGTGTAGGAGTCCTTGAGGGGCTGGGCGGTACAGATCCGGACACCGCCGAGGACGTCGACGGTGCGCATGAAGCTGGTGAAGTCGACCTCGACGTAGTGGTCGATCTTCACCCTGGTCATGTGCTCGACCGTGCGCACGGTCAGCTGCGGGCCGCCCTCCGCGTAGGCCGCGTTCAGCTTGATCGGGTGGCCCTTGTGGGTCCTGCCCGTGGCGCGGTCGGTCCGCGCGGGCGTCTCGGCGTACGAGTCGCGCGGCAGGCTCACGACGCTCGCGCGCTCCCGGTCCTCCGAGATGTGCACGATCATCATCGTGTCCGTGCAGTGGCAGGGGGCGCCGCCGAGGCGGTACCTCCGCCGCTCCTCCTCGCTGATCCGGTCGCGGCCGTCGGTGCCGACCAGCAGCACGTTCATGCCGTGGCCCGCCTCGGGGCGGTTCTTCATGTCCTTGAAGGCGTCGACCCGCTTGATCTCGCCGTCCAGGCGGGTCACCACCGCGTGCCCGATGCCCGCGGCGGCCAGCACCACCACGGAGAGCGTGGTCACCGCCCGCATGGCCCAGCTCCGCCGCCGCGGTGGCACGGGAGGTCGGGGCTGCTGCGGGCTGGCTGGGCGGCGGGGCGGTGTGGACACGGGGGGACACCTCCGCGAGACCGGTGAGGGGAGTCAGGGAACCGTGAGCACCGTAGGGCCCCGGGATCGGTGGCCCGTCCACGCGACCGGGCGGCGCGCGTCGGTGTCCCCCGTTCGCGGTAACGTGAGCCCTCTATGAACGCCAAGCCCGACGTGCCGCTCCCCGCCGTGTCCGTGATCATGCCCGTCCTCGACGAGGAGCGGCATCTGCGCGGAGCCGTCCAAGCGATCCTCGCGCAGGAGTACGCCGGCGAGATGGAGGTCGTGATCGCCCTGGGTCCGTCCACGGACCGCACGGACGAGATCGCGGCTCAGCTCGTGGCCGAGGACCCGCGCGTGCACACCGTCCCGAACCCCACCGGGCGTACGCCCGCCGCGCTCAACGCCGCGATCAAGGCATCCCGCCACCCGATCGTGGTCCGTGTCGACGGCCACGGCATCCTCTCGCCGAACTACATCGCCACCGCCGTACGGCTCCTGGAGGAGACCGGCGCGCAGAACGTCGGCGGCATCATGCACGCCGAGGGCGAGAACGACTGGGAGCACGCGGTCGCCGCCGCGATGACCTCGAAGATCGGTGTCGGCAACGCGGCCTTCCACACGGGCGGTCAGGCAGGCCCGGCGGAGACCGTCTACCTGGGCGTCTTCCGGCGCGAGGCGCTGGAGCGGCAGGACGGCTACAACGTGGAGTTCATCCGCGCCCAGGACTGGGAGCTGAACTTCCGCATCCGGGAGGCGGGCGGCCTCATCTGGTTCTCGCCCGAGCTGCGGGTGTCCTACCGGCCCCGGCCCAGCGTGAAGGCGCTCGCCAAGCAGTACAAGGACTACGGGCGCTGGCGGCATGTCGTCGCCCGCTACCACGAGGGCTCCATCAACCTGCGCTATCTCGCCCCGCCGGCCGCGGTGTGCGCGATCGCGGCCGGTGTCCTGGTCGGCGCTCTGCTGACCCCGCTGGGCTTCGTCGTTCCGGGCGGCTATCTCGCCGCGATCGTGGCCGGGTCGGTCCCGGCGGGCAAGGGGCTGCCGCTCAAGGCCCGCCTGCAGATCCCCGTAGCCCTCGCCACCATGCACATGTCCTGGGGCTTCGGCTTCCTCACCAGCCCCAGGTCCCTGGCGCGCAAGGTCATCGCCTCCCGCCGCCCGGCGGTGCTCGCCGAGAGCTGAGCACGACGGACGTACGCCTCGGGCCCCTCCCTTTCGCGCGAGGGGCCCGAGGCGTGTGCGGGCTCTACCAGGTGAAGCCCGGGCTGACCTCCATGCAGGCGTCCGTCTTCGCCCCGTTCAGCGCGTCCGCCGACTTCGGCGTGCTGTCGTCCGTCTTCTCGGCCTTGTACGTGTCGCCCTCGCGCCAGTCGGCGCCGACGATCAGCGTGACACCGGTGACGTCGGTGGACTTCTCCACCTGGCCCAGCGGGACGCCGAGCGCCTTGGCGACCTCCTGGGCGTCGCCCTCCAGCTCCGCGCTCGGATAGCGCACGACCGTCTTGTCCTCGACGACCGCGGTGGTCGCGTCGGACGTGGACTTGGCGAAGCCCTCCTTGAGGAGGAGCTGCGACACCGTGTGCGCACGGCCGCTGACGGGAGCGAGGGTGGAGGTCATGGTGCCGTTGCGCACCAGCACGCCGATCTCGTCCTTCGCCGCCGCCGGGTCGTCGGAGGCCGCCTCCGCGATGGCGGTCTTCTTCTTGTCCTTGCCGTCCAGCGCGATGTCCTCGCGCACCAGCCGGAACAACTTCTCCGCGTCGCCCTCCTTCGGCACGACGCGCGCGCCGACGTACGTGAACGGCATCGTCGTCATCGTGATCCGGGCCGGCTCGACCTTGCGCAGCTCCGTGCTGAGGTCGTAGAGCTTGGCGACGTCACCCAGGCCCTCGTCGACGGTGAGGGACTCGGTGGCCTTCTCGGCGAGCCTGCGCAGCTTGTTCGGGTTGGTGATCGTGGCGTTCTCGCGCAGCTCACGGACCATCGAGTTCATGTACTGGTGCTGGGCCTTGGCCCGCGCGATGTCGCTGCCGTCCTCGAAGCCGTACCGGGTGCGCAGCCACTGCAGGGCCTGCTTGCCCTTGATGTACGTGGTGCCCTTCTCCAGCTTCAGCCCCGAGCCCTTGCCCTCGCTGGTGTGCGAGTAGATGTTGGCGCTCACGCACACGGGCACACCGCCGATCGCGTCGGCCATCGACACCACACCGGAGAAGTCGACCATCATGAAGTGGTCGACACGGATGCCGGTCAGCTTCTCCCAGGTGGCGACCGTGCAGCCGGGGCCACCGCGCTCCAGCGACTGGTTGGTCATCACATGGGTGAGCGCCCCGTACACCTCGCCGCTGTCCGGGTCGGTGCACTTGGGGATGTCGAGCAGGGTGTCCCGGGGCATGCTGACGACCGACATGTTGCTGCGGTCGGCGGACAGGTGCAGCAGCATCTGGACGTCGGCCAGCGGCGGGCCGTCGAAGGTGTCCCGGGCGCCGCCGAGCTTCTGGTTCTCCGGGGTGTCCCGCGCGTCCGAGCCGATGAGCAGGATGTTCAGCGGGGTCTGCCCGGCCGCGTTCGGCGTGGGCTCGGCGATCTTCGTGTCGCCGAGGTTCAGCTTCTCCTTCTTGATGTTGCCGTTGAGGTGCCGGTAGTAGAGATAGCCGGCACCCGCGGTGCCGAGTATCACGACCGCCAGGACCGTCGCCGACCAGCGCAGCACCCGTCTGCGCCGGGGCTTCGCGCTCGTCTTCGCGCGCCCCCGCCCACCGCCGTCGCCGCGGTTCCCCCGGCGCTGCTGCGGGACCTTGACGTCCGCGTCGCCGTCCGAGCCGTCCGAGCCGCCCCGCGGCTCCAGGTCCCCTTCCTGGTCGCCGGGTTCCTCGACGCGCGGTCGCCCCCCGTCCCCGCGCACGTCACTCCGTACCATCTCCCTGCCCCTCCCCACCCTGCTGTGACGGGGCCGCCCCCGCCTCCTGTTGGACTGTCGAGACCCCGACTCGGATGTACTCATGTTCTGTTGAACGCGTCATGCGTTCCGACCGGATGACACGCGGACATGGGTCGGTACGGCGGCACGGGCCGCCCAAGGCATCACGACGACATCAGAACCGACCGGCCGGGCGCGTCCCCGCGCCCGCCCGGTGAGTCACCGACTTCTCGACCGCACTTGCGTCCTGAAGGACGCGCCATGACCCCCTCAGGTCATCAACTGGCGCACTTTTCCTTGTCCGCGGTGTTCTTCTCGACGTCCAGATCCGCCGCGGACGTCGCGTCCAGCGGCACCCCGGCTCCCTGGAAGTCCTTGCCGAGGGTCAGCACCATCGAGGGCAGCCCCTGGGCGTTGGTCTCGCTGTTGCCCTTGCCGGGCTTCAGCGCCGACGCGGACAGACCCATGAGGTCGGCCAGCTTCCGCGCCTGGTCGGCCTGGCCGGGGTCGTACGCGAGGGTCGTCTTCGACAACGTCTTGTCGGCGTTGCCGAGCTGGCTCGACTTGGTCACGCCGACATCATTCTGCAGCCAGCTGAGAGTGGCCTGTGCGCTGCCGGCCTCGGCACCGCCGTTGTAGACGCTGACCCGGACCTCGGAGGCGTCGGCGCGCTCGCCCTTGAGCTTCGCCGCCTCCTTCTCCTTCTTCTGCTTCTTCACCTCGGTGAGCGAGATGTCGTTCCGGATCGTCGAGAACAGCTGCTCGGCCTTCTGCGGCATGGGCAGCACGGTCGCGCCGTCGGTGTTGTCGACGACCGGGACGGTGGTGAAGGTGATGTTCTTCGTCTTCACCTTGCCGACCTCCTGGCCGAGCGAGGCCAGCTTCTTGATGTCGGTGATCTTGGAGTCGACGGACAGCGCGCTGGTGGCGGCCTCAGCGAGATTCACCACCTTCGTCGGGTCGGTGAGCGTGTCCTCGGACTTCATCTGGCGGATCATCGAGCTGAGGAACTGCTGCTGCAGCTCGATCCGGCTCAGGTCGCTGCCGAGGCCCACGCTGTAGCGGGTGCGCAGGAACGCCAGCGCCTGCTCGCCCTCGATGGTGTGCTTGCCCTCGGAGAGGTCGAGCTTGGACTTGGAGTCCTTGATGGGCTTGGCGAGGCAGACCTCGACGCCGCCGATCGCCGTGGAGAGCGTCTTCACGGCGTTGAAGTCGGCCACCATGAAGTGGTCGGGCTTGATGCCGGTCAGCTCGGTGACCGTGCGCATCGTGCAGCTCGGGGTGCGGTCGTACTGGCCGAGGCTCGTGTTGAACCGGACGTTGGGCGTGGCCGCAATGTCCTTCGTCGAGCCGTCCTCCTGCGTCGTCGGGCACTCCGGAATGTCCACGATCATGTCGCGCGGGATGCTCATCGCCGTCGCGTTCGTCCGGTCCTTGGAGACGTGCAGCAGGATCGTGGTGTCGGCGTGGCCCACGCTGTCCTTGTCGCCGTAGCTGCCGTTGCCCGCGCCGGTCCGCTTGTCCGTGCCGATCACCAGCAGGTTGATCGCCCGGTCCTTGCTGAAGCCGCCGGTGCCCGCGCCGTCGTCCGAGATCTTCTGGATGTTGCTGTTGAGGTGCTGGTAGTAGAGGTAGGCCGCGCCGCTCACCCCGACCAGCACGAAGGCCAGCGTGCCACCCGTCCACACCAGGATCCGCTTGCCCTTCGACTTCTTGGGCTTGGCCTTGGTCCTGCCCCGGCCGCCCCGGCGGCCCGGCAGCGGGTCCTCCTCGGGCGTGCCCCGACGGCGCCGGGGTCCCGGCAGGGTGTCGGGGATCTCCCGGGTGTCCGTGCCCGCCGACGCGGAGGGCGCGGAGGCGCCCGCCGTCGCCCTGGCCCCCGCCGTGGCGGGCGCCGCCCGGCGTGGCCTCGGCACCGCCGGTTGCGGTGCGGAAGGACTCAGTCGCAGTTCGTATTCACCGGTGCTCGGGTTGAGTACCCACTGGTCTGCGGGGTCGATGTCGTCCGCCCGCCCACGGCCTTGCGCGTCCACGGTTGTCTGATTCCTCCGTCGGGGCCACGCGGCGCCTTCCCCCTCAAAGGACGCTCGGGTCTCGATACAACTGGTGCGCGACCGAAGGCCTGACGCACCGGATCGCTCACACTAGCCGCCCGATCAGGCGTCAAGCGACGGCGGTGACAAATTGCACGTCCCTACACCTGGGCAATCTGCCCATTTCCTAGAGCATTTGTTCCTGGTGTTGACGCGCGCTTTACCTGCGGAACCGCTTCGAGGTCACACGCAGTCCTCCTCCGCGGCCGTACTCCCGCGGAAAGTCGGCACCGGATCCGGCGTCCCGGACAGGCTTCCCGAAAGCCGTTCCGCGCGCGCTTCCCGCTTCCCGCCGGGCAGTTCCCGGGCGATCGCCAGGGGTTCGTCGGCACGTAGCCGTGCGAAAAGTCTCCGTGCCGCCGGTTCGACGAGCTCATCACGATTGGCGTCGTACGCATACGACTTCCTGGGAACGGTCAGGAATTGCACCTTTTCCATAGGGATCGTGCGCAGACCGCGCACAAGGTCGTAGAGCCCGCGCAGACTCGCCAGCCCCGGGTCCGTGGTGAGCGACGACGTGGCGGCGTCCAGGACCGGATAGAGCTTCACCGGATTCAGCAGGACGTCATTGCCGCGCACCTTCGCGGCCAGCGCCCCGAGGAATCGCTGCTGGCGGTCCATCCGTTCCGTGTCGCTGCCGTCCCCGAGCGACTTACGGGCCCGCACATACCCGAGTGCCTGTTCCCCGCTGAGTTTCACCCTGCCCGCGGGCAGCCGCAGATCGGCCTGTTCGTCGTGAATGGGTTCGGCGAGGCACACCTCGACCCCGTCGACGGCGTCGACCATCTCCTTGAAGCCGTTGAAGTCCACCACGACGTGATGGTCGATCCGGATGTCGGTCATCCGCTCGACCGTCCGGATGGTGCAGGCCGAACCGCCCACCTGGAACGCGTGGTTGAACATGGTGAACGCCGGCTCGGAACGGCGTCCGTCCGCCCGCCGGCAGCTCGGCACGTCCACCATCAGGTCCCGCGGCAGCGACACGGCGGTCGCGCTCCGCCGGTCGGCCGCGAGGTGCAGCAGGATCGTCGTGTCCGACCGCTCGGTCCCCGAATCGCGCCCGTACTCGCCGTTCCCGTTCCCCGCCCGCGAGTCCGACCCGATCACGAGGATGTTCTGCGCGCCGCGCACGAGCGCCGTCGGCCGTTCCTTCTCGAACCGCGCCAGCTCGTCCGCCGCCGTCCGGTCCGACGTGATGTTCCCGTCCAGCTTCCGGTACGCCGCCCACCCCACGCCCACGGCCCCGAGGACCACCAGCCCCGCCCCGCCCGCCACCCACCGCACCCACCGCCGACGCCGACGCCGGGGCCCGACCCCGGTGGGCGATCCGCCCGCACCGGGACCCAGCCCCACCGCCCTGCCTCCGACGTCGTCCACTTCCGGCCACCCCTCACGGCGTACGAGCGAGTCGCTGTACCTACGACGATGGCGCGAGAGGGTCCTGGAGGCGGCCGGGGCTGGGCCGAATGGGGGAGGGGGTCTTTGGGGTGGTTGAGGGGGAGGGGTGGGCTGCTCGGCGCCCTGAGCGGCGGGAGGGCCGCGCTGCCCGAGCGGCAGCCGCGCCCGAAAGAAGCGCGGGGAACTGCGCGAGCAACCCACCACCCCCTGTGGCCGCCCGACCACCGCACCCCAACGGCGTCACCGCGTCACGGAGAGCCCCGTCACCGAGGGCCGCATGCCAAGGACCGAGTCACGCCATGCCGCACAGCCGCGCAGCATCACCGCGCGGTCGCAGTGACCCGCTCACTCTCGACCCGCTTGGCGAGCGCGTCCTCGTCCAGCTCCCCGAGATGCCGGCACAGCACCACGGACCCGCCGCTCGCGAGCGGCCCGTACAACCCCGCCGAGAGCCCCTCCCACGTGTCGTACCCCAGCCCCGAGAGCAACCGGGACCCGGGCCCCGTCAGCCCGAGACCCCCCGCCTCCGCCCGGGCGCGCTCCACGACCTCCGCCCCGCTGAACTCCCGACCGGCCACGATCAGCGCCGCCTCCTCGGGATCCACCGGCGCGTACGCCACGAACCGGTCCCCCTGTGAGGGCACCTCCACCGCATAGTCGGCGAAGCCGGCCGGAACCTGCGGGAACCGTCCCCCGAGCGGCCGCAGCGCGAGAGCGATCCGCTCCCCGGAGCACGCCCGAGCCGCGTCCAGCGTGTCCGGCCCGCTCACCACGACGTCGGCCGCCCCCGGGTCCCCGCCGATCTCGGCGACCACCCCCACGGACGAACAGGCCAGCAGCCACACCGCCGTCTGCCAGTGCGCCGGCAGCAGCAGCGCGACCCGGTCACCCGGCTCCGCCGACAGCTCGCCCTGAAGGAGATTCGCGGTCTTGGCCACCCAATTGGCGAAGGTGGCCACGGACAATTCGACCCGCTCGCCGGTGGCGTCGTCGTAGAAGGTCACCAGAGGGCGCGCGGGATCCGCGGCCAGCGCGGATCGCAGCAGGTCGGCAGGGGTGCGGTCGGTGGCGTTCACCCGTGTAAGCGTACGCGGGGACCCGTCCGCCCGCGGCCCCGGGCGGACGGCAATCGCCACCGGTTCGGCGGAGCGCAGCCGACGGCCCGTCAATTCCGCAATGGACAGATACGTATGACTATGTCCAGGATCGGACGCATGCGTAGATCACGATTCCTCGCGTCCTCGATCGGCGTCACCTGCGCGGCGGCACTCGCCCTCCCGGCGGCACTTCCGGCGACGGCTTCCGCGGCGACCCCGACGGACTCGTCCTCCACGGCGGCCCTGAACCCGGCGCGGACCCCGGCCCCGACCGCCCCGCTCGCGCTCGCGCCCGCGCCCGGCAGCACCCAGTCCCTCCCCCTCCTCCCTCTCGGCGCGGACCGCAGCCTCGGCCCGGCCGCCGCCGAACAGGGCCTGGGCAAGCGGGACGTACGGTCCTTCTCCCTGGTCGGTGTCGTCTGGGACGACCCGGACACCGAACTCCAGGGTCGCGTCCAGGTCCGCACCCGCGCCCGGGACACCACCCGCTGGTCCGGCTGGCAGGACGTGGAGACGCACAACCACGAGCACGCCGCCGACCCCGACACCGCCGAGCGCGCCTCGGGCCGGGTGCGCGGCTCCACCGCCCCGCTGTGGGTCGGCGACTCCGACGGCGTCGAGGTGCGCGTACGCGCCGAGACCCAGGGCCGTACGACCGCGCCGGGCGTCCAGATGCTCCCGGACGGCCTACGCCTCGAACTGGTCGACCCGGGCTCCGGCACCCTGGAGGGCGCCGCGGGGCCGAACGCCGTGCACGCGGCCGACCCCCCGCCCGTCGGCACCCCCGCGGACGCGCCGCGGCTGGGCACCCTGACCGCCGAGTCGGCCGCCGCCTCCGCCGTCAACGCCGACCTCGCGCCGCTCGGCGCCACCGCGATCCCGGCGCTGTCGCGCAAGGAGACCGAGGAGCGGCTGGCGAACGTGGCGCCCGGGGTGAAGCCGTACATCGGACCGCGCCCCCGCATCGTCACGCGCGCCGGCTGGGGCGCGGACGAGAAGCTGCGCGAGCGTGACTTCCGCTACACCACACGGGTCAGCGCGGCCTTCGTGCACCACACGGCGTCCGGCAACAATTACAAGTGCGCGCAGGCCCCTTCGGTCATCCGCAGTATCTACCGCTACCACGTCGTGAGCAGCGGCTGGCGGGACATCGGCTACAACTTCCTCGTCGACAAGTGCGGAAACATCTACGAGGGGCGCGCGGGTGGCGTCGCGAAGCCCGTCATGGGCGCGCACACCCTCGGCTTCAACACGAACAGCATGGGCGTCGCGGTCCTCGGCAGCTACGGCACCACCAAGCCGCCCGCGGTGGCGGTCAAGGGAATCGCGCAACTAACCGCCTGGAAACTCGGTCTTTACGGTGCGAACCCCAAGGGCAAGACCTACCTCACCTCGGGCGGTGGCAATCTCTACGCAAAGGGCAAGAAGGTACAACTGCATGTGATCTCCGGTCACCGGGACGGGTTCGCGACCGAGTGCCCGGGGGGACGCCTCTACGGAAAGCTCGGTACGGCCCGCACGGAGGCCGCCCGCTATCAGGGCCGATAGCGCGGCCACAGGGCGCAGGGGAGGCCGGGGTGCGAGCCCCGGCGGAGATCCGGTGGCCGGCCGGAGGCCCCCGCACCCGGAAGACAGCACGACCCGAGGGCGCGCTCGCCGCGCCCTCGACGCAACTCCGCCGCCGGCGCGCCTCGCCGCACGCCGACGGCCCGGCGCACGGCCGCGAAGGCGCAGTGGAACGGTCTGCATACACTGGCCGGTCGAATGACAGTTCGGCCGGTCCCGGCAGGAAGCAGAGACGACAGGTGACAGAAGCGATCCTCCTGGTCGGCGGCAGAGGCACCCGGCTGCGTCCGCTCACGGTGCACACTCCGAAGCCCATGGTCCCGGCGGCCGGAGTCCCCTTCCTCACCCACCAGTTGGCGAGAGCCAGAGCCGCGGGTGTCGACCACATAGTCCTCGCCACCTCCTACCTCGCCGAGGTCTTCGAACCCCACTTCGGCGACGGCTCCGCCCTCGGCCTCCACCTCGAATACGTCACGGAGGAGGAGCCCCTGGGCACGGGCGGCGCGATCCGCAACGCCGCCTCGCACCTCCACTCCGGCCCCGAGGACCCGGTCCTCGTCTTCAACGGCGACATCCTCACCGGCCTGGACATCCGCCGCCTGGTCGCCACCCACGAGACGACCGGCGCGGACGTCTCCCTCCACCTGACCCAGGTGACCGATCCCCGCGCCTACGGACTCGTCCCCACCGACGGGACGGGCAGGGTGCTCGCCTTCCTCGAAAAGCCCCAGACCCCCGAGGAGATCGTCACCGACCAGATCAACGCGGGGGCGTACGTCTTCCGCCGCTCGGTCATCGACACGATCCCGGCGGGCCGCCCGGTCTCGGTGGAGCGGGAGACGTTCCCGGACCTGCTGGCGGCGGGAGCGCATCTGCAGGGCATGGTCGACTCGACGTACTGGCTGGACCTCGGCACCCCCGCGGCCTTCGTCCGCGGCTCGGCGGACCTGGTCCTCGGCCGCGCCCCGTCCCCCGCCGTGCCCGGCCGCTGCGGCGACCGCCTCGTCCTGCCCACCGCCCGGGTCGCGGGCGACGCCAAGCTGACCGGCGGCACGGTGGTGGGCGAGGGCGCGTTCGTCGGCGAGGGCGCCCGGGTCTACGGCAGCACGGTCCTGGCCGGCGCGGTCGTCGAACCCGGCGCCGTCATCACCGACTCCCTGATCGGCGCCCGCGCCCGCATCGGCGAACGCTCCGTCCTCACCGGCGCGGTCATCGGCGACGGCGCGGTCATCGGCGCCGACAACGAACTCCGCACGGGAGTCCGGATCTGGTGCGACGCCCAGATCCCCACGGGAGCGCTCCGCTTCTCGTCGGACCAGTGACCGCCGGGAGTTCGTCGGGCGCGGGCGTGTGGGGCCGGTCGCGCAGTTCCCCGCGCCCCTAAAAGCCCAGGCCCTCCGTGGCCCTGAGAGCGTGACCGGCGGCGGGCCTGAAACGCACGGGGCGCAGCCCCTGCTTTCCAGGGGCGCGGGGAACTGCGCGAACACCCCCCACCGGACCCGCAGACGGGGGGCGAAGGGGCGCAGCCCCTGGGGGATGGGACGGGTAGGGGCGGCGGGGGCGAACCACTACAGGCGCCCGATATCCCCCCGCGGCATCCGAGGCGCCCGCCGAGCCGGCCCCCGCCCGGACAACAGAATCAACCGGGCCGCCCGATGCCGCTGCCCCGCATAAGGCTCCAGCAACGACAGCATCACCGAGTCGTCCGCATCCCGGTCCCCCGCCAGCACGAATCCCACGATCCCCGGCAGATGCAGATCTCCCACGGTCACCGCGTCCGCCGCACCATGACTGCGCTGCACCGTCTCCGCCGAGGTCCACGGCCCGATCCCCGGCACCAGCTCCCACCGTGCCCGCGCCTCCACCGGCGACATCCCCACGGCCTCCTCCAGCCGCCCCGCCACCCGCACCGCCCGCAGGATCGTCGACGCCCGCTTGTCGTCGACCCCGGCCCGATGCCACTCCCAGGACGGGATCAACGCCCACTCCCGGGCCGAGGGCATCACGAACATCCCCGGCGGCACGGGCCCCGGCGCCGGCTCCCCGAACTTCCGTACGAGCAGCCGCCACGCCCGATACGCCTCGTCCGTCGTGACCTTCTGCTCCAGCACCGACGGGATCAACGACTCCAGCACCAGCCCGGTCCGCGTCAGCCGCAACCCCGGCCGCCGCCTCCAGGCCATCGCCACGACCCGGTGCCGGGGCACGAAGGCGTCCGGCTCGTCCGCCGCCCCGAGCAGCGCCGGCACCCGGTCGAGCAGCCACTCGCTCCCGGGCCCCCACGCCTCCGCCTCGACGGCCCCGCCCCGCACGGCGACCCGCAGAGTCCCGGCCCCCACCGGCGTCCGGCTCGTCCGCCACACGGACCCGTCCGGCACGGCCCGGAAGGTCGGATCCTGGGGTCCCCGCCGAAGCGGCCCCAGCACGAGCCCCAGATCGAGCGGTCCCTCCGGCACCCAGGTCCGCCGCTTCCCCGCGGCCCCGGCCTGCCGAGGAACCCCACCGGGCACGACGACATGCCCACCCCGCACGGTCGTACGGGTGGGCCGCTGAGGGAAACGTCCGGCCAAGAGGAGGTCCTAAGCAGAGTCGCGATGCCCTATGAGCCTAGGCCGCCGCTCACCGAACCTCGATGAACGCCCCCGCGTCCCGCTCGCCCCGAGCCGCAGGCGCCACGGCCGCGTGTCCCACGGCGACCGCCCCCATCGGGTCCCACTCCTCCGGCAGGCCCAGCACGTCCCGCACGACGTCCCGGCAGAACATCGTCGACGAGACCCATGCCGAACCCAGCCGCTCCCCGGCCAGCGCGACGAGGAAGTTCTGCACCCCGGCGCCGGTCGCGACCACGAACATCTCCCGTTCGGCCGCGTCCCGCCGCGCGTCCCCGTAGAAGTGCGACCCGTCCATCACCAGACAGGGCACCACCAGATACGGCGCGTTGCGCAGGACGTCCCCGCGCCGCACCCGCTTCGCGATGGACTCCTCGCTCTTGCCGTCCCGCCGCAGATCCGCGATCCACGCGTCCCGCATGGCGTCGAGCAGCCGTACCCGGGACTCCTCGGACTCCAGCAGCACGAACCGCCACGGAGTCGTGTGGTGCGGCGCCGGCGCGGTCACCGCCGCGGCGACGGCCCGCCGTACCGCCCCGGGATCGACGGGCTCGTCCGTGAACGCCCGGACGGTCCGCCGCTGCGTCACCGCCAGCCGGACGGCTTCAGAGGTGCCGAGCCGGAACATGTCGTCCCGCGCCCCGCGGACCAGGCCCCGCGTGCCCTCGCCGTCGTCCTCGGCCACCACGTGCCCCAGCCCCCGCACGACGGCGACGGGCCGCCCGGCGGCCTTGCCCTTCACCAGGTCGCCGGCGCCGGCCAGCTCGTCGGCGGTGGCGACGACGGTGGCGCTCAGCGGATTGCCGTGCGCGTCGGTGCCGCCTCGCAGATCGTCGAGGACCCGCACACCGGCCGCACCGATGGCGACATCCGTCAGCCCGCTGCGCCAGGGCCGCCCGAACGTGTCGGTGACGACGACGCCGATCTCGACGCCGAGCGCGTCCCGGACGCCGTCCCGGATCGCCCGCGCGGAGGCGTCGGGGTCCTCGGGCAGCAACAGCACGGTCCCGGAGGGCGTGTTGGAGGCGTCGACCCCGGCGGCGGCCATCACCAGCCCCTGCCGGTTCTCCACGATCCGCAGCGCCCCGCGCCGCGCCACCACCCGCACGGTCTCGGCGTCGATCGCGGCCTCCCGGTCGGCCGCCTCGACGACGCGCCCCTCGGCCTTGGACACGATCTTCGAGGTGACGAGCAGCACGTCCCCGTCGGCCAGCTCCGGCGCGGCCGCGGCGATCAGCTTGGCGAGATCGTCCCCCTCGCGCACCTCGGGGATGCCCTCCAGGGCCCAGACCCGGTACCCGGCACCGGGCGCCAGGTCTTCCCCGCTCTCCGCGCTCATGCTCCCCGTACCTCCTCCGCCAGTGCCAGCGCCTCGCGGGCCATCGCCGCCGTCGCGTCCAGGTCGGTCATCATCAGCGGCACGGCCCGGCACCGGATCCCGGCGCTCTCCACACGTTCGACGACGCCCGCGTCGACCGTGTCGACGAGCCAGCCGTCGAGCAGCCCCGAGCCGTAGTGCTCCGCGACGGCAGCGGCGGTGGACTCCACGCCGACGGCGGCGAGGACCTTGTCCGCCATACCGCGCACGGGTGCGTCACCGACGATGGGGGAGAGGCCCACGACCGGCACCCCGGCCTCGGCGATCGCCTCCCGGATGCCGGGCACCGCGAGGATCGTGCCGATGGAGACGACGGGGTTGGACGGCGGGAAGAGGATCACGTCCGCCTCGGCCACGGCCTCCAGCACCCCGGGCGCCGGCTTCGCCTGCTCGGCGCCGACCGGCACGATCGCCTCGGCGGGCACGGAGGCCCGCAGCCGTACCCAGTACTCCTGGAAGTGGATCGCCCTGCGCTCGCCGGAGCCCGAGCCGGACTCCGAGCCCGACCCCGTGCCCGAGCCGCTGTCGGGCATCGTGACGGCGACATGGGTCTCGACGCGGTCGTCGGTCATCGGGATGAGCCGCACACCCGGCTTCCACCGGTCGCACAGCGCCTCGGTGACCGCGCTCAGCGGAAACCCGGCACTGATCATCTGCGTCCGCACGATGTGCGTGGCGAAGTCCCGGTCACCCAGCCCGAACCACTCGGGCCCGACGCCGTACGCCGCGAGCTCCTCCTTCAGGTGGAAGGTCTCGTCGGCCCGTCCCCAGCCCTGCTCCTCGTCGATGCCGCCGCCGAGCGTGTACATCACCGTGTCGAGGTCCGGGCAGACCTTCAGCCCGAAGAGGTGGATGTCGTCCCCCGTGTTGCCGACGACCGTGATGTCCGCGTCCGGCGCGGCCCGCTTCAGACCGCGCAGGAACCGGGCACCACCGATGCCGCCTGCCAGAACCACAATGCGCATGGAAGCAGTCTCGCAGGCGGGGCCGACAACGGGTCGCCCGCCCGTGACCACGGCCGGTTTCCCGCGGTCCCCGGTCAGGCCGTGACGGCCGGCGCCTGCGCCGCGCAGGACTTCGCGTGCATCGGCATCTCCGTCAGGCCCGGGTAGTAGACGTGCAGACTGACGGCCGGCTCCAGCGTGTCGTTGACGACCTCGTGCGCGTAACCCGGCGCGAACACGCGCTGCGCGCCCGCGCCGAGCACGCGCGTGCCCCGGTCGGTGCGCTCGGTCAGCGTGCCGTCGAGCACCGTCAGTACGCCGGAGGAGCCCCCGTGGTCGTGCAGCCCGGTGCCCTGCCCCGGCACCCACGACAGCAGCCACACCTCGTACCCGGGGCCGGTCTGCAGCCGGTGGTACCAGCGGGTGGTCGCGTCGTACTCGACGAGGTGCTCCCACCGGGAGCGGTCGTCGGCGAGGGAACGGGCCAGTCCGGCGAACTCGGCCACGGTGACCGGGTGTTGGCGCGGCGCCTGGAGGAGGTGCGGTACTTCGAGAAGGTCGCCGGCGATCTGGAGGTCGCTGTCGCTGTTCATGAAGTGGGGAGGTCCTCGACGGAGTGCGTGGGGGAGGGCGGGGTGTCACCTGCCGTCCGCGTGGGTCGCGGGCGGGGTGGGGGCCCGGTCTTCCGGGCGAGGGGGAACAGCGGCCGAGCCGGAGGGCTCAGTGGCAGCCGGAGCGCGTCGGGCTCAACAGCTGGGACAGCAACAGCTACAGCGACAGCGAGCAGCACCGAGGGACCCGGCGGAGCGGGTCGAGGTGAGTGCCAAGTTCGCGAGCATGCCCACAAGCACAGCGGTTCACACCTCCGCTGTCAACTTCCCGTCCGGTATGTGGATGCCGGTTCACCTCTTTCGGTGCATCCGCGCGACGAAAGGTTTGTGCCCGGGGTCTCGGGGAGACATGGCGTCCAACCGGGCAAGCCGTCGGCACGCGCGCGTGGCGGTCGTGGGCGCGTCCGGAGCGGGCCGGCTCGAACGAGTCGGAACGAGATCGAACTCCTGGGCGTCTCTTCCCGTAAGGGAGAGAGAACCCCCACCGGAACTCCCGCCTGCCGTCAGGCTGCTGTCAGGGTTTATGCCGATTTGAACACTTTCCGCATAGCCTTGGTTCCGCAGAGTGAATAAGGGGCTCAATAGCAGATCTCGGCTTGACTCGCCCGTAGCAGCACACTTGTAATTTCACTCGTGTCGTTCAGCCGAAATCGGTAACGGCCGCACGACGGGGACGCGAAAGACGGACGAGGGGCGCACATGACCGAGCTCGTGCAGCAACTGCTGGTCGACGACGCGGACGAAGAACTCGGCTGGCAGGAGCGCGCGCTGTGCGCCCAGACCGATCCCGAGTCCTTCTTCCCCGAGAAGGGCGGCTCGACCCGCGAGGCCAAGAAGGTCTGCCTCGCCTGCGAGGTCCGCTCCGAATGCCTTGAGTACGCCCTCGCCAACGACGAGCGGTTCGGTATCTGGGGCGGCCTGTCGGAGCGCGAGCGCCGCCGGCTGAAGAAGGCCGCCGTCTGACCCGTCCCGGAACACCCGACCCGTCCCGGGCGCAGTCGAACAGAAACAACCGAACATGTACGGCCCGTCGCACGTGGGTTGTCCACAGGCGGCGGGCCGCCGTGCTGCTCAGCCGTTAGTGTGGGCCCTCGTCCGAGACGTCCCGCTGTCCCCGCCGGACACAGACGTCCACCGCAGTCCATCGAACCGGGGCCCGTACCTCGATGTCCGTGCACAGCCACACCTCAGCTCACCAGGACGCCGCTCCTGAGTTCCCACGCCATGTGGTGACCGCGGTCCTCGTCGCGCACGACGGCGCCCGCTGGCTGCCCGACGCGCTCGCCGGACTGCTCGGCCAGGAGCGCCCCGTGCAGAGCGCCATGGCGGCCGACACAGGCAGCGCGGACGACTCCGCCCAGCTCCTCTCCGACGCCCTCGGCGCGGACCGCGTCCTTCACCTCGCCCGGCGGACCGGTTTCGGCCAGGCCGTCGAGGAGGCCAACCGCACCGCGGGCGTGCTCACCGAGGACGACCTGGCGTACCTCAGACGCCCCAGCGGCTGGGACCCGGTGACCCGCAGCTGGCGCGACGACGCGTACGACATGCCGGAACTCCCGCACGGAGAGCCGGTCCAGTGGCTGTGGCTGCTGCACGACGACTGCGCCCCCGAGCCAGACGCCCTCGCCCAGCTGCTGCGGGCCGTGGAGAACGAACGCGAGCTGGGCCGCGACGACGTCGCCGTCGTCGGCCCCAAGCTGCGCGGCTGGTACGACCGCCGTCAGCTGCTGGAGGTCGGCGTCACCATCGCCAACTCCGGCCGCCGCTGGACCGGCCTGGACCGCCGCGAGCAGGACCAGGGCCAGCACGACCACGTCAAGCCCAGCCTCGCCGTGTCCACCGCCGGCATGCTGATCCGCCGCGACGTCTTCGAGGAACTGGGCGGCTTCGACCGCCGCCTGCCCCTCATGCGTGACGACATCGACCTGTGCTGGCGCGCGACCACCGCCGGACACCGCGTCCTCGTCGCCCCCGAAGCCGTCGTACGGCACGCCGAGGCCGCCTCGCGCGAGCGCCGCACCGTCGACTGCGTGGGCCGCAGCGCCGCCTCCCCGCACATGGTCGACAAGGCGGGCGCGATCTACACCCTCCTCGTCAACTCCCGTACCGCACAGCTCCCCTGGGTGCTGCTGCGCATCGTCCTCGGCACCCTGCTCAGGACCGTCGCGTACCTCGTCGGCAAGGTCCCCGGACAGGCCGTCGACGAGATCCGCGGACTGCTGAGCACATTGCTGCGGCCCGAGCGGATCATCGCCGGGCGCCGCGCACGAGGCCGCTCGCGGCTGGACAAGGGCGAGCTGCGCCCGCTGTTCCCGCCCCCGGGCGCGACCGTCCGGGCCACCGTCGAACAGGTCGCCGGCGACCTGTTCGGCAGCTCCGACGCCGAGACCTCCCAGGCCGGACGGCACGGCGGCGCGGTCGAGTCGGGTCCCGGGGACGACGACGCCGAATTCCTCCAGGTCGAGCGGTTCGCCCGGCTCAAGCGCGTCGCACGCGCACCCGGGCCCGTGCTGTTCGCGCTGCTGCTGCTCGCCTCGCTCCTCGCCTGCCGTGAACTGCTCGGCGGCGGCGCGCTCGCGGGCGGCACCCTGCTGCCCGCCCCCGCCGACTCCGCCGCGCTCTGGTCGCGCTACCTGGACGGCTGGCACCCGGTCGGCGCGGGCGGCTCCGAGGCCGCGCCGCCGTACCTGGCGATCGTGGCCATGCTCGGCTCCGTCCTGTTCGGCTCCGCCGGACTCGCGGTCACCGTGCTCCTGGTGGCGTCCGTGCCGCTGGCCGGCTTCACCGCGTACTTCGCCTCCCGCTCCCTGGTCGAGTCCCGGCTGCTGCGGGCCTGGGCCGCCGTCGTCTACGCCTTCCTCCCCGCCGTCACCGGCGCGCTCGCGACCGGCCGCATCGGCACCGCCGTCCTCGCGGTCCTGCTGCCGCTCGCCGCCCGCGCGGGCGCCGCGGCCGGCGGCCTCACCAACCGCACAGGGGCGCGCGGCACCTGGCGTGCCACCTGGGCGTACGCGCTGCTGCTGACGATCACCACCGCGTTCACGCCCGTCGTCTGGCCCATCGCGCTGCTCCTCGGCCTAGGGGTCCTCGTCGTGCGCCGCCGCGAGATCACCGCCTACGGCCCGCGCTTCGTCGCCCAGCTCGGCACCCCGCTGCTGATGCTCGCCCCCTGGTCGCTGACCCTGCTGCCGTTCGGCTTCTTCGAGGAGGCCGGTCTGGAGTACGTCGGGAGCCCGGCCTCGGCGACCGATCTGCTCGGCATCAGCCCCGGCGGGCCCGGCACGGTCGGCGGGCTGACCCTCGTCGGCGTCGTCCTCGCCGCGCTGGCCGCCCTGCTCCGCGCGGAGCGTCAGCCGGCGATCCGGACCGCCTGGACCGCCGCCCTGGTGGCCCTCGTCCTCGCGGTCCTCTCCAACGGCTCCACCTGGGCCGGCCCCTCGACCCTCGTCTACGGCATCGCCCTGCTCGCCGCCGCCACCCTCGGCGCCGACGGGGCCCGCCACCGGGTGGCCGAGCAGAGCTTCGGCTGGCGGCAGCCGGTCGCCGTGCTCATCGCGCTGGCCGCCGCCGTCGGCCCGCTGCTGGCCGCCGCGGGCTGGGTGCTCGGCGGCGCCGACGGCCCTCTGGAGCGCCGCGACCCCGTCCAGGTGCCCGCGTTCGTCGCCGAGGAGAGCGGCACCCGCGACCAGGCGCGCACCCTGGTCCTCGACAGCGACTCCACCGCCGAGGTCGGCTACACCCTGGTCCGCGGCTCCGGCGTCCGCCTCGGCGACGCCGAACTCACGGCCGCCGCGGGGGACAACGAGCAGCTCGACAAGGTCGTCGCCAACCTCGTCGCAGGCTCCGGCGCCGACCAGAGCGACGAACTCGGCGGCTTCGCCGTGCGCTACGTCCTCGTCCGCCCCGGCTCCCCCCGCGAGGTCAGCCGCGTCCTGGACGCCACGCCCGGCCTGAGCCGCCTCAGCCAGCAGGACGGCAGCGCCCTGTGGCGGGTGGACCGCCAGGTCTCCCGGGTCACCGTCGAGACCGGCTCCGGCGCCCCGAAGGCCGTCGCCGCGGGACCCGTCGAGGTGCACACCACCCTGCCGGCCGACGGCTCGGGCCGCGTCCTGCGCCTCGCCGACACCGCCGACGAGTCCTGGACCGCCACCCTCGACGGCAAGCCGCTCACCCCGACCACGGTCGACGGCTGGGCCCAGGGCTTCCGACTGCCCGTGGACGGCGGCCGGCTGGACGTCACCTTCGACGCCCCCGTCAGCCACACCGGCTGGCTGTGGGCCCAGGGCGCGCTCGCCGTCATCCTCGTGGTCCTCGCCCTGCCGGGCCGCCGCCGGGACGTCGACGACGACCTCCCCGACGAGCCCGTCGCCGTCCCCGCCCAGGACGTCACCGGCGACGGCCGCCGCGCCCGCCGCCTGCGCGCCCAGGCCGAGGCCGAGGCCGACCAGCCCACCGACCCGGACCTGCCCGTCCCTCCGCAGGAGGTGCCGGTCGCCGCTCCCGTCCCGCAGCAGCAGTCGTACGGGATGGGGGTTCCCCCGGGCGAGGATGTTCGAGCCTGGGGGAGGGACACCGAGGCCCAGGCGGACGCGGGCGCCGGATATGGGCAGTACGACCAGCAGTACCAGGGCGCCCAGCAGCAGTACCCGGCGGGCGCGTACGACCAGCAGCACTATCAGTCCGACCCCTACCAGGGCGGCCAGTACGACCCGTACGCCTCCTACGGGGGCACCACGGCCTCGTACGACCAGACGTACACCCAGGGCTACGACGCGACGTACGACCCGTCGCACGGCACCGGCGCCGACAGCGAGCGCCGCGACGGGAGCCAGCAGTGAACCGCCAGACCCTGTCCCTGATCGCCGGCGCGACCGCCCTCGCCGCCGTCACCGGCTTCGCCGTGATCAGCGGCCCCGACACCGCCGGCGGTGACACCACCGCGAAGGCGGCCGCCCAACTGCCCGTGCAGCGCACCAGCCTGCTCTGCCCGCAGCCGAGCACCTCGGACCTGGCGGAGACCGCGTACACGTCCTTCACTCCCGTCACGAAGGACACCGGCGGCGAAGGCGGCGCCGAACTCGTCGCGGCGGGCGGGCAGTCGACGGACGCGGGCGACAAGGACGGCAAGGGCGACAAGGACGGCAAGGACGGCAAGGGCAGGACCGCCAAGCCCGTCATCGAGGCCAAGGAGCCCGGCAGGCCCGTCACCGGCAGCACCGACGGCGGCGACTCCCCCGCGCTGCTCGGTACGGCCGAGGGGAAGTTCGCCCCCGGCTGGACGGTCCAGGAGACCACCGAGGTCGCCGCGGGCACCGGCCGCGGCCTGCTCGGCGTCAACTGCGCGGCCCCGGACACGGAGTTCTGGTTCCCGGGCGCCAGCACGGCCGCGGGCCGCACCGACTACGTCCACCTCGTCAACCCGGACGACTCGGCGGCCGTCGTCGACATCGAGCTGTACGGGAAGGACGGCGTCCTGAAGTCGACGGTGGGGGACGGCATCACGGTCCAGCCGCGCGCCTCCGAGCCGGTCCTGCTGTCGACGCTCTCGGCGGTGAAGGAGGCCGACCTCACGGTCCACGTCAGCGTCCGCAGCGGCCGGGTCGCCGCCGCCCTCCAGGCCCTCGACGACAAGCTGGGCGGCGACTGGCTCGGCACCGCGGCCGACCCGGCCGGCAGCCTCGTCCTCCCCGGCATCCCGAAGGACGCGACCTCCGTGACCCTCGTGGCCTTCGCCCCCGGCGACACGGACGCCGACCTGAAGCTCCGCCTCGCCTCGCCGAACGGTCCGATCACCCCGGCCGGCAACGAGACGCTCCACATCAAGGCGGGCATGACCGCCACGGCCGACCTGGGCGAGATCACCCGTGGCGAGGAGGGCTCCCTCTTCCTCGCCCCCACCGGGCGGCCGGTCCCGGTGGTGGCCGCCCTCCGGGTGGTCCGCGGCAAGGGCGACAACCGGGAGACCGCCTTCATCCCGGCGACCCGTCCGGTCGGCGCGCGCGCCACGGTCGCCGACAACCGCGCCAAGGGCACGACCCTCGCCCTCACCGCCCCGACCGGCACGGCGAAGGTCAAGGTCACCGCATCCGCCGGCAGCGGCGGCGGCGAGGCCACGACCAAGACCTTCACGATCAAGGCGGGCACCACCCAGCACGTGGACATGCCGGCCCCGAGCGGCCTCAAGGGCACCTACGCCCTCACCGTCGAATCCACGTCCGGCGCCCCCGTCTACGCCTCCCGCACCCTCGAATCCAAGCTGGACACGGTCCCCGCCTTCACGATCCAGACCCTCCCGGACGACCGGGGAACGGTGGCGGTCCCGAAGGCGCGACAGGACCTGTCGATCCTGCAGAGGTAGTACCCGGAAGGGTGGAGAAGCAGGGAGGAAGCCCCTGCTTCTCCAGGGGCGCGGGGAACTGCGCGAACAGCCCCCGCCGGCCCCGCGGACGGGGATCGAAGCGGCGCAGCCCCTGGCCAGGGACCGCCAGGGGCAGACACGGACCCGGGCAGGGGCCCGCGGGGGCGGCGGGGGTGGAACCCCCCGGCACATCCCTCCGCGTCAGTCCTCCCCGTACCGGGGGTCCACGGTCTCCGGATTGAGCCCCAGCAGCTCGGCCACCTGCTCCACCACGACCTCGTGCACCAGCGCGGCCCGCTCGTCGCGCCCCTTGGTGCGGATCTCCACCGGCCGCCTGTAGATCACGACCCGGGCCGGCCGCCCCTCCCGCGCCGCGACGGTCCCCCCGAGCGGCACGGCCTCGTCGTTCCACGCCCCGTCCCCGGGCCCGTCGAGCCGAGGCACCTCCAGCACGAGGAAGTCGATGTCCGCCAGCTGCGGCAACCGCCGCTCCAGCCGCTCCACGGAGTCCTGCACCAGATCCGCGAACACCTCCGCGCGACTCGCCGCGAGCGGTACCTGGGGCGGCGCGATGGGCCCGCGCATCCCCCTGCCGTGCCGGTCTCGGCGGCGGGGCCCGGGTGCGAAGGCGGCGCGGGGCGGTACGAGGTCGTCCATCACCTGTGAAGCGTAATCCCCGGGAGGCCCGGCCGCCCGGCTCCACGCCCCCGGCGCCGCCACCGGCCCGCCGCCGCTGACCTGGCACGGCCGGCTCGGCCCGTCCAACCGGCTCGCCGCGCGACGGTCTTCCGAGGGTTGTCGGCCGTGTCGGAGGTTGACCATTCCAGCCAAGGTTGGGCTCGATTCCGTATCTCTACGAGACCGGTGAACTCGCACCAATTGGCATGGTTTGTACGTAGACTTGACCGCGTTCCGCGCTGTTCGGCATCCCGGACGAGGGGTTACTCGCAGGTCAACGTGCCGGGTTCGGAGGGGGGTGTGGGGCGTTTCACAGCACGACACGGTGGAGTGACCTGGTGGAGAGTCGTCGCGGCCCGCTCAAGAGTGCGGTACCGTCCAACATCGTGAGCCCTGTACGTCGCTGTTCGCGCACCGCTTGCGGCCGCCCCGCCGTCGCGACGCTGACGTACGTCTACGCCGACTCGACCGCGGTCCTCGGCCCCCTCGCCACCTACGCCGAACCCCACTGCTACGACCTGTGCGCCGAGCACTCCGAGCGCCTCACCGCGCCGCGCGGCTGGGAGGTCGTACGGCTACTGGACGCCTCGGCGCCCGCGCGCCCCAGCGGTGACGACCTGGAAGCGCTCGCCAACGCCGTGCGCGAGGCGGCCCGCCCGCAGCAGCGCGCCGCGGAGGCCGGTGGCGGTCCCCGCACGGCGGACCCGATGGAGGTCGCCCGCCGTGGCCACCTCCGGGTACTGCGCTCCCCCGACAACTGAGCACCCTCTTCTCCGCCAACAGGCGCCCTGAGCAAGGCCGTTGCCGTCCCCGTCGACACACGTCGCGGGGTCGCCGTTCCCGCGTCCGGCCCGCCCCGTCCGCCGACGGGCCGTGCGGCCGGGTGTTCCCGGAGGTCACCCGGCCCACCGGCGGCGCCGCCGGGTAGTTTGGGTGGCCGGTGAGGACTTATGGAGGAGGTGCCCGTGGCTGCTGATCTGTCGACGATCGTGAAGGCGTACGACGTGCGCGGGGTGGTCCCGGACCAGTGGGACGAGACCCTGGCCGAACTCTTCGGGGCGGCCTTCGCGCGGGTGACCGGCGCGGACGCCATCGTGACCGGCCATGACATGCGCCCCTCCTCGCCCGGCCTGTCACGTGCCTTCGCGCGCGGTGCGGCCGCGCTCGGCGTGGACGTGACCGAGATCGGCCTCTGCTCGACCGACCAGCTGTACTACGCGTCCGGCGCGCTGAACCTGCCCGGCGCGATGTTCACGGCCTCCCACAACCCGGCTCGGTACAACGGCATCAAGATGTGCCGTGCGGGCGCCGCCCCCGTCGGTCAGGACACCGGCCTCACCGAGATCCGCGAACTGGCGGAGCGCTGGAGCGAGTCGGGCGCGCCGGCCCCGGCCGCCACGCGGGGCACGATCACCCGGCGGGACACGCTGGAGGACTACGCGGCGCACCTGCTCGGCCTCGTCGACCTGACCTCCGTCCGCCCGCTGAAGGTCGTCGTCGACGCGGGCAACGGCATGGGCGGCCACACCGTCCCCACGGTCTTCGCCGGGCTGCCCCTCGACCTCGTCCCGCTGTACTTCGAGCTGGACGGAACCTTCCCCAACCACGAGGCCAACCCCCTCGACCCGGCGAACCTCGTCGATCTCCAGAAGCGGGTCCGCGAGGAGGGCGCCGACCTCGGCATCGCCTTCGACGGCGACGCCGACCGCTGCTTCGTCGTCGACGAGCAGGGCAGTCCCGTCCCGCCCTCCGCGATCACCGCCCTGGTCGCCGCGCGGGAACTCGCCAGACACGGCGGCAAGGGCACGGTCATCCACAACCTGATCACCTCCTGGTCCGTCCCCGAGGTGGTGCGCGAGAACGGCGGCACGCCGGTGCGCACCCGCGTCGGCCACTCGTTCATCAAGGCCGAGATGGCCAGAACCGGTGCGATCTTCGGCGGCGAGCACTCCGCCCACTACTACTTCGCCGACTTCTGGAACGCCGACACCGGCATGCTGGCCGCCCTCCACGTCCTCGCCGCCCTCGGCGGCCAGGACGGCCCGCTCTCCGCCCTCGTCGCCCAGTACGACCGCTACGCCGGCTCCGGCGAGATCAACTCCACGGTCGCCGACCAGGCGGACCGCCTGGCCGCGGTGCGCACCGCCTACGGGGACCGGGAGGACGTCACCCTGGACGACCTCGACGGCCTCACCGTCTCGGCCGCCGACTGGTGGTTCAACGTCCGCCCCTCCAACACGGAACCGCTGCTGAGGCTGAACGCGGAGGCGAGGGACGAGGCGACGATGGCGAAGATCCGTGACGAGGTCCTGGGGATCATCAGGGCGTGAGCGCCGGCCGGCGGCGCCAGGCGGCCCCAACCCCGACGCCGACCCCCGCGCGGCGGTACTCTGACCAGGCCGCACCGCACGAATCCGCCCCCGAAGGGACCCGACATGCCGCTCGAAGCCGGCCTCCTGGAGATCCTCGCCTGCCCGGCGTGCCACGCCCCCCTCACGGAGGAGGACACCGAGCTGACCTGCACGAGCCAGGACTGCGGCCTCGCCTACCCGATCCGGGACGGCATCCCCGTACTCCTCGTCGACGAGGCCCGCCGCCCCGCGTGACCCGCGCGATCAGGCTCTCGCACGAGGCGTGACCCGCACGAGCCGGGAAACCCGGCGAACAGGCGACAAGGCGTACCCGGGCACCCGGCGAATCGGAGGCTGCCGCCCATGCTGGACGAATCGCTGCTAGACACCCCCGAAGCCCTGTCGGAGGCCGACCGCCGCGACCTGCTGCGCGGCGCCGCCGAGGCAGGCGCCCGGGTCCGTACGGCCATCCGGCTCGGCGTCGAGGCAGGCATCCCGCAGCTGAAACCGGACGGGCGTCCTCGCGCCCTCCTGGTCGCGGGCCCCGGCATTGCGTCCGCGGGCGTCGCCGACCTGCTCGGCGCCCTCGCGGGGGCCAACTGCCCCCTCACCCGTCTCCATCCCACCGGTGTCGCCCCCGCCGCGGGCGCCCTCCGCTGGGAACTGCCCGGCTGGGCGGGCCCGGTCGACCTCCTCCTGATCGCCACCGCGGACGGCAGCGAGCCCGGCCTCTCCCTCCTCGTCGACCAGGCGTACCGCCGAGGCAGCACGGTGGTCGCCGTGGCCCCGGCCCGCACCCCCGTCGCCGAGGCGATGGAACGCGCCCACGGCCTCTTCGTACCGATGGCCACCAGTCCGTACGAGCAGGAGGTGCCGCTCGGCGCCGCCGCCCCCGGCGTCCTGTGGGCCCTGCTCACGCCGATGCTCGCGCTGCTGGACCGCACCGGTGTGGTCACCGCCCCGCCCGACGCCCTCCAGAAGGTCGCCGACCGCCTCGACCAGGTCGCCGAGCGCTGCGGCCCGGCCATCGCCACCTACGGCAACCCGGCCAAGACGCTCGCCGCCGAGCTGGCCGACTCGCTCCCGCTGATCTGGACCGAGGGCCAGGCGGCGGGACCCGTGGGCCGCCGCTTCGCCTCCGCGCTCGCCGATCTCGCGGGCCGCCCGGCGCTCGCCGCCCAGCTCCCGGAGGCCCTCGCCGCCCACACGGTGCTGCTCAGCGGCCCGCTCGCCGCGAACGCCGACCCCGACGACTTCTTCCGCGACCGCGTCGAGGACGCACCCGTCATGCACGCGCGCGTGGTGCTGCTCCGCGACCGTCCGACCGGTGGGCTGAGCGCCGTCCCGGCCGCCCGCGAGCTGGCCCTCGGCCACGACACCGCGATCAGCGAGCTGGAACCGGAGGAGGGCAGCGACCTGGAGACCCTCGCGGAGATGATCGCCATCACGGATTTCACCGCCGTTTACCTGTCGCTCGCCTCCGGAGCCTGATCCTTACCGCAGCCCGGCCCCGGCCGGGCCCCGCAGGCTCCCCACGTACGGAGAAACTCACAGCATGGACCGCCTCGACAACACCGTCCGCCCCTACGCCTGGGGTTCGACCACGGCCATCCCGCAGCTCCTCGGCGTGGCGCCCACCGGCGAGCCGCAGGCGGAGATGTGGATGGGGGCCCACCCCGGCGCCCCCTCCCGCACCGGGCGCGGACCCCTCACCGAGGTGATCGACGCGGCCCCGGAACGCGAGCTGGGGTCCCGGGCGGTCGCCAGATTCGGCCCCCGCCTCCCGTTCCTCCTCAAGCTCCTCGCCGCCGGCGCCCCCCTCTCCCTCCAGGTCCACCCCGACCTCGCACGGGCCCGGGAGGGGTACGAGGACGAGGAGCGGCGCGGCATCCCGATCGACGCCGGCCACCGCAACTACAAGGACGCCAACCACAAGCCCGAACTCATCTGCGCCCTCACGGAGTTCGACGGCCTGTGCGGCTTCCGTGACCCGCTGCAGGCCGCCGACCTGCTCGCCGGTCTCGACGTCGACTCCCTCAAGCCGTACGTCGACCTCCTGCACGCCCAGCCCGAAGAGGCCGCGCTGCGCGAGGTGTTGACCGCGATCCTGGGCGCCGACCCCGAGGAGACGGCCCACACGGTCACCGAGGCCGCGGCCGCCTGCGCCCGCCTCGGCGGCGCGTACGCCCCGTACGCCGACATCGCCCACCACTACCCGGGCGACCCCGGCGTCCTCGCCGCCATGCTCCTCAACCACGTGACCCTGCAGCCCGGCGAGGCCCTGTTCCTCGGCGCCGGCATCCCGCACGCCTACCTGAACGGCCTCGGCGTCGAGATCATGGCCAACTCCGACAACGTCCTGCGCTGCGGCCTGACCCCCAAGCACGTCGACGTCCCCGAACTCCTGCGCGTCGTCCGCTTCGAGGCGACCGACCCCGGCGTCCTGCGTCCCGAGGCGTCCCCCGACGGCGAGGAGCTCTACGAGACCCCCATCGACGAGTTCCGCCTCTCCCGCTATGTCCTGCCCGAGGCCACCGCCCCGCACGACCTCACCCGCGCCACCCCGCAGATCCTCCTCTGCACGGCCGGGTCGGTCCGCGCGGGCGGACACACGCTCGCCCCCGGCGAGTCCGTCTTCGTACCGGCGGACGAGAAGGCGGAGGTGTCCGGACCGGGCACCCTGTTCCGCGCCACCGTCGTCGCCTGAGCGGCACCGAACCGTCCGAGCGGCACTGCACCGTCCGAGCGGCACCGCACCGTCCGAGCGGGGTGAACCGTCCGAGCGGGGTGAACCCGTGCCGAATCCACGGCCCGGCGCGCCGACGCCGGGCCGGGCTGCAACAATGCCCCCTGCAAAAGGCGGGCAAAGCCCGGCCGGTGACGGACGGAAGCGTGGGTACCCATGTCCACGCACGGACACACGCGTAGGCGAAGGGACACCTCGGACACATGAGCGCGTCAGGCGGCACCAAGGCGATCGTGGCGGCACTCGCCGCCAACCTCGCGATCGCGGCAGCGAAGTTCGTGGCGTTCGTCTTCAGTGGCTCGTCATCGATGCTCGCGGAGTCGGTGCACTCCCTGGCCGACTCCGGCAACCAGGGGCTGCTCCTCCTCGGCGGCAAGAAGGCCAAGCGCGAGGCGACCCCGCAACACCCCTTCGGCTACGGCCGCGAACGCTACATCTACGCCTTCCTCGTCTCCATCGTCCTCTTCTCCGTCGGCGGCATGTTCGCCATCTACGAGGGCTACGAGAAGATCAAGGACCCGCACGAGATCGAGCACTGGTACTGGCCGGTCGGCGTCCTCGTCTTCGCGATCATCGCCGAGACCTTCTCCTTCCGGACCGCCATCAAGGAGTCCAACGGACTGCGCGGCAGCAAGTCCTGGACCGAGTTCGTCCGTCACGCCAAGGCTCCCGAGCTGCCCGTCGTCCTGCTGGAGGACCTCGGCGCCCTCGTCGGCCTGGTCCTCGCGCTCGGCGGCGTCGGCCTCGCCCTGCTCACCGGCGACGGGGTCTGGGACGGCATCGGCACCCTCTGCATCGGTGTCCTGCTCATCCTGATCGCGATCATCCTCGCCGCCGAGACCAAGTCCCTGCTCCTCGGCGAGGCCGCCGGCGCGGAGCAGGTCAGGAAGATCGAGGCCGCGATCGTCGACGGCGACACCGTCCCCGCCATCATCCACATGCGCACGCTCCACCTCGGCCCCGAGGAACTGCTGGTCGCCGCCAAGATCGCCGTCCGGCACGACGAGACGGCCACCGAGGTCGCCCACGCGATCGACGCCGCCGAGGCCCGCATCCGCGAGGCCGTCCCGATCGCCCGCGTCATCTACCTCGAACCCGACATCTACAGCGAGACCGAGGCCGCTCGGGGCGCGGACCCCGAGGCCGCCCCCGGTGGCCCGGCCCCCACCGCCGGACACTGACCCACCGGCCACACCGGCCGGCAGACAATGGGAAGGGCCCGTCGCGCACGCGCGCGACGGGCCCTTCCCGTCCCCGGCCCCACCCCACCCGGGGCTCGGCGGACGAGGACCTCGGCCCCGGACGCCGCCGGTGCCGACCCCGGCTTCGGCTCAATCCGTACCCGGGCGGACTGGGGCAGGCAGGGCCGACCGGTGTAGCTTGGGACGGAGCCAGACGTCGCTGCTGATGGCGGTCGGGCGGTCCCACCGAGGACCGGCCGAGGGAGAGAGGGCCTCCGACGGACTGCGCTGCGCGCACGCGGGCATCCCTGTGTCCTCTTCGGGGCACCCCTGTGTCCGCCGCCGCGCAGACCAGCCCTGACCACCCTCGACCCGAAACCGAGGAGCAGCTCTTCATGACGACTGTCGACAACCGGCAGGACTTCAAGGTCGCCGATCTCTCCCTGGCCGCGTTCGGCCGCAAGGAGATCACCCTCGCCGAGCACGAGATGCCCGGCCTGATGGCGATCCGCAAGGAGTACGCCGAGGCACAGCCTCTCGCCGGTGCCCGCGTCACCGGCTCTCTGCACATGACCGTGCAGACCGCCGTCCTCATCGAGACCCTGGTCGCCCTCGGCGCCCGGGTCCGCTGGGCCTCCTGCAACATCTTCTCCACCCAGGACCACGCCGCCGCCGCGATCGCGGTCGGCCCGAACGGCACCGTGGACAACCCCCAGGGCGTCCCGGTCTTCGCCTGGAAGGGCGAGACCCTGGAGGAGTACTGGTGGTGCACCGAGCAGGCGCTGACCTGGCCGGACAGCCCCACCGGCGGCCCCAACATGATCCTCGACGACGGCGGTGACGCCACGCTCCTCGTCCACAAGGGCGTCGAGTACGAGAAGGACGGCAAGGTTCCCGCCGTCGACACCGCCGAGAACGAGGAGCACCGCGTCATCCTCGAACTCCTCAACCGCACCATCACCGAGGGCTCCCAGAAGTGGACCCAGCTCGCCTCGGAGATCCGCGGCGTGACCGAGGAGACCACGACCGGCGTCCACCGCCTGTACGAGATGCAGCGTGACGGCGTCCTGCTGTTCCCGGCGATCAACGTGAACGACGCCGTGACGAAGTCGAAGTTCGACAACAAGTACGGCTGCCGCCACTCCCTGATCGACGGCATCAACCGCGCCACCGACGTCCTCATCGGTGGCAAGACCGCCGTCGTGTTCGGCTACGGCGACGTGGGCAAGGGATGCGCGGAGTCCCTGCGCGGACAGGGCGCCCGCGTCATCGTCACCGAGATCGACCCGATCTGCGCGCTGCAGGCGGCGATGGACGGCTACCAGGTCACGACCCTCGACGAGGTCGTCGAGACGGCCGACATCTTCATCACCACGACCGGCAACAAGGACATCATCATGGCCTCGGACATGGCCAGGATGAAGCACCAGGCGATCGTGGGGAACATCGGTCACTTCGACAACGAGATCGACATGGCCGGCCTCGCCAAGGTCCCGGGCATCGTCAAGGACGAGGTCAAGCCGCAGGTCCACACGTGGACCTTCCCCGACGGCAAGGTCCTCATCGTCCTGTCCGAAGGCCGCCTGCTGAACCTGGGCAACGCCACCGGTCACCCGTCGTTCGTGATGTCCAACTCCTTCGCGGACCAGACCCTGGCCCAGATCGAGCTGTTCACCAAGCAGTCCGAGTACCCCACCGGGGTCTACACGCTGCCCAAGCACCTCGACGAGAAGGTCGCCCGGCTGCACCTCGCCGCGCTCGGCGTGAAGCTCACCACGCTCCGCCCCGAGCAGGCCTCGTACATCGGCGTGAACGTCGAGGGCCCGTACAAGGCGGATCACTACCGCTACTGATCCGCCCGACGACGGGTGCGTCCGCGCACGGACGTACATGGACGCACCCGTCCCGGCAGAAGCTCCCAGGCAGGCCCCCGCACCCCCGTGCCGGGGGCCTGCCCGTTCGGCCCGTGCCCCGCACCGGACCGGGCCGACCCGTCAAGACCCAGGACCCTCATGCCCCGCGGCCGGTATTCGCTTCACGACCCGCACGACCACACCCCCCTCGCCGAAGAACACTTCCACTGCGCGCCCGGCCCGTCCGGCTGGCGCTATGTCTCCCAACGGACCACCCCGTCCGGTGATCACGCCGGATCCGTCGACCTCGCCCTCGACGAACTCGGCCGCCCCATCCGCCTCGAACTGCACGCCGCGAGCTGGCAGGTCCGCGGCGCCGCCCTCGACGGCGTCACCTGGGTCCGTACCGACCCCACGGGCACCGAGGCCACCGAAGGCAACGTCCGCGCCCACGCCTTCACCGGAACCTCCCCCGCCTTCCTGATCGCCACCGCCCGCCTCCTGCGCCTCACCCCCTCCGCGCCCGCCACGCGCCTACGCCTCGTGGCCTTCACCGACCCGGTCCTGGCCCCCCGCACCCTGGACCAGTCCTGGGCGCTGATCGAAAGAGAAGCACACGCCACTGACAACGGCCCCCTGACCGTGGACACCTACCAGGTCACAGCCCTGGACACGGGCGAGCAGCACACCGTCCACCTCGCCGGCGACGTCGTCCTCGCGGCCCCCGGGATCGAGCTGGAACACCTGGAGACACCGCCGTCGACGTTCGACTGAGAGCGCCGCGCGGCCGACAGCGGAACGGCGCTCGGGGGAGGACTCACGCGGGCGGCGCGAACCCGGTGCCGGGCCGTTCGGCAGGCGGTGACTGCGGTGACTGCGGTGTCTCGGGGGTCTGCGGTACGTGGTGGGGCGGCTGCGACGGGTTCGACGCGTGTGGCCGGGGGGCCGCCGGTGCCGCAGAAGCGGTCGTGCCGGGGCTCACGTACCCCCCGGGCGCCGCGTACGCCGGAGCGACCGCGGGAGTCCCCGGCTCACCCCAGCCGGGCCCACCGGCCGGCGCCCCCGGCACGCCCGCCGTCCCGGCCGTGCCCGCGAACGCCTGCCGAGCCTCCCGCGCCTGCCGCTCGTGGACCACGGCCGCCAGATACGCGCCCGGCGGCACCCCGTACGGCGGCGGAGCCCCCGTACGCGCCGCGAGGTCCGTGGCGAGACGTTCCGCCATGGCCGCGCCGACGTGCGGGTCCAGCTGCCGCATCCGCGTGAGGTACTGGCGGACGGCCAGCCACAGCCCGTCGGGAACGGCGGACAGGTCGAGTTCGGAGAACCGCCCCACCAGCCAGGGCGGTGGCGGAGGCACGAACGCCGTCTGCCCGGCCGGTACGCGCTCCCGCACCACCAGCGTCCCCGCGAACACGTCACCCAGCCGCCGGCCCCGCGCCGACACGAGCGAGGCGATGCACGCGACGACCCCGAACGTCATCAGGATCTCGACCACCCCGACCGCACCGCGCACCAGTGCGTGCCGGAACCGGATCGGTCCCCCGTCGTCCCGCACCACCCGCAGCCCGCACGCCAGCTTCCCCAGCGAACGCCCATGGCTCAGCGTCTCCACCGCGATCGGCCCACCCACCAGGACGAGCAGGAAGCTCGCGATGGATATCGCCATCTGGGCGGCCTCGTCGAGGCCGGCCGTCGACAGCACCAGGACCAGGACCACCGCCAGATACACGACCACGGCCACGACCAGGTCGAGCAGCACGGCCAGCGCCCGGCTCGGCAGCTTCGCGGGACGCAGCTCCAGAGCCACCGCCTCGCCCGTCACCAGCTCACTCACACCCGTAGTCCTTCCGGTTTCCTGCCCTGACCTGCCCCGAGAGTGGCCAGTCTGCCAAGCTGAGGACAGATCGCGCCGCAGTACGACCAGTGAGACCAGTACGACAAGCCGACACGCGGTTTTGCAGAGGGACGAGGAGCAGCACACCCGATGGACCTCGACGTCTTCGTGTCCGCCCATCGTGCCGAGTGGGACCGCCTCGACGCCCTGCTCCGCCGCCAGCGCCGGCTCGACGGCGCCGAGGTCGACGAACTCGTCGCCCTCTACCAGCGCACGGCCACCCACCTCTCGCTGATCCAGTCGAGCGCACCCGACCCCCAGCTGACCGGACGTCTCAGCCGACTGGTGGCACGCGCGCGGAGCGCGGTGACAGGCAACCGGCGGGCCTCCTGGCGCGACGTCACCCGATTCCTGACCCACCACTTCCCCGCCGCGGTCTACCGCTCCCGGCACTGGTGGGTCCCCACCGCCCTGCTCTCCACACTCGTCGCCGCGCTCCTCGGCTGGTGGATCGGCGCCCATCCGGAGGTCCAGGCATCCCTCGCGGCTCCCGACGCCCTGCGGGAGATGACCCGCCCCGGCGGCCAGTACGAGACGTACTACTCCAGCCATCCCGCCGCGTCCTTCGCGGCCCAGGTATGGACGAACAACGCCCAGGCCGCAGCGATGTGCCTGGTCCTGGGCATCTTCCTGGGCCTGCCGGTCCTCTGGATCCTGCTCCTGAACATGCTGAACCTGGGTGTGGGCATCGGCCTGATGGCCTCGGCCGGCCGACTCGACGTCTTCCTCGGCCTGATCCTTCCGCACGGCCTCCTGGAACTGACCGCCGTCTTCGTGGCCGCCGGCACCGGCCTGCGTCTCGGCTGGACCGTCATCGACCCGGGCCCCCGCACCCGGCGCGTGGCCCTGGCCGAGGAGGGCCGAGCCGCCCTGGGCATGGCGATAGGCCTGGCGCTGGTCCTGTTCGTGTCCGGTGCCATCGAAGGCTTCGTCACCCCCTCCGGCCTGCCCACCTGGGCTCGCATCAGCATCGGCGTCCTCGCCGAACTCGCCTTCCTGGCCTACGTCTATGTCCTGGGCGGACGTGCCGTCCGCGCCGGTGACACGGGCGATGTGGAGGAGCACGAACGCAGCGCCACGGTCCCCACGGCAGCCTGATGTGCGTCCACCCCTGCCGGGCTGTTAGTCTCCTCGTCGTTCCCACAAGAGCCGTTGACACGGTGCGTGTGGGGAGGTAGATTAGAACAGTTGCCTAGAGGTGGATATACCCCAGGGCGCAGGGAAAATCTATCGGCCGCTCGTGAAAGTAAATTCCCGAGTGAGCCCACCCGATGATTCGGAACGAACGGCCGGCCAGTCCGGTCAAAAACTTCTGATAAAGTCGGACTCGCCGAAAGAAAGCCGCAAGGCAATCAATTAGGCAAGGCCCTCCAGCGGCCACCGGGAATGAATTCCGACCGGAAACGGAACGGAAAACGGATCTGGTAAGGTTGGAAACGCAAGACCGAAGGGAAACTGCCCGGAGGAAAGCCTGAGAAGAAGTTCTTGGGTGAGTACAAAGGAAGCGTCCGTTCCTTGAGAACTCAACAGCGTGCCAAAAATCAACGCCAGATATGTTGATACCCCGTCTGCCGGACATTGT
>NZ_JBVIYK010000014.1:17023-194930 GCF_055592645.1 Streptomyces sp. NPDC041108 | reverse complement strand
TCGGCGTGCGCAACACAACCGCGATCTGCCGCGCCGCCAGGACCGCGACGACCAACCACAGCACGGCACACACCGCCCCCAGCCGGCCCACCGTCAGACCCGCTCCGGCAGAACCGCCCCCTCTGCTCTGCTCCCTCGCCACGCGCTGCCGTCCCTCCGAGCCGTCCACGTCCGGCACCGTCCCCGTCGCAGGACACGGGTAACCCCCTCTTCACACGGAGTCACCTCTGTTTTGTCCGGGATGACCATAGTGCGCGCGAGGTTGCCCGCCCTCGCAGGCCACGACGTCGATGACGGATGCACATCACGTGCGGGGTCGTGACAGGTCACTGACACACACCTGGAAGCATGGCCGCAGGCACGGGCGTACGGCGGGGGGAGCACGGGGGATGAACGGTTGTGTACGAGGGCGCGGACGACTTCTGGTCGTCGTGCTCGCTCTGCTGGGCTTCCAGCTGGCATCGCTCGTGGCACCGGCGTACGCCTGCGGTTGCGGCGCGATGGTGCCGGACGGCCGGCGGAACGTGTACGTGAACCGCGAGACGTCCGTGGTGCGCTGGGACGGCCGCGAGGAGCAGATCGTCATGAGTCTGACGGTCTCGGGCGACGCCCGCACGGCCGCCTGGATCATGCCGGTGCCGAACCGTGCGACGGTGAAGCTCGGTGACGCGGCCGTCTTCGAGCGGCTCGCCGCGGAGACCGCACCCCGGTACGAGCGGCGGGAGTACTTCTGGCCACGCTCGGAGGACTGGCCGTTCGACCTGTTCGAGAGCGACGGTGCGGCGGGGGACGCCGCGCCCCGGAGTCCGGGGGCCCCGGTGGACGTCGTGGGCCGCGAACGGCTCGGCCCGTTCGACGTGGCCCGGCTGACCGCCACCGACTCCGGTGCCCTCGGCGACTGGCTCGACGAGAACGGCTACACGCTCCCGGACCGCCTGGACACGGCACTGGAGCCGTACGTGCGGCGGGAGTGGGAGTACGTGGCGGTCCGCCTGGCGCCGGAGGACACCGCCGCCGGTCTGCCGCTCACCGGCACCCTCGACCCGCTGCATCTCTCCTTCGCCGCCGACGCGCCGGTCTACCCGATGCGCCTGTCCCGCCTGGCCACCACCCCGCAGGCCCTCGACCTGTACGTTCTCGCCGAGCACCGGATGGAGCCCGGCTCCTCGATCGGCGGGGACGAGCCGTCGGTGACGTTCGCCGGGCGCCTCGCGGGGCGGGCGGGCCCGCTCGCCGGTCTCACCGGGGGCGGTACGGACTTCCTCACCGCCGTCGAGCAGGACTTCCCGCGGCCGGAGCTGATCTCCGGCGACCACACGCTGCGGCGGGCAGCGACTGACGACACCTACAGAAAGGTCATCCACGTGGACGAGATGTGGACCGTGTGGGGCATCCCCGGCTGGCTGCTGTCGTTCGGCATCGGCATCGCCGTGCTGGCGATCAAGGGGGTGGCCGTGGCGATCGTGCTCAGGCGCAACGCGAAGCGGCAGCTGCCGCCCGTGCCGCCGCCGGGGGCGTTCCTGCCGCCGGGGGCGTACCCGCCGCAGTCGGGCGCGTACCCGGCGCCGGGCCCGTTCCCGTCCCCGGGCGCTCCGATGCCGCCGGGCGCCCACCCGCAGGCCCCCGCGGCCCCGGCCGACCCGAAGTCCGGGTCGATCGACTGAAACACGCCCCGGGAACCGCTGACAGGGAGCCCGCCCCGCGCCTATATTCTTTAGCGCACCTACTTAGTCGATCTAAGTAACTGCCCTGACGAAAGGCGCGGGAGGCACAGCTTCATGAGCGAGTCGCGGACCTGGGACGACGTCGACGCCTACTTCACCACCCACCTCGCCCCGAACGACGAGGCCCTGGAGGCGGCACTGCGCGACAACGAGGCGGCCGGACTCCCGGCCATCGACGTCGCCGCCAACCAGGGCAAGTTCCTTCATCTTCTCGCCCTGATCCAGGGCGCCCGCCGCATCCTGGAGATCGGCACCCTCGGCGGCTACAGCACCATCTGGCTGGCCCGCGCACTGCCCGCCGACGGCAGGCTGGTCTCCCTGGAGTACAGCGCCCGGCACGCGGAGGTCGCCTGCCGCAACATCTCGCGCGCCGGGCTGGACGGCATCGTCGAGGTACGGGTCGGACCCGCCCTGGAGTCGCTGCCCAAGCTGACGGACGAGAACCCCGAGCCGTTCGACCTGGTCTTCATCGACGCGGACAAGGCCAACAACCCGCACTACGTGGAGTGGGCCCTCCGGCTCACCCGGGCCGGCAGCGTCGTCGTCGTCGACAACGTCGTACGCGGCGGCCGGGTCGCCGACGCCGGCAGCACCGAGCCGGACGTCCGCGGCACCCGGGCCGCCATCGAACTCATCGCCGCGCACCCGAGGCTGAGCGGCACGGCGATCCAGACGGTGGGCACCAAGGGGTACGACGGGTTCGCGCTGGCCCGGGTGCTGGACTGATGTCGCCCGGGTCCCCGTCAGGCCTCGTGGTAGAAGCCCACGTTGACGCTGCGGGGGCCCGTGCGGTCGTAGATGACGAGTTCACCGGAGGCGCCGTGCGGGAGCTTCGCGGTGCCGCCGTACGGCAGCGGTGAGGGCTGGTGGCCGAGCAGGGTCAGCCGCACCTCGGAGGAGGGGTCGGCGTGCGAGCCCCGCAGCCAGGTGACCTGCCAGCTCCCGTCGGGGGCGCACAGGAACTCCAGATGCACGCGGGAGACGAAGAGCCAGTCGTCCGGTGTCGCGAGCCGGCACACCGCCCGATCGCGGCCCACCCGGAGCACGCCGCCCGGCTCGCTGGGCGCGTCAGCCATCTGCATGCCGGCCGTCGCCCCGGCGTCCGCCTCGGAGACCGAGGCCATGGTGAGTTCGAGCACGTACCGCTCCTAACGGGTCAAACTCCAATTGTCGCTGCGCACGGCACGTTTGGCACGCCGCCGCCGCATGATAAATCGCCGGATCGTCCTGCTGTGCGGGCTCCGGCACAATGGACGCATGACCGAGCGAAAGCCACCCGGTGTCAGCTTCGAGTCCTTCGTCGACAAGCAGATCCGTGACGCGGAGGCGCGCGGCGACTTCTCGTCGCTCCCCGGCGCGGGCCGGCCCCTGCGGGACGACGACACGATCTATGACGAACTCTGGTGGATCAAGCGGAAGATGGCCCGCGAGGGCCTCTCCGTCCTGCCCCCGACCCTGGCCCTGCGCAAGGAGGCGGAGGACGCCCTCGCGACCGCCGCCGAGGCTCCGTCCGAACACGCCGTCCGCAAGATCATCACCGAGATCAACGCCAAGATCCGCGACATGATGTTCAAACCCCCACCGGGACCGCCGCTCGGCCTGAAGCCGTACGACGTGGAAGAGGTCGTACGGGAGTGGCGGGAGGGCCGAGAGCGGCGGGAGAGGCCGGGAGCCACGCGAGGGGCCTGACCCGGCCGGTGCCCGTCACCCGGGTTCCGGCCCCGCGCACGCACCCCGCGCACGCAGGAGGCCGCGCCCCGGTGCACGAACCGGGGCGCGGCCTCGTCTGTGACTGTCCGCGGTGCTACAGCCGCAGCAGCCGTTCGGTCAGCTCGCGGTAGTCGCGCAGGGCGAGCCGGAGCTGTTCGGTGTCGGTGGACCCGCGGTCGCCGGCGGAGGTCTCCCAGGACGTGCGCAGGGTCCGGCGGCGCCGGGTCACCGCGTCGGTGAAGCGGGCGGTGACCTCTTCGAGGACCTGGTCTGCCTCCTCGACGGCGGAGCGGGGTTCGTCGACGAATCCGCCGACCGCGTGCTGCAGCCGCGTCGCCAGCTTGTCGTTCTCGTCGTGCGGCAGGAGGGAGGACCCGGCGGCGTGGGAGCCGCCCGGAGCGGCGCCCCTGTCACGGTCCCCGCTCCTGTCACGGTCCTCGCCGCGGCCCCGGCCGGGCTCGTCGTCGACGCCCATCGTCCTGCCGACGCGGCCGTCGGTACCGCCCGTCGTGGTGTCGTGGCCCGCGACGAGCGGAGCCCCGGTGCCCGTACCGGCCGCCGAGCCGGTGGCGTCCGCCGCCCGCGTGCCCGGCGTGATCCTGTTCTCCCTGACGCCGTCACGCCCCGGGTCCGTGCCCCGGGTCTCGCGCACACCGCGCTCCCGGATGCCGTCGCTCCTGTTCACGTCGTCCGTCATCGTCCTCAACTCCCCTTCGCGTGGCGCCTGGTGAGCGCCCATGGCAGATGGGACCGGTGGTGGCCGTCGGTGGCCGCACCGTCGCGCCCGTCGTCGCGCACCGTGCCGTCACGGCGTGCCGGTTCCTGTCGCCCGGCGGTGTCGTGACGGTCCGCACGGTCCGCGCGCGCGTCCCGGCGGCCCGGTGTCACCAGGTCCTCGAACAGGGCGCGGGCCTCGACCATGGCCTCGCGCATCTCCTCGGTGCCGGGTCCGGCACCGTCCGTGATGCCGTCGCGGCCCTGTGCGGAGTGCGCCGCGAGGTGCACCCGGCGGTAGCCGTGGACATGGTGGGCGTGGTGGACGGAGAGCGCCTCCACCTGGGTCTCGTAGTGGCCGCCGTCCGGGAAGCCGCGGGCCGCGGCGACCTCGGCGAGCAGCCGGTCCGCCTCGGCGACCGCCTCACGGGGCGAGTCGACGAAGCGCTCCTGGGCAGCCGCCCAGCGGGACTCGTAGCGCTCGCGCTCCGCGCCCGCCAGCGGCCGCTTCTCCATCGAGCCGTGCCGCTTCACCCGCTCCGTGAGTTCCCGGGCGGCGGCCCGCTCGTCGCCGTCATGGCGAGTCACGGCCCGCTCGTACTCCGGTCCGAAACGCCGCTTCAGGGATCCGCCGCCGCCCGCACCCGCGCGGGCGCGCAGGGCCAGGACGGCCGCCGCGACGACCACGACCGCCACGATCACGATCAAAGCGATGATCAAGCCTGTGGACATGAATGCCTTCCAGAGTCCTCGGCCCGGGCGTCTCGCCCCGTCGGGCCGTTTCGCACCGGGTTGCCCGAACCCGTTCGTTCAAACGGCAAGCGCGCGGGAGCGGACGACGGCGTAAATCATTTGCGGACCACCCGCCCCCGCTCCCGACAATGACCGCCATGACCCGCACGACCCCCACATCCCCCACGCGCCCCGGCAGGGACGCGAACCGCCCGGCCGCCGGCTGGTCCGTGGACGAGGAGCCCTACGACTCCCCCGTCGCCGCCGCGCTCTGGCGGGCCTACTACACCGAGGTCAGCGACCGCTGGTACCTGCTGCACGAGGGGCACGCCACCGACCCGGACGAGCTGGAGCGGGAGGTCGCGGCGGACACCGGGGAGTATCTGGCGCCGCCGCACGGCGTCCTGCTGGTGGCGCGGTACGGGGGCGAGCCCGCGGGGACGGCGGGGGTGCGGCTGACGGACGCCGCGACGGCCGAGCTGAAGCGGGTGTTCCTGCTGCCGGAGGCGCGGGGCAGGGGCGGTGCCGCGCTCCTGGTGACGGCGGCCGAGGACGCGGCCCGCACGCTCGGCGCCGAGCGGATCGTCCTCGACACCCGTGGCGACCTGGTCGAGGCCCGCGCGCTGTACGCCCGGCTGGGTTACGAGGAGAGCGCCCCGCACAACGACCACCCGTACGCGGAGCACTGGTTCACGAAGAGACTGACGGGCCCATGAGGAGACCGACCGGCTGACGAACGGGCCGACGGGCCCACGGACGGGCCGCCCGGCTCACCGAGGGGCCGACCGGCTCACGAGGAGACCGACGTGGACGAGGGAGCCTCCGGGGGCGTGGGTGGTGTGGGCGGCGCACCGGCGGTCGTTCCGCCCGGCAGCCGTCGCGTGATCGCCCCGTCGTCGTGCGGGCGCTCCGCGTCCGAGCCGCACAGTTCGGAGTTGAGTTCCCCGACCAGACGGATGAGGTCGGTGGGACGGTCGGGCCCCCACCAGTCGCCGAGGAGTTCCGCGAGGGAGTCCTCACGGGCCTTGGCGAGCCGGTCGGCGGCCTCGTGTCCGGCGTCGGTGAGGACGAGGTCGATGCCGTCGCGCCGGGCGAGGCCGCTCTCCTCGGCCTGCCGGGTGGCGGCCATGATCACATCGAGCGGGACGGTGCTGCGTTCCGCGAGCACGGCCGGCTCGGCCCAGCCGTACCGCCGGATCCGCAGCAACAGCCAGCTCGTGGCGGGCAGCAGGTCGTAGCCGGCCCGTGCGGTGATCTTCCGGTAGACCTCGCGTCGGCCCTCGCGCGACCCGAGCACCGACAGCGCCCGGCACACCTCGTCGTACGACGACCGCTCGACCGGGTTGCTGGCGAGCGTCTCCGTGGCGTCGGGCGCCGTCACGGAGGCCCGCAGCCGGTCCTCGCGCAGGAACCAGGCGAGGACGAAGCCGAGCAGGGCGACGGGGGCCGCGTAGACGAAGACGTCGGTGATGGCGGAGGCGTACGCGTCCAGGACGGAGGGACGCAGCGAGGCCGGGAGCCGGGCGATCTCGCGCGGGTCCGCCTGCAGCCCGTCCACGCTCACACCGGACGGGAGCGCGGATCCTTCGAGCGCGCCGGTGAGCTTGTCGCCGAGGTGCCCCGCGAACACCGTGCCGAAGACGGCGACGCCGAACGAGGCGCCGATGGACCGGAAGAAGGTCGCGCCGGAGGTGGCGACGCCGAGATCCTCGTAAGGGACGGCGTTCTGCACGACCAGGACGAGGACCTGCATCACGAGCCCGAGTCCGAGCCCGAAGACCAAGAGGTACGCGCTCATCTCACCGGTGCCGGTCTCCGCGTCGAGCTGGTGCAGGAGCAGCAGGCCGAGCGTGGTGACGGCCGTCCCTGCGACGGGGAAGACCTTCCAGCGGCCCGTGCGGCTGACGATCTGTCCGGAGACCGTCGAGGACAGCAGCAGCCCGAACACCATCGGCAGCATGTGCACACCCGACATGGTCGGTGACACACCCTTCACGACCTGGAGGAAGGTCGGAAGGTAGGTCATCGCGCCGAACATCGCGAAGCCGACGACGAAGCTGATCACGGCGGAGAGGGTGAAGGTGCGGACGCGGAACAGCTTGAGGGGCAGGACGGGTTCGGCGGCCCGCCGCTCGACGGCCACGAAGACCACGGCCAGCAGGACGGCCAGCACGGAGAGGCCGATGACCTGCGCCGAGTCCCAGTCCCAGGTGGTGCCGCCGAGGGAGGCGACCAGGACCAGACAGGTGGCCACGGAGGCGATGAGGAAGGTGCCGAGGTAGTCGATGACATGCCGTTCGGCGCGGCGCGGGATGTGCAGCACGGCGGCGATCACCAGCAACGCCACCACTCCGACGGGCAGGTTGACGTAGAAGACCCAACGCCAGCTCAGATGCTCGGTGAACAGCCCTCCCAGCAGCGGCCCGAGCACACTGGTCGCACCGAAGACCGCGCCGAACAGGCCCTGATAGCGCCCGCGTTCGCGTGGTGGCACCAGATCGCCGACGATCGCCATCGACAGCACCATCAACCCGCCGCCGCCGAGGCCCTGCAGGGCCCGGAACCCGATCAACTGCGGCATGTCCTGCGCCGCACCGCACAGCGCCGACCCGATGAGAAAAATCACGATCGCCGTCTGGAAGAGCCGCTTGCGGCCGAACTGGTCACCGAGTTTGCCCCACAGCGGTGTCGCCGCCGTCGCGGCCAGCATGTACGCCGTGACCACCCACGAGAGGTGCTCGAGGCCGCCCAGATCGCTCACGATCGTCGGCAGTGCCGTCGACACGATCGTCTGGTCCAGCGCCGCCAGCAGCATGCCCAGCAGAAGGGCCCCGATCGAGACCATCACCCCGCCGGACACCCCTTCGTTGACGGGAACGCCCTGGCCACGAGGGCCGGACGGGGGTGTGCGCCCCGCGATGCCGTCCCTGCCGCCGGCGTCGTCGGCGGCGCTCGCGGCACCGGCACGTGCGCCGGTGGCGGCGTGCGCGGGCTCGTCGCCACCGTCGGCCGGGGCGTGGCTGGTGTCGTCGGTCATGCAGACCTCCCGTGGGGCCGAGGGTCTCCCGCCGCGTCCCCGTACGACGTCCTCGGGTTTCCTCTTCCTCCCTGTCCATTCCATCGTGGTCGGTGTGACCGGTTATGGCCTGTCGAGCCGTTCCGGAACCCTTGATTCCCCGGGCTTCCGGGAGATTCCGTGTCGGCCATTTGCTTAAACTCTGGAGACTTCACGGGGAGGAACGACACGTGAGTGAACCGACCAGTCACATATGCCCGGAATGCTCCACCCCCCGGGCCTCGGACGGCACACCGTCCTGCGCGTGCGGCCGACGCGCGTCCGAGGCCCTGCTCGAAACCCGTACGGCCGAGGCGGCGGCCGCGGAGGACTTCGACCCCCTCCGGATTCGCCCGTACGTGGAACTGGGCGACGAGCACGGGAAACACGACGGACCGCGCGCCACGACGGACCGCGGACCGGCCTCCGACCGGGCCGCCACGGTCGCCATGCCGATGACCACGACGGCGACCGGGGCGACAGTGGCGACAGCCGCGACCGGGCCGGACCCGATGGGCGGACGGACGTCCGGACGGCGGGGCAGGGGGACGCCCGGCACCGGATTCGGCGCGTGGGGTACGCCGCCCTCGCCGGACACGGCACCGCTCTCCACGGACCGCACATCGCCGGAGACCTCGGCAGGGCGCCCCGGGCGCCGACGCCGCCGCCGTGCGGGGCTCGTCGTCGTGCTGGCCGGCACCGCCGCCGCGGGGGTGATGGCCGCCTCCGGGTTCGCGAGCGGTCTGTTCTCTTACAGCGCCCCGGAGCGGGACCGCGCGCTGCCGGACGACCTGCGGGCGAGCGCGCCGGACGCGTCGCCGGACGGGGAGGCATCGCCGGCCGGACCGTCCGGGGAGGGCGGGGGCGGGGCACCCGCTCCGGCGCCGCCGGGCGGTGGCGCGGGCGCGGCGACCGCGAGCCCCTCACGGAGCCTGTCCCCTTCACCGTCGCCGTCGAAGCCGTCCGACTCACCGTCGCCGTCGGTCTCGGCCGAGCCGACGCGGAGCGACGCGCCCAGCGCCGGTGCGTCCACGGGCTCGTCGGCCACCGGCTCGGACGGGGCGAAGGACAGCCGCATGACCGCCCCCAAGACGCTCCGCCCCGGCGACGACGACCCCGAGGTCACCGAACTCCAGCTGAGACTGCGCCAGTTGGGTCTCTACACCGGTGACATCGACGACAACTACGACAGCCAGGTCGAGCAGGCCGTCCTCGTCTACCAGAGCAGCCGCGGCATCACGAAGGACCAGGACGAGCCGGGCGTCTACGGCCTGGTCACCCGGGAACGGCTGGAGTCCGAGACCAAGGAGCCGTGACCGACCGGGGGCGAGCGCGGCCGGGGCGCCGAGCACGGCCGACGTGGGCGGCCGACGTGGGCGGCCGACGTGGGCGGCCGGGGTCGGTCGGCGCGCGGCCGCCCCGGGTGATGCAGGATGAGGCCATGAGTATCGTCAAGATCAACGTCCTCACGGTCCCGGCCGAGCAGCGCGAGGTGCTGGAGAAGCGGTTCGCCTCCCGCGCCGGGGTGGTCGAGAGCTCCGACGGCTTCGAGTGGTTCGAACTGCTGCGCCCCGTCGACGGCACCGACAACTACCTCGTCTACACCCGCTGGCGCGACGAGGACGCCTTCCAGGCATGGATGGACGGCCCCATGAAGCAGGCCCACCAGGGCGGAGGCGACCGCCCCCGGCCGGCCGCCTCCGACTCGACCGTCTGGTCGTTCGAGGTCGTCCAGCAGACGGGGCCGAAGACCGGGTCCTAGACCGCCCTGAGGGCCGGGTCCTGACGGCACACCGCCCGGCACCGCCGGCCCTCCCCTTTTCGCCCTCCGTCGCCCCCTCCGACGGCCGCGCGAGCGCCGTCGGGCGGGGGCGTTTCCGTCCCGCCAAGTACCCACCTTTTTGTGGGTACTTGGCGGGCGGCGGCCGTCAGGCGACCCTTGTGGGGAAGGAGCGGCCGAGGGGTCGCACGGCAGGAACCAGGGGACGGAAGGCGCACCCGATGACGGCGATCACGGCGACGGCGACAACTGCGGCGACGATGTCGCTGACGCGAGGCTTCACGATGCCGTGAGGATTCACGATGCCGGACGGCACACCGGCTCGTCCTCGACCCCGGTGAGGGTCTCCAGGCGCCGGTGTCCCCAGTCCGACAGGGGCCCCAGCGCCGCGGAGAGTTCACGGCCGAACGGGGTCAGGGAGTACACGGTCTTCAACGGCAGCACGTCGTGCACCTCCCGGTGCACGAGCCCGTCGGCCTCCATCTCCCGGAGTGCCTGAGTCAGCACCTTCTCGCTGAGGCCCGGCAGCATCCGGCGCAGCTCACCCGGGCGGTGCGGGCCGGACTCCATCCTCCAGAGCAGCGACGTCTTCCACTTGCCCTCGATCACGGCGATCGCGGCGGTCACCCCGCAGACATGCGGGTCCTGGGCACGCTTGCGCGACATTCTCATTCCCCCTCGCCCGTTCCCGGCGAATCGACAACCAGCCTATTTTCCACAGGAGTCACCGAGTCATGCCCGCACACACCGCAGAGCCCACCAGCAGCGCCACCGGTACACACACCCCCGCCCCCACCGTCACCGTACTCGGCCTCGGTCCGATGGGCCGTGCCCTCGCCGGCGCGTTCCTGGACGCCGGGGTGCGGACCACGGTCTGGAACCGTACGCCGGGCCGGGACGGGGAGTTGGCCGCGCGCGGCGCGCGCGGCGCGGGGTCGGCCGAGGAGGCGGTGGCCGCGAGCGCGCTGACCGTCGTCTGTGTCGTGAACTACGACGCCTCGGACGCGATCCTGCGCGACCCGGCGGTCACCCGGGCGCTCAAGGGCCGCACCGTCGTCAACCTGACGGCCGACACCCCGGAGCGTGCCCGCTCCACCGCCGACTGGGCGGCCGAGCACGGCGTCGCCTACCTGGACGGCGCGATCATGACGCCGACGCCGACCATCGGCACCCCGGACGGTGTGTTCCTCTACAGCGGACCGGAGGACCTCTACCGGGCGCACCGGCCCGTGCTGGACACGCTGAGCGGCGCCCACACCCACCTGGGCGAGGAGATCGGCCGGGCGGCGACGTACGACATCGCGCTGCTCGACCTCTTCTGGACCTCGATCGCGGGCTACACCCACGCCCTGGCGCTGGCCCGGGCGGAGGGGGTGGGCGCGCGGGAGCTGACCCCGTTCGCCCAGGGGATCGCCGCGATCCTGCCCGCGCTCTTCGAGGCGGGTGCGGAGGAGGTCGACAGCGGCCGGCACTCCGGCGAGGGCAATCCGCTCACCTCGGCGGTGTCGACCATGGCGCACGTCGTCCAGGTCTCCGAGTCCCACGGCATCGACGCGAGCGTCATGCGGTCGGCCGAGGGCTTCGCCCGCCGGGCGATAGCCCGAGGCCACGGCACGGACGGCTTCACCCGGCTGACGGACGTCCTCGACCGCCCCGGGGGCGACCGGTAGCGCCTGTCCGAGCCGTCGTCCCACCGGCCGGGGGGGCGTAGCTCCCCTCCGGTCCGGGGGACGGCACAGGCTCCTCCCCGGCCTGGGGGGCGAGGGCGGCCAGGGCTCCTCCCGGCCCCCCCGGGGGACAGCCGGGGGCTCCTCACCCGTCAGCCGCGCACGTGCAGCCGGACCGTCCCGTCCGTCGTCGCCTCGACCCGTACCGCGGTGAGGTCGGGGACCACCACGTCCGGGCCGTGGGACCGTGCGCGCTCCCCGATGCCGACGACCCGCATTCCCGCGGCGCGCCCCGCCGCGATGCCGGCCTCGGAGTCCTCGAAGACGACGCAGTCCTCGGGGGCGACGCCCAGTTCGGCGGCTCCCTTCAGGAAGCCCTCGGGGTCGGGCTTGCTCGCGCCCACCGACTCGGCGGTGACGCGCAGTTCGGGCAGCGCCAGGCCGGCCGCGGCCATCCGCGCGGTGGACAGCGGGACGTCCGCCGAGGTCACGAGGGCGTGCGGCACGCCGCCGTCGACGAGGGCAGCGAGGAACTCCTGCGCGCCGGGTATCGGGACGACGCCGTCGACGTCGGCGGTCTCCTCGGCCAGCATCCGCGCGTTGTCCGCGTGGTTCTCCGCCATGGGCCGGCCGGGCAGGAGGACGGCCATGGTGGCGTATCCCTGGCGGCCGTGCACCACCCGCATGATCTCGGAGCCGTCCAGTCCGTGCCGCTCGGCCCAGCGCCGCCAGACGCGTTCGACGGCGGCGTCGGAGTTGACGAGGGTGCCGTCCATGTCCAGCAGGAGGGCGCGGGCGGTCAGAACGGTGGTGGCCGTCATCAGCAAGCTCCAAAGCGCGGGGAGAGCGAAAGAACGGGGCCGCGGACGGTCGGGCCCGGCGAGGCGGCCCGCAGGGACAAGGCGGCCCCGCCCACCGGTCAGGGAATGCGGGCGGGAGCCACTTTGTTCATCCACGGTACAAAACAAAGGGGGGTTCCCGCCACTCCCTCGCTCATCCCGCCACGGCCTCCCACAGACTCCACACACCGAGCCCCACCATCAGCACGGCCGCGACCTGCGTGATCAACCGCAGCGGCACCCGCTTCATCAGCGCCTTGCCGCCCACGATGCCGAGTCCCGCGACGGCCCACAGGGCGAGGACCGCCCCGAGGCCGACGGACAGCGGGTCGTCGTACCGGGCCGCGAGGTTCGCCGTCATGATCTGTGTGAGGTCCCCGAACTCGGCGACCAGGATGAGCATGAAACCGGCCCCCGAGACCTTCCAGAAGCTCTGATCCTCGGGCCGCCGGACCTCCGCGTCGTCGGCCCCGTCCTTCGTCCTGAGCAGCACCACGGCGCCGCCCAGGAACAGCACACCGGTCAGCGCGTGCACGATCTGCTGCGGAAGCAGGGTCAGGACGCTGCCCGCCGCCACCGCGAGCACGACGTGCACGGCGAACGCGGCCGCGACACCGGCGAAGACGTACGAGGCGCGGTAGCGGGTGCCGAGGACGAGACCGGCGACGGCGGTCTTGTCGGGCAGTTCCGCCAGGAAGACGACGCCGAAGACGAGCGCCGTGACACTGAAACTGATCAAGGTTCCTCAGAAGGTCGGGCCACCCCACCGAGACATCACCGCTCTTGCGACACCTCGGCACGGCAGCACACGGCTCGTCCGTGCCGGACGGCACGGACGGTGCACTGCTTGCCGAAGGTCTCGCTGGCGGGTTCCGTTTCGGCGGAACCTGCCTCCGGGCGCCGGCTCAGACGAGCTGAGCAGTATGTCGACGGTCCGGCGAAGAGCTACTCCCCTTCTGCACGGCCCATGGTACGCGGGTCGCCCTCCGGGGCGGTCGCACGGGTGGCGGCCGCGGGCCCGGCGGGGCCGACCGCACAGCTCCCCGTGCCCCCCGAGAAGCAGGGGTCACATCCCAGGCCCACACGACCGTGGGCTACCCCCAGGCCCCACACGACCGCGGGCTACCCCCAGGCCCGCGGGGCCCGCCCTTCAGGGGCGCGGGGAACTGCGCGACCAGCCCGCACCGGACCCGCGGCCGAGCGGCACACCCGCCCGCCCGGAGGGCGGCGGCATCACCATCACCGTCACACCCCTTGTTCTGTCATGCCCACGTCACTAGCTTCTCACCAGACGCACATCCGCCGGTAACACGACGACGCGACCCTTCATTCGCGCGCCCCCCAACGCCCCGCCCAACACCCCCGGCCCCACAAGGAGTTCACATGCGCAGGTTCTACGCGCGTCGACGAGTCAGCATACTCGCGGCGCTCAGCGGATTGATAGCCTCCGCCGCGCTGTTCAACGCCCCCACCGCCTCCGCCGCGCTCCCGACCCCCGTCAGCGCCGCCACCGCCCGCTCCTACCTCGCCACCCTCACCGTGGCGAGCGAGGACCGCACCGGGTACGACCGGGACCTGTTCAACCACTGGATCACCATCAGCGGCACCTGCAACACCCGCGAGACCGTCCTCAAGCGCGACGGCACGAACGTCGTCACCAGCTCCGCCTGCGCCGCCACCAGCGGCAGCTGGTACTCCCCGTACGACGACGCCACCTGGACCGCCGCCTCCGACCTGGACATCGACCACCTGGTGCCGCTGGCCGAGGCATGGGACTCCGGCGCGGACGGCTGGACCAGCACCCAGCGCCAGAACTTCGCCAACGACCTGACCCGTCCGCAGCTCATCGCCGTCACGGACAACGTGAACCAGGCCAAGGGCGACCAGGACCCGGCCACCTGGATGCCGTCGCGCACCGCCTACCGCTGCACCTACGTCCGCGCCTGGGTCCAGGTGAAGTACTACTACGACCTCTCCGTCGACTCCGCCGAGAAGAGCGCCCTCACCAGCTATCTGGCGAGCTGCTGAACCGTCCGCCCGGCGAGTCGCCCGACCCGGCCGGACAATCTGGTCCGGAACCTCGCCGATCACCTCCGTCGTTCCGTACCGTACGGGGCGACGGAGGAAGGTGATCGCGATGACCGGGCTTCGCCTGGGACCCCTGCTTCGCTATGTGGACGGCTCGTCCGCGACCGTGTGGATCGAGGCGAGCCGTCCGTGCGTCGCCGAAGTGCGATGCGCCGGCGGCGGGCGCGGCGAGGCCCGCACGTTCCAGATCGCCGGGCACCACTACGCCCTGGTCCCGGTGACGGGCCTCACGCCGGGCACGGCCTCGGCGTACGAGGTCCTCCTGGACGGCGCGCCCGTGTGGCCGGAGCCCGGCTCCCCCTTCCCGCCCTCGGAGATCCGCACCCCGGCGGAGGGCGACACCGTCCGGGTCGCCTTCGGTTCCTGCCGCTGGGCCGCGCCGCCCGCCGGGGAGCCCGACCCGGTGGGTCCCGACGCGCTGGACACCCTGGCGGTCCGGCTGGCCGGCACGCCGGAGGCCGAGCGCCCCGACGTCCTCCTCCTGCTGGGCGACCAGGTCTACGCGGACGAGACCTCCAAGGCCACCCGCCGCTGGCTCGCCGCCCGCCGCGACCTGACGGAACCGCCGGGCGACCAGGTGGCGGACTACGAGGAGTACACCCACCTCTACTACGAGTCCTGGCTCGACCCCCAGATCCGCTGGCTGCTCTCCACCGTCCCCAGCTGCATGATCTTCGACGACCACGACGTCATCGACGACTGGAACACCAGCGAGTCCTGGCTCGCCGACATGCGGGCCACCCCCTGGTGGCGGGAGCGGATCCTGAGCGGCCTGATGTCGTACTGGGTCCACCAGCACCTCGGCAACCTCTCCCCCGCCGAACTGGCCGCCGACCCCCTCCACGCCGCCGTACGCGCCACCCCGGACGGTACGGACGCGCTGCGCGCCCATGCCGCCGCGGCCGACCGGGACCCCGCCTCGGTCCGCTGGAGCTACCGGCGGGACTTCGGGCGCGTCCGCGTCCTGATGCTCGACAGCCGGGCCGCCCGCGTCCTCGACGAGCGGAACCGCTCGATGCTGGACCCCGGTGAGGCGCAGTGGCTGCGCACCCAGGCGCTGGACGCGCGCGGCTCGTACGACCATCTGCTCATCGGCACCTCCCTGCCCTGGCTCCTGCCCCACCTCGTGCACGACGCCGAGTCGTGGAGCGCGGCGCTGTGCCGGGGCGAGCGCGGGGAGCGCTGGGCGCGGTTCGGGGAGAAGCTGCGCCGGGGCGCCGATCTGGAGCACTGGGCGGCCTTCCCCTCCTCCTTCGAGGATCTGACCCGGCTGATCGCCGAGGCCGGTTCGGGGGCCGACGCCCCGGCGACGGTGCTGGTGCTCTCCGGGGACGTGCACCACGCGTACGTCGCCGAACCGTCGTGGCCGAAGGACGCGCGCGACGGGGACCCGGGGCGCCCGCCGGTCCCCGACGCGCGCGTCCTCCAGCTCACTTGTTCCCCCGTGCACAACTCCATCCCGCTCTCGATAAGGCTCGGTTTCCGCTTCGGCTGGAGCGGGACGGGGCGGGCGCTCGGCCGGTGGTTCGGGCGGCACGGGCGGGGTGCGCGGCCGTCGATCGACTGGCGCCGGACGGACGGCCCCTGGTTCGGCAACCACCTCATGACCCTGACGCTGCGCGGCCGTTCGGCACGGCTGCGGCTCGACCGCGCGCGGGCCGGGCGGGACGGCGAGGCACGGCTGGAAACGGGATCGGATTCCGCTCTCACCCCTTAGGCCCTTCTGGTTCTCCCATCCACAAAATCCACCGATTGCGGGCGGTTGTCGCCCCTGTGGTCCGAGATGCTCGTGAGGCATCCCACACCTGGCGTGCCCGAGGGGTCAGGAGCCCTGTTCCCGCGCCGTCCGGCGGCATGATGAGGCGGACCGTCCGCTTCCCGGCGGGCGGTCCGCCGCGCCGCGCCGCACCAATGCGCCCCACACGCACGGGAGTTGCCCCTTGCCGGACATTCCAGGTTTCCCAGGGACCAGTGACATCGGCATCGCTCTCGTCGGCGCCGGCCCGCGCGGCACCAGCGTCCTGGAACGCCTCTGCGCCTCCGCCCCCGAACTGCTCGGCCCCGGTGCCCGGCTGACCGTGCACGTCGTCGACCCCGCGCCGCCGGGCCCCGGCCAGGTCTGGCGCACCGCCCAGTCCCCCCACCTGCTGATGAACACGGTGGCCTCCCAGGTCACCCTCTTCACCGACGACAGCGTGGACTGTTCGGGCCCGATACGGCCGGGCCCGAGCCTGTACGAGTGGGCCACCGGCCGGGAGGGGGAGCCGGGCGCGCCGGCCGCGCCGGGAGCGCCCCGCGACGGGAGCGCATTGGGCCCCGACGACTATCCGACCCGGGCCCGGTACGGGCGTTATCTGGAGTGGGTCTTCGCCGAGGTGGTGCGTGGCGCGCCGCCCGGGATCCGGGTCGAGGTGCACCGCACCCGCGCGGTGGGCCTCGACGACGACCCCGAGGACGCGAGCGGCGGACAGCGGCTCACGCTCGCCACCGGCCGTGTGCTCACCGGCCTCGCCGCGGTGGTCCTCACCCAGGGCCATCTGCCCACCGTCCCGGACCGGACGGAACGGGACATGACCGGGTACGCCGCCCGCCACGGCCTGCGCCACTTCGCGCCCGCCAATCCGGCCGACCTCGACCTCTCCCCCGTCGCCCCCGGCGAGCCTGTCCTCCTGCGCGGCCTCGGCCTCAACTTCTTCGACCACATGGCCCTGTTGACGACCGGTCGGGGCGGCCGCTTCGTCCACGACCCCGGAAGCGGGGGCCTGCGGTACGTCCCCTCCGGCCGGGAGCCCCGGCTGTACGCCGGTTCCCGGCGCGGTGTCCCGTACCAGGCACGCGGGGACAACGCCAAGGGCCCCTACGGCCGCCACACCCCGCTCGTCCTGACGCCGGAGGTCGTCGCGTCGTTCCGCAAGCGCGCGGACTCCGGCGAGGCGCCCGACTTCCTGACGGAGATATGGCCGTTGGTGGCGAAGGAAGTCGAGACGGTCTACTACGAGGGGCTGTTGAGGGCACCGGACCGGCGGCCGGCGGCCGGGCCCGCACCGGGCCCGGTGCCGACGGCGGGCCCGGTTCCGGCAGCCGGGCCGGTCCCGGCGGCGAGCGGCGGGCCCGGACTCGGCTCACCCTCGTACAGCCCGCCCCCTCTCCCCTTCCGTGACCGGTTCCTCGCCGCACCCCACCGGTCCGCCCAGGAGGCGGCCGTCCTGGACGAGTTCGGGGTCGCGGAGGCGGACCGATGGTCGTGGGAGCGGATCTCGCGGCCGTATACGGGACGGGAGTTCGCGGATACGGCGCAGTGGCGGCGGTGGCTGCTGGAGTATCTGCACGAGGACGCGGCGCGGGCCGCCGCCGGTAACGTCGACGGACCGGTGAAGGCGGCCCTGGACGTCCTGCGGGACCTGCGCAACGAACTGCGGCTGATCGTCGACCACGGCGGACTGACGGGAGTGTCGCGCCGCGACCATCTGGACCGCTGGTACACGCCGTTGAACGCCTTTCTGTCGATCGGCCCGCCCCGCAGCCGTGTCGAGGAGATGTCCGCGCTGATCGAGGCGGGCGTGCTGACCGTGCTCGGCCCCCGGCTCGACGTGCGGCCGCGGGACGGGGCCTGGCTGGCCCTCTCCCCCGACGTGCCGGGGTCGGCGGTCCGGGTGACGACGGTCGTCGAGGCCCGGCTCCCCGAGGCGGATCTGCGCAGGACCGCCGACGAACTGCTCACCGGACTGCTCGCGAGCGGAGCTTGCCGCCCGCACCGGACGGACGGGTACGAGACGGGCGGACTGGACGTGACACCTCGCCCCTATCACCTGATAGACCGTCAAGGTTGCGCGCACGCACGGAGGTTCGCGTTCGGTGTGCCCACGGAGGGCGTGCACTGGGTGACGGCCGCGGGCGCCCGGCCAGGCGTTGATTCGGTCACACTTTCGGACGCGGATGCCGTGGCGCGAGCGGCTCTACGTGCGGCGACACCTCGCAGAACGGCCGACGGACCGGTTCAGAGCTGGCCAGATGTTGAACTTGCAAGCATCGAGCGGCCCTGCCTACCGTGGGTGACTCACCGGTAAGAACCGTCCCCACTGGTCCCACAAGGACCGGGTCACTACCGAAGGAGTCCCCCACATGACCGGACGCCTCAACAGCGCCCAGCCATATGCCCTCGGACTGTTCCGCATCGTCATCGGCCTGCTCTTCGCCTGCCACGGGGCCAAGACCCTGTTCGGCGTCCTGGGCGGCATGGACGGGCAGGGCGCCACCGCCGCCGCGGGCACCTGGCCGGGCTGGTACGCAGCCGTCATCCAACTCGTCGGCGGCACACTGGTCCTGCTCGGCCTGGGCACCCGCGGTGCGGCGTTCATCGCCTCGGGCTCCATGGCCTACGCGTACTTCAAGGTCCACCAGCCGCAGGCCCTGTGGCCGGTGGAGAACGGCGGCGAGGCCGCGACGCTCTTCTGCTGGGCCATGCTGCTCCTGGTCTTCACCGGCTCCGGCGCGCTCGGCCTCGACCAGCTCCTCGCCCGGCGCCAGCGCACGTCCGCAGGCGAGACCAGCTCGGGCAAGGCCCCCGTGGCCGCCTGATCCACCCGGTCACCACGGGCACGACGGGCCGCCGGAGGGTGCCACTCGCCCCCGGCGGCCCCACCCGCCCTCTCCCGGCACACCACCCGAACCGACACGGCGTGACAGACACATGAGCCCCAGCGGTCCTTCTGTGGTACCCGGGGCGTACGCTGTTCGGCTGTCACGGGTTACGTGACGCCGGGGGAAAACAGGAGAGTGCGCGGTGCTGGAGAGTCTGGGCTGGCTGGCCGTCGGCCCATGGATCTATGCCGTCGTGGGCATGTCCATCGTGCTGGACGTGTTCCTCCCCGTCCTGCCGAGCGGTGTGCTGGTCGTCGCGGTGGCCACGGCCGCCGCGGCCGAGACGGCGGCGGGCGCGATGGCCCGCGAGGTCCCCGACATCCTGGTGCTGATGCTCTCGGCGGCGACCGCGTCCGTGCTCGGCGACCTGGTGGCCTACCGGCTCGCCTGGCGGGGCAGCGCCTGGCTCGACCGCGCCGTGGCCCGTTCCCGACGCCTGACCACGGCGCAGGAACGTCTCGGCGCCGCGCTCGCCCGGGGCGGCGGCCTGCTGGTCGTCGTCGCCCGGTTCGCCCCGGCCGGCCGTTCCGTCGTCTCTCTCGGCGCCGGCGCCGCCCGTCGTCGCGTCCGTGACTTCCTGCCCTGGTCCGCCGTCGCCGGTCTCGCCTGGGCCGCCTACAGCGTCGCACTGGGCTGGCTCGGCGCGCAGTGGCTCGGCGCGACCTGGATCGCGACGGCGGTGTCCCTGGCGGCCCTCTTCGGCGCGGGAGCCGCGGCGGCGTACTTCATGCGCCACCCACGCGCCACGGACTGACGCCCGACCGCCGGCGGGCGCGGAGTGAGGGACTACCCGGCCCGGCGCGGAGCGCCCCGTACCTCCAGGCCGTCCAGCAGCTCCGCCGTGGCCGCCGCGATCGCCTCCACCGCGTGGTCGAAGACCTCGCGGTTGTGGGCGGCGGGCGCACGGAAGCCGGAGACCTTGCGGACGTACTGCAGGGCGGCGGCACGGATGTCGTCCTCGGTGGCCTCTTCGGGCAGGACGGGCGGTCGAAGGGTCTTGATGCTGCGGCACATGCACCCAGTCTCGCGCCTACGACCGCACAACCCCAGGCCCGCCGCCCAGGTCACCGCCACTCCCCAGCATTCCCTTGGGCATCGGCAAGCTGCTCCGAGGATTGACTCCGCCCTCGACGCCTTGTGATCATCGCCGGGCCCGCTGCGACCACCCGGCAGAAACGAGGGGACCATGACGAACGAACGGCTCACGGTGGCGGTACTGGGCCCCGGCGGCGTCGGCGGCCTGCTCGCCGCCCTGCTGGCCCGCGCCGGGAACCGGGTGATCTGTCTGGCCGGGGAGGCCACCGCGCAGGTCCTGGAGCGGGACGGCATCGAGGTCAGGAGCGCCCGCTTCGGCGAGTTCACCGCCCGCGTGGAGACCGCGACGGAACTCGCCGAACCCGTCGACGCGGCCCTGATCGCGGTGAAACACACCACCCTGACGACCGCCCTGCGCCGGCTCCCGGCACCCGCCCTGGGCCCGGACGCCCTGGTCGTCCCGTTCCTGAACGGCGTCGAGCACCCGGCGCTCCTGCGTGCCCACTACGACGACGCCGTCCCCGTCGCCCCCGCCACCATCCGCGTCGAGTCCACCCGCGTCGCCCCGGGCGTCATCGAACACGGCAGCCCCTTCGCGGAGGTCGACCTGACCGGCGACACGGTCTCCCCCGGCCGCCTCAACTCCCTTGCCGGAGCCCTGGAATGGTCCGGCGTGAGCGCCCGTGTCCTGGCGGACGAGACGGCGGTGCTGTGGGCGAAGATGTCGTTCCTGGCCCCGTTCGCCCTGCTGACGACCCGCCACGGTCTGCCCCTGGGCGAGATCCGCGCGCACCACCGCGCGCGACTGACCGCACTGGTGGAGGAGACGGCGGCGGTGGCCACGGCGGCCGGTGCCCCCGTGGACCCGGCCGAGGTCCTCGGCCGCTACGACGCCTTCCCGCCCGCCACCAAGTCCTCCATGCAGCGCGACGCCGAGGCCGGCCGCCCCCTCGAACTGGACGCGATCGGCGGCGCGCTGCTCCGCGCGGCCGAGCGCCACGGCGTCCCCGTACCCGTGGCGGCCGAGGTGGTGGCGGACCTGCGGGCGGCGGGTCACTGAACCACGGCCGCCCCGGAACCACGCCCGTCCCGCCGGGGCCCGGGCTGCTGGACGCCCCGCACGCCGCCGCCCACCCGCACCGCGTGCCGGGCCACCGTGTCGGCGAAGGCGCGGGCCGGAGGAGACAGCGCCTCCCAGCGCCGGACGGCCCATCCGACGGTGAGCGGCGGCAGGTCTGGGACCGGGACGAAGCGCAGCCCGGGGTGACCGGGGCCCGTCCAGCCCGGGAGCGCGGGGACCACGGCGGGCCCGACCCCGAGTTCGGCGAGGAGGATCGCGGTGTCCCAGTCGGCGACACCGGCGCCGGAGGTGCTGACGGAGATGCCCAACTCCTGGTAGGCGGCGCCGAGATGGGCGTAGGAGGTGGAGTTCTCCGGCAGTCCGATGAGCCGCATCCCGTCCAGGTCCGCGCCCTCGACCCGCTCCCGTCCGGCGAGTTCGTCGCCGGCGCGCACCGCGAGCACCCAGGGCAGCTCCGCCACGGCCCGCTGCTCGATGCCGCGCACGGCGGGTCCGAGGGTCAGCCAGGACAGGTCGAGGTCCCGTGCCGGGTCGGCCAGCGCGTCGCGGCACCCTGCGCTGGACCGTACGGTCTGGAACTCCAGGCCCACGTCCGGGTAGGCGCGCCGAAAGTCGACGATGCCCTGGGCCATGAAGTGGCGCACGGTCGTGCCGCCGGTGGCGATCCGTACGACACCGCCGTCGCCCCGCACCATTTCGGCCAGCCGGCGCAGCGCGAGGTCGAGGCCGGTGATGCCCTCGGCCGCCGCCTCCTGGAGCACCCGTCCGGCCCGGGTGGGCACGACCCCGCGGGCCTGCCGTTCCACGAGCCCGACGCCGGTCTCGCGCTCCAGCCGCCGTACGTGCTGACTCACCGCCGACTGGGTGCAGCCCAGGTCACGGGCGACCGCGCTGAGGCTTCCGGCCCGGCAGACGGCCACGAAGACGCGCAGATCGTCGAGGGTCACACGGGCACCGTACCCAAGGTTGAGCTTGGGTACGAAGCCGGTCCCGGAGGTTCGGCTTCACCGCGCCACCCGTACACATGAAGCCGGGCCCGAAGTGCCAGAAGGAACTCGCATCCCAAAATCGAACAGGCGTAGCATTGCCGCGTGGCTAAGACCTATGACTTCCCCAGCGACCTCCTCGCCGGTCAGGAGGAGCTGCATCAGGTCCGGGCCGAGCTCCTGGCACTGCTGAAGCGGCTGCCCTGGTCGGTCGAACCCCTGGACGGTTTCAGTGACGACAACGGCTGGCGGAAGATCGAGCGTCCCGCCTCACCGGGCTGGACTCCCGACGAACAGGCCGAGGTGGAGAAGCTCCGCGAGCGCGAGCGCGAACTCGCGGTCTTCGTGAGCTGCCACCGCTTCTGGGCGGAGGTCGCCACGGAGGAGAAGGTCGACGCCCGGACCCGGCTGAAGCACACCCGCGAGTCCTGAACACGACGAAGACCCCGGCCGGTCGGCCGGGGTCTTCGTCATCCTCTGGTGGGCACGGACGGTTTCGAACCGCCGACATCCTGCTTGTAAGGCAGGCGCTCTACCCCTGAGCTACGCGCCCGAGTACGAGTCGACAGCCTACATCGCGCGAGGCAGTGCCCCGCAAACCGATTGCCGGGGGTTATCCCCACCCTTGTTCCGGGAGCGGCCCGGATCCCCCTGAAGACGCCCGCTCCGTACGGTCGGAGGACAACGGAGGTCCGGAACCCCAGGGGGAGATCGTCATGACACGCTCGGCGCGCACGGCTCGTACGGATCGCAGCTCACGCAGGGGCGCGGTGGCCGTCGCCGGCCTCGCCGTCGCGCTCATGGCGTCCGTCGCCGCGTGCGGGGCCGACGCCGGGGAGGACAGGGACCCCGAGCACCGCAGCTTCGCCCTGGAGGGCAGGACGCTCACGGTCGACTCGGACGACTCCGCGCTCGAACTGGTCCCGGCGGACGGGGACGAGGTCGAGGTGACCCGGTGGTTCGAGGGCCGGGTCATGGTCGGCGGAAAGCCGCGGGTGACCTGGGCGATGAAGGACGACCGGCTGAAGCTGCGGCTGGAGTGCTCGGGCATGGTCGCCGACTGCTCGGCCAAGCACCGCATCGAGGTGCCGCGCGGGGTCGCCGTCACCGTGACCAGCGACGACGGCAGCGTGACCGCCGAGGGCTTCGCGGAGCCGCTGGAGGTCCGGTCGGCCGACGGCGGTGTGCGGGTGAACGACTCCACCGGGCCGCTGGATCTGCACACCGACGACGGTTCGGTGCGCGCGCTCGGGATCGGGTCACGGAGCGTCAAAGTGAGCACGAACGACGGTTCCGTCGCGCTCGAACTCGGCGTCGTACCGGACCTGGTGGAGTCCCGCAGCGACGACGGCTCGATCAGCATCGGGCTGCCGCGCGAGGCGTCGTACCGGGTGGAGACCGGCAGCGAGGACGGATCCGTGGAGGTGTCGGTGCCCCGCGACCGGGACAGCTCCCACGTGGTGAGCGCCCACACCCAGGACGGCTCGGTGAAGGTGCGCCACACGGACTGAACAGGGCCCGGGAAGCCCGAACCGATCGCCCCGTGTTTTCGTCCTCGACGGGTGGGAGAATGGCACCGGTCAGGGTGGATGACAGCACGGGAGAGGGAAGTGACGGCGACACCTGCAGAGCCGTACACGCCGATGGTGCCGAGCGCACAACAACCCCACAGCCGTGCACCACGACCGGCCGGAGCGCTCTCGGCCGGCCGGGACGCGCTCGCCCTGCTCGCACTCCCCCTCCTCGCCGTGCTCGTGCTGCCCGGCGCCTTCGCCGGAGGGGGTACCCGGCGCTGGTTCGGGGGGCGCGCCGAGGGACAGCGGGCCGAGGCCCAGGCGGCGAAGGACGCGGCGGCGGCCGCGTTCTACGAGCTGGACACCGCCCAGCGCGACCTGCGGATCTCGATAGAGACGATCACGGCGGTGGACGAATCGCCCGCCGCCCGCCGGGCGGTGGACGGCTTCGAGGCGCTGGGGCGGCGTATCAACGAGGTCAGCCAGCAGTACATCAACGCCGTGGACGCCCACGACCTGGACCGGGACGACCTGGAGGCCGCCGTCGCCGCCCGTGCCCGGGCCGAGCTGACCGCCGCCAAGGACGAGCTGGGGCGGGTCAAGCAGGAGCTGGACCGGTTCGCCCAGGGGCTCGGGCCGCTGCTCGGCACGGCCGAGACCCAGCTGGCCCGGCTGGTCCCGGCGGTGGAGCGCGCCCGGCAGGGCCTGCTCGCCGCTTCCGACGCCCTGGACGCCGTACGGGCCTCGGAGCTGAAGGCGGACGACCTCGCCGCCCGGCTGGCGGCGCTCGCCCCGGAGCTGACCAAGCTCAACCAGGGCGCTGGGCAGCACGGCGTGCGGGAGACGCTGGAGCGGGCCGACCGGGTGGTGCGCGAGGCGGAGGCCGTGCGGGCGGAGGCCGAGCGGCTGCCGGAGAGGGCCGCCGAGATCGATCACCGGCTGGTGTCGCTGCGTACCCGCGCGGAGGCGCTGGGCACCCGGGCGGAGCAGGTGCCGCAGGTGCTGAGCGAGCTGCGGCGGCGGTTCGTGGCGGCCTGCTGGCAGGACCTTCAGCAGGTGCCGGACCAGGCCGCCCGGGACGTCGAGCAGGCCCAGCTGAAGCTGCGCGAGGCGCGGGCCGCGCGGGACGCCCAGCGCTGGCCGGACGCGACCTCGCTGCTGTCGACGGTACGGGCGCTGCTGAACCACACCGACGAGGCCGTCTCGGCGGCCGGTGACCGACTGCGGCGTCTGAACGCGGTGCAGAAGGACTCCCAGCAGGAGATCGACCGGACCCGGTTCGCGATCCGGGACGCCCAACGGCTCGCCATGACCGGCCGCTCCACCCCGGACCCGCGTCACGCCCGCCCCCTGGACGACTCCGTGGGCCGGCTGGACCGCGCGATCGCCTCCCTGGAGGGCCGCCACCCCGACTACTGGCACTTCCTGACCGAGACCGAGGCCGTACGGCAGAACGTGGCCCGGGTCGTCGACCAGATCCGCAAGGAGCGCGGCGCGGGCGCGGGCTGAGGCGTCCGGCCCCTCCCCGGGGCCGAGGTTGCCCGGCGCCCTCGCGCGACGGATGCTGAAGGGGTACGCAGGCCACCGCTCACACCGGATGGGAGGCGGACATGGCCACGCACGCCACGCACACGCTGCGTCCGAAGGGCCGGCACGCGGGTCCCCGTCGGCGGATCACCATCGACGAGCATCTGCCCGTCGACCACCGGCTCAGCAGGGTCTACCGGTTCGGGGCGGGCCTGATGGGTCTGTTCCTGCTCGTCTTCGGCATTCTCGGCCTCATCGACAAGGTGGGCTGGTTCGACACGCGCGGCGACCAGGTCGTGGGTCTGAGCACCAACGGCACGCTGAGTGTGCTGTCGATCGCCGTGGGGCTGCTGCTGCTCGTCGGCATGGTGATCGGCGGCAACTTCGCCTCCACGCTGAACATGATCCTGGGCGTGCTGTTCATCCTGAGCGGCTTCGCGAACCTGGCCCTGCTGGACACCGGTTCCAACTTCCTGGCGTTCCGCATCCAGAACGTCCTGTTCAGCTTTGTCGTCGGCGTCCTGCTGATGACGTTCGGGATGTACGGCAGGGTCGGTTCGGCGCTGCCGCACGACAGCCCGTACTGGCGGGCCCGCCATCCGGAGGAGTCGGAGCGCGAGATGCGGCGCAAGGCCGGCGTGGGGATGGCGAAGCTGGAACGCGCCGACGCCCTCCCCGGGTCCGGGCCGGGATCCGGGTCGGGATCCGCGTCGGACGGGAAGGGCGCCGGCTGACACCTGCGAAGGCCCGGGGGCCGTGGATCAGGTGCGGTACGCGTAGTAGTACGAGTTCGGGTACGAGGCGATGATGCTCTGCACCGAACGCCGGTAGGTGTCCGCGTCGTGGTACGTCAGGTACGGGACACCGCTGGCGCTGCGGTAGGTCGTCATCATGGAGTGGTCCTTGTCGCCATCCCGGTTGAAGTCGACCTGCAGCACGTCGCCGACGTCCATCTGGTAGACGTTCGCCAGCGGGGTGGTGCGCTTGGCGGTCTGGGTGAACCAGGACCACTCGTTGACGCCGATCCACGCGTCGGCCGTACCGTTCGAGGCGTAGTACCAGGTGTCGTACTCCTCCGGCGTGACCGTGGAGATCTGCTTCCAGCCGCCCGCCAGGAGGCCCTGGCTGAGGTAGTTGGTGCAGTCGCCGCCGAGCGAGTTGTACTTGCGGTACGCCGGGTTGTAGCTCTTCCAGTACTTCTCGGTGTACGCGGCCATCGCCGTGTAGTTGTACTTGCCGCCGTTGATCGTCTTCGGCGCGGCGGCGGCGGGCCAGCTGGTGGCCGCCTTCGGCGCCTGGTGGACGGCCATCGGAGTACGGCTCAGCTTGGCGTCGGCCGCCGGGACCACCGGGTCGTTGATGCGCGAGGCGCCGCCGTCGGTGGAGCGCATGGCGGTCAGTTGCCACGTGCCACCGGCCTGGGCGGTGAAGGTCAGCTCGTGGTGCGCGTCGAAGCCCGTGGAGGTGGGTTCGTCGCCGCGTATCTTCTTGTACTTGAGGCTGGTGGTCTCGGTGATCTTGACCGTGGCCTTCTTGCCCTTGAGCTTGGCGCTGTCGACGCTGACCTTGGTGTCGGCCGAGCTGTAGGCCTCACCGAGGGCGGCGAGACGGGCCTTGGTGCCCTTCAGGGCGGACAGCTTGCCGTCCTCGGCCTTCTTCTGACCGGACGACAGCGACACACCGCCGGTGGGCTTCAGCGACTTGCGGGCGGCCTTGCTGCCGAGCAGCACGGCCGTACGGTCCGTCAGCACGTTGTCCGCGACACGGCCGAAGGCGTCCTTGGTCGCCTTGGTGACCTTGGGCGTCGACGCGGCGGCGTTCGCGGCGGCGACGGGCAGCAGCGCGGAGGCCACCACGGCTGCCGCGAGGGTCGAGCCTGCGAGGCTCAACGTCCTTCTTCTCACTGGGAATCTCCTTGACCCCGAGTTGGTCGTACCCGGGAACGAATCTTTACATGACCTCCTCAAGCGAAGTGAGGCCAGGGGGTGTAACAAGTGCGCAACATGGGTATCTGTGGGGCTATTTCACGACCGAGGCCCAGTCGGCCGGTGCCTGTGCGGGGTCGAGTCCGCGCAGGTTCGCCAGGGTCTGCGGCGACTGGACGTCCATCCAGTCGGCCAGTTCGTCGAAGGACACGCACTTGACGTCCTTCTTCACGCACACGTTCTTGATGACCTCGTCGACGGCATTCATGTAGATGCCGCCGTTCCACTGCTCGAAGTGGTTGCCGATGAGCAGGGGTGCCCGGCTGCCGTAGTAGACGCGGTTGAAGCCGGCCATGTAGGTGTCGATGGTCTTCTGCTGCCACGTCGGGTACATGGCGGGGTCGCCCTCGGTGGAACCGCCCGACTGGTTGTGGAGGAAGTTGAAGTCCATCGACAGCGCCTGGTACTCGTCGCCGTACGGGAGCAGCTGCAGCGGGAAGTCCCAGATGCCGTTCTTCTTGCTGGGCCAGACCTGGTAGGCGCCCGGGGAGCTGGCGTCGTAGCGGTAGCCGAAGTCCTTGACGGCCTTCAGCAGGTTGTCCTGGCCCTCCAGACAGGGGGCCCGGCCGCCCTTGACGGCGTCGACGGAGAAGGGCAGCGGCGCGAGGTCACTGTCTCCGGTGTTCGTCTTCCAGTTGGCGAGGAAGTCGTTGAACTCCTTGATCTCCTGCTTCCACTCCGCGACGCTCCAGTCGCCGCCGCCCTTCGGACCACAGAAGTGTCCGTTGAAGTGGGTGCCTATCTCGTTGCCCTCCTTCCATGCCTTGCCCAGCTCGTCCAGCGTCGTGCGGATGTGCTCGTCGGTGGGGTAGCTGATCGCGGCGGCGCCCTTGTCGTGCCGGGGCGGGTCGTAGAGGTCCCGCTTCGCCTTGGGCAGCAGGTAGATGCCGGTCAGGAAGAACGTCATGTGGGCGTCGTACCGCTTCGCCATCTGCCGGTAGTGGTCGAAGAGGTTGTCGTCGCCCGCGAGCGCGCCGTCCCAGGAGAAGACGACGAACTGCGGGGGCTTCTCACCCTTCTTCAGCGGTACGGCCTTCAGCCGCCCCTTCTGCGGGCCGGTGTAGGAGGTCGAGCCGTCCCCGATGACCTTGGTCTTGCCGTCCCACACGGGCTGCTTCCTCGCGGACCCCTTGGTGCTCCCGCTGCCGGCCGAGGAGGCCGTCGGCGCGGTGCCGCCCGTGCGGTTGAGCACCATGTACCCGCCGACGAGCGAGGCGACCACGAGGAGCGCGGCCAGGGTCAGGAACTGCGGACGCGTGGTACGGCGGCGCTGCGGGCGCGCCTTGCGACGGTGGCCCTTGTGCGGCTTGCTGCCAGAGGTCATGTGCGGCTCATTCTGCGAGGGTGGCGGGTGCGGTTGCTCATCGGTGATCAGCCGATACTCATCGCACGGGACCAGATGTCGTAGGGGACGCCGGCATTGGGTGTTCCGGCGATCCCGCCGAGCCGCAGCGGCTCCAGGCTCTTGGTGAGGTCGATGCGGTAGACGACGACGGCGGTCGACACGTTCTCGGCCGTACCGACGTACCAGGCGGCCTTGTCGTCCTGGGTCGTCCCGCCCTTGGCGGCCACCTCGTAGGACGCGGCGCCGGGCGCGGTGGGGTGGGCCGTGCGGAAGGCGTCCGTGAGCGCCGAGGTGACCTGGGCGGCCACGTCGGCGCCCACCGCGCGCTCGGGCCTGGGGGTGTTCAGGGGGACCCGGTACCCGTTGTGGGTCATCTTGCGCACGGAGTACGGCTCGGTGTGCTTGCCCTGGGCGGCGAAGGTGCTGTAGCCGCTGGCCATGCGGATCGCGCTGGGCGTGGCGCTGCCCACGGACAGCGCGGGCACCTGGGCCCCGAAGCTGGAGGGCAGGAATCCGGCAGCCTCGGCGGTCCTGCGCACCTTGGCCAGCCCGGTGTCCATGCCGAGCTGCATGAAGGGTGTGTTCACCGATCCGGCGAGGGCGTTGTGCAGGCTGATCGGGCCCCAGGACTTCTTGCCGTCGTTGTGGGCGGAGACCCGGTCGCCGTCCCGGTCCCAGTACGGCCCCTCGGGGGTCGTCACCGGGACGCCGTCGTTGCCGTCGTAGACCGACTGCGGGGTGACAGGTGTAGCCGCGCCGCCGCGCTCCTTGACGACCCCGTGTTCCAGACCGGCGGCGTAGACGAACGGCAGGAAGGCCGAGCCGGACGGGACGGTGGTCGCGTTCGACTCGTTGTAGCCCTGTCTGCGGTGGTCGGGGCCGCCGTAGACGGCCAGGATCCGCCCCTCGGCGTCGACCGAGGAGGCGCCGAAGTGGGCGGCCTTCGCCTTCTTCGGGTACTTCTTGGTCACGCCCTTGCGCGCCTTCGTGACGGCGTCGGTCAGCTCGGTCTGCCGGTCCTTGTCGAAGGTCGTGTAGATCTGGTAGCCGCCCCGGTCGAACTCCTTGGCGGTGATGTTCGCGGCCTTCTTCGCGTACTGGGAGGCCAGCTCCACCAGGTAGTCGCTCTGCTTTCCGGTGTCGTACTGGTTGGACGGGTCGAGCGGCTGGGGGAACTTCGTGTACTTGGCGCGCTCGGCCTCGGACAGCTTCCCGATGGCCACCATCCGGTCCAGGGTCCAGTCCCAGCGATCGACCGTCCGCGCGCGGTTGGCCTTGCTGAGGGAGGGGTCGTAGAGGCCGGCGCCCTTGAGGAGGGAGGCGAGGACGGCGGCCTCGCTGACGTTCAGCTCGCTGACGTCCTTGCCGTAGTACGCCTGGGACGCGCGCTGGATGCCGTAGGTGCCGCGGCCGAACCAGCTGGTGTTGAGGTAGCCCTCCAGGATCTCGTCCTTGCTCATCTGGTTGTCGAGCTTGAGGGCGATCATCGCCTCGTCGAACTTGCGGCCGAGCGAGCGGTCCTGGGTCAGGTAGACGTTCTTGACGTACTGCTGGGTGATCGTCGAGCCGCCCTGGGTGTCGCCCTCGCCCACGGTGCGGACCAGGGCGCGGGTGATGCCGCTGAAGGATATGCCGGGGTCGGAGTAGAAGCTCGAGTTCTCCGCCGCGAGCACCGCCCAGCGCACGTCCTCCGGGACGTCCTTCAGCGGCATCGCCTGCCGCCGCACCCAGCCGGTACGGGCCATGGGGGTGCCGTCGGACCAGAAGTACACGTTGTCCTGCTGGGTGGCGAAGGTGTTGAGGTCGGCGGGTATGTCCGTGGCGGCGTAGGCGACGGTGAGGAACATGCCGCTGGCGCCCACGGCCAGACCGGCGGCGCCCAGCGACTGGCGCCAGGACGGCACCCAGCGGCGCCAGTCCGTCCGGCCCGGGCGGGGGTACTGCGGACGCATCCGGCTGACGAAAGGCGCGAAAGGGGCCAGCCGCGCCCCCGCGACGGCGGTGAACCTGGCCAGAACGGACGGCCTCGGCGCCTTGCGCCGGCCTCGTCCGCCCGGTTTCGGCTGTGCCTGCGGGAGGTCGAACGAACCCGGCTCGGGCAGCCGCAGCTGCATGGTCTCGTCCGGCGGGGCAGGGGGGAGCTTCAGCTGCATGGTGAGGTCGGACTCCCGGACCTCCTGCGTCCGCCCCTCTCCCTGGGCACGCCGACGGCGTGCGCGGTCCTCGCCCTCGGAGCCGGCCGGGTTGCCCTGGCTAGTCAAGGCGGACCCCCTCGTACGGGCGGCCCGGGCGATGCGCGACAACTATTCGGCGGTGCGCGGCAACCTTTCGCCCACGCACGGCAACTGTTCGACCAGGAGACGTGGCTCCCGATCGGCAAAGGACAGCAGTCATGACTGTCCCCCCTCCCCACTTGGCATCGCCCGTGTGGCAGGTCACAGCCGCAACTCGCGCGGCCATGAGCCCCCTCTTCCCCCGGCCTTCCGGCCTCCACACGGCGACCACAAATTATCAGTCACTTTCACAACTGCTTCTGTCAGTGGCGTGAAAATCTGGCCAGTGTGACCGACCAGCCATTTTGCAGGACCCTTGCCGCCGCGCGGACGGCGGTTAGCCTGGGCCCATGCCTCGCTACGAATACCGCTGCCGGACCTGCGGCGACACCTTCGAACTGAGCCGCCCGATGGCCGAGTCGTCCGCCCCCGCGGACTGCCCCGGCGGCCACTCCGACACGGTCAAACTCCTGTCGACGGTCGCCGTCGGAGGTTCGGCCGCCGCGTCCGCACCCGCGCCCCGGGCGGGCGGTGGTGGCGGTGGATGCTGCGGCGGCGGATGCTGCGCTTGATCAACACACTCCGATCAACGGTCACCGCCCCGGGAGCGTTCACCGGACCCCTGCGGCAGGGGTCCGTTTAAGCATACTTTCAGCCAGGCCGCCGGGCTCTCACCGCCCCCTCAGGCTCTCTTCAGCTTCGCTCACCTAGCGTGCCCCCATGACAGCCATGCAAGAGGAGTCGATGAGCGGCGCGCCCCTGTGGATCATCGGTCTGATGGATCTGCTGGGCGCGCCGGGCGCGGGCATCGCCGTCGCGCTGGAGAACCTCTTCCCGCCGATCCCCAGCGAGGTCATCCTCCCCCTCGCCGGGTTCGCCGCGAGCACCGGGCAGATCAGCCTCGTGGCCGCCCTGCTGTGGACCACCGCGGGTTCCGTCGTGGGCGCCCTCGCCCTCTACGGCGTCGGCGCCCTCCTCGGCCGCGACCGCACGGTCGCCCTCGCCGCCAGGCTGCCCCTCGTCAAGGTCTCGGACATCGACAGGACGGAGGCGTGGTTCCTCCGGCACGGCACCAAGGCGATCTTCTTCGGCCGTATGATCCCCGTCTTCCGCAGCCTGATCTCGGTACCGGCCGGCGTGGAACGCATGCCCCTGCCCGTCTTCACCCTGCTCACCACCCTGGGCAGCGCCCTGTGGAACACGGCCTTCGTCCTGGCCGGCTACTTCCTCGGAGCGAACTGGACCGAGGTGACGGCGATCGCCTCGACGTACTCGAAGATCGTGCTGGCAGGGGCGGCCGTGGCGGTGCTGACCTTCGCACTGGCCCGCTTCCTGAAGAGGGGCAGGCGCAGCCGCCCCTCAGGGGCGCGGGGAACTGCGCGACAAGCCACGAACGGCCCACAGCCCGCCGATCACAGCACCCCCGCCCCTTGATCGGAACCGGAGAAAACCTCACCGCTCCCGCGACGCCCGCAGGAACTCCCGAAGAATCCGCTCCCCGGCCAGCACCCCCCGCTCGGGCAACGCGGTCACCCCGGGTCCCATGAACCCCTCGTCCGCCAGCTCCCCGTGACCGGGCCGCCAGGCCCGGTCCGCCGCGAGCAGCAGATCCGCGTCGAGCAGCGAGTCACCCGCGGCCAGCGTCAGCTCCACCCCCGTGCGCCGCGCGACCTCCCGCATCGCCGCCGACTTGGTGAGCGGCTTCGGCACGGCGTAGATCTTGCGTCCCTGGAGGGACACGGTCCACCCCCGGTTCTCGGCCCAGACCGCGAGATCCTTCACCCATTCCTCGGGCAGCAGCTCACGCTCGACGACGAGGTAGACGAACAGGTCCTCCGCGACCCGGTGCTTGCGTACCCACGCCGGGTCCGCCGTGGCCTCCAGATGGGCCCGCACCTCGCCGAGCGGCGCGCACTCGTCCGCGAGCCGGGCGGTGACCCGCTCGTGCCAGGCGACGTCCGTGACACCGTCCACGAGGAGGTGCCCGCCGTTGGCGCAGATCGCATAGGCCGGTTCCGGCCCCGGCAGGTTGATCCGCTGGTACTGCTTGCGGGTCCGGGTCGTGGTCGGCACGAACACCGCCGCGTCCCCCAGCTCGGCGAGCAGCCCCGCGGCCGTCTCCGTCATGTACGACAGCGGCCTGCTCTCGTGCACCTCGACGGTGAGCAGCCGGGGCGCCCGCGGGTCCGGCATGGTCAGCGCGAGCGCGGCGGCCGAGTAGATGAGCGTACGGTCGAGATCGCTCGCGACGAGAACGCGGGGACCGGGCATCAGACCGTCACCGCCCTGCCGTCGGCGCCGGTCGCGCCCCGCGTGTACTGCGGGTGGATCAACCCCACGCACGTGTACGGCAGTTCGGCCACCTCTTCCACCGGTACCCCTCTCTGTTCGGCGAGCAGACGTACGTGGTCGAGGTCCGCGCCCGCCCCGGCCCGCGCGAGGATCTTCCACGGTACCCGGCGCAGCAGCACCCGAGTGGTCTCGCCGACGCCGGGCTTGACCAGGTTCACGTCGTGGATGCCGTACTCCTCGCTGATGCGCTCGACGGCCGCCCAGCCCTCCCAGGTGGGCGTGCGGTCGCCGGCGAGCAGCTCCTCGACCCGGGCGTCCACGGTGGCCGTGACGTCCTCGAAGCGGTCGGAGACGGCGTCCAGGAAGGCCACCGACACATCGGCGCCGGCCAGCTCCCGGTAGAACTTGGCCCCGTGGAAGTCGTCGGGCCCGACGAGGTCCGCGCGCAGCACGGTCCGCGATATCAGCCCGGAGACGGTGGAGTTGAGGCAGGCGGACGGGATGAGGAAGTCCTCCCGCGTGCCGTACGTCCGCACGCACGAGCCCGGGTCGGCGAGCACGGCGATCTCCGGGTCGAAGCCGGTGATGCCGTCGGTCTTCTCGAACTCCAGCAGTGCGGCGGCGAGTTCACGGGTGATCGCGCCCTTGCCGGTCCAGCCGTCGACGAACACGACGTCGGCGGGGTCGTGGCGGGCCGCCAGCCAGCGCAGCGCGTTGGCGTCGATGCCGCGTCCGCGCACGATGGACACGGCGTAGTGCGGCACGTCGATGCCGTGCCGGTACCGCGCCCACCGCCGCATCAGCACGCCGACCGGCGTCCCGGCCCGGGCCAGCGACACCAGCACGGGCCGCGCGGACCGCTCGGCCAGCACGGACTCGGTCACCACGCCCACGGCCGCCGCGATGCGTTCGGCGGAGGTTTCGAGGGCGCTGTGGAAGAGGGCCTGGTACTGGTCGCTCGGCTGGTACTCGACCGGCAGGGACTCCGCGTAGTGGGCGCCCCCGCTCTGGATCGCCTCCTCCCGCTCCTCGGTGGGCGCCTCCAGCGTCACGTCCGAGAGGTCTCTCAGCAGCCAGCCCACCTCGTCGGCCGCGTAGGAGGAGAAGTCGGGACCACGCAGGGGGTCGGGGAGCATGGAGGGCCTTTCGGTGAGGTGCGGGTCGGGGGGCGTCGGCGCCGGACGTTCGGCGGTGCGGACGGCCGGGGTGGGTGCCCCGCCGGACGGTGTGGACTCGAAGGCCCCGGACGCACGTTCCCCGGCGCCCGGACGGAGCCGTGCGTCGCGGCTGCGCGAGGCCGGCGGGACGTACGACGGCACCACGGCGAGCAGCACGGCGGGGGTATGGGCGGCGAGGGTGGCCGGCAGGCCGTCGGCGGCGTGCAGGGCGGGCGTGTCGGCCACCGAGTCGACGACGGCGACCACGGCGTCGAAGCCGCCGCCGGCCACGTTGTAGGCGTACCGCTCCCCCGGCCCGTCCGCGGGGTCGTCGTGGGCGGGGAAGACGATGCGGCTGCGTATCGCGTAGCCCGGGTCGTCGACGGCGAGGACGGGTGACCGCGTGGTGGTGGAGAACCGGACCTCCACCCCGTTCCCCCGCACCAGGCGTTCCAGTTCGCGGGCCAGCGCCAGCGGCGCGTACATCAGCTCCTCGAAGCCGAGCACGAGCACCCGCCGGGCCGCCGGCGGCAGGGCCTCGGCGAGGCGTGCGGCCATGTCGGGCAGCGCGCGCTCCAGGCGGGCGCGGTGCGCCGGGGTGAAGCCGTGCCGGCCACCGTCGGGGACACCTTCGGGCCACCCCAGCGCGATCCGGGTGACCCGAGAGGCGCCGCCCGTCCCGGCCGGCGCGGGGGACGCGGGGGACGCGGTCTCGTACCGCGCGACCAGCGCCTGCCCCTTCTCCAGGACGCCGTCCGGCAGCCGCACCGTCCCCTTCGCCGCGGTCACCAGGTCCACCCGCGCCCCGATCTCCCGGGCGAACTCGGTCAGCCGCCCCTGGTCGGCGGCCGAGCGCATGTCGACCAAGGCCACGACGACGTACCGCTCGCGGGGATAGCGGTCGTGCAGCGCGCGGATGGTGTTGAGGACCGTGTTGCCGGTGGAGAACTCGTCGTCGACGAGCACCAGCGGCCCCCGCCCCGCGAGCAGGGTGGGGTCCTCCGGCAGCAGCAGGTGCGAGGTCGCGTGGGAGTGGGACTCCTCGAAGCCGCCCGCCCGGTGGACGCCCTCGACGGGGCGGCGGGTGGAGTGGAGGTAGGGCGCCTCGCCCAGCCCGTCCGCGACCGAGTGCCCGAGCCCGGTGGCGGTCTCGGCGTACCCGAGGACGACCGCGGTCCGCGTCCCGGCCTCCCCCAGCAGTTCCCGCACCCGGCGGCCCAGCGCGAACCCGTGCCCGTGGACGACGGCCGGCGACTGCGGCACATGCTTGCCGAGCACGTTCGACACCAGCAGATGCGCCCGCTTGGGGTTGCGTCGCAGCGCCAGGCCCAGCAGGTCGCTCAGCTCCTCGTCCCCGACCAGTTCGACCCCGAGCCGCGCACGGACCCAGGCCCCGGACCAGATCTCGCCGGACGGGCCGGGCGTACCTGTCGTGTCGTTCGCTGCGTTGATCATCTGTTCCTCAGTCGTGGCGGTCAGTCGGGCAGACCCGCGGCCAGCAGGTCCACGAACCCGATGTCCTCGTTGGCGACACCGAACACCTCGGCACGCTGCAGAACCCTTTCTGCCCAGGCGCGGTGCGGTTTGACCTCGTTCATCTTGTTGCGGGACGCGGAACGCAGGACACCGCCCCCGTGACGTTCGGGCCGCACGATGTCCTGGGCGTCGTGGAACTCCTCGTGGCTGACCACGGACAGCGCGTGCACGGGCAGGACGTGCGAGGGGTGGATGCAGGTCTTGCCGAGCAGCCCGTTGGCCTGGTCCAGGGAGATCTCGCGCAGCAGACCGTCCAGCGCGTGCTCGATGAGCGACTCCCGCAGCTCTCCGGCCCGGTTCGCCAGGAAGGGGCTGGTGCGCAGCTGAGGCTTGAACATGCGCTCCTGGACCCGGAAGTACTCCCACACCGGCCCGGTCACCGTGAACCCGGTGCCGTCGGCCCGCCCGAGCACGTTGACCACGTCCGCGATCACTGAGGCGACGATCTGGACGTCGTAGGCGGTCATGTCGGGGGCCCGGCGCAGGGCGTAGGAGGAGCAGAAGTCGGTGACGCCGAGGCGCAGCGCGAGGACCCGGTCGCGGTACTTGTCGACGGTGTGGGCGATGCCCTGGAGCGCTTCTACGCGCGTCTCCCTGTACATCAGCTCCGGCGACTCCAGCACCGGCATACCGAACAGCCGTCGGCCGCTCGCGGCCTCGGCGGCGGTCAGCGCCTCCAGGAACGCGACGCCCCGCTCCTCGGTGAACTTCGGGAAGACGAACCCCGACAGCAGGCGCACGGCCGGGCCGAAACGGTGCACCAGGTCGGGTATCTGCTCGGGGAGGCGGACCCTGATGAACAGCAGCGGAAGGTCGGCATCCGGCCGCTCTGCGAGGTCGGCGAACTGGCGGACGAGATTCTCCTCGGCGCCCGGGACCTCCGCGTCGCCGATGGAGTCCTCCAGACACAGCACCATGGAGACCACACCGCGTCCGGCCTGCTTGACGACGTCGTCGGCCAGCCGTTCCCGGGTGGCCGGACTGTAGAGCGTGGCACCGAGCGCGGCGGCGAGCACACGGGCCGGGGAGTCGGCGCCGAAGACTCCCGGCTCCCGGTAGAAGAGACGCTGGCGCTGCTCAGGGGCGATGTGCCCGAAATGACGCATGTGGTTCCCCCGTTGCTGCTGGGCGTCCGGTCACGATCGTGGCCGGTAATAGTACGTACAAATGTGTGACATCAGTTTCCACCGGGCGTGAAGTTCTGGTAACCCGGCCATGTCGGGCTCTGAACGATTGCACCGGCGGTTCGCCGCCCCCGCGTTGTCGTGATCAGGACCGAGAGGGCAGGATGACCGCATGACGCACGCGATGCTGAAGGGGTCGAACATCCCGATCGAAGCCACGGCGGTCCGCGCCGTGCTGCGCTGGTCGCCCGGGCAGGGCGTCCCGGTGGTCGACGCCTCGGCGCTGCTCCTCGGCCCCGACGGCCGCGTACGGTCCGACGAGGACTTCGTCTTCTACAACCAGCCACGCCACCCCTCCGGCAAGGTGTGGCGGCTCGGCCAGAAGCGGGTGGCCGAGGGCCCCACCGACACGATCCAGACCGACCTGGCCGGTGTCGAGTCCGCCGTCGGCCAGATTCTCCTGGTGGCCTCCGCGGGGGACGTCACCTTCGACCGCGTACCGTCCCTGCGCATCCTGCTGTACGACGCCACGGTCGCGGACGCCGAACCGCTGGCGTACTTCGACGTCAAGCCCGAGACCGGCGAGGAGACCGCCCTGATCTGCGGCGAGCTGTACCGCCGCGGCGGCGGCTGGAAGTTCCGCGCACTCGGCGAGGGGTACGTCAACGGCCTGGAGGGTCTCGCCACGAACTTCGGCATCATGGTCGACGAGTCGACCGCCGCCGGGGCCGACCAGACGGCCACCACGCGGCCCCCGTCCCCCGAGACCTCCGCGCCGCTGCCTCCCGAGCAGCCCCCGGCCGGCGTCCCGGCCCAGCCCGGGTACGGCTACCCCCCGGCGGCCGCCACGCAGCAGTCCGGCTACGGCTATCCGCAGCCCCAGCCGGCCCCGGCCACCACCAACGGCCCGGCGTACGGCTACCCCCAGCCCACGGCGGCGGCCCTGGACCCCGACTTCCGCCTGCCGCCGCAGGGACCGCAGTTCATCGGCCGCTGAGAACCGGGGGCGTCAGGAGCGCTCGGCCTTGCTCTTGTAGCCCCGCCCCCACTGCAGCCCCCACCCGTACAACCGGTCGAGTTCGGCCTGGAAGCCGTAGACGAACTTCACCTCCCGGCGGACGGTGAGCTCCCCCTTGACGTTCTCGATCATCACCACGGCGCACGACCGGGCCTGCGGGTGCCTCTCGTCCAGGCCTATCTCGATGCGCGGACCGTTGCTCGGGTACAGGGTCACGATCGCGTGCGTACGGTCGAACGCGGGCGTCTGGTCGTAGATGTAGACGAACACCAGCATCCGCCGGAACGCCTCGCGGTGGTCCAGGTTGATGTACATCGTCTCGCCGGACCCCGACCCGAACCGGTCGTCCCCGCTGAGCCGCATGTACGGCGGCTCGTTGATGTCCCCGAGGAAGCCGCCCAGCGGCTGCACGACACCCTTGGTCCCGTCGGCCAGCTCGTACAGACAGCCGAGGTCGAGGTCGACGTTCACCATGCTCTGGCTGTGGGCCTGGACCTCCTCCGGCCGGAGCGCCCTGAAGGGGTGCCGCAGCACGCTCTGCCGCTTGGGCCCGCCGATGTCGGAGGTCCGCATCCGCCAGGACAGGTTGACGCGCAGATGGCCCGCCGCGGCGTTCTGCTTGGAGAGTGACACCTTCTGGTGCCGCTTGGTCAGCTCGATCGCGTTGGTCGCCGCGCTGCCCGCGTCGAACTCCGAGGCCCGCCCCCGCCAGAGGTTGTCCAGGAAACCCATGCCCGCCCCACACCCGCCGTCTCGTCGCGTCAACCACCAGCGGGGCGGCCGACGAGGACGAGTCCTCGTCGGCCGCCCCGCTCAGAGCCTGCCCTCACCCCATGGGTGGTCACACCCCGGAGGAGACCGCCGCCTTGTCGGCGGCGTCAGCTTTTCCCTCTTCGGCCGCCAGTGCCTTGTTGCGGCGCACGGAGGACCAGAAGGACCAGCCGATCAGGACCACACCGATGAGACCGGTGATGATCTCGTTGATCTCGTACTGGATGGTGACGAGGAGGATCACCGCCAGGGCGCCGATCGCGTAGTGCGCGCCGTGCTCCAGGTAGACGTAGTCGTCGAGGGTGCCCTGGCGGACCAGGTACACGGTCAGCGACCGGACGTACATCGCGCCGATGCCGAGGCCCAGCGCCATCAGGACGATGTCGTTGGTGATGGCGAAGGCGCCGATGACTCCGTCGAAGGAGAAGGACGCGTCCAGGACCTCCAGGTAGAGGAACATGAAGAACGCGGCCTTGCCGGCGAGGGCGACGGCCGAGCGCGGCTTGCCGGCGCGCGCCGCCGCTTCCTCCTCCTCGTGCTCGCGCTCCTCGTCCTCCTCCAGCTTGTTCTCGAAGTAGCCGGAGAGACCGCCCACGATGAGGTAGGTGATGAGGCCCGCGAGTCCGGAGATCAGGACGGTCTGCGCCTTGTCGGCATGGGTGCCGCCGTGCTGGTGGGCCTGGGTCGCGAAGGTCATCGAGGTGATCAGCAGGACGATCATCGCGATGCAGGCCGACAGCATGTCGATCTTGCCGAGCTTGGACAGCGGGCGCTCCAGCCAGCCCAGCCACTTGATGTCCCGGTCCTCGAAGATGAAGTCCAGGAAGATCATCAGCAGGAACATACCGCCGAAGGCCGCGATCGACGGGTGGGCGTCGGTCACGTACTGCTGGTACTGGTCCTTGTCCGTGAGCGCCAGGTCGACGGCCTCGATCGGACCCAGCTTGGCGCTGATGGCGACGATGACGACGGGGAAGACCAGCCGCATACCGAACACGGCGATCAGGATGCCGATGGTGAGGAAGATCTTCTGCCAGAAGGCATTCATCTTCTTCAGGATCCCGGCGTTGACCACCGCGTTGTCGAACGACAGCGAGATCTCCAGGACGGACAGGATCGCGACGAGCCCGAGCGCCGTCCATCCGTCGTAGAGAACGGCTGCTACCAAGCCGAGCGCGGTGACCGCGAACGACCAGCCGAAGGTTTTCAGAACCACTGGCTACCCAATCGTGTGTGTACGGGGTTCCCCCGCGCCGCGCGCGGCTTTGCGAAACTTTGAACCCGAAGTCTAGTCGGGCACCCCACGCACCCCACACGGCCCCGGCTTTTGCGCATAAAGCGCTACGAGACGTTCACACCGAAGTCGAGTGCGATGCCCCGCAGACCGGACGCGTACCCCTGCCCCACCGCTCGGAACTTCCACTCGCCGCCGTAGCGGTAGACCTCGCCGAAGATCATCGCGGTCTCGGTGGAGGCGTCCTCGGACAGGTCGTAGCGGGCGAGTTCCTGACCGTCGGCCTGGTTGACGACGCGGATGAAGGCATTGCTGACCTGGCCGAACGCCTGGCCGCGGTTCTCGGCGTCATGGATGGAGACCGGAAAGACGATCTTGTCGACGGCGACCGGCACCCGGGAGAGGTCGATGATCAGCGACTCGTCGTCGCCGTCGCCCTCACCGGTGAGGTTGTCTCCGGTGTGCTCGACCGAGCCGTCGGGGCTCTTGAGGTTGTTGTAGAAGACGAACCACTCGTCGCCCAGCACCCGGCCGCCCTGGCACAGCAGGGCGCTGGCGTCGAGGTCGAAAGGTGCTCCGGTGGTGGTTCTGACGTCCCAGCCGAGACCGACCAACACGTGCGTGAGGTTCGGCGCGGCCTTGGAGAGGGAGACATTGCCTCCCTTGGCGAGTGTGACGCCCATGGTGCTGTTCCTCCCCGATTTTCGAGCTTCAGTGGCTCAACTGTTCAGTTGTGTGCGTACGCGCGGACCGCCCGCCCCCCGTCGTACGAGCGCGTCCGGCGCCGCCGTCGGTGACGACGGCGGCGCCGGACGTGGTGAGTCGGCGAGCCCAGGGGGCTACTTCCCCCGTGACTCAGACGTTCACACCGAAGTCCTGGGCGATGCCGCGCAGACCCGAGGCGTAGCCCTGGCCGATGGCGCGGAACTTCCACTCGGCGCCGTGCCGGTACAGCTCGCCGAAGACCATGGCGGTCTCGGTGGAGGCGTCCTCGGAGAGGTCGTAACGGGCGATCTCCGCCTCGCCGGCCTGGTTCACCACGCGGATGAACGCGTTGCGGACCTGGCCGAAGGACTGCTGGCGGTTCTCGGCGTCGTAGATCGAGACCGGGAAGACGATCTTCTCGATCTCGGCCGGGACGGTCGCGAGGTTGACCTTGATCTGCTCGTCGTCGCCCTCGCCCTCACCGGTGAGGTTGTCACCGGTGTGCTCGACCGAGCCGTCCGGGCTCTTCAGGTTGTTGAAGAAGATGAAGTTGGCGTCGCTGCTGACCTTGCCCGACGCGTCCAGCAGCAGGGCACTGGCGTCCAGGTCGAAGTCGGTGCCGGTCGTGGTGCGGATGTCCCACCCCAGTCCGACGATGACCGCGGTCAGGCCCGGCGCCTCCTTGGTCAGCGATACGTTGCCGCCCTTGCTGAGGCTGACTCCCACGAAGTCCTCCGTTTGGTCTCAGGGGCGAGAAACCCCTGCGTTGCGTTGGTGTCGGATCAACGTGTCGATCCTAGTGACGGGTTCCCGATCCCCGTAGGGCTTGGAACCGAAGAATCACAGGGTGTCGAGGGCGGCGAGGTACTCGTTCAGGTCGCGGGCGTCCGGCAGGGCGTTCACGACCGACCAGCGGACGACACCCTCCTTGTCCACGATGAACGTGCCGCGCACCGCGCAGCCCTTGTCCGCGTCGAACACGCCGTACGCCCGGGACACCTCGCCGTGCGGCCAGAAGTCCGACAGCAGCGGGTACTCCAGGCCCTCCTGATCGGCGAAGACCCGCAGCGTGTGGATCGAGTCGTTCGACACCGCCAGCAGCTGCACGTCGTCGTTCACGAACTTGGGCAGGTTGTCCCGCAGCTCGCACAGCTCGCCGGTGCAGACGCCGGTGAACGCGAACGGGTAGAAGAGCACCACCACGTTCTTCTCGCCGCGGAAGTCCGCGAGCCGCACGGTGGCCCCGTGGTTGTCCTTCAGCTCGAAGTCGGGAGCCTTGTCGCCGACCTGGATCGCCATGATGTTCCTGAGTCCCTTCATGGGCCGTTCGGGTGGCCCAGCCTACGCAGGGGAAACACCGCGCCCCCGGAAGGGTGGCCCCGAGGGGCCTCGCTCCGGGGGCGCGGGTTCACGTCACTACTTCTTCGACTTCGCCGCCTTGGGCGTCACCAGCCGGCTCCCACTCCAGTCCTTGCCGACACTGACGCTCTTCGAGGCGGACAGCCCCGCGGTCGTCGCGGCTTCGGAGATGTCGCTGGGCTCCACATAGCCGTCCCGCCCGGTCTTGGGCGTCAGCAGCAGGATCGAGCCACCTTCCTCGATGTACGTGGTGGCGTCCACCAGTACGTCGGTCAGGTCGCCGTCGTCGTCTCGGAACCACAGCACGACGGCATCGGCCACGTCGTCATAGTCCTCGTCGACCAGCTCACTGCCTACGACTTCTTCGATGGACTCGCGGAGCTCCTGGTCGACATCGTCGTCGTAGCCGATCTCCTGGACCACCTGCTCGGGCTGGAACCCCAGCCTTGCGGCAGGGTTCGTCCGCTCCTCCGCGTGGTCCGCGGTCGCGCTCACGGGTTGCCTCCTGATCATGTTCGGGTGGGGTCGCCCCCTGGGGAATGAGCCACGCGCGTGCGCGAAGCAATGGCCGTAGTCCACACGGGCGGGACCGATCGCGCAAGTACCCAGCCTTCCAGACCGCCGAAACGGTGACGATCCGGGCCGTGTCACCGCAACTCTCTGCGGCGATTCACCGCCTCACGTGACGCACACCACACCGTTCTGCCCGTTTTGTGCATTCGGCAACCATCCGGGGGTACGAGCATCGAATACCTTTACTACCTTTGTCGAGCGGGCGACCGCCCTGGTTACCTCTCGGTAGAGGTGACGTTTACGTCCTTGAGGTACACGATGGGGGCGGTGCAGGCACCTAGAGAACACCCTTGCAGAACCCCTGAAGAGCGGCCCTCTGACAGCTAAGGAACAGCGTGGCTTCCGGATCCGATCGCAATCCGATCATCATTGGCGGCCTTCCGAGTCAGGTCCCTGACTTCGATCCCGAGGAGACCCAGGAGTGGCTCGACTCGCTCGACGCCGCCGTGGACGAGCGCGGCCGTGAGCGCGCGCGCTACCTGATGCTCCGGCTCATCGAGCGGGCCCGTGAGAAGCGCGTGGCCGTGCCCGAGATGCGCAGCACGGACTACGTCAACACCATCCCCACCAAGGCCGAGCCGTTCTTCCCGGGCAACGAGGAGATCGAGCGGAAGATCCTCAACGCGACCCGGTGGAACGCCGCCGTGATGGTGTCGCGCGCCCAGCGGCCCGGTATCGGCGTCGGCGGCCACATCGCGACCTTCGCGTCCTCCGCCTCCCTCTACGACGTGGGCTTCAACCACTTCTTCCGCGGCAAGGAGGAGGGCGACGGCGGCGACCAGATCTTCTTCCAGGGCCACGCCTCCCCCGGCATCTACGCCCGCGCGTACATGCTGGACCGGCTCGACGAGCGGCAGCTGGACGCGTTCCGCCAGGAGAAGTCGAAGGCGCCGTACGGCCTGTCCAGCTACCCGCACCCGCGGCTGATGCCGGACTTCTGGGAGTTCCCGACCGTGTCCATGGGCCTCGGTCCGCTGGGCGCGATCTACCAGGCGCGGATGAACCGGTACATGGAGGCACGCGGCATCGCGGACACCTCCAAGTCCCATGTCTGGGCGTTCCTCGGCGACGGCGAGATGGACGAGCCGGAGTCGCTCGGCCAGCTGACGATCGCCGCCCGTGAGCACCTCGACAACCTGACCTTCGTGGTGAACTGCAACCTCCAGCGCCTCGACGGTCCGGTGCGTGGCAACGGCAAGGTCATCCAGGAGCTGGAGTCGGTCTTCCGGGGCGCCGGCTGGAACGTGATCAAGCTGGTCTGGGACCGTTCCTGGGACCCGCTGCTCGCGCAGGACCGCGACGGTGTGCTGGTCAACCGGATGAACACCACGCCGGACGGCCAGTACCAGACGTACGCCACCGAGACCGGCTCGTACATCCGGGACCACTTCTTCGGCGACGACCACCGGCTGCGCGCGATGGTCGAGAACATGACCGACGACCAGATCCTGCACCTGGGCCGCGGCGGTCACGACCACCGCAAGATCTACGCGGCGTACAAGGCGGCCTACGAGCACAAGGGCCAGCCGACGGTCATCCTGGCGAAGACGGTCAAGGGGTGGACGCTGGGCCCGAACTTCGAGGGCCGCAACGCCACGCACCAGATGAAGAAGCTGACGGTCGCCGACCTCAAGGGCTTCCGCGACCGCCTCCACCTGCCCATCTCCGACAAGGAGCTGGAGTCCGGCGCGCCGCCGTACTACCACCCCGGGCGGGACTCGGAGGAGATCCAGTACATGCACGACCGCCGCAAGGGACTCGGCGGGTACGTCCCGACGCGTGTCGTGCGCGCGAAGCCGCTGCCGCTGCCCGCGGACAAGACGTACGCGAGTGTGAAGAAGGGGTCCGGTCAGCAGTCGATCGCCACGACCATGGCGTTCGTACGCCTACTGAAGGACCTCATGCGGGACAAGGAGATCGGCAAGCGGTTCGTGCTGATCGCCCCCGACGAGTACCGCACCTTCGGCATGGACTCGTTCTTCCCGAGCGCGAAGATCTACAACCCGCTCGGCCAGCAGTACGAGGCGGTCGACCGCGATCTGCTGCTCGCGTACAAGGAGTCGCCGACGGGCCAGATGCTGCACGACGGCATCTCGGAAGCGGGCTGCACCGCCTCCCTCATCGCGGCCGGTTCGGCGTACGCCACGCACGGCGAGCCGCTCATCCCGGTCTACGTCTTCTACTCGATGTTCGGCTTCCAGCGCACCGGCGACCAGTTCTGGCAGATGGCCGACCAGCTGGCGCGCGGCTTCGTCCTGGGCGCGACCGCCGGCCGTACGACGCTGACCGGTGAGGGCCTCCAGCACGCGGACGGCCACTCGCAGCTGCTGGCGTCCACCAACCCCGGCTGTGTCGCCTACGACCCGGCGTTCGGGTACGAGATCGCGCACATCGTGAAGGACGGTCTGCGCCGGATGTACGGCGAGACCGCCGACGGCAAGCCGGGCGAGGACGTCTTCTACTACCTCACCGTCTACAACGAGCCGATCCAGCACCCGGCCGAGCCGGCGGACGTGGACGTGGAGGGCATCCTCCAGGGCATCCACCGCTACCGGGCCGGCGAGGAGGGCTCGATCCCCGCGCAGATCATCGCCTCCGGTGTGGCGGTCCCCTGGGCCGTCGAGGCGCAGCGGATCCTCGCCGCCGACTGGAACGTGAAGGCGGACGTCTGGTCGGCGACCTCCTGGAACGAGCTGCGCCGCGAGGCCGTCGAGGTGGAGCGGCACAACCTGCTGCACCCCGAGGAGGAGCAGCGCGTCCCCTACGTGACGAAGAAGCTGAGCGGCGCCGAGGGGCCGTTCGTGGCCGTCTCGGACTGGATGCGGTCGGTGCCGGACCAGATCTCGCGGTGGGTGCCGGGCACGTACCAGTCGCTGGGCGCGGACGGCTTCGGCTTCGCGGACACGCGGGGCGCGGCCCGGCGCTTCTTCCACATCGACGCGCAGTCGATCGTGGTCGCGGTGCTGACCGAGCTGGCGCGTGAGGGCAAGGTCGACCGCTCGCTGCTGAAGCAGGCCATCGACCGGTACCAGCTGCTCGACGTGGCCGCGGCGGACCCGGGCGCCGCGGGAGGCGACGCATAGCACCCGCTTCAGGGGCAAGGGGTGGTGAACCGGTGGGTTCACCACCCCTTCACGTTTTCTACTATGCGCCCATGAAGCAGCAAGCGGTCTCGGCACAGGTCCGGTGGGAGCAGCACACTCAGCGGCCGCTGTTCGTCCTGGCGGCCCTGTTCGCGGTGGCGTACGCCGTGCCGATCGTCCGGCCCGACGCCAGCGAGGACGTCCAGTGGTGGTGCGAGGTCACCGAGTGGGGGGTGTGGGGCGCGTTCGCGCTCGACTACGTCGTCCGGCTCGCGCTCACCGACCGGCGCCGGGAGTTCGTGCGGACACGGTGGCTGGACCTGGCGGCCGTGGTGCTGCCGATGATCCAGCCGCTGCGGCTGCTGCGGGTGGTGGCGACGCTGCTGCTGGTCGGACAGCGGGCGCGGATGGCCTCGCAGATAAAGCTCACGACGTACGTCGGCGGGGCGGTGATCGGGCTGCTGATGTTCGGATCGCTGGCCGTGCTGTCCGTGGAACGGAACGCGCCGGACGGGAACATCCACACGCTGGACGACGCGGTGTGGTGGTCGTTCACGACGATGACGACGGTGGGGTACGGGGACCACGCGCCGACGACCGGGCTGGGGCGGGTGCTCGCCGTCGGGCTGATGCTGTCCGGGATCGCGCTGCTGGGTGTGGTGACGGCGAACATCGCGGCCTGGTTCATAGCGCGGTTCGAGAAGGACGACGAGGAGGAGCGGCGGCAGACCGCGGCGATAGCCGAGCTGGCGGAGGAGGTGCGGCTGTTGCGGGCGGAGGTGTCGGCGTTGCGGTCGTCCGGCGCGGTGCCTGAGCAGCGCCGCTGAGGGCGCGTTCGGGGTGCGGTGTCAGGTGCGGGTGCGTCGCGGCTTCTCGCGCAGTTCCCCGCGCCCCTGGAAGACACGGCCCCTGCGGGCCGTGAAGAAGCAGCGGTGCAGCCCTGCATCTTCAGGGGTGCGGCCCTGCTTCTTCAGGGGCGCGGGGAACTGCGCGACCAGCCGCGACGCACCCGGCAACGACGTCCGCGCGCCTCGGGTCAGAGAAGACCGGTGCCCGGCCCTGCCGTGCCCGCGAGCCAGATGATGGCCAGGATCGTGTCGATCGCGCCCAGGACGACCGCGACGACCGCGGGGACGGGGCGGGTGCCGGACCAGGTGCGGTTCATCGCCAGCCAGCCGCAGAGAATCGCCACCGGGCCGAGAACGATGCCCAGGACGAAGAATCCCGCGACCGCGCAGATGACTCCGACGATCCCCAGGGTCGCGCGATCCGGCCCGGTCTGTGACCACGTCCGGCCACGTGCTCGGGGGTGCCTGCGCGTACCGTGTCCGAAGCCCGCCATCGTCATCAACTCCCTGAACCTTGCGGTCAGTTCGCGTACGGAACGACGGGTACCCCTGCTCGGTGGTTGAAACCAGGGGATGTTGGCGGAGCCGGCCGAGCGCGCTGCCCCCCTCCGGCAGCGCGCCGCAGGCCCCGGGTCCCCCCGCCGGCAACGACCATGCCGTGCGGAGTACTTGACCCACTGTGACCTGCGGCGCGTACGGGGTGGAAGCGATCTTCGGCGCTGTCACCCTGATGAGCGAACACGGGCGGAAACCCGCGCGTGAAGCAGCGGTGGAGCGGTCAGATGTGCGCCGCTCCGGCGCCCGCCTCCGCGTTCTCGCCGCGCTTGGTGAGGAACGCCACGAGGACGGCGACCGCCGCCACACCGGCGGCCACGAGCGACGCCAGGCCCATGCCGGACATGAACGTGGCGTGCGCGACCGTGGCGATCTTCGCCGCGACCTCCGGCGGGGTGCCCTCGGCGACCGGCGGGACACCGACCTGGACGGCCTCGGACGCCTGGCCGAGCTGTGCCTCGGTGAGCGGCGGCAGACCGGCGTCCGCCCAGTTGGCCGGGAGGTCGCCGTCGACCTTGGAGGCCATCACGGCACCGAGGACGGCCGTGCCGAGGCTGCCGCCGATCTGCATCGCGGCCTGCTGGAGGCCACCGGCGACACCGGACAGCTCCAGGGGAGCGTTGCCGACGATGACCTCGGTGGCGCCGACCATGACGGGGGCGAGACCGAGACCGAGGAGCGCGAACCACAGGGACATCACGGCGCTGCCGGTGTCGGTCTCCAGCGTCGACATGCCGTACATGGCGATCGCGGTGAGGGCCATGCCGCCGGCCAGCGGGACGCGCGGCCCGGCCTTGGTGATCAGCGCGCCGGCGAGCGGCGAACCGACGATCATCATGCCGGTGAGCGGGAGGAGGTGCAGACCCGCGTCGATCGGGCTCATCCCGTGCACGTTCTGGAGGTAGAACGTCACGAAGAACAGGCCGCCCATGAAGGCGATGGCCATCAGGACCATCAGGACGACACCCGCGGACAGGGGGACGGAACGGAAGAGGCCCAGCGGGATCAGCGGCTCCTTCACCCTCGTCTCCCAGAAGGCGAAGAGGCCGAACCCGGCGGCGGACGCGGCGACGAAGGTCCAGGTCAGGCCGTCTCCCCAGCCCCATTCGGGAGCCTTGATGAGCGCCCAGACCAGACAGAACATGGCTCCGGACAGCAGGGCTATGCCGAGGATGTCGAAGGAGCGCGGGGCGTTCTCGGCGCGGTGGTCCAGCAGGATCCAGGCGCCGAGGGCCAGGGCGAGGACGCCGACGGGGACGTTGATCCAGAACACCGACTGCCAGCTGACGTTCTCCACCAGGAAGCCGCCGAGGATCGGGCCGCCCGCGGTGGAGGCGCCGATGACCATGCCCCAGATCCCGATCGCCATGTTCAGCTTCTCGGCGGGGAAGGTGGCCCGGAGCAGGCCGAGCGCGGCCGGCATCAGCAGCGCGCCGAACAGGCCCTGGAAGACACGGAAGGTCACCACGAAGGCGACCGAGTCCGACAGGCCGATGGCCCCGGAGGCGGCGGCGAAGCCGACCACCCCGATGAGGAAGGTCTGGCGGTGGCCGAAGCGGTCGCCCAGCTTGCCCGCGGTGATGAGGGTGACCGCCAGCGCGAGGAAGTACGCGTTGGTGATCCACTGGACCTCGGCGAAACTCGCCTTGAGGTCGTCCGCGATGACCGGGTTGGCGATCGCCACGATGGTGCCGTCGAGGGCGACCATCATGACGCCGACGGCCACGGTGAGGAGGGTGAACCAGGGATGGCCGCGCAGGCCCCGGCCCCGGTCCGTCGTCGGGTCCGACGGGACGACTGGCGTGTTGTCCCCCGGTCCCGTCTTGTCGACAGTGGTCTGACTAGTCATACGCGCGAGACTAATGACAGCGACTGACAGTTGACAAACCAATTCACAAGTCGGTAACTGTCACGTCACTCGCCGCAGGGGCGGGTGGAGACGAGGGTTCATGGAGACGGCTGCCACGGCGGCGACGACGGACGAGCGGCCCGGGCTGCGCGAGCGGAAGAAGCAGCGCACCCACGACGCGCTGCTGCGGGCCGCCCTGGAACTGTTCACCACCCAGGGCTACGAGACGACGACGGTCGACGAGATCGCCGAGGCCGTCGACGTCTCGCAGCGCACCTTCTTCCGCTACTTCGCGGGCAAGGAGGAGGCGGCCCTCGCGGCCATGGATCTCACCCAGGCGCACTTCCTGGCCGCCGTGCGCGCACGCCCGGCGCACGAGGCTCCGCTGGAGGCGATGCGCAACGCCGTGCTGGAGGGCTGGGACGCCATCGGCGAGGCCGTGGACCGGGTCGTCCCCGTCGACCTCTATCTGCGCGCCTACGGCATGATCGAGTCGACGCCCGCCCTGCTGGCCGCCCATCTGCGCCGCTCGGACGAGGTCGCGCGGGAGCTGGAACGGATCATCGCCGAGCGCGAGGGGCTCGACGTGCGCACCGATCCCCGGCCGCGGGTGGCGGTGGCCCTGTTCGGCGGGGTGATGCGGGTCACCGAGCGCATGTGGGCCCAGGGCGGCGACCTCAGCAAGGACGCGATGCGCGAAATGACCGCCGCGCATCTGGACGCCGTACGACCGACGTTGGCCGAAAAGTGGCGCACTGGCCGAAAAGCGTGAGGAAGGGCACCATCGGGACGTTCCGTGCGCAGTGCGCGGAAGGTGTGTGATCGAAACGTGATCCCTCTCACTTGGTTAACGCGAGACCCTTCCGTTCTCTTAGTGTGTCCTTTCAGTGACTTCCTTCGACTCCACCCCGCAACTGAACGTCTGGCGCGCACTGCTGGCGCTGGCCGTGGTTTTCGTGATGCTGGCGACCACCGGCTGGACCGCGATCCGCAGCCACCGTGAGGCGTCGCCGCTGCAGGCGTCGCTCTCCGCGTGGCAGCGCGGGCATCTCGACGGCCGTGACCTGCCGGACGCCGACGCGTCCCCGCACCGTCTGGCCGCCTTCTTCGCCTCGCTCACCGCGCACCAGCGCGGCCGGCTCGCCCACCGGTATCCGCTCGCCGTCGGCAACATGGCCGGCGCTCCCGTCGAGCTGCGCTACCGGGCCAACCGCCTCGCGCTGCACCGGCAGAGCGAGCGCGAACGCACGCGCATGCACGACCAGCGGCTCTCCGAGACCGGCCGGCACGAGGCCGGCCGCAGGATGCACCGCTTCGCCATGCTCGCCGCGAAGAAGCGGAACATCCTCGCCTTCGACCCCGAGGGCAACGGCCGGGTCGCCGAGGTCTTCGGCAGTCTCGACACGGCGGAGCGCGTCTCGGTCGTCGTCCCGGGTGTCGACACCAGCATCATCAACTTCCAGCGCACCGACCGCCGGTTCTCCGCACCCGTCGGCATGGCCGAATCGCTCTACGACGCCGAGCGCTCGGCCGACCCCGAGACGCCCACGGCCGTGATCGCCTGGGCCGACTACACCGCGCCCACCGGCCTCGGCCTCGACTCGGCCACCGCGCTGCGCGCGGAGCAGGGCTCGGTCCGCCTGAACGCGCTGGTGCGCAGTCTGCCCGGGGGCTCCACCGTGGCGCTGGTGTGCCACAGCTACGGCTCGGTGGTCTGCGGGGTCGCCGCGTCGTCACTGCCGTCCCGGGTCACCGACATCGCGGTCGCCGGCAGCCCCGGCATGCGCGCCGACTCGGTGCGCCAACTGCGGACGGGGGCGCGGGTGTGGGCCATGCGGGACGCCGACGACTGGATCCAGGACGTGCCCTATCTGGAGGTCGGCGGGCTCGGCCACGGCGCCGACCCGGTCTCCTCGGAGTTCGGGGCGCGCATCCTGTCGGCCGCCGACGCCCAGGGGCACAGTGGCTATTTCGAGCCGGGCACGGAGAGTTTGCACAACTTCGCCGAAATCGGCATCGGCGCCTACGCGTCGGTGCGCTGTGCGCGGGAGGACGACACGTGTCTGGCGGGTCTGTCCGACAGCGCTGCGGCCTGACGCGCGTAGAAAGGGGCAGAAGTGCGGTTCGCCACGGTCGGGACTTCCCCGCGTCGCCCGCATACGATGAGCCGCATGGGTGACGTACTGGCCGGATTTCATGCCGCCTGGGAGTTCGAGTCCGACTCCGTGCTCATCCGCTTCGAACGGGGGATTCGCACGCCGAAGCTCTTCCAGGCGCTCGGTGAGCGGCGCATCCCCCTGGAGGCGATCGCGGAGGTGACTCTGACACCCGGGAAGCGGGGCACCGTCGTACTGCGTGCCGTGCCGCGACCGGGCGCCGATCCGCTGATGGAGGCGGCGGCGGACCAGCTCAAGGAGGGCTCCGACCCGTACCGGCTGGTGCTGCCGGCCGAGCGGGAGACGCTCGCGGAGTACTACGCCGACGAGCTGCGGGCCCGGCTGACCGGGTCGGGGCCCGCCGATCGGTTCCTGGTGGCGGCGCCCGAAGTGCCGCTGCAGTTCAAGGCTTACGACGGCAAGGCCTCGTTCGACGGGCGGTCGGTGTCGTTCCGGTGGTTCTGGACGGGCGCGTCCTCGGCGAAGTGGAAGGCCGGGGACCAGAGTTTTCCGGTGAGCGCGCTCAGCGGGGTGGATTGGCGGTCGCCGGAGCTGTTCGAGGGGTATCTGCGCTTGCTGCGGCGCGATGTCAACGGTGAGCAGCCGGCTCAGCCGGATCATGATCCGGCCGCTGTCGTGTTCGGGCTGGGGTACGGGCCGGTGCACGAGTCGCTGCCGTTCGCCGCGGCGGTGCTGGCGGCGGTGCGGACCGGCTCCGCCGGGCCGGTGGAGCCGGCGGCGGCCGCCGGGCCCCGGCGGGATCCGGCCGACATCGCCGACCGGATCCGGCACCTGGGGGAGCTGCACGAGGCGGGGCTGGTCACCGACGAGGAGTTCAGCGTGAAGAAGGCGGAGCTGCTGGCGGAGCTCTAGGGCCCTTCCGACGGATCTCCGCGGCGTCGTGGCCTGTCGCGCAGTTCCTCGCGCCCCTGGGCACACTGCGGCACCCACGCCCGAAGAGTGAGCCCTACTCCCTGCCCGCCGATGTGAAGCGCATGTCCGCGTAGCGGTCTCCCGTGACCCTGGCCGCTATCGGTTCCAGCAGGGCCATGTCCTCCTCGCCCAGGACGATGCCCGTCGCCGCCACGTTCTCCTCCACCCGTCCCGGCCTGCGGGTGCCCGGTATCGGGACGACCGGGAGGCCGTGCGTCGCCGACTGCCGGTGGACCCAGGCCAGGGCCGTCTGGCCGAGGGTGGCGCCGTGCGCCTCGGCGACCTTGCGGACGGGCTCCAGCAGGGCCGCGTTGGCGGCCGCGTTGTCTCCGGTGAAGCGGGGCTGGTGGCGGCGGAAGTCGTCCGCGGTGAGGTCCTCGGCCCTGGCGAACGATCCGGTCAGGAAGCCTCGGCCCAGCGGCGAGTAGGCGACGAGGGTGACACCGAGGTCGCGGGCGGCGGGGACGACGTGCGCCTCGATGTCGCGGCTGAAGAGGGACCACTCGGACTGCAGGGCGGCGACGGGGTGCACGGCGTGGGCCGCGCGGAGTTCGGCGGCCGTGACCTCGCTGAGGCCCAGCTGCCGGACCTTGCCCTCGCGGACCAGCTCCGCCATGACCCCGACGCTCTCCTCGATCGGGACGCGCACGTCACGGCGGTGCATGTAGTAGAGGTCGATCACGTCGACGTCGAGGCGGCGCAGGCTGCCCTCGACGGACTCACGGATGTGGGCCGCGTCGTTGCGGATGATCCGACCGGTCGGGTCGTCGGGGTCGATCGCCAGACCGAACTTGGTGGCGATGACGACCTCGTCCCGGTGCGCCTTGAAGAAGGGGGAGAGGAACCGCTCGTTCTCCCCGGCGCCGTACGCGTGGGCCGTGTCGTAGAGCGTGACGCCCAGTTCCAGCGCGCGCTCCAGGGTGGCCCTGGACTCCGCCGCGTCCGAGGGGCCGTACGCGAAGCTCATGCCCATGCAGCCGAGGCCCTGTACGCCGACCTCGGGGCCGTCGGTGCCGAGCCGTGCTGTCGCGATCCTGCCGTCCGTCATGAGGCCCTCTCCGACGCCAGGGCCCGCCCGGCGTCAGCGTAGAAGTTGATCTTTCGGTCGAGCACGCTCAGGGTGTCCTGCAGTTCGGCGATCCGGGACAGGACGTCGTCCCGGGTCGACTTGAGCAGATCGAAGCGCTCGGTGTAGGTGTGGTCGCCCTCGCGCACCAGCTCCGCGTAGCGGACCATGTCGGCGACCGGCATGCCGGTCAGCCGGAGCTTGCCGACGAGGTCGAGCCAGTCGAGGTCGCGGTTGCGGTAGCGGCGCTGGCCGGTGTGGGAACGGTCGATGTGCGGCATGAGCCCGATCCGCTCGTACCAGCGCAGCGTGTGCGCCGTCAGACCGGTGAGGTCGACGACCTCGCTGATCGTGTACCTGTCCCGTCCGTCCGGCCGCCGCGGCTTCGGCGGCGGACCGGCGCAACTGTCGGCACCGGCGGTACTCGTGACACCCGTCGCGCTCGTCGCACCGGTCGTACTCGTCGCACCGGTCGCGCTCGTCGTACTCGTGGTCTCCATCACCGTCATGGCTCCCACGCTAAAACCTTCGAGTGCGCTCCAAGCAAGCGAATACGGTGAGAAAACACCGGGACATGACGTGAACCCGCTGGCTAGCGTGCGGACATGAGTCTCGTACGACGTGCCACGGCCGAGGACGCCCGGGAACTGCTCCGGCTGCGGCAGGTGATGATCGACTCCATGCCGGGAGCGGACCGCTCCACCGACTGGCACGCCGAGTCCCTGCCCACCGTACGCCGCCGGCTCGCCGATCCCGACGGGGACTTCGCGGCCTTCGTGATCGACCGTCCGGAACGGCCCGGCGCCCTCGCCGCGCTGGTGGCGGGGACCATCGACTACCGGATCGGGCGGGCCGGGAACCCCCACGGCGCGGTCGGCCACGTCTTCAGCGTCGCCACCGACCCCGACGCCCGCCGCCGCGGGTACGCCCGCGCCTGCATGGACGAGCTCCTCGGCTGGTTCCGGGAGCGGGGCGCCGGCTACGTCCGTCTGACCGCGTCCGCCGAGGCGGAGCCGCTGTACGCGTCGATGGGCTTCCGGCGCAGGCCCGACCCCTTGATGCAGCTGGATCTGTGAGCGGCTTAGGCTCATGGGCATGTCCTTGCAGAGCCTCGCGCTGATCGAGAACTGGCCCGTTCCCACCGCCGCCGCGGCCGTCGTACGGGCGGACGGCACCGTCCTCGGGAGCCATGGGCCGCTCGGGCACCGGTTCCCGCTGGCCTCGGTCACCAAGCCGCTCGCCGCGTACTCCGTACTGGTCGCGTACGAGGAGGGGGCGATCGAACTGGACGAGCCGGCGGGCCCGGCGGGGTCGACCGTGCGGCATCTGCTGGCGCACACCTCGGGGCTGGCCTTCGACGAGCACCGGGTGACGGCGGCGCCCGGGGAGCGGCGGCTGTACTCCAACGCCGGGTTCGAGGTGCTCGGCGACCATGTGGCCGAGGCCGCGGACATGCCGTTCGCGGAGTACGCGCGGCAGGCGGTCCTGGAACCGCTGGGCATGACCTCCACCTCGCTCGACGGTTCCCCGGCGAAGGACGGCGTCTCGACCGTCGATGACCTGGTGCGGTTCGCCGCCGAGGTGCAGGCGCCCCGGCTGCTGGACCCGCGGACGGTCGCGGCGGCGATGACCGTGCAGTACCCGGGCACGAAGGGCGTCCTGCCGGGCTACGGGCACCAGAACCCCAACGACTGGGGGCTCGGCTTCGAGATCCGGGACTCCAAGTCGCCGCACTGGACGGGGACCTCGTCGTCGCCGGGGACGTTCGGGCACTTCGGGCAGTCGGGAACGTTCCTGTGGATCGATCCCGTGGCGGGACTGGCGTGCGTGGCGCTGACGGACCGTGCGTTCGGTCCGTGGGCGGTCGAGGCGTGGACGCCGTTCACCGACGCCGTGCTCGCCGAGGTCGGGAACGGTGTCTGATCGGTGAAGGAAGCGACAACTCTTCGACGGAAGGCCCCGATGCCCGGCGCGACGGGCCATGGGCGGCGATTCGTCCGCTAGCCTCCCCCGTGCACATCGGCCGCACAGCTTTCGGGGGAGAACAATGGGCGAGGTTCGCGCGGGCGGGCAGTTCCGGCCGTTGGAGGCCGGTGACCCGACGACCGTGTCGGCCTACCGGCTCGCGGCGCGGCTCGGGTCGGGCGGCATGGGCACGGTGTACCTGTCGTACACGCCGGGCGGGCACCCGATCGCGCTGAAGACGATCCGGCCCGAGCTGAGCGAGGACCCCGAGTTCCGGCGCCGGTTCGAGCAGGAGGTGCGGGCCGCCCAGCGGGTGCAGGGCCTCTACACCGCCCCCGTCCTCGATCACGACACCGAGGGCGCGCAGCCCTGGCTGGCCACCGCCTACGTCCCCGGCCCGTCGCTGCACGCGGCCGTCGCCGAGCACGGCGCGCTGCCGCTGAACTCGGTCCTGCTGCTGCTCGCCGGGGTCGCGGAGGCGCTCTCGGTCATCCACGGCGCGGGCATCGTGCACCGCGACCTGAAGCCCTCCAACGTGCTGCTCGCCGCCGACGGGCCCCGGGTCATCGACTTCGGCATCGCGCGCGCCGCCGACGCCACCGCCCTCACCGGCACCGGGGTCTCCATCGGGACCCCGGCGTTCATGTCGCCCGAGCAGGCGGCCGGGAAGCCGGTCACGCCCGCGTCGGACATCTTCGCGCTCGGCCAGGTCGCCGCGTTCGCGGCACGCGGGTCCGGTGCGTACGGCGACGGCCCCTCGCACGCCGTGCTGTACCGGATCGTCCACGAGGAGCCCGACCTGAGCGGTCTCGCCGGCGAACTCCGGTTCATCGAGCGCTGTCTGGCCAAGGACCCGGCGGACCGCCCCTCCCCCGCCGAGGTCGTCGCCCTCTGCCAGGAGGCGTCGCCCACCCCGCTGGTCCAGTCGGGCTCCTGGCTGCCGGAGGCGATCGGCGCGGACATCACCCGGCGGGTCTCGGCGTCGGCGGAGCTGCTGGCCGCGCGGGACAGGGCCGCGGAGGCCGCCACCTCGGCGACCCTCGCCCCGCCGGCCACCGCGCCGGTGACCCAGCTGAGTCCGCCGTCCGTGGACCACGGCGCGCAGACCATGCACGCGGCCCCGACCATGCACTCCGGGCCGGCGACCCCGCCCCCGCCGGGTCCGCCCTCGGCGCCGTACCACCCGCAGTCGGGTCCGCACACCGTGCCGACCGGGCACCATGCGCCCTACCCGCAGCCGGGCGGCCGGCAGCCGTACCCCCCGGGCCACCCACAGGGCCGTCCCCGTCCGCTGCCCCTCCCGCCGCGGCGCAGCAACGTCGGCAAGTGGATCGGCATCGGGGTGGCGGCGGTGTTCGGCCTCGGGCTGCTCGGGAGCTGCGCCACGCTCGTGAAGGGCCTGACGGATTCGTCGAGCGGCTCCTCCGGCGGTACGTCGGCCGGTGCGGGCGGCAGTTCCTCCGGGTCCCCGGGATCCTCGGAGTCCAAGCCGAAGTCCGACCCCAAGCCGGTCACCTTCAAGGGCGTCAACATCCCCGGCAACTACTACGTGCGCTTCGCGGACTCCCCGCCCAAGCCCCTGGACAGCGAGATGGGCGTGTCGTACGAGGACGACGGGGACTTCTACTACTACTCGGACAGCCTGTTCGGCGAGAAGAAGCTGGGCAGCAGCAGCGAGAAGCTCGTGCTGCTGAACAACTCCCAGAAGGGCTCCCTCGAAACCTGCCGCAACGAGACCCGGTACACGGCCTCCGTCAAGCTCGGCCAGGTGGCCAAGGGCTCCCAGATGTGCGTGCGGACCAACTCCGGACACATGGGGCTGGTCACCTTCCAGGGTGCGGCGGCGAGCGGCGACCCCAGTGACTACGTCTCCGTGGACATCACGGTGTGGCGCAACGCGGAGGAACCGACCACCGAGAACTGAGGGGACGTCACTCCCCCAGTTCCCAGACCAGCACCTCGGCCGGGGCGGAGACGGCGACCAGCTCCAGCCCCTTCTCCCCCTCGGCCCGTACGGAGTCCCCGGGCGCCAGCTCGTGCGGCCCGAGGCGCACGGTGCCCCGGACGACGTGCGCGTACGCCCTCGCCGCGTCCGGCACCTCGGCCCGCTCCCCCGCCGTGCCCAGCCGCCGGACGTGCAGCATCGCGCCCGCCTCGGGAACGGCGTACGGGGTGGCGTCGGCGATGCCGCGGACGGTCTCGTAGGCGGGGTCGCCGCCGGGGTCCAGGGGGGCCAGCCACATCTGCACGAAGGTGAGGGGCACCGGGCCGTCGTTGCGCTCCACGTGCCGCACCCCGCCCGCCGCACTGAGACGCTGGACGTCACCGGGGCGGACGACCGTCTCGTGACCGGCGGTGTCACGGTGGGTCAACTCGCCCTCGACGACCCAGGTGACGATCTCGGTATGGCTGTGCGGATGCTCGTCGAACCCGGCGCCGGGGGCGAGGCGCTCCTCGTTGCAGGCGATCACCGCGCCGAAGCGGAGATTGTCGGGGTCGTAGTGCGCACCGAAGGAGAAGGCGTGCAACGACGCGATCCCGGCCTCCGGATCTCCCCCGGGGTAGCGCGCACCGGCGCGCCGCAGCTCCATCACCCGACCACGGTATCCCTCCGGTTCGCTTCGCTCGGTGTCGGGCGACGCGGGTGGGACCGACGGCGCGTATCCGGGCCGGAGGCACCCTGAGGCGACGGCGGACATCCTGGCCGGCAGCACATCCCGCCCCGGCGACGCATCCGGGCGCCCGGCACACCCGGGCCGCCGACTTACCCGGGCCGCCGCCCCACCCCGGCCGACGGCACACCCGGCCGGCGACTTACCTGGGCCGACGGCACACCCGGGCCCACGGCGAGCGGGACCGACGGCGCTCCCGCCCGGGCCTGTCGGCATGCCCGGGCCGACATCACCTCCGGACCCACGGCATACCCGGCCCGGCGACACACCCCGGCCGACCACCACCCCCCGGCCCGTCCGGCGCTCGAGGACGAGGCCGCAGGCCGAACAGCGGGGGCCCGGGGGCCGCAGCTCCCCGCACACGCCCCGGGGCCGCGGCCCCGTACACGCGCCCCCGGGCAGACTCGCACCCCCGGCCCGCACCCTCCGGCACAAGCAAGCGCAGCGATAAGGCAGTCTTGTCCCGTGCCCGAACCCGAAACCAGCAGGCCCGCATCCGCACCGCCCGTCCACGCGCACGTCGCGACCCTGAGGCGGCTGGAGAAGTCGTCCGGCAGCCTCGCCGCGCAGGCCATCGCGAGGATGGACGAATCGCTGCCCTGGTACCGGGCGATGCCGCCCGAGAACCGGTCGTGGATCGGACTGGTCGCCCAGGCAGGTATCGCCGCGTTCACGGAGTGGTTCCGGCATCCCGACGCCCCGCAGGCCATCTCGACGGACGTGTTCGGGACCGCGCCGCGTGAGCTGACCCGGGCGATCACGCTGCGGCAGACCGTGGAGATGGTGCGCACGACCATCGAGGTCATGGAGTCCGCGATCGACGAGGTGGCCGCGCCCGGCGACGAGGGCGTGCTCCGCGAGGCGCTCCTCGTCTACGCGCGGGAGATCGCGTTCGCGACGGCGCAGGTGTACGCGCAGGCCGCCGAGGCCCGGGGCGCCTGGGACGCCCGGCTGGAGTCCCTGGTCGTCAACGCGGTGCTCAGCGGGGAGGCCGACGAGGGGGCGGTGAGCAGGGCCGCCGCGCTCGGCTGGAACTCCCCCGACCATGTCTGCGTCGTCCTCGGCACCGCCCCGGACGGCGACAGCGAGCTGACCGTGGAGGCCATCCGGCGCGCGGCCCGGCACGCGAAACTGCAGGTCCTGACCGGTGTGCTGGGCGACCGGCTGGTGGTGATCGCCGGTGGCGACAACAACCCGTTGCAGGTGGCGAAGTCGCTGATCGGGCCGTACGCGGCCGGCCCGGTGGTGGCCGGGCCGATCGTCCCCGACCTGCTGGCCGCGACCCGGTCCGCCCAGGCGGCCGCGGCCGGACTCAAGGCGTGCACGGCGTGGCAGGACGCGCCCCGCCCCGTTCTGGCGGACGATCTGCTTCCGGAGCGCGCGATCGCGGGAGACCCCAGTGCGCGCGAGCAACTGGTGGAGGAGATCTACAGACCGCTGGAGGAGGCAGGCTCCGCTCTCCTGGAGACGCTCAGTGTCTATCTCGAACAAGCCTCAAGTCTTGAGGGCGCGGCCCGCATGCTGTTCGTCCATCCCAACACCGTGCGCTACCGGCTCCGACGTGTGACTGACGTCACCGGCTGGTCGCCCTCAGATGTACGCTCGGCCTTCACCCTGCGGATCGCGCTGATCCTCGGGCGTCTGGTCGATGGGGATCCCCAGCTCTAGGGTTTTGTCGGGGTGCTACAAAACCCCTACGTGTTCTTCGTCCCTGTCCCCACGGGCGGCCCGAGCCGTCCTCAAGAGAGAGTGTGAGAGTGCTCGTACTCGTCGCTCCCGGCCAGGGCGCCCAGACGCCCGGCTTCCTGACTCCCTGGCTCGACCTCCCCGGCGCCGCCGACCGCCTCGGCGCGTGGTCGGACGCCATCGGGCTGGACCTCGCCCGCTACGGCACCGAGGCCGACGCCGACGCGATCCGCGACACCGCCGTGGCCCAGCCGCTGCTCGTGGCGGCCGGACTGCTGTCCGCCGCCGCCCTGGGCGAGGTGACCCCCGGCGCGGTCGCCGGCCACAGCGTCGGCGAGATCACCGCCGCCGCGTTCGCCGGTGTCCTCGACGCCACGGCCGCGCTGACCCTCGTACGCAAGCGGGGCCTGGCCATGGCCGACGCCGCCGCGATCACCGAGACCGGTATGTCCGCGCTGCTCGGCGGCGACCCCGAGGTGACGATCCCGCACCTGGAGAAGCTGGGGCTGACCCCGGCCAACGTGAACGGCGCGGGCCAGATCGTCGCCGCCGGCACCCTGGAGCAACTGGCCGCCCTGGAGGCGGACAAGCCCGAGGGCGTACGGCGCGTGGTCGCCCTCAAGGTCGCCGGCGCCTTCCACACGCACCACATGGCTCCCGCCGTGGACACCCTCGCCAAGGCCGCCGAGGAACTGTCGCCCGGGGACCCCACGGTCACCTACGTCTCGAACAAGGACGGGCAGGCCGTCGCCACCGGTGCCGAGGTGCTCGCCCGTCTCGTCGGTCAGGTCGCCAACCCGGTCCGCTGGGACCTGTGCATGGAGACGTTCAAGGAGCTGGGCGTGACCGCGCTGATCGAGGTGTGCCCCGGCGGCACGCTCACCGGTCTGGCCAAGCGCGCCCTGCCGGGCGTGGCGACGGTCGCGCTCAAGACACCCGACGACCTCGACGCCGCTCGCGCGCTCATCGCCGAGCACCAGAATTAGGAGCCCTGGACCTATGTCGAAGATCAGGCCGAGCACGGGCGCCCCGTACGCACGCATCCTCGGCGTGGGCGGCTACCGCCCGGTCCGGGTGGTGCCCAACGACGTGATCCTGGAGAAGATCGACTCGTCCGACGAGTGGATCCGCTCCCGCTCCGGCATCGAGACCCGGCACTGGGCGAACGACGAGGAGACCGTCGCCGCCATGTCGGTCGAGGCGTCCGGCAAGGCCATCGCCGACGCCGGCATCTCCGCCGAGCAGATCGGCGCGGTCGTCGTCTCCACCGTGTCCCACTTCAGTCAGACCCCGGCCGTCGCCACCGAGATCGCCGACAAGCTCGGCACGGCCAAGGCCGCCGCCTTCGACATCTCGGCCGGCTGCGCGGGGTTCGGCTACGGCCTCACCCTCGCCAAGGGCATGGTCGTCGAGGGTTCCGCGGAGTACGTCCTCGTCATCGGGGTCGAGCGGTTGTCCGACCTGACCGACCTGGAGGACCGGGCCACGGCCTTCCTCTTCGGTGACGGTGCCGGTGCGGTCGTCGTCGGCCCCTCCCAGGAGCCGCACATCGGCCCGACGGTGTGGGGCTCCGAGGGCGACAAGTCCCAGACCATCAAGCAGACGGTCCCGTGGAACGAGTACCGGGTCGGCGACCTGGAGAAGCTCCCGCTGGACAGCGAGGGCAACGTCAAGTTCCCCGCGATCACGCAGGAGGGCCAGGCGGTCTTCCGCTGGGCCGTGTTCGAGATGGCGAAGGTCGCCCAGCAGGCGCTGGACGCGGCCGGGATCACCTCGGACGACCTGGACGTCTTCATTCCCCACCAGGCCAACGAGCGGATCATCGACTCGATGGTGAAGACACTCAAGCTGCCGGAGCACGTCACGGTCGCGCGTGACGTGCGCACCACCGGCAACACCTCGGCCGCCTCGATCCCGCTCGCGATGGAGCGGCTCCTGGCGACCGGTGAGGCGAAGAGCGGCGACACCGCGCTCGTCATCGGCTTCGGGGCGGGTCTCGTGTACGCAGCGACGGTCGTTACCCTCCCCTAGGCACCGCTGCCGGATCTTCGGTTCCGGCGCGGGAAACACGCACAACCTGCCGCTGCCGCGGTGGGCCGCCCACTCTCTGGAAACTACGAAGGAGCGCCTGACATGGCCGCCACCCAGGAAGAGATCGTCGCCGGTCTCGCCGACATCGTGAACGAGATCGCCGGCATCCCGGTCGAGGACGTCCAGCTGGACAAGTCCTTCACCGACGACCTGGACGTCGACTCCCTGTCCATGGTCGAGGTCGTCGTCGCCGCCGAAGAGCGCTTCGACGTCAAGATCCCGGACGACGACGTCAAGAACCTCAAGACGGTCGGCGACGCGACCGACTACATCCTCAAGCACCAGGCCTGATCCGGTGGGATCGGGTCCGTCCCGATCCCACCGCGGAGCAGTCCGTTTGCCCCGCCACCCGGCGGTGGCGCCGCTGAATCCTCGTAACCGTTGGAGAAAACTCCCGTGAACTCGACCAATCGCACCGTGGTCGTCACCGGTATCGGCGCAACCACACCGCTGGGTGGCGACGCGACTTCCACCTGGGAGGGTCTGATCGCCGGCAGGTCCGGCGTCCGTCCCCTGGAGCAGGAGTGGGCCGCCGACCAGGCGGTCCGCATCGCCGCGCAGATCGCCGTGGAGCCGATCGAGGTCATCCCCCGGCCGCAGGCCCGCCGTCTGGACCGCTCGGCGCAGTTCGCGCTGATCGCGGCCAAGGAGGCGTGGGCCGACGCCGGTTACACGGAGACCTCCGCCGACGACGGCACCGTCGACGCGGACCGTGTCGGCGCGGTCATCGCCTCCGGCATCGGCGGCGTGACGACCCTGCTCGACCAGTACGACGTGCTGAAGGAGAAGGGCGTACGCCGCGTCTCCCCGCACACCGTGCCCATGCTGATGCCCAACGGCCCGTCCGCCAACGTCGGTCTGTACGTCGGCGCGCGCGCCGGTGTGCACACCCCGGTCTCCGCCTGCGCGTCGGGCGCCGAGGCCATCGGCTACGCCATCGAGATGATCCGCACCGGCCGCGCCGACGTCGTGATCGCCGGTGGCACCGAGGCCGCCATCCACCCGCTGCCGATCGCCGCGTTCGGCAACATGATGGCGATGTCCAAGAACAACGAGGACCCGCAGGGCGCCTCCCGTCCGTACGACACCGGCCGTGACGGCTTCGTCCTCGGCGAGGGTGCCGGTGTCGTCGTCCTGGAGTCGGCCGAGCACGCGGCGGCGCGGGGTGCCCGGGTCTACGCCGAGGCCGTGGGCCAGGGCATCTCCGCCGACGGCCACGACATCGTGCAGCCGGAGCCGGAGGGGCGGGGCATCGCGCACGCCCTGCAGAACCTGCTGGACCGCACCGACCTGGACCCGGCGGAGATCGTGCACGTCAACGCGCACGGCACGTCGACGCCGGCCGGTGACATCGCCGAACTGAAGGCGCTGCGCAAGGTGTTCGGTGACGACACCGACCACTTCGCGGTGTCCGCGACCAAGTCCATGACCGGGCACCTGCTCGGCGGTGCCGGTGGGGTGGAGACGGTGGCGACGGTGCTCGCGCTGTACCACCGGGTGGCTCCGCCGACGATCAACGTGAACGACCTCGACCCCGAGGCCGAGGCCAACGCGGACATCGTGCGCGGCGAGGCGCGGAAGCTGCCGGTCGAGGGCCGTATCGCCGCCCTCAACGACTCGTTCGGGTTCGGTGGGCACAACGTGGTGCTGGCGTTCCGGACGGTGTGATTCGTGCGCTGACGCGCGTGTGGCCCGGGTCCCTTCCAGGGATCCGGGCCACAGCTGTCGGTACGTCAGGTGCCTCTCGCGGCGCGGTTCCCCGCGCCTTGACGGGTCGTCAGACCACCTGGTGGAGCCAGCGGACCGGGGCGCCCTCTCCCGCGTGTCTGAAGGGCTCCAGTTCGTCGTCCCAGGGCTTGCCGAGGAGCTTGGCGATCTCGGCCTCCAGGTCCGTCTCGCCGCGCTGGGAGCGGGTCAGGGCGGCCCGGAGGCGGTCCTCGGGGATGAGGATGTCGCCGTGGATGCCGGTGACGGCGTGGAAGATGCCGAGGTCGGGGGTGCAGCTGTAGCGCTCGCCCTCGGCGGTGGCGCAGGGCTCGGCGGTGACCTCGAAGCGCAGGAGGTGCCAGCCGCGCAGTGCGGAGGCGAGCGTGGAGGCGGTGCCGGCCCGGCCCTGCCAGGAGAACTCGGAGCGCCAGGTGCCCGGGGCGGCCGGCTGCCGGATCCAGTCGAGGTTCACCCGGGCCCCGAGAACGCCCGCGACGGCCCACTCCACGTGCGGGCACAGCGCACGCGGCGCGGAGTGCACGTACAGGACTCCACGTGTGGTCACCGGGGCCTCCACAGAGCAGGACGGTTTGCGATTCGACGGATCGGCGGTGGCCGGGCGGCCACGGGGCGAGGCTACCGTGCGGCGGGGCAAGGAGTGTGACGTACCGTCGGAGCAAGGGCCAGGATGCGGTGCTGTTTCACCCGGCGGGACGCGTGCCGGACTCCCCGCCGCGGGTCCGGTGGTCTGTCTCCCGGGACGACGCGGCCACCTGTGGGGACGCCTGTGCGGATGGAACGGTTCCGCCTTCTGTCGCATCGGACCCACGGCTTTCGCTTCCCGGGAACTCCCGCGCGTTGTCATGGGTGGGAGCCAGTACGTGCGGGACCGACCGAGGGGACCAGGGGATGCGGAAGCGACGCCACCGTTCGAGGGCGGTGTTCGGCGCGGCCTTGGCGGCGGTCCTGCTCGGCGTGTCGGGGTGTGACGCCACCGGCGGCGACTCCCCCGGCCCCGAGGGGACGGGACCGAGAGCGAAGCCCTCCGCCTCGCCCACCCCCGCCTGGGACAGCACCCCCGAGTCACTGGCCGCCGTCGGGGACTCCATCACCCGGGGCTTCGACGCGTGCCAGGTGCTCTCCGACTGCCCCGAGGTGTCCTGGGCGACCGGGACGAAGGCCTCCGTCGACAGTCTCGCCGTGCGGCTGCTGGGTGAGGCGGGGGCGACGCGGCGGAGCTGGAACTACGCGGTGACCGGGGCCCGGATGGCCGATCTGCCGAGCCAGATGGCCCGCGCGGTCTCCCGTGAGCCGGAGCTGGTCACGGTGATGATCGGCGCGAACGACGCGTGCCGGGCGACCGCCGCCGCGATGACCCCGGTCGCCGACTTCCGAGCCGACTTCGAGGACGCGATGACCACCCTGCGGAAGAGCCTGCCCAAGGCGCAGGTGTTCGTGGCGAGTGTGCCGGACCTGAAGCGGCTGTGGTCCGAGGGCCGTTCGAACCCGGTCGGCAAGCAGGTCTGGAAGCTGGGCATCTGCCCGTCCATGCTGGCCGACCCCGACCTTCTCACCACTGCGGCGGGCGAGCGGCGCGACGCCGTCCAGGGCCGGGTGGAGGCGTACAACGACGTGCTGCGCGAGGTGTGCGAGAAGGACCGCCACTGCCGCTACGACGGGGGCGCCGTCTTCGCCTACCGCTTCGGACAGACCCAGCTCAGCCAGTGGGACTGGTTCCACCCGAGCGTGGACGGGCAGGCGCGGCTGGCCGAGATCGCGTACCGGATCATCAGCAGGAAAGGCTCGTGACCTGGGGTTCTGCCGTGACCTGGGGTTTCGCTCATGAGCGACCTCTTCGACACGCTTGCCCCGGGGGGCGGGGCCGGGTCCGGCCGACCCGGGTGAGTCCGGACGGGCAAGTGGGCTTCCCGGGCGTCCGGAGGTGTCCGCCACGTACACGCCGGCGGAGCCGCACGGTGACACGGCCCCGCGCCCCTGACGGGGGCCCTGCCGGCCCCGGTCCCTATGCCTCGATCGTCACCCGCGTGCGGCGGTCCCCGATCGAGCGGCCGGCCTCCACCTCGTACGAACCCTTCACGTACACCCACGCGTCGGCCGTCTCGTCCCAGATCTCGAAGGCTCGGCGCGGGAGAGGGATGACGGCCTCCGTGGATTCGCCGGCGGCCGCCTCGACCGTCGCGAAGCCCGCCAGCCAGCGGGTCGGGCGGGTGGCGTCCGCGGTCGTGGGGGCCAGGTAGAGCTGGACGGTCTCGCGGCCCTCGCGGGTGCCCGTGTTGCGGACGCGTACCGTCGCCGTCGTTCCGGTGACGTCGAGGGACTCGTACGTCCAGTCGGTGTAGCCGAGACCGTGACCGAAGGGGTACGTGGGGGTCCTGCCCTCCCTGTCCCAGGCTCGGTAGCCGATGAACACGTCCTCGTCGTAGCGGAGTTCGCCGGCGGTGGGGGTTACCTGGGTGATCGGGGCCTCGGACAGGGAGCCCCAGGTGGTGGGGAGACGGCCGCCGGGCTCATGGGCGCCGGTGAGGACGTCGGCGAGGGCGGCGCCGCCCTCCTGGCCGGGGAACCAGGTGAGCAGGACGGCGGCGACCTCCTCGCGCCACGGGAGTTCCACCGGGGAGCCCGCGTTGACGACCACGACCGTGGCGGGGTTGGCGGCGGCCACCGCGCGGACCAGGTCGTCCTGGCGGCCGGGGAGGCGGAGGTCCTTGCGGTCGAAGCCCTCGGACTCGACCCGTTCGGTGGTGGCCACCACGACGACGGCCGTGTCGGCGGCGCGGGCGGCCTCGACGGCCTCGGCGATCAGGTCGTCGGGGTCGCGCTGCGGTTCCTGGTGGCACAGCGAGAAGGCCAGCATCGTGATCGGGGCGTCGGCGGCGAGTTCCACGACATGGGTGAGGGAGACCCGCACCGGTGTGCCCTCGGTCAGTGCGACCTCGGCCAGCGGGACGGGGGCGCCGAAGAACGACACGAAGGGGTCGTCCGTGTCGGTGGTCCGGACCCCGTCGAAGTGGGTCGTGCCGTCGACGGTGAGGGTGTAGGCGCCGAGGCCCTTGACGCCGAAGGTGTGCGTGCCGGTCTCGCGCGGGGTGAAGGTGCCGGTCACCTCGACGGTGTGCAGGGTGGTGCGGGTGACGCCGTCGGGCAGGTCCGAACCCATCCACTGGATGTGGCCGTTGGGGGCGGAGCGCGTGCCGATGACCGTGCCGGCGGCGTCACGGCAGACGGCCCGGAGCGTGAACCCCTGGTCGGCGACGGCCAGTTCCTCGTTGGGGTCCGCGCCCAGGGCGTACGTCAGCGCGCCCTCGGGGAGGGCGGCGGTCAGGCCGTCGAGGGGGGAGACGACGCGGGAGGGGAAGACCGTGGCGGAGCCGCCGCCGAGGACGCGGGCGTCGCGGGCCGCGGCGCCGATGAGGGCGGTCCTCGTGCCCTGCTTCAGGGGCAGGGCCGCCCGGCCGTCCCGTACGTCGTTGCGGACCAGGACGAAGGAGCGGCGGGCGACCTCGCGGGCCAGGGCCTCGCCGTCGACGGGGGCGGGCAGGTCGGTGACGGCCGGGGCGGCGCCCTCCAGGATGCCGACGCGGGCGGCCAGCCGCAGGACCCGGCGGACCGCCTCGTCGAGTGCGGCCCGCGTGACCTCGCCGGCGCGGACGGCGGCCGCCAGAGGCTCGCCGTAGACGGTGGCCGGGCCGGGCATGGCGACGTCGAGGCCGCCGGCGAGGGCTCCGGCCGTGGAGCGGGCGGCCAGCCAGTCGGAGACGTTGAAGCCGTCGAAGCCCCACTCGCCGCGCAGGACCTCGTTCACGAGGTGGCGGTGCTCGGTCATCGTGGAGCCGTTGACCTGGTTGTAGGCGGTCATGATGCCCCAGGGGTGGGCGTTCGCCACGATCGCCTCGAAGGGGGCCAGGTACAGCTCGCGCAGGGCGCGTGCGGAGACCAGGTTGTTCACCGTGAAGCGGTCGGTCTCGGCGTCGTTGGCGACGAAGTGCTTGACGGTCGTACCGACCCCGCCGGTCTGGACGCCGGTCACATAGCCCGAGCCGATCTCCCCGGTGAGGTACGGGTCCTCGCTGTACGCCTCGAAGTGACGGCCGCCCAGCGGGGAGCGGTGCAGGTTGACCGTGGGGGCGAGGAGGACGTGGACACCCTTGCGGCGGGCTTCCTGGGCGAGCAACACCCCTGCCCGGCGGGCGAGTTCGGGGTCCCAGGTGGCGGCGAGGGCGGTCGGGGAGGGCAGCGCCACGGACGGGTCGTCGGCGGTCCAGCGCACCCCTCGCACCCCGATCGGCCCGTCGGACATGACGAGGGAGGCGAGGCCGATCTCGGGGAGCGCGGGCAGGGTCCACATGTCCTGTCCGGACAGCAGCCTCGCCTTGGCGTCGAGGTCCAGTCCGGCCAGGGCCTTCTCCACTGCCGCCTCGCGCGCCTCGTCGGCCGGGGTGGGGTGGGTGCCCGGGGTTGCCGCCATCGCGGTGCCTCCTCGTCGAGTCCGGTCGTCCCCTCATCGTGCATCGGTTACCTGTAGAGCGGTAGGTTTTGTTATCTTGCAGTAATTTTCTCTCTCGGCCGGCGGGACCGGATGCCGTACGGTGACGGCATGAGCGGCACCGGCAGGACCAGGGGCGTCCGGGGCGAGGAGCGGCGCGCGGAGATCGTGCTGGCGGCCCTGGAGGTGATCGCCGAGCGGGGTTACCGGGGCGCGAGCATGGCGGCGGTCGCCGAGCGCGTCGGGCTGACCCAGCAGGGCCTGCTGCACCACTTCCCCACCAAGGACGCCCTGCTCGTCGCCGTCCTGGAGGAACGGGACCGCTGGGACGCGCTGCCCGACAGCACGCTGCGGCTCGATCTGCTGGGCTCCCTCGTCGAGTACAACGCCATGCGGCCCGGCATCGTCCAGACCTTCTCCGCGCTGCTCGGCGAGAGCGTGACCGAGGGCCATCCCGCGCGGGAGTTCTTCACGCAGCGGTACGGGCGGGTGCGGGGGGCCATGGCGCAGGTGCTGCGCGCCGAGTACGGCGACCGGCTGCCGAGCGGTCTCACGCCGGAGCGGGCGGCGCCGCTGCTGGTGGCCGTGATGGACGGCCTGCAGTACCAGTGGCTGCTGGATCCGGGGTCCGTCGACATGCCGGGGGCCTTCCGGGACTTCCTGGCACTGCTGGGCGAGGACCCGGGCTGAGGCCGGCCGCGCGCGCGTACCGCCGGGCCTGCCGTGGTGGCCGAAGGTGGCGTGGCGCGCACCCCTCCCGTCACGCGATACTGCCGCGGTCCGGAGCGAGACCCCCACGGCACGACAGCGACGGAAGGACCCCGAGTCCCTTGACATCCCCACTGACTTCCCGGCGGGCCCGCGGCACGACGATCGGCCTGGCGGCCCTGCTGGCCGGTCTCTGCACCCCCGCGTCCGCCACTGCTCCCGCCGCCCCCTCCCCCTCGGCCGCGTCGGCGGCGGCCCCCACCGTCGAGGAGCAGCGGCTCGACCGGGCCGTCCCTCAGGAGATCCTGCGGCGGTCCGGATTCGGCACCGTGGCCTCGGAGTTCGGGCGGGCGCTGGACGGCGCGCGGTCGTACGCCCAGGCCGAGCGGATCGTCGTACGGGAGGGTGCGCGGTTGTGGAGGCGGGCCGTGGACCGGGCGCAGGGGCGCGGGCCGGCGGGCGGTGATCTGAGCCGCGACGACGACCGGCCCCTGTACTGGGCGCGGTTGGGCATGACCCGGGAAGTGCGGGGCTGGACGCCGGAGTTCGGCCTGTCGGACGGTCAGAGAGCCGCACTGACAGGCGCGTTGGAGCAGGCGTCCCGGGGGCAGGACTCCCTGAACCACCCCCGGGCAGGCAAGGGGGTGAAGCGGGTTCTCGTCACCGGGTTCGATCCGTTCACGCTGGACCGGGACGTGCGGATCTCCAACCCGTCCGGGGCCGCGGCCCTCGCCCTCGACGGCACGGTGATCCGGACCGCCGACGGCCCCGCGCGCATCGAGACCGCCGTCTTCCCGGTCCGCTGGCAGGACTTCACGGACGGCACGGTCGAGCGCACCCTGCGGGGGCGACTGCCCCGGGTGGACCTCTTCGCGACCGTCAGCCAGGGCCGGGTGGGGCGTTTCGACGTCGAGCGGACCAACGGGGCCTGGCGCGGCGGCTTCGCCGACAACGACAACATCGGCCGCACCGGGACCGTGCCGGTGACCGACCCCGCCGGCCAGCCCCAGTGGACGACCACGACCCTGCCGTACGCCGACATCGTCGCGGCGGAGACGGGCCGCTTCCCGGTGTACGACAACACGAGCGTGACCGAGATCCCCGCGGGCGGCACGACGGCGGTCGTACGGCCGGACGGGCCGACCCCCGGCTCGACCGCGCGGGCCGGGGGCGGCGGTGACTACCTCTCCAACGAGATCGCCTACCGGGCGACGCTCCTGCGGGACCGGCTGGGGCTCGGCGCCTCGCTGCCGGGCGGGCATGTGCACACGCCCGTCCTGCAGTTCGGCGCCGGCAACACGGACCCGGCGACCGGGACGGTGACCGATCCCGCGTTCGTGCGGAACCGGCTGGACATCATCGCGCAGGTGCGGGCGATCGTGACGGTGGCCGTGGAGGCCGCCGCGACCGGTTCAGGGGCCGCCCGGGGGACGCGGGACTGACGCGGGGTCCGGGCGTCGGCGCCGAGGATCTGCTTCAGGCGCCGACCCCGGGCTTGCGGAACATGCTGTTCTGACCGTGCTGAGGGGGGACGCGGTGGCGCTCGTCCTCGTCGGCCGTCTCCTCGCCCAGCAGGTCGCGGGCCATGAGGGTGGCGCCCGCGACCGCGCCCGGCATCAGGAAGACGGCGACGAACGGCACCAGGAAGGCGAGGCCCAGCGGGGTGCCGAAGCCCCAGATCAGGGTCTTGCGGGAGCGCAGGAGGGCGAGCCGGTCGCGGAGTTCGACGCGGCGGCGCTGGAGGGCCACGGCGGTCAGTTCCTCGGTGAGGAAGAAGCCGGTCACCATGAAGCCGATCACGGGGACGACCGTCTGGCCGACGAACGGGACGAAGCCGAGGCCGAAGAGCAGCAGGGCCCACACCAGCGCCCGTACGACGATCCGGAGGCTGTCCCGGCCCGAGATCCACAGCTCCCGCCACAGCGGCAGGCCGGACTCCGGTGCGGTGCCGTCCGGGGAGACGTCCCGGTCGACCCTCTCCGAGAGGCTCTCGTAGAAGGGCTGGCCGATGAGGAGGGTCACCGCGGTGAAGGTGACGACCGCGAGGGCCAGGGCGAGGGCGAACAGCACGGCGGTGAGGAGGCCGCGGAAGAGGCCGGCCCAGGGGCTGGACCAGTCGTCCGCGAAGGGGGTCGCCCAGGTGACGAAGTCCGGGCCCCAGACGCCGAGCGCGACCAGGGCGCCGAGGTAGAGGACGAGTGTGATCAGGCCCGGGATCAGACCGAAGCCGTACTGCTTGCCGTGCCTGGCCACCCAGCGTTGGCCCTGCACGAGGTACTGGAAACCCACCCCTAGATCGCGCATGGGGCAAATTTTACCCAGCGGGGTGCGGGCGGTCCGCGGTGGGAGCGCGGGCGCGCGGTCCGGGGTGCTCAGGGGGCGAAGGCTCCTTCCTGTCCGAAGGCCAGCTTCGCGAAGCGTTCGCCGATGAGGCGGTGGGTCTCGGCGTCCGGGTGCAGGTCGTCCGGCAGCGGGAGGGCGGCGGTGTCGCGCTCGCCGTACAGGGTGAGGCCGTCGAGGTGATGGAGGTTCGGGTCCTCGGGGGAGCGCTGGGCCACGATCGCCGCCAGTTCCTCGCGGACCACCTTCAGGGTGAGCCTGCCGGGGGTGGGGTCGTCCGGGTCGCCCATGGCGCGGAAGCGGAGGCGGCCCTCGGCGAGGTCGGTGAAGTCGGGGGCGCTGGGGCCGGGGGTGTCCTCGTGGATGGGGCAGAGGATCGGGGAGACGACGAGGAGGGGCGCGGTGGGGTGGCCGTCGCGGATCGTGTCGAGGAAGCCGTGCACGGCGGGGGCGAAGGCGCGCAGCCGCATCACGTCGTGGTTCACCAGGTTGATGCCGATCTTGACGCTGATCAGGTCGGCGGGGGTGTCCCGGATGGCGCGGGCGGTGAAGGGGTCGAGGAGGGCGCTGCCGCCGAGGCCCAGGTTGACGAGTTCGACGCCGGCGAGGCCGGCGGCGTGGGCGGGCCAGATCTCGGTGGGGCCGGCCGCGTCGGAGCCGTGGCTGATCGAGCTGCCGTGGTGCAGCCAGACCCTGCGGCCCCGGTCCGGGACGGGCTCGACGGGGGCGTCGGTGCGCAGGGCGAGGAGTTCGGTGGTCTCGTTGTGCGGGAGCCAGATCTCGACCGTCTTGAGGCCCTCGGGGAGGTCCGTGAAGCGCACGGTGCCGGGTGGGCCGGGGCGGTGCTCGGACCGTCCGGTGGTCATGTCGAGGGTGATGGTGTTGCCGTCCGGCACGCTCGCGCGGGCGGTCAGCCGGCCGTCGACGAGGAGGTCGTACAGGCCGTCCGGGCGGGGCGGGGCGCCCACGTAGGCCCGCTTGGTGCGCAGGGCGTCCAGTTCGACGGCGGTGGCGCGGGTACGCAGGACGAGGCGTACGCCGGAGGGCTGGGACTCGACGACGGCCAGCTGCGGATCGGTGCACTGGGCGCGGGCCCGGGCCGGCAGCCGGTGCGGCAGCACCCCGCGCTCGGTGCGCTCCAGCTCCAGGGCGCCGCGCAGGAGGTCGGCGGTGAGCGGGGTGGTGATCCAGTGGGGGCCGGTGGGGTTCTCGGAGTTCGTGGGCATGACCTGACCTGACGATCGGTGGGGTGGAGGGTCCGGCGGTGCGTGGCGTGGGGCCGCCCTCTGCATCAACCGGGGGGCGGGACCGGCCAGTTGCGCAGCAGGGCGTCGAGGGCGTCGAGGATCCGGTCCCAGCTCTCCTGCGAGTCGGGGGCGCTGTGGCTGAAGCCGCCGGCCGACTCCAGGCTGACGTACCCGTGGAAGACGCTGCCGAGGAGGCGGACGGCGTGGGTCTGGTCCGGTTCGGTGAGGTCGTAGCCGCGCAGGATCGCCCGTGTCATCTGCGCGTGCCTGCCGCCCGCACTGGCCGCGGCGGCCTCCGGGTCCAGTCTCAGCCGGGCCGCCGCGTAGCGGCCGGGGTGTGCGCGGGCGTAGTCGCGGTACACGTTCCCCAGCGCCGCCAGCGCGTCCTTCCCGGCCCGTCCGGCGAGCGCGGCGGCGCCCCGGTCGGCCAGTTCCTCCAGGGCGAGCAGGGCGATCCGGGTCCTGAGGTCCTGGGAGTTGCGCACATGGGAGTACAGACTCGCGACCTTCACGTCGAACCGCCGGGCCAGCTCGGACACGGTCACCTCCCCGAACCCGATCTCATCGGCCAACTCCGCGCCCGCCAGGGCGAGGCGCTCCGGGGTGAGACCCACGCGTGCCATGACCGTCCTTCACTCGACCGGCGTCGACGGGCGTCGACTGGATGGATTATGCAATTGCCTAAAGCTTTTAGGCAAGAGACCTCAAGCCTTAGGAGGGTGCCCCGACATCGGCGCGAGGCTCCGGTGGACACGACCGCATACCGCTGGCCGCTCCCGCCCCTCCCCCACGGTCGCCCGGAGTCACCAGGGGAATTCACGCAGGTGGGGCGGGTGTTGGTGGTGGGTGGGGGATGGGTGGAGCCGAGGAGAGGGAATGGGTATGAGTGAGGGGACCCGGGCGGTCGGTGTCCAGGGGACGGTCGCCGATGGCTTCGAGGCGGTGCGCGAGGCGTTCGCCGTGTTCGTGGCCGGTGAACGGGCGGACTACGAGGGGCAGTTGACCGCGTATGTGCACGGGCGGCGGGTCGTGGACCTGTGGGCCGGCCCCGAGGCGGAGACCGGTGGCGACACGCTGCACGGGGTGTTCTCCTCGACCAAGGGTGCCGCGCATCTCGTCGTCGCGCTCCTCGTCCAGGACGGTGTGCTGGAGCTGGACCGGGAAGTCGCCCACTACTGGCCGGAGTTCGCGGCCGAGGGCAAGGGGGCGGTGACCCTGCGGCAGCTGCTGGCGCACCGCGCGGGGCTCGTCGGCACCGATGCCGGGTTCACGCTGGAGGAGCTGGCGGACGACCGGGTGATCGCCGAGCGGCTCGCCGTCCAGCGCCCGTTCTGGCGGCCGGGCACGGCCTTCGGGTACCACGCGCTCGTGATCGGCGCGCTCACCGGAGAGGTCGTACGGCGGGCGACGGGGCGCACGCTGCAGGAGGTGTACGAGGAGCGGGTGCGCGCCCCGTACGGGCTCGATCTCTTCCTGGGGCTGCCGGCCGAGCACGAGCCGCGCTTCCGGACCGTCCTGCCGATGACGCCGACGCCCGCGCAGCAGGCCGAGCTGGACGCGGTACCGCGCGGGCCGCACACGCTGGCGTCGATCGCGTTCAACTCCCAGGTGCCGGAGCCGGGCGAGCTGACGGACTTCCCCAACGCGCGGATCGTGCGGGCGAGCGGGCAGTCCTCGGCGGGCGGTGTCGGCTCGGCGCGCGGGCTCGCCGGGATGTACGCGGCGGCCATCAGCACGGTGGACGGCCGTCCGCCGCTGCTGAAGCCCGACACCATCGGCGAGTTCGGCCAGATACACTCCGTCGGCCACGACCTGGTGGCCCGCGCCCCCAAGGCGTTCGGCCTCGGCTTCCAGGCGACCGCCGAACTCGTCCACCCCTTCCTCGGCGCCGGCGCCTTCGGCCACAGCGGCGCCGGCGGCTCCCAGGCCTTCGCCGACCCCCGCAGCGGCCTCGCCTACGGCTACACCCGTCGCCGTATGGCCTTCCCGGGCGGGGCGGCGCCGGAGAACGCGGGGTTCGTACAGGCCGTGCACACGGCGGCGCTGGCGCTCTGAGAGCCGCGAGTCGGGCCCGCGGCCCGGCCGCGCGCACACGAACGGAGTCCGCACCCCACGTCCAGGGGTGCGGACTCCGTCATGTGCAACGAACGTGAGCGGGCGTCCGTCACGGGGTGGGGCTCAGAGCTTGACGATCATCTTGCCGGTGTTGTCGCCGCGCAGGACGCCGAGGAATGCCTCCAGGTTGTTCTCTATGCCCTCGACGACGGTCTCGCGGTACTTGAGCGCGCCCGAGGCGACCCAGGGGCCGACCTCCTGGACGAACTGCGGCTGGAAGTCGTAGTGGTCACCGACGAGGACGCCCTCGACGCGCAGGCGGTTCTGCAGGATCTTGACCATGTTGCGCGGGCCCGGGGTCGGCTCGGTGGAGTTGTACTGGGAGATCATGCCGCAGATCACGGCCCGGCCCCGCAGGTTGAGCGCACCGATCGCGGCCTCCAGGTGCTCACCGCCCACGTTGTCGAAGTAGACGTCGATGCCGTCGGGGGCGGCCTCCTTGAGCTGCTCCCACACGGGGCCGTTCTTGTAGTTGAAGGCGGCGTCGAAGCCGTACTCCTCGACGAGGAGCTTGACCTTGTCGTCGGAGCCGGCCGAGCCGATGACCCGGGAGGCGCCCTTGAGCTTGGCGATCTGGCCGACCTGGCTGCCGACCGCGCCGGCGGCGCCGGAGACGAACACGGCGTCGCCCTCCTTGAAGGCGCCGACCCGCAGCAGGCCCGCGTAGGCGGTGAGGCCGGTCATGCCGAGGACGCCGAGGTAGGTGGAGAGCGGCGCGGCGTCCGGGTCGACCTTCACGGCCTGCTTGGCGTCGATCGTGGCGTACTCGCGCCAGCCGCCGAAGTGCAGCACGTGGTCACCGACGGCGATGCCGTCCGCCGCCGAGGCGACGACCTCGCCGACGGCGCCGCCCTGCATGACCTTGCCCAGCTCGAACGGGGCGACGTAGGACTTCGCGTCGCTCATGCGGCCACGCATGTACGGGTCCACGGAGAGGTACGTGTTCCGTACGAGGACCTCACCCGCGCCGGGCTGCCGGATCTCCGCCTCGACCAGGGCGAAGTCCTCGTCCTTGGGCCAGCCGACGGGGCGGCTCAGCAGGTGCCATTCGCGGCTGGTGGCGGGGAGGGCGGGGGTGTCGGACATGGGGGTGGGCCTTCCTGCGGGTGCGTGGTGCGAACGGTGGTGCATACCGTGCGGTTACTTCATTGACTGAAACAACCATGCTCCTGAATATTTCATGTTGTCAAGTAAAGAGGTAACCTCGACCCCATGCCCACGCAGAAGACGACCCCTCGCGTCGACCCCTTGACCATGGAGGTCGTCGAACTCATCGGCACGGTGGTGGCCCGCTACCACGAGGAGTACGAGGACGCCGCCGCCGAGCACACGCTCACCGGCGCGCAGGCCCGCCTCCTCGGCCTCCTTTCCCTGGAACCGCTCCCCATGCGCCGCCTCGCCCAGAAACTCCGCTGCGAACCCTCGAACGTGACCGGCATCGTGGACCGACTGGAGACCCGGGGCCTGGTGGAACGCCGCCCCGACCCCGGCGACCGCCGCGTGAAGCTGGCCGCGGCCACGGCCGAGGGCCGCCGGGTCGCCGCCAGCCTGCGGGACTCCCTGGACTTCGCCCGGGAGCCGCTGGCGGGGCTGAGCACGGCCGAGCGGGAGGTGTTGCGCGACCTGCTGCGGAGGATGGTCGGCGCATAGGGCCGCCCGGTATCGTGTAATGCATGCCGAGCCAGAGTGACCCTTACGACCTGAGCATGGGCGTGCCCTCGGTCGAGGTCTTCCGCCGTCTGCGTACCGATGCGGGCCTGTCCGACAAGGCCCCCGAAGCGGTCGCGCTCGCCCTGCCCCGCACCTGGCACGGAGTGGTCCTCCGGCACGAGGGGCGGCCCATCGGCATGGGGCGTGTCATCGGGGACGGCGGTACGGCGTTCCAGATCGTCGACATCTGTGTGCACCCCGCCCACCAGGGCCGCGGCCTCGGCAGGCGCATCATGGCCGCGCTCACGGAGGAACTGGAGCGCCGGGCGCCCGCCACCGCGTACGTCTCGCTGATCGCGGACGGCCCGGCCCGCTTCCTCTACGAGAAGTTCGGCTTCGCCGACACCGCCGCGCACGGCTCGATCGGCATGTACCGCGTGATAGGCGGGGGTTCGCAGGGCCGCGGCGCGTAGGCGACCGGGCGGAAGAAACGCGTAGGCGATCGGGCGGAAAAAGGGGACGCCCGCCCGTTCCCGGGCGGGCGTCCCCCTTGCTCGGGCGACGTTCTCAGGTCTTCTTGCGTGCCGTCATCGCCCGCTGGATCAGGATGAACGCACACAGCAGCACACCCGTGGCGATCTTCGTCCACCAGGAGCTGAGGGTGCCCTCGAACTGGATGATGCTCTTGATCAGGCCCAGGACGAGGACGCCGAACAGGGTGCCGATGACATAGCCGGATCCGCCCGTGAGCAGGGTGCCGCCGATGACGACCGCGGCGATCGCGTCCAGCTCCATGCCGGTGGCGTGCAGCGGGTCGCCGGACTGGATGTAGAGCGTGAAGAGCAGGCCCGCCAGCGCCGAGCAGAAGCCCGACACGGTGTAGACGGCGATCTTGGTGCCGCCCTGCGGGAGGCCCATCAGCATCGCGGACTGCTCGTTGCCGCCGATGGCGTACACCCGCCGGCCGAAGCGGCTGTAGTGGAGGATGTAGAACGCCGCGGCCAGGACCACCAGCGCGACGATCGCGCCGACGGAGAGGAAGCCCACGCCCAGTTGTGCCTGCGCCTGGGCCAGGCTGCTCACCGTCGAGTCGTCGAAGGCGATGGACTCCTTGCTGATGACCAGACACAGGCCCCGGAAGAGGAAGAGGCCGGCCAAGGTCACGATGAAGGGCTGGATCTCGTAGTTCTGGATCACGTAGCCCATCAGGAAGCCGCCCAGGGCGCCCACGGCCAGGGCCAGGGGAATGACCGCCAGGATCGGCAGGCCCTGGCGTTCCACCAGCCAGGCCGTGAGCATCGTGGTGAAGCCGATGACCGAGCCGACGGACAGGTCGATGCCGCCGGAGAGGATCACGAAGGTCGCGCCGACGGCGGCCACCAGCAGGTAGCCGTTGTCGATGAACAGGTTGAGGAAGACCTGCGGTTCGCCGAAGCCGTAGTTCTGGTAGCGGCTCAGGCCCGTGATGTACATCGCGAGGAAGAGCACGGCGGTCACCAGGACGGGCAGCCGCCGGTCGGCGAGGAGTGCCGAGACCTTGGACGAGGACGCCGGTGCCGCGAGGGTGTCCTGGGACGGCGGGGTCTTGGTGGTCGCGGTCATCACGACACCTCCATCTTCGGGGCCGCGTCGGCGGGTGTCGTGGCGGTCTTCGCCGGGGCCGCGGGTGCCGTGCCGCCGCCGGCCGCGCCGGGCTTGGAGCCGAAGCGGGCGCCGAAGACCTTCGCGCGGAACTTCGGGGACTGGAGCAGGCAGACGACGATGACGACGACGGCCTTGAAGACCAGGTTGGTCTGGGTGGGCACGCCGATCGTGTAGATCGTCGTGGTGAGGGTCTGGATGACCAGGGCGCCGACGACCGTGCCGCCGATGGAGAACCGGCCGCCCAGCAGCGAGGTGCCGCCGATCACCACGGCGAGGATCGCGTCCAGCTCGATCCACAGACCGGCGTTGTTGCCGTCCGCGGCCGAGGTGTTGGAGCTGATCATCAGGCCCGCGATGCCCGCGCACAGGGCGCAGAAGACGTAGACCATGATCTTGATGCGCATGGACCGGATGCCGACCAGACGGCTGGCCTCGGCGTTGCCGCCGACCGACTCGACGAGGAGGCCGAGGGCGGTCCTGCGGGTCAGGGCCACCGTGATGGCGACGACCGCCGCGACGACGAAGATCGAGAAGGGCAGTGTCAGCCAGTAGCCGCCGCCGATCAGCTTGTACGGCTCGCTGTTGATGGTGATGATCTGACCGTCGGTGATCAGCTGGGCGACGCCCCGGCCGGCGACCATGATGATGAGGGTCGCGATGATGGGCTGGATGCCCATCCGGGCCACCAGGAAGCCGTTCCACAGGCCGCAGACCACGGCCGCCACCAGGCCGATGCCCATGGCCAGGAAGACCGCGGACAGCGCGTTCTGGTCGGCCTGGTCGCTGATGTACGAGCAGGTCAGCGCGCCGGTGATGGCGACGACCGCGCCCACGGAGAGGTCGATGCCGCCGGTGGCGATGACCAGGGTCATGCCGACCGCCACCAGGATCAGGGGCGAGCCGAACAGCACGATCGAGACGAGGCTGCCGTAGAGGTGCCCGCCGGTCATCTTGATCGCGAAGAAGTCGGGCGTGAAGGGGACGTTGACGAGCAGCAGTGCCACCAGGACCGCGACCGGCCAGAAGAGGTGGTGGTGCGTCAGCGCCCGCCAGCGGGATGCCGTGCCGGTCGTGGCCGTCGTCGCCACGGGTGGGGTGCTCACTGGTGTTCTCCGCTCGCGATGGTCTCCAGGATCCGACTGGGGGTGATCTCCGGCCCGTTGGTGAGCTTCGCCACCAGCTTGCGGTCGCGCAGCACGCCGATGGTGTGGCTGAGGCGGAGGACCTCCTCCAGCTCGGCCGCGATGTAGAGCACGGACATGCCGTCCTCGGAGAGGGACACCACGAGCTTCTGGATCTCGGCCTTGGCGCCGACGTCGATGCCGCGGGTGGGCTCGTCGAGGATCAGCAGCTTCGGCTGGGTGATCAGCCAGCGGGCGAGCAGCACCTTCTGCTGGTTGCCGCCGCTGAGCTGGCCGACGCGGGCGTCGGGGTTGGCGGGCCGGATGTCGAGGGCCTTGATGTACTTGGCGACCAGTTCGTCGCGCTGGGCGGCCGGGATGGGCCGGGTCCAGCCGCGGGAGGCCTGGAGGGCCAGGATGATGTTCTCCCGGACCGTCAGATCGGGGACGAGGCCCTCGGTCTTGCGGTTCTCCGAGCAGAACGCGACCCCGGCGCCGATGGCGTCGTTCGGGGCGTGCATCGGGACCTGCCTGCCGCCCACGGTGACCTTGCCGCTGTCGGGCTGGTCGGCGCCGAAGAGCAGCCGGGCGAGTTCCGTGCGGCCGGAGCCGAGCAGTCCGGCGAGGCCCACGACCTCGCCCTTCTTGATGTCCAGGTCGAAGGGGGCGATCCCGCCCGTGCGGCCGAGGCCCTCGGCGTGCAGCAGGGTCTCGCCGACGTCGGCGTGCAGCTGCTGCTCGTGCAGTTCCTCCAGCTGGTCCAGTTCCTTGCCGATCATCAGCTGGATGAGACCGACCTGGTCGAGTTCGCTGACCATGTGCTCGCCGACGAGGGTGCCGTTGCGCAGGACGGTCATGCGGTCGCAGATCTCGTAGATCTGGTCGAGGAAGTGCGAGACGAAGAGGATCGCCACGCCGTCGTCCTTCAACCGCCGCATCAGGCGGAAGAGTTCGAGGACCTCGTCGCGGTCGAGGCTGGACGTCGGCTCGTCGAGGACGAGGACCTTGGTGCCCTTGCCCTCCTCACCGCCGGTGCTCACCGACCGTACGATCGCGACCAGTTGCTGCACGGCCAGCGGGTACGAGGACAGCGGGGCCGTCACGTCGATGTCGAGGCCGAGCCGGTCGACCAGCTCCGCGGCCTCCTGGCGCAGCCGCTTCCACTGGATGCGGCCGAAGCGCGTCGGCTCACGGCCGATGAAGATGTTCTCCGCCACCGACAGGTTGGGGCAGAGGTTGACCTCCTGGTAGACCGTGTTGATCCCGGCCTGCTGCGCCTGCAGCGGGCTGGCGAACCGCACGGACTCCCCGTCGAGGGTGATCGTTCCGCCGTCCAGGGAGTAGACCCCGGTCAGCACCTTGATCAGGGTGGACTTGCCGGCGCCGTTCTCGCCCATCAGAGCGTGTATCTCGCCGGGGAAGAGCCGGAAGTCGACGCCCGACAGAGCCCGTACCCCCGGAAACTCTTTGACAATGCCCGTCATCTCCAGGACGGGCAGCGGCTCTGCCATGGCAGCGCTCCTCATGGAATTCATCGAAGTCGTCCAGGCCCGCAGGGAGCCCCGGGACCGGGGGGCCGGTCCGAGGGGGACTCCCTGCCGGTGGGGTGGGTCAGTACTTGCGGGTGGGGAGGGCGTCCTTGGCCTGGTCCTGCATGAAGTCGCTCTCCTTGGTCTTGATCCAGCGCTCGACCTTCTCGCCGTTCTTGACCTTCTCCACGACCTCCATCAGCTGGGGGCCGAGCAGCGGGTTGCACTCGACGATCGCGTTGATCTTGCCTTCGGACATGGCGATGAAGCCGTCCTTCACGCCGTCGACCGTGACGATCAGGATGTCCTTGCCGGGCTTCTTGCCGGCCGCCTCGATGGCCTGGATGGCGCCGAGGCCCATGTCGTCGTTGTGCGCGTAGAGGACATTGACGTCCGGGTTGGACTGCAGGAAGGCCGCCATGACCTGCTTGCCGCCGGCGCGGGTGAAGTCACCGCTCTGGCTGACGACGATCTTCCAGTCGTCCTTGTGCTCCGCCTCCATGACCTCCTTGAAGCCCTTGGCGCGCTCGATCGCGGGGGCGGAACCGGTGGTGCCCTCCAGCTGGGCGATCTTCACCTTGCCCTTGTGGCCGGCCTTCTCCAGGACCTTCTCCAGGATCTTGGCGGCGCGCCGGCCCTCATCCGTGAAGTCGGAGCCGACCAGGGTGACGAACAGGGACTCGTCGCTCTCGACGGACCGGTCGGTCAGGACGACCGGGATCTTCGCCGCCTTGGCCTCCTTGAGCACGGCGTCCCAGCCGGTGACGACCACCGGCGAGAAGGCGATGACGTCCACCTTCTGCGCGATGAAGCTGCGGATCGCGGAGATCTGGTTCTCCGGCTTCTGCTGCGCGTCGGAGAACTGCAGCTTGAAGCCCGCCTCCTTGGCGGCCGCCTTCACCGAGTCGGTGTTGGCGCTGCGCCAGCCGCTCTCCGAGCCGACCTGGGAGAAGCCGAGGGTGATCTTCTTGCTGTCGCCACCGCCGGAGCCGGAGTCACCGGAGGAGCTGTCCTCCTTGGCGCAGGCCGCGAGGCCCGTCGCAGCCGCCACTCCGACCGCCGCGGTGAGGAAGTTACGTCTGTTGAGCATGTCTTCTCCTTTGAAGAGCCGGTCCGGGAACGGACCGTTGGTACTCGTGGTGGACCGGCCGCATTGCGTCCAACCTGTCGATCATCGTTCGAAATGTCGGCCACACTGAGGGATGAAAAGCGTTGGGTTGTTCGGTGCCGCGTCAGCCCGGCGGGGGCAGGTACGGGAACGTGCTGGCGCGGACGACGAGTTGGGGCTCGATGGCGATGGAGGACGGTCCGGCGGAGGGCCGGCCCTCGACCAGGTCGAGCAGCAGGGCGATGCTCCGCTGGCCCACCGTCGCGAAGTCCTGCCGGACGGTGGTGAGCGGTGGGGCGAAGAACTCCGACTCCGGGATGTCGTCGAAGCCGACCACCGCCACGTCCTGCGGCGTGCGTACGCCCGCCTCCCGCAGCGCGCGCAACACCCCCAGCGCCATCTGGTCGTTGGCGACGAAGACCGCGGTCAGCCCCCGGCCCACCCAGCCGGCCAGTTCCTGGCCCGCCCGGTAGCCCGACAGCGGGCTCCAGTCCCCGCGCAACGGCTGCGGCGGTTCGATGCCCGCCTCTTCGAGGGTGGCCCGCCAGCCGACGGTCCGGTCCGCCGACTCCTGCCAGTCCTCGGGTCCGGCGAGGTGCCAGACCTTGCGGTGCCCCGCGGCGAGCAGATGGCCGGTGGCCAGCCGCGCGCCCAGCTCCTGGTCCACGTTGACACTGGGGACCTCCGAGCCGGAGCCGGTGCCCACGGCCACCACCGGGAAGGGGAGCCGCAGTTCGGCGAGGGCCGCGACCGCCGACCGCTGCGGGGCGAGGGCGATCACTCCGTCCACGCCGCCGTCGCTGAGGCGGTCGACGGCCTCGGAGAGCGTCTCCACGGTCAGCTCGCGCAGACTGACCGTCGAGACGAGGTATCCCTCGGCCAGGGCCGCCTCCTCCAGCGCGAACAGCGTGCTGGCCGGCCCGTAGAGCGTGGTGTTGGAGGCGACCACGCCCAGCGTCTGGGTGCGCCGGGTCACCAGGGCCCGTGCGGAGGAGTTGCGACGGTAGCCCATCTCCTCGATCGCGCGCTGCACCCTGGTCCGGGTCTCGTCCCGCACGTTGGGGTGGTCCCCCAGGACGCGCGAGACGGTCTGGTGGGAGACACCTGCCTGGCGTGCCACGTCGGCCATGGTGGGCGGCCGGAGCTGTGAGTGGGTCACGGTCGCACCTCCTCGGTGGTCGACGGTGGACGGGTCCTGCGCTGCGGGTGGTTCGGTACTGCGGGTAGGTCCTGTGGTGGGGATGGTTCCCGCGCCACGGACGGCCCCTGTGCGGGCGGGCGGATGGTTCCGCGCCGTCGGCTTCACGCCGGGGTCCCGGAAAACCCCAGGTCGGCCGCTGGTAAGGCGAGTTGGGGCGGTGCCGGCAAGACGCTCGTACCTCCTCGGATGCCCTGGGGCGTCGACTGGTGAATGCGGAGGTCATTGTGAGCGCTAACAATTCATGGCGGTCAAGAGGGCTGCGTCAGGGAAGTCGTTACGGTTGCGTAACGCGGCCGTCCGCGGGGCACTGGGAGAGGACGGCCGGGGCATGCCCGAGCCCCCGGGCACGGACCTCGACCCGGGGGCTCTGACCTGCACGTTCTCCCTACGAGCACCACCACAGGAACTGCTTGCACGTCGCCGAGGGACTTGGTTGCGGGGTGGTTTCGTCCGCGGTCGGTTCGGGGGTCGGGGCGTCGGCGTCCTCGGGGTCCGGGGTCGGATTTCCGGCCGGAGGGGCGGGGCTCACCGTCGCGTTGGACGCCGAGCGGTCCACGGGCTTGTCGTCGTCCTCATCGGCGTCCTCGTCCTTGGATTTCCCCGACTCGGAGGCGGACGGAGAGGCCGACTTGTCCGGTTTCTTCCTGTCCTTCTCGGTGTCGGCCGGCCCTTCCGGACCCTCGCCGGCCTCCTCGGCGCCGTTCGCCGAGGCCGACGGAGAGGCGTCGGAGACGTCGTCGACGGAGGCCGCGCGCGGCTCCTTCGGCGGTGCCTCCATGCCGAGTTCGGCGAGGCTCAGCCCGCCGGCGGCGAGCAGCAGTCCGGCCCCGATCATCAGCACCCGCCGACGTCGGCGCCGGTGCGCGGCGGCCTTGCGATCCCGCCGTCCGGCTCGCGCGTCCCGCCCGCGGCCACGGCCCCGGCCGGGAGGCCCACCGGCCTCCGGGTCGTCACCCCCGGTGACCTGCTCGGACGCGCCGGCGTGTCCGACCACGTCCGGGGCACGCCGCGCGGCCCGCGCACCGCGACCGCGACCCCGGGCGCGGCGTCCGCCCGGGCTCACGGGGGCGGTTGCGGCGGGCTCGAAAGGACTCTCGTGTGCGTCCGCGGCCGTGTCGTCCCCGGCGGACAGGGCGTCCGGGTGGGTGCGGCACTCTTCGGCCGACGCGCCGCACCCCGAGCAGGAGAGGGCGCCATTGAGGTGCCGTTGGCACGGGTGGCAGTAGTCCATGACGCCGGAAGATTATGTTCCGCACCGGTGACGTTCCCGGGTGGGCCCGTGAAAGTTGTGTAGGAACCTCGTGGACCGGGGTGTCGCGGCGAGCGATCAGCCCTATTTGCCCGCTGCCCGAGCCTTCGACCCCCCTCGACCCGGAACCGTTGTGCTTTCGACCCATTGACACTCAGACCGGGTCGTCCTTACTGTCGCGATCAGCATTTCGAACGAGCGACGAAATTTCGAACAGACCACAAAGGACAGGGAGTACCGTGCGCATCACGGGAATCAGCACGCACGTGGTCGGGACGCCGTGGCGGAACCTGACCTACGTACAGGTGCACACCGACGAGGGGCTCACCGGCGTCGGCGAGACCCGCATGCTGGGCCACACCGACGCGCTGCTCGGCTATCTGCACGAGGCGAAGACCAACCACATTCTCGGGTCGGACCCGTTCGCTGTCGAGGACCTCGTCAAGCGGATGAAGTACGGCGACTACGGCCGGGCCGGCGAGATCGTGATGTCGGGCATCGCCGTCATCGAGATGGCCTGCTGGGACATCAAGGGCAAGGCCCTCGGCGTGCCGGTCTGGCAGCTGCTGGGCGGCAAGGTCACCGACAAGGTCAAGGCGTATGCCAACGGCTGGTACACCACCGAGCGCACGCCGGAGGCGTACCACAAGGCGGCGCAGGGCGTCATGGAGCGCGGCTACAAGGCGCTCAAGATCGACCCCTTCGGGACCGGCCACTTCGAGCTGGACCACGAGCAGAGCCTGTACGCCGTCTCGCTGATCGAGGCCGTGCGCGACGCCATCGGGCCGGACGCCGAGCTGATGCTGGAGATGCACGGCCGGTTCTCGCCCTCCACCGCCGTCCGTCTCGCCAAGGACCTGGCGCCCTTCAAGCCCGCGTGGCTGGAGGAGCCGTGCCCGCCGGAGAACCTGAAGGCGCTGGAGAAGGTCGCCGCCAAGGTGGACATCCCGGTGGCCACGGGTGAGCGCATCCACGACCGGATCGAGTTCCGGGAGCTCTTCGAGAGCCAGGCCGTGGACATCATCCAGCCCGACGTCGGCCACATCGGCGGCATCTGGGAGACCCGCAAGCTCGCGGCCACCGCCGAGACCCACTACACGCTGGTCGCGCCGCACAACGTGGGCGGTCCGGTGCTGACCGCGGCCTCGCTCCAGGTCGGCTTCACCTCCCCGAACTTCAAGATCCTCGAGCACTTCAACGACTTCGCGGACGCGGAGATCAAGAAGGTCGTCTCGGGGGCCCCGGAGGTCGTGGACGGCTACTTCCACCTGTCCGACAAGCCCGGCCTCGGCGTCGAGCTGGACGTGGACGCGGCGGCGGAGTTCCCGCAGCAGCAGGCCCGCTTCGACCTGTGGGCCGAGGGCTGGGAGCAGCGCAAGCCCAAGGGCAGCCAGTGACCGCCACGCCCGACGCGGCCGACGCCGGCACCCCGGCCGCCGCCGTCGTCATCGAGGCACCGGGCGAGCACCGGCTGGTGCCGCACGAGCCCCGGCAGCCGGCGGCCGGCGAGGCCCTGGTCCGGGTGCACGCCTCCGGGATCTGCGGCAGCGACCGCGAGGTCTTCCAGGGCAACAGGCCGGAGGGGTACGTCCGTTACCCCCTCACGCCGGGCCACGAGTGGTCCGGTACGGTAACCGCCGTGGGCGATGGTGTTCCTTCAAGTCTTGTAGGGCGCAAGGTAGTTGGCGAGGGCTTCCGCAACTGCCAGGTGTGCGACCGCTGCCACGCGGGCGAGACCACGCTGTGCTCGGCGGGGTACGAGGAGACCGGGTTCACCCAGCCCGGCGCGATGGCCACGACCCTGACCCTGCCCGCGCGTCTGCTGCACGTCCTCCCGGACGACGCGGATCTGTCGGCGGCGGCACTGCTGGAGCCGGCCGCGTGCATCGCGGCCGCCGCGCTCAAGGCGAACGCCGTCCCGGGCGAGCGGGTGGCCGTGGTGGGCACGGGAACGCTCGGCATGTTCGCCGTTCAGTTCCTGAAGGCGGCGTCCCCGGCCGAGCTGCTCGTCGTGGGCACCCGGCCGGACCGGGCGGAGCTGTCGAAGCGGTTCGGCGCCACGGACTTCCGCACCAAGGACCAGGAGCTGCCCGGCGACTTCGACGTCGTCATCGAGACCGCCGGGTCCGCGGACGCGGCGACCACGGCCGCCGCCCTGCTGCGGCGCGGCGGCCGGCTGGTCCTGACGGGCATCCCGGCGGCGGGCGCGGACGGGCTCGACCCGACCGACCTCGTCGTACGGCAGCTGGAGGTGCACACGGTGTTCGGCGCGGCGCCCGACGCCTGGGCGCACACCGTGCGGGTCTTCGGAGCCGGGCTGCTGGACCCGCTGCCGCTCGTCACGCACGAGCTGCCCCTGGAGCAGTTCCCGCAGGCCATCGAGCTGGTGGGGTCCGGTGACCCGACCGTCGGAAAGGTCCTGCTGCGGCCATGACACACCCCTGAGCCGTGCGCCGGTACGGGGTACCTGACGACCTCGTACCGGCGCACATCCACGAGCTTTGTGCACCAAGAGCCGCGAACCTTGTCCGAAATATCGAATCCGATGCAGCCAGAAGGACAGCTTGTGACCGACACCACCGCTCCGGCGCCGCGCCGACCCGGCGAGCAGGCCCTCGCCGCGCTCGGGCTGAACGCACCCGCCCTCGACCCTTCCGACGCCTCCCCGCACTCCTTCCCCGGCGGTGGCCGCTGGCGTACCGAGGTGCCCTCCGTCGAGGGGCCCGAGGCGCTCGGCGTGGTCCTCAAGGAGGCCTCGCGGCTCGATGTGCCGATCCACCGGATCAGCCAGGGCAGCGGCGTGTGGATGCTCACCGACGCCGAGATCACCGAGATGGTGGAGGCGACGGCCGAGCGCGACATCGAGCTCTGCCTGTTCACCGGCCCCCGCGGGACCTGGGACATCGGCGCCTCCACCCGTACCGACTCCAAGGGCGCCGGTCTGCGGGCCCGCGGGCACGACGCGGTCGCCGGGTGCGTCGAGGACGCCGTGCGCGCGACCGAGCTGGGTGTGAAGTGCCTGCTGGTCGCCGACGAGGGTGTGCTGTGGACGCTGCACCGGGCGCGGGTGGAGGGGATCCTCCCGGCCGACACGACCTTCAAGGTGTCGGCGCTGATCGGCCCGGTCAACCCGACCGCCTACGCCGTCTACGAGAACCTCGGCGGCGACTCGATCAACGTGCCGAGCGATCTGACGCTCGACCACCTCACCGAGATCCGGCGGGTGTCCGGCGCCCCCATGGACATGTACATCGAGGCGCCCGACGACCTCGGCGGCTATGTGAGGATGTACGAGGTCGCCGAGCTGATCCGGCGCGGAGCCCCGATCTACCTGAAGTTCGGCCTGTCGAAGGCCCCCGGGATCTACCCCTACGGGCACCACATGCGGGACCTCACCCTGTCCACGGCCAAGGAACGCGTACGGCGCGGCCGGCTGGCCCTGGACCTCCTCGCGCGGCACGGAGCGGACGGCGACATGGCGCCGCTCGGTACCCGTTTGCCCGGAGATCTGAACCGGTTCGGAAATCCCTCATAACGAAGCGGACAACTGGCTTCACAGAAGCAGACGCAGTCACACAGAATCCCCCACATCTCCTCTGGCTCCTTTCGGCTCATGAAGTGCCGTGCCCGCCAGAACGTACAGAGCCTTCAAGACATCAAGGATGATGATCATGCGCACTCGCCGAGCCGCACTCGCCGCCATAGCCTCCACCGCCTCCCTCGCCCTCACCCTGACCGCCTGCGGCCAGAACAGTGAGGGTGGCAGCGCCGACAAGGGCGGCAGCGCCGAGGGCGGCACCATCGGCATCGCGATGCCGACCAAGTCCTCCGAGCGCTGGATCGCCGACGGCAAGAACGTGGTGACCAACCTCGAGAAGATGGGCTACAAGACCAAGCTGGTCTACGGCGAGGACGACCCGGACCAGCAGGTCGGCCAGATCGAGAACCTGATCACCCAGGGCGTGAAGGCCCTCATCGTCGCCGCCATCGACAACAAGTCGATGAACAACGTGCTGCAGCAGGCCGCCGACGCCGACATCCCGGTCATCTCCTACGACCGCCTGATCCTCGGCACGAAGAACGTCGACTACTACGCGTCCTTCGACAACGAGAAGGTCGGCGAGCTCCAGGGCAACTACATCCTGGAGAAGCTCGGACTGAAGGACGGCTCCAAGAAGGGCCCGTTCAACATCGAGCTGTTCGCCGGCTCCAACGACGACAACAACACCCGCTACTTCTTCCAGGGCGCCATGAACGTCCTGAAGCCCTTCATCGACAAGAAGCAGCTCGTCGTCAAGTCCGGCCAGACCGAGCTGAACCAGGTCACCACCCTGCGCTGGGACGGCGGCACCGCCCAGAAGCGCATGGACGACATCCTGACCTCGGCGTACAAGAGCGACCGCGTGGACGCCGTCCTGTCCCCGTACGACGGCATCTCCATCGGTATCCTCTCCGCGCTGAAGTCGGACGACTACGGCTCCAAGAGCAAGCCGCTGCCGATCGTCACCGGCCAGGACGCCGAGGTCGCCTCGGTGAAGTCGATCATCGCCGGCGAGCAGTCGATGACCGTCTACAAGGACACCCGTGAGCTGGCCAAGGTCGCCTCGAACATGGTCGACGCGCTGCTGAAGGGCAAGAAGCCCGAGGTCAACGACACCAAGACCTACGACAACGGCTCGAAGGTCGTCCCCGCCTACCTGCTGGAGCCGGTCAGCGTCGACAAGTCGAACTACAAGGAGACCGTCGTCGACTCCGGCTACATCAAGGAAGGCGACCTCAACTAGCACGACGGACTCCCCGACCGACCACTGATTGGAAGGCACGACCATGGCGGGACCCGTCCTGGAAATGCGCTCGATCGTCAAGACCTTTCCCGGCGTCAAAGCGCTGTCGGACGTCACACTGACCGTCCAGCAGGGCGAGGTCCATGCCATCTGCGGCGAGAACGGCGCCGGCAAGTCGACCCTCATGAAGGTCCTCTCCGGCGTCCACCCGCACGGCAGCTACGAGGGCGACATCCTCTTCGAGGGTGAGCCCTGTGAGTTCAAGGACATCAGAGCCAGCGAGCAGCGCGGCATCGTCATCATCCACCAGGAGCTGGCGCTGTCGCCCTACCTCTCCCTCGCGGAGAACATCTTCCTCGGCAACGAGCACGCCAAGCGCGGGTTCATCGACTGGCGGGAGACCCTGCGGCACGCCACCGAACTGCTGCGCCGGGTCGGGCTCTCCGACCACCCGGACACCCGCGTCGCCGACATCGGCGTGGGCAAGCAGCAGCTCGTGGAGATCGCCAAGGCGCTCTCCAAGAAGGTGAAGCTCCTCATCCTGGACGAGCCGACGGCCGCCCTGAACGACGAGGACAGCGACAAGCTCCTGGATCTCATCCTGGAGCTGAAGAAGCAGGGCATCACCTCGATCATCATCTCGCACAAGCTGAACGAGATCCGCAAGGTCGCCGACTCGGTGACGATCATCCGCGACGGCCAGACCATCGAGACCCTCGACGTGAAGGCCGCGGAGACCACCGAGGACCGGATCATCAGCGGCATGGTGGGGCGCGACCTGGAGCACCGCTTCCCGGAGCGCACCCCGCACCAGCCCGAGCAGGGCGCCTCGCCCGCCCTGGAGATCCGCAACTGGACCGTGCACCACCCGATCGACCAGCAGCGCAAGGTCGTCGACGACGTGTCCGTCCAGGTACGGCGCGGAGAGATCGTCGGCATCGCGGGCCTCATGGGCGCGGGCCGTACCGAACTGGCGATGAGCGTCTTCGGACGCACCTACGGCCGCTACAGCGGCGGCACGGTCCTCAAGGACGGCAAGGAGATCCGCACCAGGACCGTCCCCGAGGCGGTCGACAACGGTATCGCCTACGTCACCGAGGACCGCAAGCACTACGGCCTCAACCTCATCGACACCATCAACCGCAACATCTCGCTCAGCGCGCTGGGCAAGGTCGCCAAGGGCGGTGTCGTCGACGAGCACGAGGAGCGGAAGGTCGCCGAGGGCTTCCGCAAGTCCATGAACATCAAGGCGCCGACCGTCTTCGAGCCGGTGGGCAAGCTCTCCGGCGGCAACCAGCAGAAGGTCGTCCTCAGCAAGTGGATCTTCGCGGGTCCCGATGTGCTGATCCTGGACGAGCCGACCCGCGGGATCGACGTCGGCGCCAAGTACGAGATCTACACGGTCATCGACAAGCTGGCGGCGGAGGGCAAGGCGGTCGTCTTCATCTCCTCCGAGCTGCCCGAACTGCTCGGGATGTGCGACCGCATCTACACGATGGCCGCAGGAAGGCTGACGGGTGAGTTCTCGCGTGCCGAGGCCACGCAGGAATCGCTGATGCGTCAGATGACGAAGGACAAAGAGGTAACCCGATGAGCACGGATGTGACCGCCAAGAGCCCGGCCCCCGCGCCGCCCGGCAAGAGCGGGACGGCGGCGGGCGGCGGCCTGCTCCAGCTGGTCCTGGACGGCATGCGCCGCAACATGCGGCAGTACGGCATGCTGATCGCCCTCGGCCTGATCGTGGCGCTGTTCGCGGTGTGGACCGACGGTGACCTGCTGCTGCCGCGCAACGTCTCCAACCTGGTGCTGCAGAACAGCTACATCCTGATCCTCGCGATCGGCATGATGCTGGTCATCATCGCGGGCCACATCGACCTCTCCGTGGGCTCGCTGACCGCGTTCATCGGCTCGATGGCCGCCGTCTTCATGGTCGACAACGACATACCGTGGCCCCTGGCCGTGCTGCTGTGTCTGGCCGTGGGCGCCGCCGCGGGTGCCGCGCAGGGCTTCTTCATCGCGTATCTCGGCATACCGTCGTTCATCGTGACCCTGGCGGGCATGCTCGTCTTCCGCGGTCTCACCGAGATCTTCCTCAAGGGCCAGACCCTCGGCCCGTTCCCGGAGGGCCTGCAGAAGGTCGCCAACGGCTTCCTCCCCGAGGTCGGCCCGGAGACCAACTACCACAACCTGACGCTGCTGCTGGGCTTCGCCGTCATCGGCTTCGTGGTCCTCCAGGAGTTCCGCGACCGGCGCCGGCAGCAGGAGTTCGCGCTCGACGTGCCGCCGATGAACCTGTTCGTCCTCAAGCTCGTCGCGATCTCCGCCGCTCTGCTCACCGTCACCATGCTGCTCGCCAGCTACAAGGGCGCCCCGATCGTCCTGCTGATCCTCGGCGCGCTGGTCGTCGGCTTCGGTTACGTGATGCGCAACGCGATCATCGGCCGCCACATCTACGCCATCGGCGGCAACCTGCCCGCCGCCAAGCTGTCCGGTGTGAAGGACAAGAAGGTCACCTTCCTGATCTTCCTGAACATGGGCATGATGGCCGCGCTGGCCGGTCTGGTCTTCGCCGCCCGCTTCAACGCGGCGTCCCCGAAGGCGGGCCTCAACTTCGAACTGGAGGCCATCGCGGCCTCGTTCATCGGCGGCGCGTCGATGAGCGGCGGCGTCGGCACCGTCCTCGGCGCGATCATCGGTGGCGTCGTCCTCGGTGTCCTCAACAACGGTATGAACCTCGTCGGCATCGGCACCGACTGGCAGCAGGTCATCAAGGGCCTCGTCCTGCTGGCAGCCGTCGGATTCGACGTGTGGAACAAGCGCAAGGGCGGCAACTGACCGCACCGCAAGGGGGCCTCGCCGAACGGGCGGGGCCCCTTTCCCATGGGAGAAAGGCGGGACGTCACCCGTGAAGGAACTCTTCGGCAAGCTCGCCGACGGCACCGAGATCCACCGCTGGTCACTGGAGAACGGCGGCACCCGGCTGAAGGTCCTGTCGTACGGCGGGATCGTGCAGTCGTTGCAGACCCCGGACCGCGACGGCCGGTACGCGAACATCTCCCTGAACCTCGGCACCGTCGAGGACTACGTCGCCGGGTCGCCCTACTTCGGCGCGCTGATCGGCCGGTACGGCAACCGGATCGGCGCGGGCCGCTTCACGCTGGACGGCGAGACGTACGAACTCCCCGCGAACGACGGCGCGAACAGTCTGCACGGCGGGACGGACGGCTTCGACCGGGCCGTGTGGGACGTCGAGCCGTTCACGGACGGCACCGACGTGGGCCTGCGCCTCTCCCGCACGAGCGCCGACGGCGAGATGGGCTACCCCGGCACCCTGGACGTACAGGTCGCCTACACCCTCACCGAGCGGGGCGAGTGGCGGATCGACTACGAGGCGACCACGGACCGGGCCACCGTCGTCAACCTCACTCACCACGTCTACTGGAACCTCGCGGGCGAGGGCAGCGGCTCGGTCCTCGACCACGAGCTGACGATCGCCGCCGCCCGCTACACCCCGGTCGGCCCCGGCCTGATCCCCACCGGCGAACCGGCCTCGGTCGCGGGCACCCCCTTCGACTTCCGTACGGGCAAGGCGGTCGGCGACGACCTCCGCACGGCCGATCAGCAACTGCTGCACGCCAAGGGGTACGACCACAACTGGGTCCTGGACAAGGGGGTCACCGCCGAGCCGGAGTGGGCCGCCACCCTCACGGACCCGGCGTCCGGCCGCACCCTGCGGATCTCGACCACCGAACCGGGGCTGCAGTTCTACTCCGGGAACTTCCTGGACGGCACGCTCGTGGGAGGCTCCGGGAGGATCTACCGGCAGGGGGACGCGCTGTGTCTGGAGACCCAGCACTTCCCCGACTCGCCGAACCAGCCGTCGTACCCCTCGACGGTGCTGCGCCCCGGGGAGACCTACCGGTCCACGACCGTCCACGCCTTCGGCTGACAGCGGTCCGGCCGGCCGACGGCTCCGCCACGGCCTTCACAGACGGCTCACATGTTCTTACCGAAATCTCAGCGGTTGAACGGAGCCGTTCCGGCCTCCGTATGTAGAGGCGGCCCGTGCTCCCCCGCACGGGCCGCCCTTAGTCGTCGGGCCCGGTCGTCCCCAACGGGCCCGCCCCCTACGGAGGTTCCATGTCCGACAACGTCACCTCGTTGTTCCGCAGCACTGCGGCGCACAGCCCCTCGATGGCTGCGCTGACGCGTGAGGGCGGCGACGGGGTGGGGCCGGTGGACTTCTGTATCCCGTGCAACCCGTACTTCCCCACGCCCGCCATGTTCGACGACATGGCGGGCAGGCTGCGCGACATCATCACGTACTACCCGAGCAGCGCCGACACCATCACGGCCGAGCTGTGCAACCTGCTCCAACTCCCTCCGCAGTGCGTGGCGATGGGCAACGGCTCGACCGAACTCATCACCTGGCTCGACCATCTGATGGTCCGTGAGTCCCTCGCCGTCCCCGTCCCCACCTTCGGCCGCTGGACCGACCAGCCGATGGAGACCGGCAAGCGGGTCGACATGTTCCCGCTGCAGGAGTCCAGCGGCTTCGCCCTGGACCTCGCGCAGTACGCCGAGTTCATCCGGGCCCGCGGCACCCGGGTCGCCGTCATCTGCAACCCGAACAACCCCGACGGCGGCTTCCTGCACCGGCACGCGCTGGTGCAGTTCATGGACGCGATGGCCGACCTGGACCTGATCGTCATCGACGAGTCGTTCCTGGAGTTCGCCGACGCCGAGTCCGAGCCGTCCACGGTCCAGGACGCGGTCATGCGGCCCAACGTGGTCGTGCTGCGCAGCCTCGGCAAGAACTTCGGCCTGCACGGCATCCGCTTCGGCTATCTGGTCGCCAACCCGGCGCTGGCCGGCAAGGTCCGCTCGATGCTGCCGAAGTGGAACCTCAACTCCTTCGCCGAGCACGTGGTGTTCATGCTGAAGAACCACGGACCCGAGTACATGGAGAGCCTGCACCAGGTCCGCCGCGACCGGCTGGACATGGCCCGTCAGCTCTCCGCCCTCCCCGGGCTGACGGTCTACCCGTCGCAGGGGAACTTCCTCTTCGTGCGCCTGCCCGTGGGCGCCGAGGGCACCGTGGTCCGCGACCGGCTCCTCACCGAGCACCGGATCCTGGTCCGCGAGTGCGGCAACAAGGTCGGCTCGTCCAGTCGCTTCCTGCGGCTCGTGGTCCGGCCCCAGGTCGACGTGCGTCGCCTGGTGTCCGGCCTGGAGTCGGTTCTCTACGGGTCCAGGAGGGGAGCCGCCGTACCCGAGCTGGGCACCGGGACCAGCTACAGCTCGGGTACGGCGGCCGTGGACCGGCTGATGAGCGAGACCAACGGCACGGGCATGCACAACCTCGCCGCGCAGGCCATGAGCATGCCGGCCCCGGCGCCCGCGTCCTCCATGCAGTTCGCCTCCCCCGCGCCGGCACCCGCTCCCGCGCCGGCACCCGCGCCCGCTCCCGCACCGGCGCCCGTTCCCGCCGCCGCGTCCATGCAGTTCGCGGCGCCCGCCCCCGTCCCCGCCCCGGCTCCCGTCGCGCCGATGCAGTTCCCGGCCCCGGCACCCGCTCCGGCCCCGATGCCGATGCCGGTCCCCGCTGCGGCCCCGATGCCCGCCGCACCGGCCGCCGCCATGCCGGTCCCCGGTCTGCAGCCCGTCGCCCAGACCGGGATGCCCGGCCTCGCAACCGCCGCCCAGAACCGCCGCGCCATGGGCGCGGCCCAGGGCCTCACCGCCGCCCAGGTACGCGGCCGCACCCAGCCGGAGCCCCTGGAGGAGCCCCAGGGGTGGCCCGCGGCCGGCGGGGTGTACAACCAGGTGGGGTGAGCCCCGGCTCCCCCTGACGGACCCCATGGGGCGACGCCCCCGACCGGCCCTGTACGGGGCGCTGTCGGGGGCGTCGCCTTTGGCCGTTGCCCGGAGCGACGCTCCGGGGAAGGCCGGTGTCGGTTCCGATGAGGCCGGCCCCGGCCCGGCATGTGCGGTGCCGCGGCCGGCGCCCTGCGAGTCGTACGGGTCCCGCGGAGTCCTCCGGGTCCTACCGGGCCCGGCGGCCCCGGCGACGGCCGGTGCCGGGCACCCGCGCCCGCCGGTCACGGGCCTTTCGCGCAGGCCCCGCGACAGGCATCCCGGTGTGGCCGTAGTGGAAGGAGGCGATGCGGTCGCCGTGCTGCGAGTTGAGCTGGTGAATGAGGAGGGCCCCGAAGGCGATCATCGCGATGATCACGATCACGGTCACGAATGTCTCCACAGTGCTCACCTTCCGATCGGCGGACGTCTGCGGCGGGACCACCAGAAGGTTCCGGCGGCCCGTGCGGCACGAGAGCAACTGCAGTCGTGCGGGTCCTGCTCGGGCGGGAACCAGCCCACCTTCTCCCCGTGCCGGGCGACAGGCACCTTGCGGGGAACGGCCGGCCGGTGGACGGGGTTCACCGTGACCCGGGTGATCCGCCCCCACAGCGGCTCCAGCACCGCGGTCAGGGAGAGAGGTTCCGATCCTCGGTACCTTCGAGCCTACTCCTCGGACGGGCCCGGCCGAGGGTGCGGCCGCGCCCGAGGAACGCCACCCCACGAACTACTCACCGAGGCCCCGTGGGCCTTGCGCGGCACTCGGGGCCGCTCGTTCGGTGCCGGTGTCTGCGCCGGTGTCGATGAGGATCTGTTCGGCCTGCCTCCCGCTGCCGGAACGGACGGCCTCGGCCATGGCGGCGCGCGCGGCGTCGGGTGTCGCGTGCGGCGGGACCACCAGGAGGGAGAAGAGATCATGCTCGCCCCGGGTGACGAGAACGGTGTCGTCGCCGACGGGGAAGGAGTCGATGCGGACGACACGGTCGTCGATGGTCATTCGCGTCGGCAGCTCTTCCCAGGCCCCGGTGTCCAGCCCGACACGTGTGATGGGGCCGAGGTACCCGGTGAGTGCGCTGATCAGGCTGGGGAGTTCCGCGGCGATGTCACGGGAACGGGGCCACCACACCCCGTCGAGCACTCCCGTCCGGTCATGGGTCGTCTCCAGCCGTACGACAGCCGTCCCGGGCCGTACGGTCTGGTGGACGGTGTCCGGCAGAAGCCTGGTCACCTGCGGGAACTCGGAGTCGGCCATCGCACTCGCCTGCCTCGTGCCTGCCCGTATGCCTGGACTGAGGGAACCGACGGCTTCCTCGTTCTCACGGTACTCCTCGCTCCGGCAGCCGCCGGGGAGCCCGCCGGTCACCCACGGGGGCTGAGGGCCGCGGAGTAGAGTGAGAGACCCAGCCCGCCCCGTTCCCACGGTGCATCGAACTCCGAGGTCGCTGTGCAACCCATGGAAACCCCCTCGGACGGACAGGCCAAGGTCCGAATCATCGCCGCCTCACCCGACGTCGCCCGTCGGGTCGCGGAGGTCCTCCGCCGCTGCTTCGACGCCACCGAGCAGCGCAGCTATCCCGCGGGCCCCGACGGAGGAACCCTTCTCGACCTCACCGTGGACACCGCCCACGCGGCGGAACCCGCTCGGACGTGGCTGGAGACGAGCCGGCCGGTGGCCGACGGCCGGCTCGTGGACGAGGACCGGGCCGTGGACGAGGACCGGCCTGTGGACGACGACCGCCGACGGAAGTGAGGCCGACGTCCGGGACCGACCGCCCGGGCCTCTCCGGGGAGTATGGTGAGGCCACCGGAAGCACCTCGCACACCGGCGTCGATGCCTGTGTCGCTCCCGGTGAGCGACGACACCGGACGGCTGCCTCCGCGCAGGGCTCCGGAGACGGGTTCGCGCGATGCTCGCGACCATTTCTCAGCTCCCTGACTCCCCTCGTCTCCCTCGTCTCCCCAGCCCTCCGCATCTCCCGTCACTGCCGGATCCCTTCAGAGTTCCGTCCGCACGCCTCGCGCTGAGGTCCGAGCGTCCGTTCGCCGGGCCCGCCGAGCTGGACGGCGCGTGGTGGCCCCGTTCACGTGACCTGCCGACCGAGCTCTCCGCACTGGCGGACGTGCTGGATCCGTTGTGGGGACGGATCACCCGTATCGCGGTCGACCCCCGCCACTGGCCGGTCCTCCCGCCCAGGATCTTCGTCAACGGCCACGTGGTGCAGGTCGGTTGGTTCACCTCGGCGCTGGATCCGCACGCGATCCTGTTGCGGTCCTACACCGCGGGCCGCTGGAACCTCCTCGTGGTCCCCCCGGAGACCGGCGCCCGCTCGGCCGCCCGGCTGATGGCCGCCGCGAGTGCGGACACCGGCCCGCCGATGACCGCGAGCGCACTCATGAGGACGGAACGGCGGGCGCGCACCGGAAGCCGGGAGTGCGCCCACGGCGCGGAGAAGGGGGGCCGGGCGCCCGGTGGGGAAGACCGGGGGCCGTCCGTCCGGGGGCGAACACGGTGAAGTGAACGACGGGGACCCCGATCCCGTACTTCCTGTCGGCGGTGTGCCGTCTCGGTCACTCCCGTCACACTGTCGGAACCAGAAAGCAACGCACCTGGCTCCCTGCGGCCCCACCGGCCCCATACGATCAAGCCCATCGTCCACGTGTGCGGCCTGGGCGCGTGCTCCGCACCGTACTCACGAACTCATGTACTTCTGCACCTCTTCACACCCGTGACTCACGCGCCACAGGTTCGACTGAATGCCGGAAGGGGACGGACCGTGCGCCATCAGGAGGCCCGGACGAGCCGCAAGGCCCGGACGATCGTGGCGGTCACGGCCGCGCTGGGACTGACGGCCGGTCTGTCCGGCTGCGGCGGCGACGCGGACGCCGAGTCGAGAACGGTCTCCCTGACCGTCATCGCGACCAACTACGGCGACAGCGTGCGCAAGAACTCCGAGGGCTACTGGGACCGGGTCACCCTGGCGTTCGGCGCCGCACACCCCGGCATCGACGTGGACGTGCGGGTCTACGACCCGGGCGAGGTCGAGGAGAAGGTCGCGAAGCTGGTCGAGCGGGGCGAGGCGCCCGACATCGTGCAGACGGACAGCTACTCCGAGTACGCCGCGCGGGACCTGCTCTACAGCGCGGACGAGGTGCTGTCGGTCCAGGCCCAGGCATCCTTCGTCCGCAGCCTCGCGAACGCCGGGGAGATGGACCGGGCGCAGTACGGCCTGCCGTTCACCGCGAGCACCCGCCTGCTCTACTACAACAAGGACCTGTTCGCGCGGGCGGGTCTGAAGCCGCCGCAGACCTGGGACCAACTCCAGGCCGCCGCGCGGGCGTTGAAGGCTCAGGGCGTGAAGTACCCGATCGCCGTACCGCTCGGACCGCAGGAGGCGGAGGCCGAGACGCTGATGTGGCTGCTGGCCGGTGACGGCGGCTACACCGACTCCACGAACCGCTACGACATCGCCTCCCCCGCCAATGTGGCGACGCTGACCTGGCTGAAGGAGAACCTGGTCGGCGAGGGCCTCACCGGCCCGGTCCCGCCCGGCGAACTCAACCGCGGCGAGGCCGTCGACGCCTTCCTCACCGGTGACGCGGCCATGGTCAACGCCCCGCTGTCACTGGTCCGCCAGATCGCGGACTCCTCCGACTCCGTGCCCTACGGCGCCGTGCCGCTGCCGAGCCGCGACGGCGAGGAGACCCCCACGATGGGCACCGCGGACTGGGTCGTCGCCTTCCGCAACGACGACCACCGCACCGCCATCGGGGAGTTCCTCGACTTCCTCTACACCGACAAGTACGTGACCGAGCAGGCCGCCCAGTACGAACTGCTCCCCGTCACCACCTCCGCCGCCGACGCGATGCGCGCGGACAAGGCCCACCGGGCTCTGTGGAGCGGCCTCGACACCCTGCAGAACCTCCGCCTCTATCCCGTCGCCGAGACCAACTGGTCCGAGGTCGCCGCGGCCGTCCGGGAGCGCATCGGCGGGGCGGTGACCGCGGAGGGGAACCCGAGGAAGGTGCTGGAGTCGATCGCGCGGGTGACGAGGAAGTAGATGCGGGCGGCGGAGGTCAGGAGCCCCTCGGCGCGGAACCGCCGCGGTCGGCCCCGACGGTGCTGCGGCGATCAGGGACGTCGGGACGGCCGGAGAGGCCGGGACGGCCGGAGAGGTCTGGGTGGTCAGGGCGGTCTGGGTGGTCGGGGCGCTCGGGTTGATCCGGGGGCGCCGGCAGATGTGTCGCCATCCCCGCCGCGACCAGGCCCGATGCGAGGAGCAGGCCCTGCGGCAGCACCATGCCCATGACCAGCATCAGCAGCGCGACGGCCAGGAGGGCCCAGGCGGGCCGCGCCGCCGCCGGTACGCACGCGGTGGGCGTGGGCGTGGGCGTGAGCGTGGGCCCCGCGGCGTGCGGGCGGTTCCGCCCCGTCCCGTTCCGCGGAGCGTGCGGCGGTTCGGTGTCGGGCTGCGTCATGGCTCCTCCGTCCCCCGGGCCCCACGACCGACCGGGCGGATGGGCGGCGCTACCGATGGACACCGGCACACCGCACCCCACAGGCAGGCCCCAGCCGATCGATGAACGCAAACCGATCAGCCGAGGTCGGGCGGGATCGATCGCAATTCGATCGAATACACACGGTTTTGACCAGGCATGATGCCCTCTCGATCTCCTGGGTACACATCGAATGAGCACGGCTAGCGTGGGCGGGGTGCGGCAGTTCACCTTTGACGCCCAGCACCCGTGCTCGTACCCATCGAGTCCCATCGAGAGGAGGCGGCCGTGATGCCGGGCGGGGAGACGGACAGCGGTACAGGAACGATCGGCGGCCCGGGCCGCGAACCCCCCGGCCGCGCCCCCGGGACCCTCCTGCTGAAGCGGCACTTCACGGGCGAGAACCTGCCCCAGGTACGCGCCCAGGTGGAGGACACGGCCGCGGCGGCGGGCCTCGGCGGCGTCCGCCTCGGCGAGTTCACCCTCGCGGTCAGCGAGATCGCCACCAACGCGGTCGAGCACGCCGGCGGTCAGGGCCGCCTCGAACTGCGCCGCCTCCCCCAGGAACTGGAGTGCCGCATCACCGACAGCGGCCCCGGCTTCACCCCCGCCATCCCCGAACTCCTGCCCGGCCTCACCGGCGCCTGCCCCGGGCGCGGCCTCTGGCTCGCCCACCTGGTCACGGACCGCCTGACGGTGAGGCCGGCCCGCCGGGGGGCCGGGGCCGAGGTGACCTTGGCGATGCGGTTGGCGTGAGGGTCACGGGTTCTCCCAGGCCGCCGGCTCCGCCGCCAGGTTCTTCACCGGCTCGGGAAGGGCGCCGGCCGCGATGTCGGCCACCGTGACGCCCTCCAGGATGCGCCGGACATTGGCCCGCAGGGCGATCCACAGCGGCAGCAGCGGTTCGGCGGAACCGGTGTAGGTGAGGCCGGTGGGGCGCTCGCCGCGCACCGACACGATCGGGCCGTCGACGGCCCGGATCACATCGGCGACGGTGATGGCGGCGGGCTCGCGTGCCAGCCGGTACCCGCCGCTGCCGCCCCGCCTGCTGGTGACCAGGCCGCCCCGCCGCAGGTCGCCGAGGATGCCCTCCAGGAACTTGTGCGGAATCTCCTGGACGGTCGCGATGACTTCCGCCTTCACCGGACCGCCGTCCTGCCGTACGGCGACTTCCAGTACCGCGCGTACGGCGTAGTCCGCCCGTGCCGAGATCCTCATGGCCCCATTGTCGACCACACGGAGGCACGCGGGTCCCGCCCCCTCACGGGGCGCGGGACCGGGTACGGCGGCTCAGCCGAGCCGGATCACGTTCCACGACAGCGGCTCCAGGACCGCGCTCAGCACACCGTCCCGCAGCGAGGCCCCCTCACCCGCGTGCGGCGCGACCCGCTCGGGCTCCGCCTGTGTGTTGCGTGCGTCGGGGTCCGCGTCGGCCAGCACGCTGTGCTCGACGATCCGGGTCAGCCCCAGCCCGTTCAGGGCGACTTCGAGCGGCAGGGCGTCGTGACGGCCCCGGTTGACCGCGAACACGGTCACCGAACCGTCCTCGGCCCGCACCGCCGTGGCGTGCAGCAGATCCGCCTCGCCGTACTTCTTCGTCCCGTACGTCGGCGAGTCCACCCGTACGTCGAACACCTCGCCCCGCCCGTACCTGGCGGCCTGCGCGAACGGGAAGAACGTCGTCTGCCGCCAGGCCGGGCCGCCCGGCTCGGTCATGATCGGGGCGATGACGTTGACGAGCTGCGCGAGGCAGGCGACGGTGACGCGGTCGGCGTGGCGGAGGAGGGCGATGAGGAGGGAGCCGAAGACGACGGCGTCGGTGACGCTGTAGTTGTCCTCCAGAAGGCGGGGGGCCTCCGCCCAGTCCCGCGTGTCGGAGTTCTCGATCTCGTGCCACTTCGAGATGTACCAGACGTTCCACTCGTCGAAGGAGAGGTTGATCTTCTTCTTGGACTTGAGCTTCGCGCCCACGTGGTCGGCGGTGGCGACCACGTTCTCGATGAAGGACTCCATGTCGACGGCGGAGGCGAGGAAGGAGTCGATGTCGCCGTCCTCGGGCTGGTAGTAGGCGTGCAGGGAGATGTGGTCGACGAGGTCGTACGTCTCCTCCAGGACCGTCGCCTCCCACGCGGCGAACGTCGGCATGGACTGGCTGGAGGAGCCGCAGGCGACGAGTTCGACGTCCGGGTCGATCTGGCGCATCGCGCGGGCGGTCTCGGCGGCGATCCGGCCGTACTCGGTCGCCGTCTTGTGGCCGGTCTGCCAGGGGCCGTCCATCTCGTTGCCGAGACACCACAGCCGGATGCCGAAGGGATCCTTGTCGCCGTGCGCGGCACGGAGGTCGGAGAGAGCGGTGCCGGCGGGGTGGTTGGCGTACTCCTGGAGTTCCAGGGCCTCGGCGACACCGCGGGTGCCGAGGTTGAGGGCCATCATGGGCTCGGCCTGGGGGCCGACCTTCTTCAGGAAGCCGATGTACTCGGAGAGGCCGAAGCGGTTGGTCTCGGTGGAGCGCCAGGCCAGGTCGAGGCGGCGGGGGCGGTCCTCCACGGGGCCGACGGAGTCCTCCCACTTGTAGCCGGAGACGAAGTTGCCGCCCGGGTAGCGGATCGTGGTGACGCCCAGCTCCCGGACCAGGTCCAGTACGTCGGTGCGCAGGCCCGCCTCGTCCGCGGTGGGGTGGTCCGGTTCGAAGATGCCGGTGTAGACGCAGCGGCCGAGGTGTTCGACGAAGGAGCCGAAGAGTCGGGGGTCGACCTCGCCGACCTTGAACGCGGGGTCGAGGGTGAAGCGGGCGGTGCGGGTCATTCGGGGCGGCCCCTTCGCTGTTCGGTATTGCGGATGGTGATCGTTGAGCCGAACGGGACGCTATGGTCGAAGTCGGGGCGAGTCAATGGGGTGAAGGACCGGGAGCGGGTGCCTCGCCGTCCGCCGGATGCCGGCACCGGGCGGAGCAACCATCGTTCGTCAAAATTCAACGATCGTTGGATTCTCGTGGTCCCGGCGTCCGCGGGCACGTAGGGTCGGCCCGTGCCCGCCCTGCCAGACAGCCTTGCCGAGACCCTGACCCGCCTCGACGCCCGTATCGCCGGGAGCGGAGGTGACCGGGGCCGGCTTCTCGACGTACCGGCGCTGGCGCGGCGCACCGGCCTCGCAGAGGACCTGGTCCGGGCGTTGCTCGACGGGGGCGAGCCCGTGGCCGACCGGGTCGACGACCGGGTGCGTGGGCGGCTGCACGCACTGCACGAGGCGTATGCCGCGCGGAGCGGCAAGCGAGCCGGTGAGGTCTGCCGGGAGGTCGCGGAGCGGCTGTCCATCAGTCCCGAATGGGCCCGGCAGTTGCTGCTCGGCCGGAAGACGCCGAACGTGTCCGACCTGACCGAACTCGCGGAGTTCTTCGGCGTCGAGGAGGGTGTCCGGTTCTTCACCGACCCGGCCTCGGCCGTGCTGAACCGGGAACTCGGGCGCCTGCTCGGGGGACTTGACGACGGCACGGACGGCGACGGGCCGCTGGTGGAGTTCGCCACCCGGCACGGGGTGGTCACGCTCGCGCTGCGCGGCCATCGGCTGACCCCCCGCAAGCAGGAGGCTCTCGCCGTCATGCTCGAAGGGCTGCTCGGCGTCGACGACGAGGAGGGGCGCCGATGAGCCGCGCCGGGGGCCCGGACCGAGACGAACGTGCGGGGGCCCGCCGGGACGGCGGGATCACGGGGACAGGTGGCTTCTCCGGGACGGGTGGGTTCTCCGCTCTGCGCGGGGCCGTCGGCAGGGTGCGGGCCGCGCTGCTGCCGTCGCAGTCCGGCGCCGAGATGCGCAAGCTGACCGCGGGGCTCGGCAAGGCGGTGCGGGCGCGGCTCGACGGACCCGTCGGGGTACAGGAGTTGGGCGCGGCGCTGTGTGCGGAGATGAGCGCGCGGCGGGGCGGGCGGCCGGTGAAGCTGCGGTTCGAGCGGTTCCCGGACGGGATAGGGGTGACCGGACTGTGGATGGAGTTCCCCGACTTCGACCTGGTGATCGTCGAGGAGCGGGCCGAGACCGTACAGCAACTGGTCATCCTGGGACACGAGTTGTGGCACATGCACGCCGGCCACTGTCATCACCCGCTGCCGGGCCCGGACGCCGCGCTCGCGCTCTCGGGTGAGGCGGGCGTGCCGGACGCGCCGAGCGGGCCCGCGTTGTCCTCCCTCTCCCCCGAGTTGTCGGCGGCACTCGGACAGGGAGGGACCCCCATCGCCGCGCGCCACGGCTCCCACGAGTCGGAGGAGCAGGAGGCCGAGGACTTCGGGCACCGGCTCGCCACCGCGTTCCGTTCCTGGGTGGACACCGGACAGGACGGCCCGGCCGGCGCGGCGGATCCGGGTGGCCCGGCCGACCCCGTCGGGCAGGCCATCCAGGCGACCCTGGGCTATCGCAGGCACCGCAGATGAGGGAGACGGTCGTGCCGGCGACGACCGGGGCACTCAGCTCCACCGGTCCCGCCGACTTCTTCGGTGATCTGTACATCTCGTTCTGGATCCCCACGGCCGTGCTGACCGCCGCGCTGATGATCAAGCTGCCCGGCATCGTGAAGCTGTGGCGGGACTCCCTGCTGCGGGCGGTGGGCGGGCTGCTGCTGCTCGCCGCCTGCGTCTTCGTGTTCGCGGTGCCGTCGGTCATCGCGTGGACCAACCGGGTCGTGGGGGTGCCGAACATCGCCGCGCCCTGGGTGTACTCCCTGATCACCGCGTTCTGCGCGTGCTGTCTGCTGCTGATCGTCGCCTGGCGCAACGGCCCGGCCGACCGTTCCCCGGCGACCCGGCGCCTCATGCGCTGGGTCGCCGCCGTCTACACGGCGGTGATCGTCGTCCTGTGGGTGCTGTTCGCGCTCGCGGACGTCCCCCGCGAGCGGCTGCGGGACCTCGACACGTACTACGCGACCACGCCCTTCATGCGCGAGGAGATCCTGCTCTACCTCGGTGCGCACACGGCGGCCTGTGTGATCACCTACCGCCTGATCCGCAACTGGGTACGCGCGGACGGCCTCGACCGGTGGCTGCGCGGCGGCCTGCGGGCGCTGGCGCTGGGCTGCGCGCTCAACCTGGTGTTCGACGCCGCGAAGTTCACGGCGGTGGTCGCCCGCTGGACGGGGCACGACCTGGACTGGCTGAGCACGCACGTGGCGCCGCCGGTCGCCGCCCTGGCCGCCATCTGCATCGCGGTGGGCTTCATCGTTCCGCACGGCGGCCAGTATCTGCGGGACCGCTGGCGGGTGCGGGCCGTCCACCGGCGGCTGCGGCCCCTGTACCTGCTGACCCGGACGGTCGACGACTCCCGGGTCCCCTTCGCGCTGCGCGCCACCCCGGAGCTGCGCCTCACCCGCCGGGAGACGTTCATCCGGGACGCCCTGCTCCGGCTGACCCGCCACCTCGACGACGACCTGCGGAGCCGGGCGTACGACGCCGCGCTGGAGCTCGGGCACGAGCCGGGCCGGGCCAAGGCCCTCGCCGCGGCGGTCACCGTCCAGGAGGCGATCGCCGCGCGGCGGCGATCGCCGGCCGAGGGGGCGACGGGCACCCCGGCTCCGGGCACACCGGTTCCGGGCGTGCTCGCCACCGGACCTCTCACCACAGGCCCCCTCGTCCTCGGTCGGGCGGGTGCGGTGGCCTTCCCCGGGTTCACGGTCTCCTCCGGCCCCGCCGATCTGCTCCGGGACATCGAGGCCATATCGCTGGTGCTGCGTGAACCCGCCGAGATCGAGGCGGTACGGGCGCTCGCCGCCGCCTCCGCCGCGAAGGACAGCGGTGTGCCCGCGCATGAGTGAACGGGCCCCGACCGTCGGCTGATCGGCGGTCGTCACCGCCGGCGTACATGGCCGTTGTCGCCGCGCACCAGCACCGGCAACGGCCACGTGGCCGCGGGCACTCGGGCGGTCCGGGCAGTCCGGGCGGTTCAGGCGGTTCGGGCTTCGACCGCGTACAAGCCGTCCTGCCCCTCCCTTCACGCGAACCGGTGAACTCCTTCTCGCCGTCCGAGACGTCCTCGGCCCCGCCGCGGGCCCACGCGCGCGATCACCTGGCGATGTGCCGCCATGTCCTGTCGAGTGCGATCCGCCTGAGTTGCCGGAGGGTGAGAGCGGGTTCGGTACGGCTCGCGGGTATTCCGTAGCCCCTGGCGTTGACCGCCATGACCACCACCCGGAAGCCGTCTTCACGAAGGATGTCGACGGACCATTCGACGGCGCCCTTCCCGCCATGGGGAGAAGGCTCCTTGGCGGTTCTGACGCGGGTGCCGTCCGGCAGGGTGGTCGACTTCTCGAACACCTTCGCGATGCGGGCGTCGCCGGGCTTCCAGCGTTGCACGTTGGCCGCGACGAGGCTCTCGCCGCGGCCGTCGTCGACGACGACATGCCCGAAGCCGTCCGAGCCCGCGGGCTGCCGGACTCGCAGGCCGGTCGGGAGCAACGCGGCGATGGTGCGGGCGATCTCCTTTCCGGCCACCCCTGGAGTCGCTTCGGTCCGCTCGCTGTCGGGCGGCTTCGGCATCCTCGAGAGAACGGGCTTCCACTGCGGCGAGGTCGCGACGGCCGACAGCTGCTCACCGGCCAGCGGACGTGGCGTGTCCTCATCCGCCGGCCACTGGCCGGGCCGCATCTCGGTCTGTGTCACCACGACCTGTTCGCCTCCGCCGTAGGTGAACTGGGCGGTGAGAACTTCGACACCGGACGGTTCGGAACCGTCCTTGGGCGACCGGTCCACCGTCAGCTTTCCGCCGCCGGGCAACCTGGTCTCCGTGCACCGGCTGAACGGCGCGTACGCGGTGTCGGGGCACCGCAGGAACAGCGGGGGAACGGGAAGGCCCCATCTGTACAGGGAAACCGACACCTCGGCCTCGTTCCCGCCCCGGCCGTAGACGAGCGCGGCGGAAGGCGCCGCGGAACCACTGCCCAGCCCCTGCCCCCGCTGCCCCGAAAGCCTCCCTTCGGGGAGCAGCGATTCCAGGGCGTGCACCATCTGCCGTGCCGACGGCGAACCGGAACCCCGGGAGCCGGTCTCGTGTGCGGGGGTCAGGGAACTGCAGCCGGAGAGCACAGCGGCGCTCAGGCAGACGGACACGGCCGACGCGAAGGCGAGGCGGTGGTGCTTTCCGGCAAAGGTGTTCCGGAGAACGCTACCCGTGGACATATGGCCCGCCTCAGCAGTTTCCCGGGCGCCACACGCTGATTTTGTCCTGCATGTAGGCGTTGATGTTCGGCCAGTTCTCGCGACCGCCGATCCCGAATGTCAGCCCCGCGAAGTAGTAGTGCTGGTAGAAGCAGTACCCGCTGCTCGAATTGTTGACGATCGCCGAGGTCCTGTCGTCCATGTGGTGCCCGGGGAGGCTGAAGGACTGGCCGTCGCCGCGTTGGGCGAGCAACCGGCCGTTGTAGGTCGTGTGTTCGTAGACGCAGAGCGTGTACCCGTCACACGTGCTCGGCGTCCCGTTTCCCCTCAGGTCGTACCACTCCTGCGCGGACGCCTGCGTCGGAACGGCGGCCACCGCGATGGCCGCCGCCGTCGCGGCGACGACCGTCGCCCGCTTCATCCGCTCAGAGAAATCGAACATCTCGAAGAATTCCTTCCGTTCCGTCGGACTGCGGCTCGATGTCGGCGATCAGTAGCAGTTTCCGGGGTGGAAGGCGCTGATCTTGTCCACGATGTAGCTGTTGACGTAGGGCCAGTCCTCGTTGCCGTGGATCAAGAAGGTCAGACCCTTGAGGTCCCAGTGCTCGTAGAAGCAGAAGGCGCTGCTCGAATTGTTGACCACGGACGAGATCTTGTCGTTCATGTAGGTATCCGTCCAGGAATTACCACTGACCGGAGAAACCCACTTGAAGGACGCGGCCTCCACGCCGGTGAATCCGGCCATGTCGCCGTTGTAGACCGTGTGCTGGTACAGGCACAGCTGGAAGGCGTTACACGTACCAGGGGTCCCGTTCCCTGTTCTCTGGATGTATGCGGACGCGTCCGTCACAGCCGCGCCGACCGCCAGAGCCGCCGTCGCAGCGACTATCGCTGTCCGCGTCCGCTGGGAAGTCCAGGACATAGGAAGTCTCCTCTTGTTGTCGATTTCCTTTCGGTGAGCCGCAGTCAACTACAAGCGAAACGAGATGTATTGAACCTGGGCGTCACGCATGGGATTGTGGTGCCACATAGCCCCGCGGGATGTCGCGGCCATCTCGGCACGGGCGACCAGAAAACTGACCTGCTCGCCGGTACCGGACGGGCATTTCCGCGAGGAGGATGCGGGTGGAAGGGCGATTACGGTTCTCGGTGCTGGGGCCGGTCAGGGCGTGGCGCGAGGGGACCGAGATCGAGCTGGGGCCGCCCCAGCAGCGCGCGGTGCTGGCCGTGCTGCTGCTGGCGGAGGGTTCGCAGGTGTCGACGAGCGGCCTGGTCGACGCGGTGTGGGGAGCCAGGGCACCCGCTTCCGTTCTCGGCATCCTGCGGACGTACGTCCACCGGCTGCGCAAGGCACTGGAGCCCGGCGGGGACACCGCGTCGTCCGTGATCCGTTTCACGGGCGACGGCTACCAACTCCGTGTCTCGCCGGACGAGTTCGACCTCGCCGCCTTCCGACAGCGGCTGGACCGGGCCGAGCAGGAGCGACGTGCGGGAGACATCGAGGGTGCGGTGCACCAGCTGCGGGACGCGCTCGCCCTGTGGCGGGGGACGGCACTGGCCGGTGTCCGTGGCGAGTTCGCGCGGAACCGGCGGCAGCGGCTCGCCGAGCTGCGACTGTCCACGGAAGCGGCCCGCCTCACGGCGGAACTCGACCTGGGCGCCTCCGCACAGGCTGCCGTGGAGCTGACCGGGCTGGTCGCCGAGCACCCGCTGGACGAGCGGTTCCGGGAGCTGCTGATGCTCGCCCTCTACCGGTCGGGGCGGCAGGCGGCAGCCCTCGCCACCTACCGCGAGGCGCGGAACCTGCTCGTGGAGGAGCTGGGGGTCGACCCCGGCCCTGCCCTTCAGACGATGTACCAGCAGGTGCTGCGGGCGGACACGGCGCTCCTCGCTCCGCCGACCCCGCCCTCGCCCTCGCCCTCACCCGCACCCGCACCCGCACCCGCACCCGCACCCGCACCCGCACCCGCCCAACTGCGGGCCGGGCTGCCGGTCTTCGTCGGCCGCGACGCCGAACTGGCCGAGGTGGCCGGACTGACGCCGGGCACCACGGTGGTGGTCAGCGCCATCGCGGGTATGGCCGGTGTCGGCAAGACCACCTTCGCGGTGCACTGGGCACGGCAGGTCGCCGACCGGTTCCCGGACGGCCAGCTGTACCTGAATCTCCGGGGCTTCGACCCGGTAGGTCTTCCGGTCCCGCCGGAACACGCCCTGCGCACCCTGCTGATGTCCCTGGGCGCCGACGCGCGCGCCCTGCCGCAGGACGACGTCGACGCGCTCGCCGCCCTGTACCGCACCCTGCTCACCGGCAAACGCGTACTGGTGCTGCTGGACAACGCCCGTGACGCCGCGCAGGTGCGGCCGCTGCTGCCCGGTGCGTCCGGCTGCCTGGTCATCGTCACCAGCCGAAACCGGCTGAGCGGGCTGGTCGCCCTGGACGGCGCCCACCCCCTCCATCTCGACGTGCTCTCCGTGGCGGAGGCCCGTCGGCTGCTCGCCCGGCGCCTCGGGCCCGACCGGGTCGCGGCCGAACCCGACGCGGTGGAGGAGATCATCGGCCGCTGCGCGCGCCTCCCTCTCGCCCTGGCGGTCACCGCCGCCCGGGCTGCGACCCGGTCCGTCCTCTCCTTGAGCGCGATCGCGACCGAACTGCGCGAGAGCGCCAACGGCCTGGACGCGTTCGGTGACGGGGACACCGCGGCTGACGTGCGCGCCGTCTTCTCCTGGTCGTACCACTCCCTCACCCCGGGCGCCGCCCGTCTGCTCCGGCTGCTCGGCCTGCACCCCGGCCCCGACATCTCCCTGCCCGCCGCGGCCGGCCTGGCCGGGCTCACCGTCCCGCACACGAGGCAGCTGCTGGCCGAGCTGGTCCAGGCCCATCTCGTCGACGAGCCCGCCCCCGGCCGCCACACCTTGCACGATCTGCTGCGCGCCTACGCCACCGAGTTGAGCGAAGCCGACGAACCCCGCGACGAGGTGCGGGCGGCCCGGCGCCGTATGTTCGACCACTATCTGCACACCGCCTGTGCGGCGACCGCGTTGACCACCCGTGCGCGGGCACTGATCCCCCTGGCTCCCGCGGCCGAGGGCGTGCGCGCCGAGGGGTTCGGCGGCGACACGGCGAAGGCGACGGCCTGGTTCGCCGCCGAGCACGCGGTGCTGATCGCGGCCGTCGAACACGCCGCCGTCCACCGGTACGACGTCCACGCCTGGCAACTCGCCTGGGCCGTGTCCAACCATCTGCATCTGCGCGGTCTGTGGCGGGAGCATGAGGCCCTGCACCTCACCGCCCTGGACGCGGCCGGCCGACTGGGCGACCGGGCCGCCCAGGCTCATGCCCACCACGGTCTCGCCATCGCCCTGACGGGTCAGGACCGTAACGGCGAGGCACGGGTTCACGGAGAGCGGGCCGTCGAACTGTTCACCGAATCGGGCGACATGAGAACCTGCGCCGAGGCCCATCGCACGCTGGCCTGGTTGGCGGAGCAGCAGGGTGAGCTGGAAGCCGCGCTCGGCAGCGCTCAACGGGCCCTCGTGCTGGACCGGGCCCATGGCGGCCGTACGGCGGACGACACCCGCGGCCGGTCGGCGACAGCGTCCGCGCTCAACTCGGTCGGCTGGTGCCACATACTGCTCGGCCAGTACGAACAGGCCCTCGCCCCCTGCCGGGAGGCGCTGGCCCTGCAGCGGGAACTCGGCGACGACACCAACGCGGCACACAGCTGCGACAGCATCGGCCACGCCCACCATCATCTCGGCCAGTACGACGAGGCCGTCACCGGATTCCGCGACGCCCTCGCCCTCTACCGCCGGCACGGCGGCGTCCCCTGGTTCATAGCCGGAACCCTCAAGCGGCTAGGGGACACCCACGTCAGCGCGGGCCACCCGGAACCGGCCCGCGCGGCGTGGACCGAGGCGCTGGAGATCCTTGAGCGGCTCGGCCATCCCGACGCCGAGTCCCTGCGCACGCGGCTCCGTCGGCTCGACGAGCCGAGTGGCTCTGCCGAGGTGGGCGTGGTGCTCACCGAGTCGTAGTCGACCCTCGCTCCGGGACCCGGTCGGCCGGATGCCGGCGGCCGGGCCCGCTCGACGTGTGGTCCGGTGGTCCGGGATGGAAACGGACGTCAACGCTCCGTGGAGCGGCCGTCAACAGGTCGTGGACACCGGGCTGGTTTCTTGATCGGACGACGGGCGGGTGCGCAGCCCGCTCGACGCAACGGATCGAGCGGCCGAGAGGAGACGCGTCGTGAGTGACCAGGCGTCGGACCTTCACTCCACTGGTTCACCGAGGTGTGGTCGAGCCACAGAATTCGAGATCGAATTGAATCTCGCGGCTCCGGAGATCCGAGATTCCGACCGATTGTTCCACGAGTGGAAAGCCGGCCCGTTGTCACATCTCACACACCTGCACATCGTCAACCCCGCTCCCCACGGCTTCCGGCTGTCCGCGCGTGGTCACCGCTTCAGCGGCCTGCTCTCGATCGGTTTTCATTCCGATGCGCTGACCGGCATTTCCGGGAGAAATCTGGACCAAGATCCGATCGTGGCGGATCTGGTGGTCTCGGGGAGGCTCGATTTCAGCAAGGAGGGAAGAAAATACCCGGTCCTGCCGGGGCAGCTCTGCATTCGGGACACCAGGTCCGCATGGCGATTCTCCTGTGCACCGGCCACGCGTGTTCGCATGGTCTCGATACCCCGGCATGCGCTGACCGCACGCATCGGATCGCCGAAGAAGCTCGACCACACCCACATAGAGGACGCCAGATCCCCCAAGATCGGCCTCTTTGTCAACTTCTTGGAGGCGCTGGAGAAGTCCTGCGGCGATCTGGACCGATCCGCGGGGGCACGGGGCATCGCCCTTGATTCCTGCGCCACCCTGCTGGCGGGAATACTGACCACGTCCCGTGAAACCGAAATCGAGACCGAAAGCGAAAGCGAAACCGGCTCGAACGACCACCGGGAGGCCACGCTCCGGGCCGCGATGAATGCCATAGAAACAAATCTCGCCAGGCCCGACCTCTCTCCCGCACTGATCGCCCAGGCCCTCGGCATCTCGCTCCGGACGCTGCACCGCTCCTTTTCCGGTTCGAGTGATTCCGTCATGTCATTCGCTCGGCGCCTCCGGCTCCAGGGCGCACGCGACGACCTCATGCGGGCGGGGAGCGCTGCCGGAGTCTCCGAGATCGCGGCCCGATGGAATTTCTCGGACGCAAGTCATTTCATCAGAAATTTCAAGGAGTTCTACGGGACGACTCCGGCCGCCTATGTGCTCGCACGGCGGCACCGAGACCGTCGTCGACGACGCGGGTGAGGGTTGGCCGCCCCCATCACGGCGGGCGACCACGGCCGTGCCGTTCCTCGGGATCAGCCCGCGAACGCCGGCTGGGCCACGCCCTTGCCCGCACCCGGTACGACCAGCAGCGAGCCGGACAGGGGGTGCGGGGATTCCGTGCCCGTGCGGGCCGTCGTGATGTAGAGGTCGGTGAGGTCGGGGCCGCCGAAGGCACAGGCGGTGGGGCGGGGGACGGGGAGGGGGACCACGCGGTCCAGGGTGCCGTCCGGGGTGTAGCGGCGAACGGCACCGCCCTCCCAGAGGGCGACCCAGACACACCCCTCGGCGTCGACGGTGAGGCCGTCGGGGAAACCGCCGCCGTCCTCGATCGTCACGAAGGGGCGCCGGTTCACGGGGAGCCGGCCCTCCGCCGCGCCCGTGTCCGTGTAGTCGAAGACGTCGATGCGGCGGGTCGGCGAGTCGATGTAGTACATCAGCCGCCCGTCCGGGCTCCAGCCGGTGCCGTTGCTGACGGCGACGTCGTCGAGCACGGTCGTGGTGAGCCCGTCGGCCGTGAAGCGGGCCAGGGTGCCGCCGCCCGGGGCCTCGTCGTAGCGCATGGTGCCGGCGAAGAGGGAGCCGTCGGGTGCCACGGCGGCGTCGTTGGCGCGGCGGCCCGGCACCGGCTCGTGGTGCAGCCAGCGGAACGTGCCGTCGGCGCCGGTGAGACCGACGCCGTCACGGAGGTTCAGGACGAGGCCGCCACCGGCGCGGGGCTTGACCGCGCCGACGTGCTGCTCGGTCACGAGGACCGTGCGGCGGCCCGAGGCCGGGTCGTACGTGTACACGCGCGAACCGAGGATGTCGATCCAGAGCAGACGCTGGGCGTCGGCGTCCCAGGTGGGGCCCTCACCGAGGGCCGCGTACTCGCGTACGGCGACCTCGTAACCCGTGTTCGCGCTCATGCCACGCTCCGGTGGCCGAGGCGCTCGGACAGTTCCGCGGCGCCCTTGGCGGCGAGCTGCTCCAGCTCGATCCGGCGCTCGTCGCTCCAGCGGATCATGGGCACGGAGATGGAGATCGCGGCGACGACCCTGCCGGTGCGGTCGCGGACCGGCGCGGCGACGCAGGAGACGTCCGGGTTGGACTCGCGGTTCTCCACGGCGAGACCCCGCTCACGGATCCGGGCCAGGGTCTCGCGCAGGGCGGCCGGGTCGGTGATGCTGTTGGAGGTCATGGCGACCAGGTCGGCGTCGTCCGGGATCCGGGCGTTCAGCTCGGCCTCGGGAAGGGAGGCGAGGAGCATCTTGCCGACGGAGGTGCAGTGCGCCGGGAGGCGGCGGCCCGCGGCGGAGACCATGCGGACGGCGTGCGTGGAGTCGACCTTGGCGATGTAGATGACGTCCGTGTACTCCAGGATCGCCACGTGCACCGTCTCGTCGCAGGTCTCGGCGACGGACCTGGCCACCTGCTGGCCCTCGGCGGCGAGGTCCAGCTGCTCGGCGTAACGGCTGCCGAGCTGGTACGGGCGGACTCCGAGGCGGTAGCGTCCCGGCTGCCCCTGGACCTGGACGATGTATCCCCGGGCGGCGAGCGTGGTGACCAGCTCGTGCACGGTGGTGCGGGGCAGTTGGAGCCTGCGCACGATGTCGGGGGCGGAGAGTGTGCCGTCCCCGTCCAGGAAGAGCTCCAATATGTCGAGCGCCCGGGTCACGGCAGGTACGAGGCGTCCCACAGCCGGCTCCCTCCCTCTGTCTGTCGGTTCTGTCTGTCGGATCTGTCTGCGGCGGTGTTCGAAATTTCAACGGTCGATCGGCATGACGAACACAGGCTAGTCATAGTGCGTTGACCGGGCAATAACCGCGGACGATCGAGCAGGGGTGGGCGAGGCAGGGGGTGGGGTGGATGAGGTGGGTGAGGTGAGGTGCGTTGCCGGGTGCGGGTGCGGGTGCGTGAGTGCTGGTGCCTCCGGGGAGACGACCCGGTCAGCGCCGGCCGCGCGGATCCCCCAGCTCCCCCCGCAGCCGCTGCGCCCTCAGCACCAGCTCCAGCTCGAAGCGGCGGTCGGGGTCGTCGATCTCGTCGCCCCAGAGTTCGCGTATCTGACGCAGACGATAGCGGACGGTTTGCGGGTGCACACCCAGACGGGCGGCGATCTCGGGGGCGCCGCCGCGGGTCTCCAGCCAGGCGAGGAGGGTCTCCGCGAGGCGGCGGCCATGGGTGGGCCCGCAGTGGGCGAGGGGGGCGAGGCAGCGCAGGGCGAGGTCGTCGATCAGCTCCTCGGGCTGGAGGAGGACGAGGGCCTCGGTGTGTTCGGTGCAGTGCAGGACCTCGCCGCCGGGGAGCAGCCGGCGCTCCATGAGACGGACGGCGGCTTCCGCCCAGCGCAGCGACTTCGCCGCGTCGGCCAGCGGCACCGGCGGGCCGATCGCGCCCGACCAGCCGGTCAGGGCGCGGTGGAGGAGTTCGGGGCGGCCCGCCGCGTCGGGTTCGGGGACGACCATGCGGGGCTGCTCGTACTCCATGTCCAGCAGGACGCCCTGGCCGACGGCGGGGGCCATGGCCTCGCGGGCCGGCCGTAACAGGACCCCGACGGCGACCTTCTCCGGGAGGGTCCAGCCGATCCGGGCCGCGCGTTCGGTGAGCGCGTCCGCCGGGTCGCCCCGGTGGTGCTCGGCGAGCAGGAGTTCCATCAGCCGGCGTTGCAGTCGCAGCCGTTCGCCGGCCTGCCGGGCCGCCGCCTCCGCGTAGCCGCGCACCGACTGGTCCACCAGACCGTCCAGGTACTCGTATCCGGCGTCGACCAGCTCGTACATCGCGGGCGGCGGGATCTCCACGCGCTGGCCGATCTCCGCGAAGCGGCGCCAGGCCAGGCGTACGCCGAGGCGGTAGATCGCCTGCAGCGAATCCAGGCTGCGGCCGTTCAGGCCCTCGCCGCGGCCGAACTCCTGGAAGACGCCCGGAGGCACGCGCGGGCGGCCCTCGGCGGTCTCCAGATGCTGGACGAAGACCTCGATCGCGCGGCGGATGCCGATGAGGGCCATCGGTTCGCCGGATTCGTCGAGGACGACGGGCAGGTGGGGGTACTCGCGGCGGATCTCGCGAAGGATCTCCTCGGCGAGGGCGGGGGCCTCGGCCATGGCGATCGCGGCGAACTCGCGCACCTGCAGTCGCGGCACGTCGTGCCAGGCGGAGCGGACGGTGACGGTTCCCGGGCCTCCGGTCACCCCTCAGCGCTCCTGACCGGCGTTCTCGTAGGTGATGAGCGGGGTGTTCGGCTGGTCCGGAGTGGCGTCGAGCAGAGCGACGACACCGAACGCGGCGCCCGCGGCGAGAGCGGCGGCGGCCGCCATGGTCAGTGCGGCGGCGAGCAGTCTGGACATCGCAGGGGCAGCCTCTCGGTCGACAGGTCGTCCCCACCCAGGGCACCCCGCGGACTCAGTGTCAGCAATGCATTGACACTGCGTCAAGACTCCGCCTACGGTTCCCGGCCCATACACAGCCCCCACACCCAGCCCCCGTCCGCACGCGCACATTCCCCAGGCGTCGCACTTTCCGCACGCCTACCCGAGTCGCACCTCCCAACGCCCCCTGGAGTGCCCGGATGCGCCGTACAGCTTCACCACTCTCACTGGTCCTGCTGGGCCTCGGCACGTTCCTGCTGGTCCTCGCGCCCCTGCTCGCGTGGTACGTGGAGCCGAGGGCCGCCGTGAACCCGATCGACATCGACACGACCGCCGTCTACTCCGGCACCGGCAGCGTCTTCGACGTGGAGCAGGTGAAGACCGTGCCGGGCCAGGAGATCACCGTCACCCAGCGGGTACGCGGCGATGTGGCCGAAAGTGAGCGCAGCGGGGCCGCCGTGTGGGACGTGATCACCTCGGTCGACACCGAGAAGTCGCTGCCGGCGGCCGATCCGCACGACGCGCTGGACTTCTCCCCGCACCGCTGGGTCAGCGACCGGAAGACCAACCGGCCCGTGCACTGCTGCGACGAGAAGCCGTACATCGAGGGCGAGGCGTACCTGAAGTTCCCCTTCGACGTGCAGAAGCGCTCCTACCGCTGGTGGGACAACACGCTCGGCGCGACGGTGACGCTCCACTACGAGGGCCGGAAGAAGATCCGGGGCTACGAGGGGCTGCGGTTCACGGCGAAGGTTCCGGCCACGAAGACCGGCACCCGGATGGTCCCCGGCGCCCTCGTCGACGAGCCGGGCCGGCCGCAGGTGCTCGCCGAGGAGTGGTACGCCAACCACGGTCTCGAACTGGTCGTCGACCAGAGCACGGGGCGCGTGCTCTACGCGCAGACCGGGCCGCGCCGGACGCTGCGGGCGCCGGGAGGCACCGAGGACGCGGCGGTGCTGCTCGACAGCCGGAAGCTCGCGTTCACCCCGGCGACGCAGAAGTTCGCGGTGGACCAGGCGGAGAAGGACAGCGCACTGCTGCGGCTGGTGGGGCGGACGGTGCCGATCGGTGCCACTGTGGTCGGTTTCGTCCTCGCCGTGGCCGGTGCCGTTCTGGTCGCACGTGGCAGGCGGCGCCCCGATACGCCCGAGTCGTCCCAGGAAGAGATCACGATGTGACAGGGCGTCAGTTGAATAAACCCCGAAAATTGTCACGCCGGTGAGTAGCAGCTTCGAACCGCTGGGCGAAAACTGTCCACCCCACCTGAGCACAGCCCACCCACACCTCGCCCACAGCGACTCCGGACATCTGCCGGTACTTCCGATCCTCGTACGTCCGATCCACCAGCTCCCGCCCCCTCTGCTCCCGATCCCCGTACGTCCGAGCACCTCCGAGGCACGCGCAACCCGTACGACCCACCCGGACCCCCCGCCCCACCGGAACATCCCCCACGGCGAACGTCCTTCTCCCCGCTGAGTTCCGCACCCCGAGACGAGTTGGAGCACCCATGCCCCAGCACGTGCCGTTCTCGCTGGTCGAGGTGTTTCCGCACCTTGACCAGCACCGGTCGGCAAGCCCCCCACAGCCGCGCCGGATCGTCTTTCTCGCCCGCCGTGACCTCGGTAATCCGGCGGCGGGGGGCTCCGAGCTCCTCGTCGACCGGCTCGCCGACGGCCTGACCCGGCTCGGTCACCAGGTCACCCTGCTGTGCGGCGGCCCGGCGGCCTACCGCGACTACCGGGTCGTGTCGGCCGGCGGCGATCTGAGCCACCATCTGCGCGCCAGATCGGCCTTCGCCCGTCAGGTGGGCGACTGCGACCTGCTGGTCGAGGTGTGCAACGGCATGCCCTACCTCGCACCGCTCTGGCACCACGGTCCGACGATGTGCCTGGTCAACCATGTGCACACGGATCTGTGGCGGTTGCGGTTCGGCGGCGCGCTGGCGCCGGCCGCACGGCTCGGCCGCCGCCTCGAACACTGGTCGCTGACGGCCGCGCAGCGCCGGAACCTGCTGGTCGCCGTGTCCTCGTCGACGGCGACCGCGCTCCGCTCGATCGGTGTGGAACGGGACCGGATACGGGTCGTGCACAACGGGGTCGAGGAGCCGGGGCCGCGTGCCGAACGGTCGGCCGAGCCGCTGTTCGTGGCGGTGGGCCGGCTGGTCGAGTACAAGCGGATCGATCTGCTGCTGCGGCTGTGGGAACGGGTGCGGCCGGTCACGGGCGGACGGCTCGTGATCGTCGGTGACGGACCCGAACGCGACCGGCTGCGGGCGATGGCCGGGGCGGGGGTCGAGTTCGCCGGGCACGTGTCCGAGGAGGAGAAGCACCGGCTGCTGTGCGCGGCCTGGCTGCTGCTGCATCCGTCGGCCGTGGAGGGGTGGGGGCTGGTCGTCACGGAGGCGGCCGTACGGGAGACACCGTCGGTGGCCTTCGACGTGCCCGGGCTGCGGGACTCCGTCGTGGACGGGGAGACCGGCGTGCTCGCCCGGGGGGAGTCCTCCTTCGCCGCGGCGTGGTGCGCGCTGGCGTTGTCGACCGACCGGCGGGTGCTGATGGGGAAGGCCGCGCGGGAGCGCGCCGCGCACTACCGGTGGGGGCACACGGTCCGGCAGTTCCGGGCGGTGGCGGCGGAGGCCGTGCGGGGCTGGTCGCCTTGAGCGCCGGAGGGGGTGCCTCGTCCGACCGTCGGCGACTGCGGGTCGTTCGTGGCGTGTCGCGCCCACGCGACGGAGCCGCACATGTCACAGCCCCGCGCCCCCATGAGGGCGCGGCGGCCGACCCCGGTTTCAAGGATCCCTCTCTTCGGCGCTCCCTCACCCTCTTCCGGGCCTTCATGCGCGAGCAGGACGATCCCGCGTACTGCTACTCCCTGCTCGCCCGTGACGCCGTCGACCAGGTCGAGGCGTACGGCGGCCGGGCCGTGGAGGGGCTGACCGTAGTCGATGTCGGTGGTGGCAGCGGGTACTTCACCGAGGAGTTCCGGCGGCGGGGCGCCCAGGCGTACCTCTTCGAGCCCGACCTACGGGAGTTGGGGACAAAACCGCCGGACGGGGCCGTGGTCGCCGACGGGTATCTCCTCCCCCTGGCCGACGGGGTCGCGGACGTCACCTTCACCTCCAACGTGCTGGAGCATGTCGCCGATCCGCCGACCTTCCTCAGTGAACTCGCGCGGGTCACCCGGCCCGGCGGGCTGATCTACGTGTCGTTCACGAACTGGCTGTCCCCCTGGGGCGGGCACGAATGGGCGCCCTGGCACTACCTGGGAGCCGAACGGGCGCGGGCCCGCTACCGGCGCCGTACGGGCAAGGAAGCCAAGCACACCCTCGGCGAGAACCTCTTCGTCGTGCACATCGGACGCACTCTGCGGCAGGTGCGCGGCCGGGACGACGTGACGGTCGTGTCGGCGCGCTCCCGCTACTGGCCGTTTCTCGCGGAGACCGTCGTGAAGGCGCCGGGACTGCGTGAGTTCGCCACCTGGAACCTCCTCCTCATCCTCCGGCGGTGTCCACCATGACGAGCACGGTCCAGGCTCCACCCCCCGCGCCGGTACGGCCCGCGGGCACGGCCGAGGGACCCCCCGAGGGCCCCCGGTCGCGGCGCTGGCTGCTGGGATTCTGGGCCGTGGTGTTCGTCCTGCTGGTCGCGGCGCAGCCGGGGCGGCAGACCTTCGACACCAAGCTCGGCGTCACCACCGATCCCTGGCAGTTCGTCTCCGACCTCGGCCAGCTGTGGCACGACCGGGGCGGGTTCGGCGGCATCCAGGACCAGTACGTCGGCTACCTGTGGCCGATGCTGCCGTACTACGGGCTGACCGATCTGGTCGGGCTGCCGGTGTGGCTGGCGGAGCGGCTGTGGCTGTCCCTGATCGTGTCGGTGGCCTTCTGGGGCGCGCTGCGGCTGGCCGAGCGCCTGGGCGTCGGAAGCTCCGCGTCGCGGCTGCTCGCCGCCGGCGCCTACGCGCTGTGGCCCGTGTTCACGACGGTCGTCGGGTCGACGTCGGCCGCCGCGCTGCCGGGGGCGTTCCTGCCGTGGGTCCTGCTGCCGCTGGCGAACGAGCGGTACAGCGCCCGGGTGGCGGCCCTGCGGTCCGCGCTCGTCATCCCCTTCATGGGCGGGGTCAACGCGTCCGCGACCCTGGCCTCGCTGCTGCCGGTCGGGCTGTATCTGCTCACCCGGACGCCGGGGCCCCGGCAGCGCGGGCTGATCGCCTGGTGGGTGCCGGGGGTGCTGCTGGCGACCGCCTGGTGGGTGGTCCCACTGCTGCTGCTCGGCTTCTACGGGGAGAACTTCCTTCCGTACGTGGAGAGTTCACAGACCACGACGGCCACGATGTCCGCCACCGAGGCCCTGCGGGGTGCCGGGAACTGGGTGGGCTATCTGAACTTCGGTGAGCCCTGGCTGCCGGCCGGCTGGTCCGTCGCCGCGTCCGTGGTCGTGATCCTGTCGTCGGCGCTGGCGGCGGGGCTGGGCCTGGCCGGACTGGCGCGGCGGGACATGCCCGAGCGCCGCTGGCTGGTGCTGACCGTGCTGGTGGTCGCGCTGTTCACCCTCGCCGGGTACGGCGGCGCGTTCGGGGCGCCCTTCCACGGGGTGGTCCAGGACTGGCTGAACTCCGGGCTCGTGCCCTTCCGGAACATCTACAAGTTCCAGACGGGGCTGGCGCTCGCGCTGGTCCTCGGGCTCGCGCACCTGGTGGGCGTGGCCGCGCAGGTGCGGGGTGCCCGGCGGGTGCGGGGGCGGCGGTTCGCGCCGCTGGTCGCGGCCGTCCTGGTCGTACCGGGGCTGCTGTGGCCGTACCTCAACGGGTCGGTGCTGCAGCCGGGTTCGTTCAAGGAGCTGCCCAAGTACTGGCAGGCGACGGCGGACTGGCTGGAGAAGTACTCGCCGGACTCCCGCGCCCTGGTCGTACCGGCCACCGCGCACGGCATCCACACCTGGGGCACCACCGTCGACCAGCCCCTGGACGTCTTCGCCGGCTCCCGCTGGGCGCAGCGCGACTACGTGCCCTTCGGCACCCCCGGCAACCGGCGTGCGATGGACGCCGTCGAGCAGGCGCTGCTGACGGGCGGTGAAGTGCCGGGACTCGGCGACTACCTGAGCCGAGCGGGCCTCTACTACGTCGTCGTGCGCAACGACCTCGACCCCGACCAGATCGGCGCGGTGCCGACCACGACCGTGAAACGGACCCTGGAGCAGTCCGGGTACGAGCGGGTGACCGGGCTCGGGCCGGTGATGACCGGCGGACGGATCGCCGAGGGCACCCCGCTGCAGGTCGAGGGGCTGTACGCGCGGCAGCGGGCCGTGGAGATCTATCGCCCGGCCGAGGACGTGCCGCGCCCCGGGCAGGCCGGACTGAAGGCGATCGCGGACACGGCCGTCGTCTCCGGCGGCCCGGAGTCGCTGCTGCCGCTGGCCGCCGACCCGGAGCTGCGCGACCGGGCCACCGTGCTGACCGGCGACAACCACCCCGGGCTCGGAACCCCGGCCGTGCAGGTGGTCGGTGACGGGCTGCGCCGGGCGGACACCCGCTTCGGCCTGGTCAACGCCAACACGTCGTACACGTACACGGCGAACGAGCGGAACCCGGGCGGGAGCGTGCAGGACCCCGGCGCGCAACCGAAGCAGATCCTGCCGGTGTCGGGCCTCGGCCACCAGACGGTGGCCGAGCTGCGGGGCGCCAGATCCGTGACCGCGTCGACCAGCGGCAACTGGCTGTTCCATCTGCCGCAGTACGACCCGGTGAACGCCTTCGACGGCGACCGGGGCACCGCCTGGGCGGAGGGCGCGGCCGGGTCGGCTGACGGGCAGTGGCTGCGGATCGACTTCGACGGCAGCCAGGACGTCCCGGCGTCCTTCGAGGTCACCCCGCTGCCGCAGGACGGGGTGCGGTCGGCGCCGACCCGGATCAAGGTGGAGACCGAGCGGGGCTCACGCTCCACGAACCTCAAGGCCGACGGATCGACGCAGACCGTCAACGCCGCTCCCGGCGACACGGGTTGGCTGAGGATCACGATCCTCGACTCTGCCGAGCGGCACACCGGGCTCGTCGGCGCGGGCTTCTCCGAGATCGACCTGCCCGGCGTGAAGGTCACCCGGATGCTGCGGCTGCCGACGGACGCGAAGGAGTCCGACGCCTCCGCCGAGGTGATCTCGCTGCGGCGGGCCGCCGACCCGACCGGCCTCTCCCCCACGGGCACCGAACCGGGGCTGCACCGCACCTTCGGCACCACCGCGGCCGGGACGTACGAGATGAAGGCCACCGCCGTACCCGTGCCGGGCGACGCACTCGACAAGCTGCTCTACAAGGCCGCCCCCGAGCAGCAGAGCCGGATCACGGCGAGCGCCGAGTCCACGGCCTCCCTCGGGGCCGGGCTCTCGCCGCGCAACCTGACCGACGGCGACCTGACCACGGCGTGGATCGCGGGCGACGACCCCACGATCCACCTCAGCTGGGGCGACAAGTGGCCGGTCGGCTCGCTCGTCCTGGCCCCGGCGGGCGGGCTGTCGGCCCGGCCGACCCAGGTCGAGATCAGCTCCCCCGACGGTGCCGCCATCGCCGCTGTCGACGAGAACGGCTGGGTCCGCTTCGACCCGATCACCACCGACCGGCTCGACATCACCGTCACCGAGACGGCCCCGCTGACCGTCCACAACCCCGTCGCCGACGACGACCTGCAACTCCCGGTCGGCCTGACGGAGGCGTACGTCCCGGCCCTCGACCAGTTCCGCACCCCGCAGCCCGCCCCGACCCGGGACTTCGAGCTGCCGTGCGGCGAGGGACCGGCGGTCGAGGTCGACGGGACGCTGTACGAGACGAGCGCCCGGGGGACGGTACGGGACCTGACGGAGCGGCGGCCGGTCGATCTGACGCTCTGCCAGGACGGCAAGCCCGGGGGCGCGCTGGAACTGGGCGCGGACGACCGCCACACCTTCGAGTCCGAGGACACGGGCGCCCTGGCGGTCAGCACCGTGACCCTCACCCGGGGCACGCTCGCCGAACCCTCCGTCAACGGGCGGGAGTTGGGCATACGGGACTGGCTCGGCGACCGCCGCGAGGTCACCGTCGGCGACGGCGCGGCCTCCTATCTGGCGACGTACGAGAACTTCAACGACGGCTGGAAGGCCACGCTGGGCGGCCGCGAGCTGACCCCCGTGCGGCTCGACGGCTGGCAGCAGGGCTGGCGCGTGCCCGGCGGTGCGGGCGGCACGGTCAAGCTGTCCTACGAGCCGTCCGTGACGTACGAGGCCGGGCTGATCGGTGCCGGTGTGGGCCTCGCGGCCCTGATCGGGCTGGCCCTCTGGCGCCGCCGGGAGGCCAACCCCGACGAGCCGCAGCCGGCGCCGCCCGGTCCCGGTCTCTGGCTCGGCGTGGTCGCCCTCACCCTCGTCGGCATCGTCGTCGCGGGCTTCCTCGCCCTCCTCGTCCCGCTGCTGGCCCTGCTCGCCCGGAAGCGGCACAGCCTGCTCGTCCCGATCGCCTTCCTCGCCCTGGCGGGCGCGGGGGTCGCCGCCGCCCTCGGGGCGGGTGAGCCGGTCGCGGCGGGCGAGGGTGCGTTCGGCCATGCCGCCCAACTCCTCGCGCTGACCGGACTGTTCGCGGGACTGGTGAGTGTGGGGGCCGGAGTGGAGGCCGCCCCCGACCGGCCCGGCACGACGCGGCGGTTCGCGGTCCCGCCGGGCGCGCAGGCTCCGACGGAACCGTTGCCGCGGCGCAGGCGGGTGGACAAGACGCTGAACGGCGGACCCGGCGGCCCGGGAGGGGCCGCGGGCGGCGGGTCCGTGGCCGGTCCGACGATCTCGGCGCGCGGGCCGGGCTCCCCGCAGGAGGACCCGGACACCCCGACCCGGCGGATCGCGTTCACCAAGCCGAAGTCCGAGGTGCCGCCGAAGTCCGAGGCGCCGCCGAAGTCCGAGGCGCCGCCGGAGGACGGCGGCCCCGCGGGAAGCGGGGGTACCGGCAAGGGGGAGCCCGTATGACGACGCTGGACCACCCCGCGCGGGACGACGCCGCCCACGGACCCGTCCGCATCCCCTTCCCGGTGGTCGACGAGGTGTCCCGGCACTGCGCCCAGGAACAGGAACCCGAGACCGTCCACATCGAGGTCCACCTCCCCGGCCGGCTCGACCCCGGCCGGCTCCGCACGGCCTTCGTCACCGCCCTGCGCGCCCACCCCCGCATCCTCATGCGGGAGGCGCCGGGGCGGTGGTACAGCCGCCGCTACGAGTGGGAGCTGACCGAGGGACCGGAGGTCGAGGTGGTGGCCTTCCCGCCCGCCGGCCCGCACGCGCTGCGGGACGCGCGGACGCGGGCCCTGGTCGAGGCGCCCCCGCTGACGGTGTCGCCGCCGATCCGCCTGGAGGTGGTTCAGGGCGCGGGGCCCGCGGTGGGCAGCGAGGCGACCGACGCGGTCGGCCTCACCGCGGGCGGTCGGGCCGCCGGGGCGGGGGAGGGCTCCCCGGCCGGGCGGGGCCGGGCGGCGGGGACCACGGACGCCGCGACACCCCGGCCGACCGGGCGGCCGAACCCGCACCCGCACCCGCACCCGGAGGACCCCGCACCCGGAGGCCCGAAGGGCACCGTCCTCTTCCTCACCATCAACCACACCGCGCTCGACGGCCCTGCCTGTCTGCGGATCCTCGCCACCGCTGCCCAGCTCTACGGCGGCGAGGACAACGCCCCCACGGCCCCGCCCGTCCGCCCCGCCCCCACCCCCGACGAACCGGCTCCGCCCCCGGCGGACGCCCCCTCCCCCTGGGCCCGCCCCGCCCGGGTCGCCGCCGGCACCCCCGAGCCCTCACCCGGCAACGGCCTGCTCGTCACCGAACTGCCCGTGCCCCGCCGCCCCAAGGGCGCCCCCTACACCGTGAACGACCAGCTCATGGTCACCACTGCTTTGACGCTCGCCCACTGGAACCGGGAACACGGCGCCCCTCCCCGCCCCCTGCGCATCACCATGCCCGTGGACGACCGCCCGAGGGACACGGACATGGCGATAGGCAACGGCACCCGCCTGGTCGAAGTCCCCTTCTCCCACGCCGAGTTGCACGCCGATCACACACCGCTGCCCGTACTCCTGCGCCGCACGGCCGAACGCACCCGCGCCCTGAAGTCCCTCCCGAGGCCCCAACTCGGGCACGGTGCCTCCCTGTTGACGGCCCCGGTGGTCCCCGTCGCCTGGCGGGCGGCCCTCACCCGGGGCCTGCGCAGAGCCGCGGGCCCCTGGACGTCGACCACCCTGCTCAGCAACATCGGCCGCATCCCCTACGCCCTCGACTTCGGCGAGGAGGCCGGCCGGGCCCACGCCGTGTGGTTCTCGGCCCCCGCCCGCATGCCGCGCGGCCTCACCGTCACGACCGCCTCCACGGCGGGCCGCCTGCACGTGGCGCTGCGCTGGTCACGCGCCCTGCTCAGCCACGGCGACGGAGCCCACCTCCGGGACCTCTTCGAGCACTATCTGCACGCGACGCAGGAGGACGCCCGGTGACACCGGCCACCTCGCCCACCACATCGGCCGAGCCGCCCGTGCGGGGACTGCGGGACTTCTACGAGGACCCGTCCGTCCCCGTCGCCTCCGGCACCCCCCGCAGCCTCGCCCAGGCCCGCATGCTCGCCGCCGCCCTCGGCCCGGCGGCCACGACGGGCCCCCGTACCGTCCTCGACATCGGCTGCGGCGACGGCACGGCCGCCGCCACCGCCGCCCCGCTCCTGGCCGGTCACCGCGTCATCGGCGTCGACTGGTCCCAGGACGCCCTCAGACGGGCCCGCACCCGCATCCCGTACGCGATCCGCGGCGAACTGACCGACGGCGGACTGCCGTTGCGGTCGGAGTCCGCCGACGCCGTCCTGTTCAGCGAGGTCATCGAGCACCTGGTCGACCCGGACGCCGCCCTCGACGAGATCCGCCGCGTCCTGCGCCCCGGCGGCCACCTCATGCTGTCGACCCCCAATCTCGCCGCCTGGTACAACCGCGCCCTGCTGCTCGCGGGCGTCCAGCCGGTGTTCTCGGAGGTGAGCCTGCGCCAGATCCACGGGCGCCCGGGGACGGAGGTCGTGGGCCATCTGCGGCTCTACACCGCCCGCGCGCTGCGGGAGTTCGTGGCCGCGTCCGGCTTCGAGGTCGTACGGCTGCGCGGGGCGGCCTTCCACGGCGTGCCGCGTCCGCTGCGCCCGCTGGACCGACTGGCCTGCGCCGTCCCGTCGGTGGCGTCGATCCTGCTGCTGCACGCGCGAAGGACGTAGGCGATGTGGTGGGGAGTGGCCGCGGCCCTGCTGGCGAACGCGCTCTACAGCACCGGGTTCGTCCTGGAGAAACGGGCGCTCACCGCCATGCCGCAGGTGACGGTCCGCGCACCGGTGAAACTGCTGCGGCAGGTCGTCGGCAGCCCGCTGTGGATCGCGGGTTCGCTGTCGCTGGCCGCCGGGTTCGCCGCCCAGCTGGCCGTGTACCGGACCCTGCCGATCGCCGCCGCCCAGGGCATCTTCGTGTCGGGGCTGGTCCTGCTGGTCCTGCTCTCGGCGCGCCTGCTCGGCGAGCGGACCACGGGCCGGGAGCGGTACGCCCTCGGGGCCATCCTCGTCGCGCTGCTGATGGTGGTGCTGTCGTTGGACGAGAACGCCGACCCCGTCGGCCGCGGAGCGCCGTACGCGCTGGTTCTGACGATCTGCCTGCCCGCGCTGGCGGCGGGGGTGGGGCTGTACCGGTCCGCCGAACGGCGCGCCCGGCACCGGCACCGGCTGCCGACCACGGGCGTCGAGTACGGCGTGGCCGTGGGCCTGCTGTACGGGGTCAGCTCGCTCGCGATCAAGGGCGTGTCGAGCCGTCTGACCACCGGCGGGTTCGGGGACGCGGTGGCGGGTCTGCTGCGCTCCCCGTACCCGTATCTCCTGCTCGTCACCGGCGCGTTCGGCCTGGTGATGTCGCAGGCGGCGCTGCAGCGCTGCCGGGCCTCGCTGATCGTGCCCGTCTGTACGACGGTGACCTCCCTGTTCACGGCGGTGCTCGGCACGCTGTCGTTCGGCGAGTCGCTGCCCGACGATCCGCTGCGGCTGGCCCTGCGGCTGTCCGGCACGGTGCTGGCGGTCGCCGTACTGCTGAGCATGCCCAAGCACGACACCCCGGCGCCCCCGGCGCCCCACGACCCTTCACCGGCCAAGGAGTTGACCCCTCCATGAATCCCGACGACCCGTTGCTCCAGATCCTGGCGTGCCCGCTGGACAAGGGGCCGCTGCACCTGGTGGTCCACGAGGAGGAGCGGACCGGCACCACCACCTCCGACGCCCGGGCGCCGGAGTCGCTCTACAACCCCCGGCTGCACCGCCGTTACCCCATCGTCGACGGCATTCCGCAGCTGCTGCCGTCCTCGGGCGAGCAGGTGACCGAGGACGAACACGAGAAGCTCTCCGCACTGCTGCTGAGGAGGACGGGTTCATGACCACACTCGCCGCACGGCTGGCGCCGCTCCTCCCGGACCGGCTGGTCGCCGCGGCCGCCCGGTCCGTCTACCCGCGCTTCGAACCGGAGCTGACCCGGCTCGGCGACCTGTGCCCGCCGGACTGCGGTACGGCGGTGGACGTCGGCGGCTGGTACGGCCCCTGGACCCACCGGCTGGCGGCGCGGGCCGCGCGTGTGGTGACCGTGGAGCCCGCGCCCCGGCTGGCCCGGCTGCTCGCCGCGTCGGCCCCCGCCAACGTCCGCGTCGTCCAGGCCGCCGCCTCGGACGGCCCGGGCACGGCCCGTCTCTGGCTGCCGTCCGGCGACGACGGCGGCCGCGGCGTGTCCTCGCTGGTCCGGCGGGACATCCACGCCCGCGCACTGGACGTCGACTGCGTCACCCTCGACGGGCTCGGCCTGACGGACGTCGGCTTCGTCAAGATCGACGTCGACGGCAACGAACTGGCCGTGCTGCGCGGCGCGTCGGGTCTCCTGGCCCGCGACCGCCCGGCCCTCTTCGTCGAACTGGAGGCCCGTATCCAGCCGATCGCCCCGGTCGTCGACCTCCTGGCCGGCCTCGGTTACGCCGGCTGGGTCCTGCCCGCCGGGACCTGGCTGCCCCTCGTGCCGGCCACCCTGGAGGCCCATCAGGCGCGCACGTCGCACCGGGCGTCCCAGGGGCTGCTCCGGCGCGTCCTGCCGTTCGCCGGGCGGTACGTCAACTCGGTGCTGTTCCTGCCGGACGGGCGCCGCCCGGGTGAGCGGGCCGGTGGCCGCCGGGCCGCATCCGGTGCCGTGGGCCACGATGGACCCCATGTCCTCCGCGAAGCGCCCCGGCCCCGATAGGCCCTCCGGTCCGTTCACCCCTCTGGACTTCCAGCTCGTCCTGCTGCGCCGCATGGCCGACCACAACCCGGGACTCGTCGAGGACGCCCGCCGTGAGCTGGGCGTCTCCGTCGCGGACATGCGGGAGGCGAACCGGCGGTGGCAGGCGATGGCGCGCTCGCCCCGGGCCCGGGGCTCGGCGTCCCGCTACCGGTCGGTCCTGGGCGCGCCGGCGTCCGTCACCGCCCGGAGGATCGGCGACCTGGACTGCGAGGCATGGCTGTGGCCGGTGCCGTTGTGGGCCGATCTCCGCTTCGAGGTGCTGCTCGCGCCGAACGGGGCGGTGTGGAACGAGTGGCTGGTGCGGGCTCCGGGGGCGGCCGGGCCCGCGTTGCGCGCGCTGGAGGATCTGACGCCGTGGTCCTGCACGGTGGACGAGGTCGCGCGGGCGTTCGCGCCGGCGCGGCCGCTGGAGGGGACGGCGCCCACGCGGTGGGGACTGCGGTTCCAGGCGCCCGACGGGCTGGGGGCGCGGCGGGAGTGTGTCGCGGAGTTCACGTGGGGGTTGTTGCAGCGGACCGCCACCGTCCCGCAGCGACCTGACAGCGCCTGATCACGTCTCATCAGTTCACGCGTACCGCCGGTCGAATGTCGTCGCGATCGCTCACCAGGGCGCCCCGAACGGAAGATTGGCGATCATCCGGCCGTGAGGGGCACCGCTGGGCCTACTGTCCGTACCGACCGAGTGGTGATCTCATGGAAGGGCGGTCCCATGACGACCCGGCACCCCGCGGAGCGAACCGTGCCCGTCGAGCGGCTGCGGCTGGGGGACCACGCGTGCATGGGGCCGGGGGCGCGGGAGGAGGCCGGGGAGTCGCCCTGGAAGGTGTTCACCGCGTACACCCGGACCAGCCTGGCGCGCGGGGAGAAGGTCCTGCTCGTCATGGACCCGGACGACCTGAGCGACGACGAGGTGGTCGCCCTGCTGGACCGGGGCAGCGGTCAGGTCGTGGCGGCGCGGGCCGGCGGTCAGCTGTCGCTCAAGCGCAACACGGAGATCTACGCCCCCGACGGCCGCTTCCGCGAGCGGCGCACGATCGACACCTACGCCTCCGAGGTCGACCGCGCCTGCGAGGAGGGCTGGACGGGGCTGCGGGTCACCGCGGACATGAGCTGGGCGCCCCGGATGAACCTCGGCCACGACCGGCTGCTCGACTACGAGGCGTCCGTGGCGCCGCTGTTCGCGGACCCGCTGTTCACCGCGATCTGCTGGTACGACCGGCGGCACTTCGACGACGACCTGACGGCCCGTGCCGGCAAGGTCCACCCGCTGCGGGTCATGGAACGCCTCGACTCCCTGGAGGCCACCGAGACCCCCGACGGCGGGCGGATCGCCGGCAGCGCCGAGCTGAGCACGCGGACCGAGTTCGTCGAGGCCCTGCGCGAGGCACTGGAACGCCGTGACGACGCCGGCCCCAGCCATCTCGTCCTCGACCTGCGTGACCTGTGTTTCATGGAGGCGCACTGCGCCTGGCAGCTGATCAGCCTCGCCGCGTCCCTCCCGGCCGGCAGCGAGGTCACCGTGCGCTGCGGCGAGCTGCTGGGGCTGGTGCTGGAGCAGCTGGGTGCCGGCGAGGTGCCCCAGCTGCTGGTCAGCGTGGAGACGGACGGGGACGGGGACGCCGGCGGGGCCGGGGGCGGGCTCGGGCTCGGAGACGCCGGGTGAGAGGGGTTCCGCTGCTGCGGACGGAGTTCGACGCGGCCCGTCTCCCCCTGCTGCGCTCACTCGTCGAGGAGGCCGGCATCCGGGCCGGCCTCGGCGCCGCCGCCCGGGGCGTCCTCGTACAGGCCGTGGTGGAGATCGCGGCGGATGCCGTGGAGCATGGAGGCGGCGCCGGAGTCGTCGAACTCCGTGCGCAGGACGGCGAGTTGTGCTGCGAGGTGACGGAGAACGGGCCCGGCCCGGCGGCGGGGCGGACCGCGGGGCGCGGGCCGCGGCTCGCCGAGGCGCTGATCACGGCTCCGGGTGCCGGCGCCGGCCGGGTCCGGGTGCGCGGCATCGGCCGGGGGACTTCGACCACCCTGTCCGTGCCGCTGCCGGCCTCCGCTACAGCCCCGCCCGCGCGCTGAACCAGGCCGCGACCTGACTGCGGTTGTGGAAGCCCAGCTTCACGAGGATGCGCTCGACGTGCCCCTCGGCGGTACGGCGGGCGATGACCAGGTGGTCGGCGATCTGTTTGTTGGTCCGGCCCTGGGCGACGAGGGCGGCGACCTGGAGTTCACGGCGGGTGAGGGGAACCGGGTCGGCGAGCCCGGCGCCCGGGGCCGGGGACGGGCCGACGGAACCGGTGGCCGGGGCGGCACCCCCGCCCCTGGTCGAGGCGGCCCGCAGGCGGGGGGCCGGGGCGGGCCCCTCCCCCTCGCGCGCGCCGGGCACCCGGCCCTTCCCCGGCCTGCCGAGCGCGTACGCCACCGCCTGCTCCGCGGTCAGGCGGCCGCCCCGGCGGTGGGCCAGGGTGTAGGTCTGGTCGCCGAGGGCGCGGCGGGCGTGGTGCTCGGCGGTGCGGGGGCGGCCGGGCCGCAGGGCGTCCATGGGGTTGCCGCCGATGTCGTGCCAGATCCGGTCGACGGCGCCGCGCAGCACGCCCGCCCGCTCGGCGTCCCCCGCCAGGGCCTCGGCGGCGGCGAGCAGGTCGAGGGTGCGGGCGAGGCTCTGGTGCTGACGCACGGTGTACGGGAGCCGCAGGCAGGCGCGGGCGTGCTCGGCGGCGCGGTCGTACTGTCCGGCCGACCAGTGGGCGAGGGCGAGGGTGCGCAGCGCCCAGGAGCGGGCCCACTGTTCCCCGTGCGCCTCGCACAGGGCGACGGCCTCGGCGCACAGCGGGATGGCCTGAGCGGCGCGGCCCCGGCTGACGAGGGAGCAGGCCAGTTCGACGCGGGTCAGGACGACGAAGGCGGTGGAGGCGCGGGCCCGGCCCGGGACGAGGGCGCCGGCCGGCACGGGCGGGGGCGCGGGCACCGGGAGTTCCGCGTCGGCGGCGGCAGCGCTCCGTAACGGGTCCAGGCCGGCGAGGACGGCGGCGGAGCGGCTGTGCACCAGCGAGGTCAGGGCACCCGCCCACATGGCGCGGGTCAGGCCGGCGTCGGGCCGGGCCCCGGCCCGCAGGGCACCGTCCATCCAGTGCCGGCCCTCGCCCCAGATGCCGCCCGCGACCCAGTGGAACCACAGGCCGGCGGCGAGCCGCAGCCCGTGCTGGGCCTCGCCCGGGGTGGTGAGGCAGAAGTCGAGCGCGGCACGGAAGTTGTCCTGGTCGATACGGATGCGTTCGGTGATCTCCGCCTGGTCGGGGCCGAACCAGGCCTGCTCGTACTCGGCGCCGAGACGCGCGAAGTGGTCGCGGTGCCGGCGGCGGGTGTCGGTCGCCTCGCCCAGGTCGTGCAGCTTCTCCAGTCCGTAGTCGCGCAGGGAGACCAGCAGCCGGTAGCGGACCTGCCCGGCGCGCTCCTCCCGGACCAGCACCGACTTGTCGACGAGCCCCGCGACGGCGTCCAGCACGGCGCACGGGGCGATCCTGCCCCCGGTGCCGTCCTCGCCTGCGCAGACGGCCTCGGCGGCGGCCAGATCGAATCCGCCGACGAACACGGACAGCCACGCCCACACCAACTGCTCCTGCGGGGTGCACAGTTCATGGCTCCAGTCGACGGCGGAGCGCAGGGTGCGGTGGCGGGGCGCGGAGGTGGGGCTGCCGCAGGTGAGGAGCTGGTAGCGGTCGTCGAGGCGTTCGACGAGCTGGTCGACGCCGAGGGCACGCACCCGGACCGCGGCCAGTTCGATGGCGAGCGGCAGCCCGTCGAGGCGCCGGCAGAGCCGGGCCACCGCCTGCTGGTTCGCCTCCCCGACGGTGAAGCCGGGGACCACGGCCGCCGCCCGGTCGGCGAACAGCCTGAGCGCGGGGAAGGACTCGACCGCCGACGGGGTCAGTTCCTCCGGCTCGGGGGCGGGCAACGGCGGCACCTCGAAGAGCTGTTCCCCGGCCAGACCGAGCCGTTGTCTGCTGGTGGCGAGGATCCGCACCCCCTCGGTGGCCGCCAGTACGGCTTGGGCGAGGACCGCACAACTGCGCAGCAGGTGCTCGCAGTTGTCGAGCACGATGAGCAGGCGCCGGTCGCGCAGGTGGTCGACGAGGATCTCCAGCGGGGGCCGTACGGTCTCGTTGCGCACGCCGAGCGCGTCGTTCACGGCGTGCGGGACGAACGCCTCGTCGCTCAGGGCGGCCAGGGGCACGAGCCACACGCCGTCCGGGAAGGCCCGGGCGACCTCTCCCGCCACATGTCCGGCGAGCCGGGTCTTGCCCACCCCGCCCGGTCCCGTCAGGGTCAGCAGTCTGCCCGCCGACAACAACCGTCTGACATCGGCGGCCTCGTCCCGTCGCCCCACGAAGCTCGTCAGCTCCGCCGGGAAACCGGAAGTGCGCCGCGACTCCGATCCGCCCACGATGCTGGTCACGCCCTCAGTTGTGGTTCCCGTACGCGCTGTTGTAACCCCGAAGGGTAGGCAGCGGGCACGGGCGGGACGTGGGCTTCGCGGATTTCCCGCCTCTTCGGGTGAGGCGGGCTCGCGGGTCCGGGTGCGGGAGCCGTGGTTCAGCCGGTGGTCGCCGCCGCCAGGATCGCCTCGACCACGCGGGGCAGCGAATCCGGGTGCAGCCACAGGAAGAGGTTGGGCTCGACCAGCTCCAGCTCCATCACGCACGGCCGCCCGTCCTCGCCGGTGACGAGGTCGACGCGCGCGTACAGCAGCTCGGGCGCCCCCGGTACGGCCGCCAACGCCCGCTCCGCGACGGCGAGTTCGGCCTCGGTCGGGGTCCAGGGCACCAGGTCGGGGTGGGCGATCTTGTCGGCGTCGTAGGCCGTGCCGGGCGCGAGCACCGCGCCCTTGCGGCTGGCGTGCAGCGGTCGGCCCCCGAAGAACTGCAGGGCCCGCTCCCCCTCGGTGTCGATGCTGGTCACGAAGGGCTGCACCATCGCGGTGAGCCCTTCGGCGTGCATCCGCTCGACATGCCGTACGGCGGTGTCCCACTGGCCGGGCGTGTACCGGGCGGCGAAACGGGCGCCCGCTCCGGAGGTGGGCTTGACGACGTACTGGTGGGTCCGCGGAAGCTCCACGGGGTCGCCCGGCGCGAGATAGGCCGTCGGCACGACGGGCACTCCGGCGGCGGCGAGGTCGCCGAGGTAGCGCTTGTCGGTGTTCCAGCGCACGACCCCGGCCGGGTTGGCGAGCCGCGTGGCCTCGCCGGTCTTCTCCGCCCAGGCCACGAACTCGGCCGCGCGCCAGCTGTAGTCCCAGGTGGACCGGATGACGACGAGGTCGTACCCGGCCCAGTCGGCCGCCGGGTCGTCCCAGTGCACGGCCGCCGCCTCGGCCCCCGCCTCCCCCAGCGCCCGCACCAGCACCGGCAGATCCCGGTCATGGCTCGTCTCCGGCCCGGGGTCGTAGGTGGCGACGGCGATGCGGGGGGCGGCTGTGCGGGCCACGGACGGCTCCATTTCTCGGACGGTCACCTCGACCCTCCCGACGTGTTCCCCGGGGGGCCTCCGGCGCAGGCTAACAACCACGCGGGCCGAGGAGGGAGGGGGTTTCGGCGGGTGGACCCCGCTCACGGCGGAGCGGGGTCCCCGCTCACGGCACGGCAGGCCCGGTGAGGGCCCGGCCCTTGCTGTCGTACGGCCAGACGTTGGGGACGCAGCCGTTCATGCCCTTGATCTGCTGCATCATCGCCGGGGCGGGCTTGCCCTTGCCGGGGCAGCCGACGTGGCCCTCGCCGAGGAAGTGGCCGACCTCGTGGTTGATGATCAGGGCGCGGTAGGCCGTGACGTCCTTGGCGTAGACCGGGGTCGCCAGTTCCCAGCGTTCCAGGTTGACCATGACGTCGTCGTTCACGTTGCAGTTGAACTCGCCGCCGGTGTCCAGCCCGCCCGCGCCGCAGACGTCGTCGACGGTGCCCGGGGTCGCGACCTTGACGGCGAAGTCGAAGGCCCCGCCGGAGACCCGCCGGAAGGCGTGGTCGCCGCCGGCGGTCCAGCCGCGCGGGTCGGCCAGGACGCGTTCCACCTCGTCGGCGACGTCGTCGAGGGAGAGCGACAGCCCCTTCTCGACCTCCACCCGGTAGCGCAGGGGCGTGCCCTTGCCCACCTTGCCGCTGCCGCCGGGCGCCGTGCGGAACGTCCCCGGCCCCGTCGCCGGGATCGTCACCGGCTCGCCGCTGGGGGACGGCGACGCCGACCCGTCCGGCGACGGGTCGGCCGAGGAAGAGGCGGAGGAGGAGGCGGAGGGGCTCGCCGGCGCACCGGCGCCGGAACCGGAACCGGAACCGGAACCGGAACTCCGGCCGGGGCCGGGACGGGAATCGGCGGGGTCGGAGCCGGGGCCGGACGAGCGGCGGGACCGCTCGGACGGGGACTCGGCGGAGGGGGTGGGTTCCGCCTCCGCGGCCACCTCCCGCGCACCGCCGTTCATCCAGCTCACCGCCGCGAATCCGGCGACACCGAGGACCGTCACGACCCCGAGGCCGCCCCACAGGGGGCCTCTCCCACGTGGCGCGGGGGCCTTGCGCCTGCGCCCCGGGCCCCTGCCCTTGCCCTTGCTCTCGCCCCTGCCTCGACCCTTGCCCTTGCCCCGGCCCTTGCCCTTGCCCCGGCCCTCGGCCGCCCCCTCGGCCGAACCTTGCGCGGTGACACGCGGCGAGCCGCCGCGGCGGGTACGAGCGCCGGAAGGTGTTGCTTTGTGCGCGGTCATGTTCCTTCAGAGTGTGATCAGCATGTGATCGGATGTGGCCGAGTCAGTCACGAAAAGATAACGGATGATCGGCACGGTCTCGCACACCACGCTTGACCTTCACCTTCGGTGAAGCCCCAGCATCGATCGCGGAACGAGGAACCGCCGGGCCGAGAGGCCGGGACATGCCTGGGCACAGCCGGGAAGGCAGGGAGCACCGTGGAGAGCCGGGGAGAGCCATGGAGATGCTGACGATCGGGGCCTTCGCGAAGGCATCCCGGCTGTCGCCGAAGGCACTGCGCCTCTACGACGAGCTGGATCTCCTGCGGCCCGCCCGGGTGGACCCGGGCACCGGCTACCGCTACTACGCCACCGAGCAGTTGGAACAGGCCCGCCTGGTGGCCTGGCTGCGCCGGCTCGGCATGCCGCTGGCCCGCATCCGTACGGTGTGCGCGCTGGAGCCGGGCCCGGCGGCCCGGGAGATCCGGGCGTACTGGGCCGGGGTCGAGGCCGAGACGGCGACCCGGCGCGACCTGGCGGCCTTCCTCGTCCACCACCTCGCCCAACCGTCCGAGGAGGACACCACGATGCTGGAACTCCGTTACGCCGCCGTCTCCGACACCGGCCTGGTCCGCACCGCCAACCAGGACACCGCCTACGCGGGCTCCCGGGTCCTCGCCGTCGCCGACGGCTTCGGCCCGGCCGGAGCCCCCGCGAGCACGGCCGCCGTGGAGGCACTGAAGGCCCTGGACCGCGACACCCTGCCGGCGGGCAGCGTGCTGAACCTGCTGGAGGACGCGGTGCGGGGCGCGGGTGCCGCCGTGCGCGGCATCGCGGGGAACGGCGACGACGGCACGACCCTGACCGCGATGCTCTGGACCGGCTCCCACCTCGCCCTCGTCCACATCGGCGACTCCCGCGCGTATCTGCTGCGCGACGGCGAGCTGTTCCGGATCACCCATGACCACACCGTCGTCCAGTCGATGATCGACGAGGGCCGGCTGACCCGGGAGGAGGCGGCCACGCATCCCCAACCCGCCCTGCTGCTCAAGGCGTTGACCAACGGCGAGACCGTCTCCGCCCCCGACCTGCGTCTCCACGACGCCCACCCCGGCGACCGCTGGCTCCTCTGCTCCGACGGCCTGCCGACGGTCGTCCCCGACCCCGACATCCGGCGCGTCCTGTCCGCCGCCCCGGATCCGCGGTCCGCGGCACACGCCCTCGTCACCGAGGCGAACGGGGCGGGCGGCCCGGACAACGTGAGCTGCGTGGTGGCGGACGTGGTGCGGGGCGGGGCGGGAATGTAGGGCAAGCCCCTAGGTTCCGGCCCGCAGCGGCATCGCCTCCAGCGCCCGGCCCAGGCGTTCGAGCCACTCCTGCGCCGTACCCCGCACCCACGGGTGGGCGGCGCGGAAGTCCGCCCAGTCCGCGGAGTCCAGGACGACGGTGTCCGGGCGCGGGGCGTCCGCGGCCGGCGTGCCGCCGGCGCGGTGGCGGAAGACCTCGCGCAGCAGCCGCGGCGACAGGTCGGTGACGTCGGCCTCCGCGAGGAGCACGGCGTCGTAGAGGTCCTTGGCCCGGGCACGGCCCTCGGTGGCGCAGTCGGTGTGCAGCCACAGGAGCTTCCAGGCGAGGGACAGGCCGGGGCCGGGAGTGCGGACGACGGTGCGGCCGGAGCCGTCGCCACGCGGTATCGCCGTCCACACGGGAAGCTCCGGGAGCCTCTCGTCGCGGGCGAAGTCCAGCCTCGCCTCGCCGGGCGGGAGGCCCTCCGCCGCCCAGGGGATGGTCAGGCGGGTGCCGGGGGTCTCGTACTCCGTGTAGGTCCAGGTGCCGTCGGGACGGGCGGCGGACGCGTCGAGCACCACCCCCGGCGCGGCCACCGGCCGCTCGCGCACCAGGTCGAGCACCGCCAGATGCGGCGGGCGTTCCTCCGGCTCCGCCTCGACGACCCAGTGCAGCCCCTCGGGCGGGACCGCCGGCCGCAGACCTCCGGTGTCGAACTCCTCGAACGTCCAGATCTCGTACCGTCCGGCACCGCCGGCCGCCTCCGGCCACTGCTGGACGGTCTCCAGCCCCTCCACGTACGGATAGGGGTGCGCGGCGTCCACCGGGACCAGCAGCGGCCGCGGAACGATCCAGTCGAGGTCGGCGGGCTCCCGTGCCCCTGCCCCCACCCACGCCGGCATCACCATGCTCCCGCGCAGCACCAGGTCGTCCCCCAGCGGCGAGTCGGCGACGAGGTGGAGCAGATGGTCGAGCACGGCCCGGTGGGCGGCACGCCACGGCCCGGAGCGGGTCATGAGGTCCGCGTCCGCACGACTGCCGGCAGGTCCGGCCGCCCGGGCGGCCCCTCGTCGATCCACCCGCTGTCCAGGCCCGGGCGGTCGTCGTGCACCACGAACTCCTCCTCCACCTCGACGGCCTTGAACCCGGCCTGCGCGAGCGCGTCGAGGAGGGCGTCCAGACGGCGGCGGGCCTCGGGGCGGCCGACGTCACGGCAGCGCTGGGTGACGAACCGCTCGTGCCCGCGCCCGTCCCAACCGCCCCCCGCGCGCCGGGCGTTGCGCGACACATGGGCCGCGTGGCGCTCGGCGAGGGCACGTACCCGCGCCACCTGAGTGTCGCCGGAGAGGGCGAGCTTGACATGGTGTTCGAAGTAGCAGCCCGGAGGCAGCGCACGGGCCTCGGCGGCGGTCGGCGGCACGTCCTCGTTCCACGGTGCCGCCTCGATCTTCACCCGGGCCACCCCGAACCCCTCGGCGCCCAGCCGCTCGACCCACCCGGACGCGGCCGCGCGCTGCGCCGACAGGGAACCCGCACCGCGCACCGTCAGCATCGGCTGGTCGGGCACCGCACCCCGGTCGAGCACGATCCGCGTGTACTTGACCCGGTGGCGCTCCGCCCACCGCCGTACGCGCTCCTCGGCACCGCCCCCGTCACCGATCACCACCGTCAGATGGGTCTCGAAATCCCCCGTGAACTCCCGCACCCCAGCCCCGCGTTCCCCGTGAGCATCGCCCGCCCGCTCCTCGGTGGCCGACTGTACCGACCACCACCGACAACGGCGCGGGGCCGGGGCCGACGCCGGGGGCCGGGCTCAGGGCGCCGAGTCCTCCGGGTCCCAGTCCAGCAGGCGGACCTTCGCGACCGTACGCACATGGCGACGCATCGCCGTGGCCGCCCGCCCGGGCTGCCCGGCGGCGATGGCGTCGAGGATGGCCCGGTGCTGGGTGAGGGAACGCCCGGGGCGGCCCGGCTGCCGCAGCGACTCGGTGCGGCTCTCGGCGATCTGGTCGGCGATGGACCGCATGAACTCGGCGAGCAGACTGCTGTGCGCGGCCGCCGTGACCGCCGCGTGGAACAGCCGGTCGCCCTCGATGCCGTGCCCGTCCCGCTCGATCTCCCCGGCCATGTGCGTGAGCGCGTCCCGCATCGCGGCCAGGTCGTCCTCCGTGCGGCGCTCGGCGGCCAGTTCGGCGAGCTTCGTCTCCAGTGCCTCGCGGGCCTCCAGCACATCGGGCAGCCGCCGTCGCCGTTCGACCATCTCGTCCACGGGCTCGACGTCGAGGCTGTCGCGGACGAGGTAGGTGCCCCCGCCGTGCCGCGCCTCCACCAGGCCCTGGACCTCCAGCACCACGATGGCCTGCTTGACCGAGGCCCGGCTCACTCCCAGCCGCTGGGCCAGGTCCCGCTCCGGCGGCAGCCGGTCCCCCGCCCGCAGGCCACCCTCGGACACGTACTGACGCAGCCGGTCGAGGACCTGCTCGTAGAGCCGCTGTCTGGCCATGGGGCGCAGGGCGTCGCTCACGGTTCCCCCTCTGGTCCGGCATCGCTCGTGGTCCGGCGTCGCTCGTCCGCCTCGCTCGTCGTCGGAGCGTAACACCGGCGCGCACCAGTGGCCCGGTGGCCGAGTGGCTGAGCCAATTACGCCGCGACCTCTTGACGCCACTGCCGTACGCCCCCACGCTGACCCAGTCGCAAGTGGCTCAGCCACTCGGCCACCCGCCCCGCTTGTCCAGCCCCCTCCTGCTCTGTTTCCGGGACCCAACGACGGGAGCCCGTATGTCCCCCGAACTCATCTCGATCCTCGTTCTCGCCGTGGTGTTCGTCATCGCCACGACCCGTTCCGTGAACATGGGCGCGCTCGCCTTCGCCGCCGCCTTCGGGGTGGGCGAACTCGTCGCCGACCTCGACGCGGACGGCATCTTCGCCGGCTTCCCCGCAGACCTGTTCGTCGTCCTCGTCGGCGTCACCTACCTCTTCGCGATCGCCCGCTCCAACGGCACCACCGACTGGCTCGTGCACGCCTCGATACGGCTCGTCCGGGGCCGGGTGGCGCTGATCCCGTGGGTGATGTTCTTCATCACCGGCGCGCTCACGGCGATTGGGGCGGTCAGCCCGGCAGCGGTCGCGATCGTCGCGCCCATCGCGCTGAGCTTCGCCTCGCGGTACGGCATCAGCCCCCTGCTGATGGGCGCGATGGTCGTCCACGGCGCCCAGGGCGGCGGCTTCTCGCCGATCAGCATCTACGGCACGATCGTCAACGGCATCGTCGAACGCGAGAACCTCCCGGGCAACGCGGTGGCCCTCTTCCTGACCTCCCTGATCGCCAACCTCGTCATCGCGGGCGTGGTGTTCGTGCTGTTCGGCGGCCTGAAACTGTGGAAGCAGCCCCGGGCCGACCTCGGCGCCGAACACGCGGAGCACGCCGAGCACTCCGGTCATGCCGAGCACTCCGGTCATGCCGAGCAAGCGGAGCACTCCAAGGACGCGGAGGGGCCGAAGGACACGGAGGGGCCGAAGGACGCGGAGCGGTCCGGGTGGTCCGAGCGCTCCGGAGACTCCGAACACCCCACCGCCGAGGCCGCCCTGACCCCCGCCCGTGTCGCCACCCTCGCCTCCCTCGCCGCCCTGGTCGTCGCGGTCCTCGTCCTCGACCTGGACGCGGGTCTCACCGCGGTGACGCTCGCCGCCGTCCTCAGCGCGATCTGGCCGGACGACAGCCGCAGGGCGGTGGGCCAGATCGCCTGGTCCACGGTCCTCCTCATCTGCGGCGTCCTCACCTATGTGGGCGTCCTCGACGAGATGGGCACCATCACCTGGGCCGGCGAGGGCGTCGGCGGCATCGGCATCCCCCTCCTCGCCGCCCTGCTGCTCTGCTACATCGGCGCGATCGTGTCCGCCTTCGCCTCGTCCGTGGGCATCATGGGCGCCCTGATCCCCCTGGCCGTACCGTTCCTGGCGCAGGGCGAGATCGGCGCGGTCGGCATGATCGCGGCGCTCGCCGTGTCCGCGACGGTCGTGGACGTGAGCCCCTTCTCCACGAACGGCGCGCTGGTCCTGGCCGCGGCTCCCGACGTCGACCGCGAGCGTTTCTTCCGCCGGCTGATGATCTACGGAGGCATCGTGGTGGCCGTGGTACCCGCGGTGATGTGGCTGGTGCTGGTGGTCCCCGGGTTCGGGTAGTCACTTGTGCGGTAGCGGTACCTCGGACGGCGACAACCAAGGAGTACGAGACGTGTCCTCTCTCTTCCCGGCCCTCACCGGCGAAGCCCGGACCCCCGGGCGCCCCGCCCTGCGCTTCGGCGACCGGTCCCTGACGTACGCGGAACTCGCGGCCGTCACCGACACCCTGGCGGAGCGCGTCCGGGGCGGCGGCCGGGTCGCCGTCTGGGCGACCCCCACACTGGAGACCGCCGTCGCCGTGGTGGCGGCACTGCGGGCCGGCGTACCCGCCGTACCCCTGAACCCGAAGTCCGGGGAGCGGGAACTCGGGCACATCCTCGGCGACAGCGCCCCCTCACTCGTACTCGCCGCGCCGGGTGCGGAACTGCCGCCGCCGGTACGCGACTTGGACCGCATCGATGTCACTGTCGATGTCACTGCCGATGCCGATACCGCTGCCTACGCCGGTGGCGGCGGTGACGGCGGCGGTGCGCGCGGCGGCGGAGACCGGCCGGCCCCGGCCGAGGAGATGGCCGAGGAGACGGCCGACGAGGAATCCGCCGCCCTCGTCGTCTACACCTCCGGCACCACCGGCCCGCCCAAGGGCGCCGTCATCCCCCGCCGCGCCATCACGACCACGCTGGACGCGCTGGCCGACGCCTGGCAGTGGACCGCCGACGACGTACTGGTCCACGCCCTCCCCCTCTTCCACGTCCACGGCCTGATCCTGGGCGTCCTGGGCCCGTTGCGGCGCGGCGGCGCGGTCCGTCACCTGGGGAGGTTCGACACGGCCGCGGTGGCCCGGGAGCTGTCGGCCGGCGCGACGATGCTGTTCGGCGTCCCCACGATGTACCACCGCATCGCGGAGACCCTGCCCGCCGACCCGGAGCTGGCGAAGGCGCTCGGCGGCGCCCGGCTGCTCGTCTCCGGCTCGGCCGCGCTGCCGGTGCACGACCACGAACGGATCGCGTCGGCCACCGGACGCCGGGTGATCGAGCGGTACGGCATGACGGAGACCCTCATGAACACCAGCGTCCGCGCCGACGGCGAGGCCCGCGCCGGCACGGTCGGACTCCCGTTGCCGGGGGTGGAGTTGAGGCTGGTCGAGGAGGACGGCACCCCGCTCACGGCGTACGACGGCGAGTCGGTCGGCGAGATCCAGGTGCGCGGCCCCAACCTCTTCACCGAGTACCTCAACCGCCCCGACGCGACCGCCGCCGCGTTCGCCCCCGACGGCTGGTTCCGCACCGGCGACATGGCCGTGCGCGACCCGGACGGTTATGTGCGCATCGTCGGCCGCAAGGCCACCGACCTGATCAAGAGCGGTGGTTACAAGATCGGCGCGGGCGAGATCGAGAACGCCCTCCTCGAACACCCGGGAGTACGGGAAGCGGCCGTCACCGGCGAACCGGACCCCGACCTCGGCGAACGCGTCGTCGCCTGGATCGTCCCGGCGGACCCCCAGTCCCCGCCCCCTCCGGGCGAGTTGGCGACCCATGTGGCCACCCACCTGTCGCCCCACAAGCGTCCCCGAAGGGTCCACTACCTCTCCTCCCTGCCCCGCAACGACATGGGCAAGATCATGAAGCGAGCGCTGAAGACGGATGAGTGACCGGCGTGTCCCGGCCCGCGAGGCCATCGCCTCCCTGACGGACGACTTCACCGAACTCCCCACGCCCGAAGGGGACCACGCCCCCGACGGCCCCCTCGCCTGGCAGGGCTACGACGCCTCCCGCGCCCGCGCCGCCGAGCGCACCGGGGAGGAGGAGTCGGTGGTGTGGGGGCGGGCGGCGATCGGCGGTAGGGCGGCCGTACTGATCTCCTTCGAGTTCGGCTTCCTCGGCGGTTCGCTCGGCGAACGCACCGGCGACCGTCTGGTGGCGGCGCACGCGTACGCCCGCGCGCAGCGTCTCCCGGTCGTCTCCCTGGTCGCGACGGGCGGCAGCCGTATGCAGGAGGGGATGCGCGCCCTGGTCCAACTGCAGCGCGTGGCACAGGAGTCGGCGCTGACCGGTGCGGCCGGGCTGCCGCGGATCGCGGTGCTCCGCGACCCCACGACGGGTGGCGGCTGGGCCACCCTCGGCGCCGGCGCCGACATCGTCCTCGCCCTCCCCGGCGCCCAGGTCGGCTTCGCCGGCTCCCGGGTCCGTCCGCCGGACGCGGACCCGGCGGCGTACACGGCCGAGTCCCAGGTGGCGGCGGGCTCTGCGGACGCGATCGTGCGCCCGCAGGACCTCCGCGACACGCTCACCCGCTGGCTGACCCTCCTGACCAGCCCCTCCACGGCCCCAGCTCCCCCACCGCACGCCCTGCCGACGCCGGGAACGGCCGACGCCACGACCGGCCGTGACGCACCACGGCCCCCCGCCCGGCCGGCCCCGGCCGCTCATGAGGCGCCCCTCCCCGACACCGGCTGGGAAGCCGTGCAGCGCGCCCGCCACCCTCGACGCCCCCGCGCCGCGGCCTACCTGGACGCCTACTTCTCCCACCGCACGGCCATCAGCGGGGACCGCGCGGGCGGCACCGACCCCGGCATGCTGTGCGGTTTCGGCACCCACGAGGGCCGGACCGTCGCCTACGCGGCCCAGTGCGGCACCCCGACCCGCCCGGCGGGCTACCGCACCGCCGCCCGTCTGATCCGCCTCGCCGACCGCCTCGGCATCCCCGTACTGACCCTCGTCGACACCCCCGGCGCCGCGAACGACGCCGAAGCCGAACGTCAGGGCGCGGGCCCCGCCATCGCCGACCTCTTCACCGCCGTCGCCACGGCCCGCACGCCCCTCACGACCCTCCTCATCGGCGAGGGCGGCTCCGGCGGCGCCCTCGCCCTCGCCGCCCCCGACCGGACCTGGGCCACCCCGGACAGCTACTTCTCGGTGATCGCGCCGGAGGCGGCGGCGTCGATCCTCAAGCGGCCGCAGGAGCTGGCACGGGCGACGGCGGACGAACTCCGGTTGCGCCCCCAGGACCTGGTGGAGCTGGGAGCCGTACGAGGGATCGTGGGGGAGCTACCACGAGAGGGGGCCGAACCCGCGACGGCGCGCCCACCCAACTGACGGCCGCCCCCGGGCCGCCCCAGCCGATCGAGCCCCTTCCCCGCCCGTGTCCCCGCGTCCGTCGGGCCGCTCCCGCCTGACCTGCCGTCACCGAACCACCCGTCCGGCCGCACCCCACCCGGCCCACCCCAGCGGGCAGCCCGGCCCGGCGCCGCGCACGATGCAAGGGAACCAGGGAACCGCCGACCGGCGGCGGGCCCGCACGGTCCGTGCTCTCGGGAGGATCCGCAATGACCGCGATGACCGCCAGTCTGGAGCAACTGCGCCGCTGCCACTTCGGCGTCGACCTGGGAGCCGCGCGGACCCGCGTGTACGTGAAGGGCGCGGGTCTGGTGGTGGACCAGCCGAGCGTGGCCGCCGTGAACATCCGGACGGGCGCGCTGATCGCCGTCGGGGAGTTCGCCGAGAGGATGATGGGCCGTACGCCCGACTACATCCGGGTCGTCCGGCCCGTCTCCGGCGGCACGGTGGTCGACATCGAGATGGCCCAGCGGATGCTGCGTCAGCTGCTGGGCGACCGGGTCCGCCGCAATCTGCGCCGCAAGCCCGTGCTGCGCGCGGCCGCCTGCACCCCGCACGGCGCGGACCCGCTCGCCCAGCGCGCCACGATCGAGACCCTGGTGGGCCTCGGCGCCCGCCGGGTGGAGCTGGTCGACACACTCATCGCGGCTGCCGTCGGCTGCGGACTGCCCGTGGAGCAGCCCGAGGCCACCATGATCATGGTCTGCGGGGCCGGGGCCACCGAGCTGGCCGTCCTCTCCCTCGGCTCGGTCGTCAGCGCCGTACGGATTCCCGTCGGGGGCGAGGCCATCGACCACGCGATCGTGCAGCACCTGCGTCTGCGTCACGAGCTGACGCTGCCCAGCCAGTCCGTACGACCGCTCCAGCTCGCCCTCTCCGGCAACGGCCTCACCCCGCACGGCCCCGCCTCCACCGAGATCCACGGCCTCGACGTGGCGACCGGACTGGCCCGCTCCGTGCAGGTGGACACCGCGGCCGTGCGCGACGCCATCCAGACCCCGCTCACCGCCGTGGTCGACGGCATCGGCAAGGTGCTGCGGGACTGCCCGCCCGACCTGGTGGCCGACCTCGCCGACCGCGGCATCATGATGGTCGGCGGCAGCGCCCTGCTCCCCGGCTTCGACCAGATGCTCCGCCACGCCACCGGCATGCCGGTCCACATCGCCGAACGCCCCGACGTCTGTGCCGCCCTCGGGGTCGGCGCCATGCTGGACGGTCGCATCGCCCCCATCAGCCTGGATCCGGTGGGCGACTGACCCGTCCCACCGCCGTCCCAGCGCCCCGTCCAGCCCGCACACCCGGCGAACGCTTCTCCGAAACATCCCGCCGGCACTCCCGGGAGCGGCAGCACCCGGAGCACGGGGGGCGGCCGGGGCCATGACGGTCACCCGGCGGTCGCCCCCGTGAGCCCGTGACGCCCACCGAACACCCGTTTGTGTCGTTCTCGCCGAAGTCGCCCGCCGCTAGGGTTACTCGGAGGAACGCGGGCCACGGAGGTGAGCGCACGGATGCCAAGCCACGTGACCCGGATCGGTATCACCGGACACCGGGAGATCCCGGAAGCCGCCCTCCCCGCCGTCCGCTCCGGCATCCGGGCGGAGTTAGGGGGCCGCCCCGCCACCACCCGGGCCCTCAGCAGCCTCGCCGCCGGCGCCGACCAGCTCTTCGCGGAGATCGCCCTGGAGAGCGGTCTGCAGCTGACCGCCGTGATCCCCGGCATGGACTACGAGGCCCACCTCGGAGACGACGAGGTCAGGGCCGCCTACCGCCGGCTCCTCAAGTGCTGCGGCGAACGCGTGGAGCTGACGCGCGAACGCACTCACGAGGAGGCGTACTACGCGGCGGGCCGCTACATCGTCGACCACGCCGACCGCCTGATCGCCGTCTGGGACGGCGCCCCTCCCCGCGGTCCAGGCGGCACGGCCGACATCGTCGACTACGCCCACCTCACGGGTGTCCCGGTGACGGTGCTGTGGAGCCCGGGCGTGCGCCGCGCCTGACACGGCGCCGGCGCCTCCACCGCACGATCAGGTCCCGAACCGCACCAGCCAGTCCGTGTGCTGGGGCGAGACCACCCGCTCCGCCTCCGCGACCGCGTCGGCCCAGCCGTCCTCACCCACCGTCGTGCTCATGGCGACGCGCAGGGTGTCCAGATCCTGTTCGACGAGCTTGTGTGCGTACGTCAGCGGCCGGTGCCGCCGGACCTCCTGCCAGGCCACGCCCGCCGCGGCGGCGGCGCTCAGCACTCCGGTCGGGTCCCAGCGGCCCTCGATCGTCCCGGCGGCCCTGAGCACGGCGGCGAGCAGCGCCAGCAGCGTCAGAAAGGTCGTCATGCCCGACCACCGCACCGACGAGCGGTGCGCGTCCCCGGCCTTGTTGCCGTACCAGGTGAGCTGTTCCGAGACGCGGTCACGGAGATAGATGTCGCGCCGGGCCGCGAACGGCTTGGCCCGCACCGCGCGCATCATCGGGGTGATCTGTCCGAGCCCGAGTTCGGTGACGCCCTCGCGGGGGTCGTCCCAGCCCACCTTGCGCAGCTCGCTGAGCCGCTCCTCCAGCCGCTCCGCGAACATCGCCTCCGGGTTGACGAGCCGCGAGGGGAAAGGCCCGCCGTGCACCATGAACTGCCAGGCCAGCGACTTGACCACCTCGGCCGCCGCCCGGTGCGCCTGCCACTGCACCCGGGCGCGGCGCCGGGAGGCGTAGACACCGATCCCCATCGTCAGCGCGTACAGCACCGCCGCGACGGCCGACGGCACACGGCTTCCCATCCGCTCGGCCAGGGAAGCGGTCGCGGTGGCGAGCAGCAGGACGACCAGCTGCGTTCGGACGACCTTGAAGGATTCCCCCTGATGGGTCACCGCCTTCTCATCGCACACTTGGAACAACGGGGACAGATCTCGATCACTCACCGTGGTGCTGGGGCCGGGCGTCGCAGCCATGCACACCTCGTACGGATGCCGAAGTCGACGGAATGGTCATGCTCTCGTCAATCCTGAATTACCGCCAGAGCGCCACCCCCTCATATCGCGCAGCGAACACCTGCTGACGCATGATAGAAACGCGCAAGTCTGCACTCTGTCGTCCCCCTCTCACGTCCGAGCCTCGACCAAAAGGACCTCGTCGGCAAGGGACCGATGACAGCGTCCCTTTTTTCGAACTGGAGCGACGAGATGAACCTTTCCTTCACCAAGACGACACGTGGATCGGACACCACCCGGTCGGCCCACAAGAGGCTCGCCCCGCTCGCGACGGTCGCCGCACACGAGCCCCGCACCCAGCGCTCCACGGGGCGCGTGACGGACGCTCGTGACCTGCGCCTCGCCAGGCAGGGGTTCGCCTCCAGCATCTGATACGGCCGACCGGGGCCTCAACCCCCTTCACGATCAAGGAGGTTGGGCCCCGTCGTCATGTCGGCAACAGGGTGACGCGAGGGCTTACACTGCCGAAGTGAGGGACCCCGCGATCCAGCAACTGGTGCTCAAGATCCACAGTCGGTGCGACCTGGCGTGCGACCACTGTTATGTGTATGAGGCATCCGACCAGTCGTGGCGCTCACGGCCGACCGTCATCGCCGAAGAAACCCTCGACCAGGTCGCCCGCCGTCTCACCGAGTATGTGCTGGCGAGAGAACTGGATTCCGTCACGGTCATTCTGCACGGCGGTGAGCCTCTCCTCGTCGGCCCGACGCGGCTCAGACGAATCTGCGCGGAACTCACCCATGCTCTCGCCCCGGTCACCACACTCGATCTGCGGATTCACACCAACGCCGTGCGGCTCAACAGAGATCATCTGCGAATCTTCGACGAATTCCAGGTGAAGGTAGGCGTCTCTCTCGACGGGGACCGTGTCGCCAACGACCGTCATCGGCTCGACCGTCGAGGCCGCAGCAGTTACGACCGGGTCCTCAGGGCCCTCGACCTGCTCCGGCTCCCCGAGCACCGGCATCTGTACCAGGGACTCCTGTGCACCGTGGACATCGCCAACGATCCCGTCGCGGTGCACGACGCGTTGGCCTCGCTCGACCCTCCGCGCATCGACTACCTGCTCCCGCACTCCACCTGGGACACCCCTCCGCCCGGCCATGAGCCCGGCGGACCGGCCACCCCCTACGCCGACTGGCTGCTGAAGGTCTTCGACCGGTGGGAGGAACAGGGGCGCCCCATGCCGGTGCGCACCTTCGAATCGGTGCTCAGCACCCTGCGCGGCGGCCCCAGCCTCACCGAGGCACTGGGCCTCGCGCCCTCGGATCTGGCGGTGATCGAGACCGACGGCACCTTCGAGCAGGCCGACTCGCTCAAGACGGCGTACGCGGGCGCCCCTGCCACGGGCTACGACGTCTTCCGGCACGGCTTCGCGGAGTTCGCCGAGCATCCCGGTGTCCGTGCCCGCCAGCTGGGCATCGCCGGAGTCAGCGAGACCTGCCGGCGCTGCCCGGTCGTGGAGTCCTGCGGCGGCGGCCTCTACGCCCACCGCTACAGCAGCGAGAAGGGCTTCGACAATCCGTCGGTGTTCTGCGCCGACCTCCGGGCCCTGGTGGAGGGGATCGCCGAGCGGATCACCGAACGCGCACTGCATCCGGCGGTCACCGATGCCGATGAACTGCGACTGGCACAGCTGGACTTGGACAGGCAACTGATGGCCAGGCTGAACACCACGTTGACGGGTCACACCGACTGGGAAGCGGCCTGGCGGGTACTGGTCGAGCTGGACCTCGACGACACCACGGCCGCGCATCTCAACACCGTCCTCGCCCACCCGTATCTGCGCGCCGTTCTGCGCCGTTCCCTGGCTGGTTCCGCCGATCTGCCCCAACTGATGGGGGTGGTCACGGCGGCCGCCGTACTGGCGAAGACGGAGACCACTCTCACCTGGCACCAGCCCGGTCGGGACCTCCATCTCCCCACCCTCGGCACCCTGCGGCTCTCGGCGCCGGGACAGATCGAGTGCGCGGTCACGGCGGACGGTCTCCGGGTACGCGGCACGGACAAGGAAGGCGCCGAACTCGCGGTCGAATGGAGGGCGTTGACGACCATGAAGCTCACCGGTGGGCCGACCCTGCTCCTCGACGACGCCGACCCGTACCGCGACTGCTTCGAGGCACCGGTCGCGGCCCCGATGTCACCGAGCGACCTGGCCCTCTTCGGCAAGCGGCTGCGCGCGGCTCACGAGGTGCTGCACACCCAGGAGCCCGGCCGGCGCGAGAGCTCCCACCCGTTCCTCGTCACCACGGTCACCCCTCTCGCCCCGGGCTCGGGACTACGCCTCGGCAAGCACGCGTTCGGCGCACTCGGTGTGGCCGTCGATGTCGAGCCTGATGAATTCGCACGCGAACTACCGCTGCTGGCCCGTGAATCCCGGCTCGCCGCCCTGCGTGAGGTGACGGATCTGAATGTGCCGGGCAGCATCGCCGGGCGACTGCTCGACGAGGCGAGCGCGTGGGTGGGACGAGCCTGCGCGACCCCCCACGCCTCCCCCGTCGCCCTGCGGCGGGCACGGGAATCCGTGGCCGCGCTCGCCTCCTCTGAGGGCAGCCAACTCACCGCAAGCGGCACCTACTTGGTCGGCGAACTACGCAAGGAACTGGCGGTGATGAATGGCTGATGTCACTCAACTCCCCCGCATGCTGCAGCGGATGGGAGTTCCGCCGGGCGGCGTCCTGATGGTGCACGCGTCGCTGGGTGGCACCGGGTGGAGCCCCACCGAAGTGCGCAACGCCCTCCTCGACACGCTCGGCCCCGACGGCACTTTGGTCGTCCCGGCCTTCACCCCGGAGAACTCCGACACCTCCCCCGCGCACCACAGCCGTACCGAGGGGATGACCGAGCGGGAGAAAGCCGAGTTCCGCGCGTCGATGCTCCCCTTCGAGCCGAACGCCACCCCGTGCCCGACCATGGGCGTGCTCGCCGAGTGTGTCCGGACCACCCCCGGCGCGGTCCGCAGCGCCCATCCACAGACCTCTTTCGCCGCGGTCGGACGCCGCGCCGAGGAGCTTCTCGCCGACCACGACCCGTACTGTCACCTCGGTGAACGGTCCCCGATGGCCGCGCTGTACACGGCTGACGCCCAGGTCCTGCTGCTCAGGGTCGGGTTCGAGGTGTGCACCGCCTTCCATCTCGCCGAGTACCGGATGACTCCGCCGCCCCCGACCCGGACATACCGCTGCGTGGTGGAGGACAAGGGCAACTGGATCGAGTACGAGGACCTCTCCCTCCAGGACAGCGACTTCGGGGCGATCGGCGCTCTTCTACCTCATGGTTTGTTCGTGGAAAGGGAGTTCGCGGGAAAACCGACGTTTCTGTTCGGGATGCGCGATGCTGTCGACACGGCCCGGCACCTGATGTCCGGATATCGCGCTGAAATGACGTGAAACGAGCCATGTGCCGAAGGAGTTGATCGGGCACATTGTTGGTTCCAGCTGGAGGGCGCCTAGGCGGGGGAAGCAAGGCATCGAAAGGCGGGGGCGTGTGGGCACAGCCGCGTGGGGGCGGGCTCCGGACAATCGTCCGTACTTCTTTCTCAGTTATGCGCACACACCACCTTCGGGGCCCGACAGCGGTGATCCCGACCTCTGGGTGCACACGCTGTACAAGGATCTGTGCGAAACCGTCCTGGCCCTCACCGCTCATCCTCGGGGCACGCCCGCGGGATTCCTGGACCGGGAGATGCGGTCCGGTGAAGGCTGGCCGGACCGGCTCAGTGAGAACCTGGCACACTGCAGAGTGTTCGTCCCGTTGTACTCACCGCGCTATTTCGCCAGCGACAACTGCGGGCGCGAGTGGTTCGCCTTCGACGAACGCATCCGCGAGGCCCGCAACGCCGGCCTCGGTGACATCCCGGCCATCGTCCCGGTCCTGTGGACGAGCATGGACCTGGAGAACCTCCCCGAGTCCGTCCGGCAGATCCAGGTCGAGCGCTCCAAGTTCGGTGAGCGCTATGCGTCGTACGGCATCTACGGGCTGATCAAGCTCAAGCGGCTACGGGACGAGTACGAGGAGATCGTGTTCGGTCTCGCCCAGCGGATCGTGCAGGTCGCCGAGAACACCCCGCTGCCGTCGAGCCGGCCCCGGCCGTACGAGTCGACGCACAGCGCGTTCCGGCCGCACGGCGAGGGGCCGCGCCGTATCCACCTCACCGTGGTGGCGCCCAGCCGGAGTTCGGTGCCGGAGGGCCGGGACGCCGTCCCCTACGGCGAGGACGCCACGGAGTGGAACCCGTACCACAGCGAGTCCAGGCGTCCGCTGTCCGAATTGGCGGAGGAACTGATCCGGTCGCTCGACTACCGCATCACCGTCTCCGACTTCGACCTCCCGGACCCTGGCACCGACGGCCTCACCACGGCCGAGACCGACCCCGACGGAGCCGGGCAGCCGCCCGAGACCCAGCCGGGGATCCTGCTGCTCGACCGCTGGGCGCTGCTCGACCGGGAACGGCGCCACCGGCTCAAGACGTTCGACTCAGCCGCCCACCCGTGGGTCGGAGCGATCGTCCCCTGGAACCGCCGCGACCTCCAGTGCCGCGGTGAACAGGGAGAGCGGCTGCGGGAGCAACTGGAGGACACCCTCCCGGTGATCCTGGAGCGGGGCCGACGGGCCAAGTGCTGGGCGGCGGTCAACGGGGTACCGACGCTCAAGCAGTTCACCGAGATCCTGCCGATTGTCGTGGCCCAGGCGACCCGACAGTTCCTCAGACACGCGAAGGCCCACCCGCCGCCGGGTCCGGCCACGCCCCGGCCCCGACTCAGTCTGGCCAACCCGACCGATCCCGATGCGGATTCCGATCACGGAGGACCAGCATGACGGCTCGTCAGGACGGACGCATCATTACCTTCTACTCCTACAAGGGCGGTACGGGCCGCACCATGGCCTTGGCCAACGCGGCGTGGATTCTTGCCGCCAACGGCAAGCGGGTCCTGGCCGTCGACTGGGACCTGGAAGCTCCGGGCCTCGACCGCTTCTTCCAGCCGTTCCTCGACCAGAGCGTCCTTGCGTCCACCACCGGCGTCATCGACATGATCACGGACTACTGCTGGGCCGCGACCACCGGCGGACCACGCACCGGCCCCTGGCACCGGGAGTTCGCCCGCGTCGAGCAGCACGCCGTGTCTCTCAGCCCCGAACGGCTCGGGTTGTCCTTCCCCAAAGGCGGCTCGCTCGACTTCCTCTCTGCCGGACGGCGGAACCGGGAGTACTCGGCCATGGTGTCGTCGTTCGAGTGGGACAACTTCTACGAGCGGCTGGGCGGCGGCCAGTTCCTGGACGCCCTGCGCGAGGACATGAAGGCGTCGTACGACTACATCCTCATCGACAGCCGTACGGGCCTGTCGGACACTGCGGACATCTGCACCATCCAGATGCCCGACGTGCTCGTCGACTGCTTCACGCTCAGCGGTCAGTCCCTGGACGGGGCCGCCGCGGTGGCCCGCAGCGTCGAGGGCGGCCAGCACAAGCGGCGGATCAGGGTGCTGCCGGTGCTGATGCGCATCGACGAGGGCGAGAAGAGGAAGGTCGACGCGGGCCGGGCCCTGGCCCGGCTGCGGTTCGAGGGGCTGCCCAGAGGCTCGGACGGCGAGGAACTCAGCTCCGAACAGCAGGACGCCTACTGGGGCGCGATGGAGATCCCGTACGTCCCGTTCTACGCGTACGAGGAGACTCTCGCGACCGTCGGCGACAAGAGCAACATCGCCAACTCCCTGCTGTCCGCCTTCGAACGGCTGACGAAAATGATCTCCGACGGCGAGGTGACCGCGTTGCCGCCGGTGCCCGAACCCGTGCGACAGCGCTGTCTGGAGGCGTTCACCCGGCGGCAGCCGATGACGGACATCGTCGTGGTGTACGCGGCGGAGAACCAGATGTGGGCGGACTGGGTGGAGGCCGTCCTCAGGCAGACCGGCTGCAACGTCACCTTGCACGATGTGTCCACCGGTCCCCCGGAGCGCCTGGACACGGCCTCGCGCGCCCTTCTGCTGATGTCCCACGCCTTCCAGAAGTCCCGGCACTCCCAGACCGTCTGGCACTCACTCACCGACAACGCTCTGGCGATGCCGCCTACCACGATGGTGCCGCTGCGCGTCGACGAGGCCCGACTCCCCGACGCCCACATCGATTACGAGCCGGTGGATCTGTACCGGCTCGACGCCGGCCAGTGTGTCGCCGCACTGCTCGGTGCGCTGAAGCTACCGGTGCGGCCCGACGACCTCGGTGTGGTGGAACCCCGCTTCCCGGGCAGCGCTCCCGCCGTGTGGAACGCCCCGCAGCGCAACACCACCTTCACCGGTCGTGGACAGATCCTCGACGACCTGCGCGAACAGCTCCGGAGCAGGTCCTCGGCCGTGGGTACGGAACCCAAAACCCTGTTCGGCCTCGGCGGCGTCGGCAAGACGCAGGTCGCGCTGGAGTATGTGCACCGGTTCATGGCGGACTACGATCTGGTGTGGTGGATCTCCGCCGAGCACGGCGACGGGGTCGCCTCGGCCCTCGCCGAGCTCGGCGCCCGGATCGGCGTCCTGGGCGGCGACGACATGACGCAGGTCAGCCAGAAGACGGTACGGATGCTCGCCGACGGCGTGCCCACCGAACGCTGGATCCTCGTCTTCGACAACGCCGACAACCCCGAGGAACTCGCCCCCTACTTCCCCCAGGGCAGCGGGCACATCCTCGTCACCTCTCGCAACCAGACCTGGGAGCAGCGGGGCACCTCGCTGCCCGTCGACGTCTTCCCCCGGCCCGACAGCGTCGAACACCTCTCCCGGCGCGCCCCCGGACTGAGCGCCGAGGAGGCCGACCGCGTGGCGGAGGCGGTCGGCGACCTGCCGCTGGCCGTGGAGCAGGCGGGGGCCTGGCTCGCCGAGACCGCCACGCCCATCGAGGAGTATCTGCGGCAGCTGAACGAGCAGACGACCGGTGTGCTGGGCCTCAACCAGGCATCCGACTACCCGGAGACGGTGGCGGCGACCTGGAACATCTCCATCGCCCGGTTGCGAGAGCGCTCCCCCGCCTCGGTACGGCTGCTCCAACTGTGCGCCTTCATGGCCCCCGAGCCGATCTCCTCACACCTGCTCTACAGCCGGGAGATGCTCGATGAGCTGAAGAAGGTCGACCCCAGCCTCCAGGAGAGCCTGATGCTGGGGCGGGTCGTTCGGGAGATCGGCCGCTTCGCCCTCGCCAAGGTCGACCAGGCCAGCACCAGCATCCAGGTCCACCGGCTGGTGCAGGCTGTGATCCGCTCCCGGCTCACCGAGGAGGAGCAGCAGCACGCCCGGCACGTCGTCCACACCATGCTCGCCGGCGCCCGTCCCCCCGGAGACGAACCCATCGACGCCGCCGAGACGTGGCCCCGCTTCGCCATCATCTGGCCGCATCTCAATGCGTGCGAGCTGCGCGACTGCCATGAGCCCGAGCCCCGCCGCCTGTTCATCGACCGGGTCCGTTACCTGTGGAAGCGCGGCGACTTCCCCGGCGCCCGAAAACTCGCCGAGGAGCTGGTCAAGCACTGGCACGAGACCCTTGGAGAGGACGACCTGCAGTACATGTACCTGCGCGGGCAACTCGCCAACGTACTGCGCTCACAGGGACGTTACCTGGAAGCGCGGGAGGTCGACGCCGATGTGCTGGCCCGGCAGTTGCGGGTACTCGGCCCCACCCACCCGCACACGTACGTCACCACCTCCAGCCTCGCCAGCGACCTGGCCGCCCTGGGTGAGTACACCGAGGCGGTGAAACTCGCCCGCGAGGCCCACCAGGGGTTCCGCCAGATCTTCGAGGAGTCCAACAGCCGTACGCTCAACGCGGCGAACAACCTCGCTCTCGCATTGCGCATGGTCGGCCACTACACCGAGGCCCGCGACCTCGACCAGGACACCTACGCCCGTCGCCGCGAGGTGTATGGCCACGATCATCCCTACACCCTCCTCGCAGCCCAAGGGTACGGCCGCGACCTGCGCGAGGTCGGTCGCTACATCGACTCAGTGGCGGTCCTGTCCGAGGCATACGAGATTCACAAGCGAGTCCTCGGCAAGGACTTTCCCGGCACGCTCAACTGCGCCAAGTCGCTCGCCGTGTCCCTGCGGCGCGCGGGCCAGTTCGTGGACGCGCACCGCCTGACCCGGGCGACACTCACCCAGTACCGGACCCAGTACACGCGGGACAAGTATCCGGACCCGATCCCGGACTCCCTCGCCTGCGAGCTGAACCTGGCGGCCGACCTGTACGCCGCCGACGAGCCGGACCGGGCGCGGGAGACGGTAAGGAGCGTGCTGGAGCACTATGTGAAGGTGCCGGGTGAGAAGCACCCCTACACCCAGGCCGCGCGCAACAATCTCGGGATCTATCTATGGGCGTGCGGGGATGCCGAGGCCGAGGCCGTGTTCCGGCAGGTGACGGAGCGTATGGCCACGACCCTGGGCGACGAGCACCCCCACACTCTCTTCGCCCGCGCGAACCATGCCAACGTCCTGGCGGAGCAGGGGCGTGCGGAGGATGCCTGGGCCCTGGAGGAGCCGACTCGCCACATCCTCAAGGCCGTCCTCGGCCCGCAGCACCCCGAGACCCTCGCCGTCATCTGCAACTCCGCGCTGACACTGCGCGCCCTCGGCCGCGAGGACGAGGCCCATCGCCTCCGCGAGGCGACCCTCTCCGATCTACGCCGCCTCAGCCGGCAACTGGGCGAGGGAAACGGCATCACACGCCTGGTGGGGCAGCGACGCCGGGTGTACCGGGATCTGGAACCCCTGACGGTGTGACGAGCGCAGGGCTCGGCTGCCGCTTCGGGGCCTGCTGCGCAGGCGTCGGCCCGTTCACGCCGCCGCCGGCGCCGTGGCCGTGAGGAGCCAGCTCAGGACGTCCGGCAGGGCGCGGATCGCGGCGAAGTGGGCGGCGGCCGGCTCGTAGACGGTGAGCGCGCCGGGGATGCGGTCGGCGAGCCAGGAGGAGTGGGCGGAGGGGGTGAAGACGTCCTTTCCGGCGTGCCAGAGCAGGACGGGCACCTTGATCTCCGCCGGGTCGAACCCCCAGGGGCCGGTCAGCGCGAGCGCGTCGTCGATCCAGCCGTACGGAGAGGTCCGCAGCGCCTCGTGGTAGTTGCGCAGCAGCATCGACCGGATGCCGTCGTCCGAGACGATCGCCCGGTCCTCGTCCGTGAGATCGCCGCGCAGTTCGTCGAGCAGCCGGGCGGGGTCGGACCGGATGGCGGCCGACCGGGGGATGAGCTGGGCGACGAAGGCGCGGGGGTCGGTGAGCACGGAGCGGAACTCGCGGACGTTGTGCGGCGCCATCCCCGCGAACCAGTCGAGCCCCTCCGCGTCCTGGGGCGCGAGGGTCACCAGTGCCGCCGCTCTGGTCACCCGGTGCGGGAGCAGGGCGGCGCAGGCCAGTGCGTGCGGTGCCCCGCCGGACCGGCCGACGACCGCGAAGCGGTCCAGTCCCAGGGCGTCGGCGACCACCTCGATGTCGCCCACGGCGTCCGCGACCCGCCGTCCCGGCCGCCGGTCCGATCCGCCGTAGCCGGGGCGGTCGTAACTGATCAGTCGAGCGCCGCGGTGGTAGAGGAAGATGGACCGGGGTCTCGGCCCCACCCTGCTCCCCGGCATCCCGTGCAGCAGGAACACCGGCCGTCCGTCCGGATCCCCCGCGCACTCGACCCGCAACCGCCGCCCGTCGGCCGTCCGGACATGGTCCGGCGTCCGTACGAGGTCATGCACAGCGTCCCCCTCCCTCGGTCCGCCGCGGACCGGGACCACGCTGCCGGAACATTTCCCGCGCGCCCACCCCGCGAAACGAATATGCAGGTCAAATGGGGCCTAAGCAAAGGCATCTGATGAGGCGTCAGTAAAACTCTTGACTTCACCACCCCTTCCCGTCAGATTCGAGGCTCCGCACACCGCCCGGGGGCGCACGGGACCGTCGCCGCCCGGGGCGGCGGCACGGCCACCGTCCCTTCGTGAGGCTGGAGCGTCCGGCATGTCCAAGAGCGCGGATCCTGAGAGACGTACGGGGGCGGAGGCCGGCCCCAGTCGGCGGCGGGTGCTCGGTACGGCCGCGGGGGCGGGGGTCGCCGTCGCGGCCGGTGGGGTCGTGGGGAGTCCGGCCGTCGCCGCCGCCCCTCCCCTGCTCGGCACCTACGACGTGGTCGTCGTCGGCTCCGGCGCGGCCGGGATGACCGCGGCGCTCACGGCGGCCAAGCAGGGCCTGAGTTGTGTCGTCGTGGAGAAGGCGCCGACCTTCGGGGGGTCGGCGGCGCGGTCGGGGGCCGGGATCTGGCTGCCCAACAACAGTGTGATCAAGGCCGCCGGGGTGCCGGACACTCCGGCGAAGGCGGCGCAGTACCTCGCGGCCGTGGTCGGGGACGAGGTGCCCGCCGACCGGCAGAAGGCGTTTCTCGACCACGGGCCCGCCATGCTGTCGTTCGTCATGGCCAACAGCCCCCTGAGGTTCCGGTGGATGGAGGGGTACAGCGACTACTACCCGGAGCTGCCGGGCGGGCTGCCGAACGGGCGGTCCATCGAGCCGGACCAGTTCGACGGGAACCTGCTGGGTGAGGAGCTGGCCCGGCTGAATCCCGCATATCTGGCCACGCCGGCCGGGATGGTGGTGTTCAGCGCCGACTACAAGTGGCTCGCGCTGACCACCGTGAGCGCGAAGGGTCTGGCCGTCGCGACCGAGTGCCTCGCCCGGGGGACGAAGGCCGCGCTGCTCGGGCAGAAGCCGCTCACCATGGGGCAGGCGCTGGCGGGCGGGCTGCGGGCCGGACTGCTCGGCGCGGGTGTGCCGGTGTGGCTGAACACCCCGCTGACGGACCTGCTCGTGGAGAACGGGGCCGTGACGGGGGCGGTCGTGACCCGGAACGGTTCCGCCGGGCTGGTCCGCGCGCGCAAGGGTGTCGTCGTCGGCTCCGGGGGCTTCGAGCACAACGCGGCCATGCGGGCGCAGTACCAGGAGCAGCCGGTCGGGACGCGGTGGACGGTGGGGGCGAAGGAGAACACCGGGGACGGGATCAGGGCCGGTCAGCGGGCCGGTGCCGATCTGGCGCTCATGGACGACGCCTGGTGGGGGCCCGCGATCGACACTCCGGGGCAGGCCTGGTTCTGTCTCGCCGAACGCACGCTGCCCGGTGGGCTGCTGGTCAACGGGGCCGGTGCGCGGTTCGTCAACGAGGCGGGGCCGTACAGCGATGTCGTCCACACCATGTACGAGAAGGACACGCCGTCCGCCTCGCACATCCCGGCCTGGCTGATCGTCGACCAGAACTACCGCAACCGGTACCTGTTCAAGGACATCCTGCCGACCTTCCCGTTCCCGGACGAGTGGTACGACGCCGGGGCCGTGCACAAGGCGTGGACGCTCGACGCGCTGGCCGGCGCGATCGGCGTCCCGGCCGCCGCCCTGCGTTCCACCGTCGACCGCTTCAACTCCCTTGCCCGGCAAGGGGACGACCCGGACTTCGGGCGGGGCGACAGCGCGTACGACCACTATTACACGGACCCGTCCGTACGCCCCGACTCCTGCCTGGCGCCCCTGTGGCTGCCGCCCTACTACGCCCTGCGCATCGTCCCGGGCGACCTCGGCACCAAGGGCGGCCTCCTCACCGACGCCCGTGCCCGCGTCCTGCGGCCGGACGGTTCGGTGATCGCCGGGCTGTACGCGGCGGGCAATGCCAGCGCCGCCGTGATGGGCCGCAGTTACGCGGGCGCGGGGTCGACGATAGGGCCCGCCATGACGTTCGGGTACGTGGCCGCCCTGGACATCGCGGGGAAGCTCTAGGAGGCCGGTGCCTCGTCGAGGCGGAGGTCGATGTACGGGACCGTGTCGCCGTCGAGCAGATAGCGCTCGGTCTCCACGAAGCCGTGGCCGAGCGCGAACCGCAGGCCGTCCTCGTTCGACGCGAGGACACAGGTCTCGATCACCCGGGCGTCCAGCTCCCGGGCCCGCCGCAGCGCCCGCTCGTACAGCCGCTCACCGAATCCGCGCCCGCGGTGCTCGGCGAGCACGCGCGCGATGACCATGGCCGTCGCCGTGTCGCCGTCGGGCGGGCGGACCGTGGAGTTGCCGACGAGGACGCCGTCGGCGTACGCGAGTTCCAGGTCGTTGCGCACGGCCCGCTGCCGGACGTCGTCGAGCGAGAGCCGGTGCGTGGGGATGATCGTGTTGTGGACGTACCGCCAGGCTTCGAGTTCCTCGTCGCTCGCGGTGCCGTCCACACGCTTGATGTCGAGATCGGTCACCCGGTCAGCCTAGGGCCTGTCCGGCCTACGGGCGGTCCGCGCCGGAGGGGTCGTCCAGCACCGCGTACGCCCGTACCGGGAAGGTGCCCATGCCCTCGACTGCCGGAGGCGCCGCGTGGAACCGGAAGCCCCGCGGGGGCAGTTGCTCCAGACCCCGCAGGTGCTCCACGACGGGGATGCCGGCGGCGAGCAGGCCGGTGTGGACGGGGCGGGTGCCGTCGTCGGTGTCGTCGATGTTGAGGGAGTCGATGCCGACCAGGGCGGCGCCCTGGTCGACCAGCAAGGCGACGGCATCGGCGGTGAGGTAGGGGTGGCCGTGCCCGTACCGGTCCGTGCCCCAGTGCCGGTCCCAGCCGGTGTGGATCAGCACGGCCCGCCCGGAGACGTCGTAGGGCAGCAGCGCCTCGCGGCCCACGGCCCGGCTCCCGGTGTCCTGGACGCGTACGACGACGCCGTCGAGGTCGGTGAACGTGTCGATCGGCATCCCGGCGAGGTCGTGTCCGCCGCCGAACCGGTGGAAGGGGCTGTCGATGTAGGTGCCGGTGTTGGACACCATCGAGATACGGCCGATGGCGAACTCGGTGCCGGGCGCGTACACCGCGCGGGACGCCTCCCGGGTCAGGTGGTCGCCGATCTCCGGGCCGGGCAGCCCCGGGTAGGTGGTCATGCCGTGGCGGATGGAGTGGCTGAGGTCGACGACCCGGCGGCGGCCCGTCCCCCGCCCGGACGTCCCCGGCGCGTCGGCGGCGCCCGTCACGCCCCGCGAGCCCTTGTGCGGCTCCCGTACCGCTTCCCGGCCGCTGACGCGCACCTCGTCGACCATGAGCAGCCCGAGATGGCGGACGAACAGCTCGGCCAGTTCGCCGTCACCGATCTCCGGGTCCGGCACGTCCAGCAGGAAGCCCCGGGTCCGCAGCCCGCCGCCGTTGCCGAAGGTCACCTCGGCGTCGAACCGGATGCGCCACTGCTCGCCGCTCCCGCTCGGGACGTCACCCCCGTGCCGTGCGTCGCCGCTCCCGCCCTGGTCATCGCTGTGCTCGCTCATGGCCTCATCTTCTCTGCAGTGCCACTTCACCACAAGCAAGACTTACTGAAGCGGCGCTACAGTACGGCTTATGGAACTGGACCCTCGCCGGCTGCGCGTCCTGCGTGCGGTGGCGTTGCGCGGTGGAGTGGTGGACGCCGCGAAGGTGCTGCATCTGACGCCCTCGGCGGTGTCGCAGCATCTGGCGCAGCTGGAGCGGGAGGTGGGCCAGCCGCTGGTGGACCGTTCGCGGCGCCGGGCGGGGCTGACCCCGGCCGGGCGGCTGCTGGCGGCGCGGGCCGAACGCATCGAGCACGAGCTGGCCGAGGCCCGCCGGGAGCTCGCCGAGCTGACGGGCCGTTCGACGGGGCCGGTGACGGTCGCCGCGTTCTCCTCCGCGGTGTGCCATCTGCTCGTCCCGGCCCTCGACGCGCTCGCCCGCAGCCATCCGGGGCTGGAACCGCGGGTGGTGGAGGCGGAGGGCCCCGGGGCCCTGCGCGAACTGCGCACCGGCGGCCTGGACCTGCTGGTCGTCGAGTACGACGGCGACGATCCCGGCCCGGACGAGCAGTGGCGCGACCTGGCGTCCGCGCCAGTCGCCGACGACGCGTACCGGGTGATCACCCCCGGCGACTGGTCGCCGTCGCCCCGCTCGGTCAGGGATCTGGCCGACCGTCCCTGGGTCGCCGCCCCGGCCGGGACGGCCTGCGGTCGCGCCCTGGACCGTATCTCCGCCCAGTACGCCTTCACCCCGCGCCGGGCGCACACGGCCCTGGAGTTCCCGACCACGCTCGCCCTGGTCCGGGCGGGCCTCGGCGCGGCCGTCGTCCCCACGCTCGCCCTCACCGACGCCCCGCCGGAGACCGTGGCCCTCCCGACGGTCCAGGTCGCGGGCCACCGCCGCATCGCCGCGGTCTGGCCGGCCTCGCCGTCCGGCCCGCAGCCCCGGACGGCGGCCCTGGTCGAGGCCCTCCGGCTCGCCGCGGTGGGACGGGGACTGCCGCCCGCGCCCTGATCGGGCGCGGGCGGCGATCCGCTCTACCGCACGGCTTCGGCGTGATCCGCCGAGCGGTTCTCGCCCGCCGCCGCCTCTGACGCCTGCTCGGTCTCCTGCTCGGCCTTCCTGCCGAAGGTCAGGCGGCCCGGCAGGACCGCGAGGACGATCAGTGTCCCGGCGGCCATGATGATCCCGCCGACGAGACTCGTCCGGGCGACGCCGTGGGCGAAGGCCTGATGGACGGCGTCCACGACCAACTGGGCCTGCTGGGGGCCGGCGGACGGGTCCTGGGCGACGCGCTCTGCGACGGCCAGTCCACCGCCGACCGAGTCCTGCGCGGTCTCCATCGCCGCGGCCGGGAGCCGGTTGCCCACCAGGTCGGTCAGCTCGTCCCGGTAGGCCGTGCCCAGCAGCGAGCCCAGCACCGCGATGCCCAGCGCACCGCCCAGTTCCAGCGCGGTGTCGTTGGCGCCGCCGCCGACGCCCAGCTCGGACTCGGGGAAGGAGTCCATGATCGTGTCGGTGGCCGGGGAGACGCTCAGCCCGATGGCGAAGCCCAGCATCATCATGGGCGCCAGGAAGTCGGTGTACGTCGAGCCCTTGTCGACCTGGGTGAGCAGGAACACGCCCGCCGTGCCGATGACCATCCCGGTCACGACCATGGCCTTCACGCCCAGCTTCGGGGTCAGCCTCCCGGTCACCACGGCGCCGAGGAAGACCGCGCCGGCCAGCGGCAGCAGCCGTACACCCGTGTCCAGGGCGTCGTGGCCGAGGACGAACTGCAGGAACTGGGTGGAGTAGTAGATCGCGCCGAACGTACCGAAGAAGAAGAACAGCACCGCGAGCATCGAGCCGCTGAAGGGCCGCAGCGCGAACCTGCGGACGTCCAGCATCGGGTGCGGGTGGCGCAGCTCCCAGGCGACGAAGGCGATCAGGCCGAGTCCGGCGACGACGGCCGCGGTGACCGGACCGGCGCCCCAGCCGAAGTGCGGTCCCTCGATGGCCGCGTACACCAGGGAGGCGACGGAGACGATCGACAGCAGACCGCCGACGTAGTCGATCCGGCCCATGCCCTCCGCCCTCGACGGCGGGACCAGCACGAGCGCGCCGACGACGGCGACGAGCGCGATGGGCACGTTGATGAGGAAGGTCGAGCCCCAGGCGTGGTCCTCCAGCAGCCAGCCGGCTACCAGCGGGCCGACGGCGATCGCCAGTCCGGAGGTGGCGGTCCAGGCGGTGATGGCCTTGACCCGCTCGCTCCGGGGGAAGGTCGCGACCAGCAGCGACAGGGTGGCCGGCATCACGACCGCGGCGCCGACACCCATGATCGCGCGGGCCGCGATGACCAGCGCGGTCTCGTCGACCAGGCTGCCCGTCGCCGAACCGACCGCGAAGATCACCAGTCCCAGGACCAGCGCCCCGCGCCGGCTGTACTTGTCGCCGATCGAGCCCAGGACCAGCATCAGGGCCGCGTACGGGACGGTGTAGCCGTCGACGACCCATTGCAGGTCACTGCTGCTCAGGCCCAGGTCGGTGGTCATGTCGGGGGCGGCCACGATCAGGGACGTGTTCGCCATCACCACGATCAGCAGGCTCAGGCACAGCACGAGCAGCGCCCACCAGCGCCGTGCGTACGGCCCGGTCATCTTCTCCACGGGGGTGGTCGCGAGGAAGGGCATCGGAAGCTCCTAGAGGGATGGGGGGACGAGCGGCATCACTTAATTGCCCATCGATGTGCAGGTTAGTTTATTGCCCATGGGTGTGCAACTATCGCGATGCCCCCTCTCCGTGCCCCCTCCGAGGTGCCGTGTGACCGCCCGGCCGGCCCAGCCATCGCGCCCGATGCCCCTCCCGGCGCGGCGCAGTGACGCCCGCGCCACCCGTGCCCGGATCCTGGAGGCGGCCCTGCGGGAGCTGACCCGTGACCCCGGCAGCCGCCTCGAGGACATCGCCCGGGCCGCCGGTGTGGCCCGGCGCACCGTCCACGCCCACTTCCCGGGCCGCGCCGCGCTGGTCGAGGGGCTGGCCGCGGAGGCCGCGGCGGCGATCCGGGACGCGGTCCTCGGCGTACCGGCCGCGACCTGCGACGCCGCGACCGACCTGGCGCGTCTCGTCCTCGCCGTGTGGCCGGTCGGCGACCGCTTGCGCGCCCTCGTCCGGCCGGTTCGCCAGGGCCTCGGCCCCGGCCGCGTCGACGAACTCCTGGCCCCGGTCCGCGACCTGGTCACCGGGATCATCGCCGAGGGTCAGCGGCAGGGCGCCTTCCAGACCACGGTGCCGCCCGGCCCGCTCGGCCGTGCCGTCGAGGCCCAGCTGCTCGCCCTGCTCGACCGCGTCGACCGCGGTGTCTGGTCCGACGACGGAAGGGGCGCCGCCGTCGCCGCCCTGGTCGCCGCCGGGGTCGCGCCCGACACCGCCGTCGCGAAGGTCGGCGGTCCGACCTCGTACGGGTGACCGGGCCACCGCCGCCGAAACCCGGTCGTCCCCGTCGAGAACCGCTGACGGGAACTCACATCGGTGCGGGCGGCAGGCGCGTCAGTGCTCCTCGGACAGGGCAGTGACCTCAGGCGTCCCCGGCCGGGGCCGGGCGCATCCGTGACGCGACCTCCTCGACCACCGCGCTCGCCCGCCTCTCGGGGACGCCGGCCGCGATGAGGGCGGAGGTGACGATCCGGCGCCCGTCGTCCTCCAGCGCACCGGTGTTGACGGCCTCCAGGAGGGCGACGTGCATCGCCTCCAGGCCGGCGCTCTGCACGGCGGGCGGCAGGTGGGAGTGGAAGACGCCGTCCCGCTGCCCCCGCTCCAGGATGGTCGCGGCGGCCGCGCGGGCCGGTGCCAGCACCTCGGCGACGCGCTCGGAGCCGAGGTCCCGCCGGGCCAGCGCCAGGAGCATGCGGTAGCGGTCCCCCACCGGCCACAGGGAGAACAGGAACTGCGCGAGCGCCCGTTCCGCCGGTTCCGTCGGCTCGGGTCCGGCCGCCACCGTGGTCCGCAGTGTCTCGGCGGCCTCCTCGGCGAGGGCCTCCAGCAGCGCCGCCCGGCCCGGGAAGTGGCCGAAGAGGGTGCGCCGCACGACCCCGGCGGCCCGCGCCAGTTCCTCCAGCGTGATGTCGGGGTCGCGGCCCAGCTCCTCACGGGCCGTGGCCAGGATGCGCGCCCGGTTGGACCGCGCGTTGCGGCGCAGCGGCTCGCGGGCCACGGGCTTGGTCACGGGACAACCTCGGAGGATCGGATCGGTACGGGAGCGGCCGAGGACGTACGCACGGCCACCACGGCGTGTCCGCCCCAGTTTGTCACGAGGGCCCTTCGCGGACCGCCGGTCACCCGCGACCGGTACCGGTCCGGCCGTCAGGGCGTCTTGATGAGGGTGTGGATCGCCCGGACGTACGCGTCGGGGTTCGCCTCGTCGCCCATGGCCAGGCGCAGGGTGTACCCGGTGAGGAGGGCCAGGAGCACGTTCGCCGCGCCGGTGGCGTGCGGGTCGCTGGACAGGCCGTGCACGGTGCGTTCGTCGCGGATGAGGCCGGCGGCCTTCTCGTGGGCGGTGGCCAGATGCCGGCGGACCTGCTCCGCCAGGCTCGGGGAGACGGCCGCCTCGCCCCAGATCTGCGCCATCAGCCGCGCGTGCTCCCGCCCGTCGCCGCTGCCGTGGACGCGTTCCGGCGACGCGGACAGGTTCGGTGAGGTGACATGGTCCAGCGCCCGGTCGATGGTGTCCTCGCACACGGCCCGGACGAGATGGTCCTTGCTCGGGAAGTAGCTGTAGATCGCGCCGCTGGACAGCCGCGACCGCGCGACGATGTCACCGGTGGAGGCCCGCACGAACCCCTTCTCGGCGAACACGGCACGGGCGGCGTCCAGGATCTGCCGGCGACGGGCGTCCCGGTGGGCCTCGCTGACCTTCGGCATGGGCGGGCGGCCTTTCGTCGTCGTGGACGCGTCGTACTTCGGTGATCACGAGGAACTCGGGCCCGGGGCCTCGTACGGCGCCCGGGCCCGGGCCGCACCGCCCGGCTCTCGTCAGCCGACGGGTGCGGACGTCCTGTCGGGAGCCGGCGCCGGGGCGGGCTCGGGGGCTGCGGCGTGTTCCATCCGGTCCAGGCGCAGGGCGCGGTGCAGGGCGCGCAGGGGGGCGGGGGCCCACCAGTTGGCCGCGCCGAGCAGGGCCATCAGGGAGGGGACGAGGAAGGCCCGGACCACGGTCGCGTCGATGAGGACGGCGAACGCCGCGCCCAGGCCCAGTTCCTGGATGAACACCAGCCGGGACATCGCCAGCGCCCCCACCGGCACACAGAACAGGACGGCCGCCGAGGTCACGATCCCGCCGGTGCGGGACAGCCCCTGGGCCACCGCCTCACGGTTGTCCAGGCCCTGCGCCCGGGCCTCCTTGATCCGGCTCAGCAGGAAGACGTTGTAGTCCGTGGACAGTCCGAAGGCGAGGGCGAAGACCAGGACGGGCGTGGTGGCCTCCAGTCCGGTCTGCGCGGAGAACCCGAGATTGCCGTCCTGGAACACCCACACCAGGAAGCCGAACGCGGCGCCGGTGGACAGCAGGTTCATCAGCAGGGCCTTCAGCGGCAGCACCACCGAGCCGGAGAAGGCGAAGAGGAGCAGCAGGGTGACGACGACCAGGATGCCGCCGGCCAGGGGCAGGCTGTCGCCGATGCTCTGACGCTGCGCCAGGAAGTCGGCGGTCCGGCCGGTGTACAGGGCGGGGTACGGGGCGGCCAGGTCCTGCACGGCCTCGACGGCGTCCTTGGACGAGTCGGTCAGGGGGTCCTCGGCGAGGACGGCGTCGATCTCCCAGTACCGGTCGTCGAGTTCGACGGGGGTGCCCACCGACTTGACGCCGGGAACGGCGCCGATCCGCTCGGTGTAGTCGGCGAGCCGGGAGGTGTCCGGGGCGCCGTCGGTCTCCAGCACGATCTGCAGGGGCGAGGTGGCCCTCGCGTCGTAGTCCTCGTCGAGCACGGCGGCCACCCGGCCCGCGCTGGTCTCCTCGGGCAGGAGGGTGGGGTCCACTCCGGTGAAGCGCACGCCCAGCAGCGGCGAGGCGATCAGCAGCAGCGCGGCCGTGGCGGCGAGCGCGAACACCGCGGGGCGGCGCATCACGGCCTGCGCGACGCGGTACCAGCGTCCCTCGGTGGCGCGGGCGGCACCGGCGGTGCGCTGCCAGCGGCGCGGGGCGAGGGAGTTGACTCGCTTGCCCAGCAGGGCGAGCAGCGGGGGCAGTCCGAGGAGGGCGAACAGGGCCGCGGACACCACGGTGATGACGCCGGCCAGTCCCATGGACCGCAGGTAGGGCTGCGGGAACGCGATCAGCGCGGCGAGGGCCGCGGCCACGGTGAGGGCGCTGAACAGCACGGTGCGGCCGGCGGTGGCGACGGTCCGCAGGACGGCCTCGGCGCCCGGTCCGCGCTCGGCGAGTTCCTCGCGGTAGCGGGAGACGAGCAGCAGTCCGAAGTCGATGGACAGGCCGAGGCCGAGGGCGAAGGCGAGGCTCATCGCGCCGGTGGAGACGTTCATGAACTCGGTGGCGACGCGCAGGCCCGCCATGGTGAGCAGCAGGGAGACGATGCCGCCCAGCAGGGGGAGCAGCGCGGCGACCAGCCCGCGGAAGACCAGGAAGAGCACCACCAGGATCACCGGGGTGGCGAGGAGTTCGGCCTGCGTCAGGTCGGTGTCGGAGACCTCGGCCACCTGGACGTGGCCGGGTGTGGCGCCGCCCAGCCAGGTGCGGTCGCGCAGGGTGGGATCGTCGTCGATGGCCTTCTGGAGGCCCTCCACGGCTCGGGCGCTCTCCTGGTCCGTCATGGAGCCGGTGGCGCCGACGACCACGGTGCTGCGTCCGTCGCGGGAGATGAGCGCGGCGCCGTCCGGGGAGGTGTAGTCGACCACCTGCTCGACCTCGGGGCGGGACCGCAGGAGCTCCGCGGCGGCCGTGACGGCCTTCGGCGGGGCGGTGTCCTTGTCGAGCCGCTCGTCGGTGCGGACCAGCAGCAGATGGCCCTGCTGGGGGTCGATGCCGGTGGCCCGTTCGATGATCTCGCGGGCCGCGACGTTGCCGCCGCCCGGATCGTCGTAGTCGGACAGGCCGTTGGAGAGTTTCTCCGCCACGGTGCCGCCGTAGACCGTGGCCAGGGCGGTGACCAGGAGGGACAGGAGGAGTACGGCGATCCTTCGGCGGTGAAGGGCCGAGCCCAGAGCGGAGAACATGATTCCTTCCTTCTTCCTCCCGGCTGCGGGCCGTGATCCGCAGGGCCGTGGAGGATGCGCTGGCTGCCCGGGACGGGCTGGTGGGGGGCACGCGGGCGGGCGCGGTGTCCGCATCGGCCGGAACGCTCCCGCCGACCGTCACGCGCGACGGCCAGGATCGGGCACGGCGCTGTATTTCCACTGAAGTCCCCGCGGCAGCCCTCGTGGGCCGTGTGCGGCAGCCCTCGTGGGCCCGCGCGGCGGCGGAGGACGCAAGACCGGCTTTAGGAGGCGCCCGAAGCATGGCGGCGCCGCGTACGACGAGCCTCGGCCGGGACTGCCCCGTGTCCGGCCGATCTGCGCCACGGCGCGGTGCGGCTCCGCCCGGGAGTGCCCCGGGCGGAGCCGTCGGGGAGGCAGCCGGCGGCGCGTGACGCCGTCAGGGCTTCCCCCTGGGCCGTGAGGCCGAGTTCTCCCCGACGAGGGGCCGACGTGCAGGAGGGACAGCCCGTGACGGGATCTGACAGGGCCAGGCCGGCCGGGAACGCGGCGGTGCACACCCAGGTGTGCATCATCGGCGGCGGACCGGCGGGGATGACACTCGGCCTCGAACTGGCCCGCCGCTCGGTGGAGGTCGTCGTAGTGGAACAGAGCGGCCACTTCGACCGCTCTTTCCGCGGTGAGTCGATCTCACCCGACTCGGTGTGGCTGCTGGAGCGTCTGGGGATCCTGGACAAGGTCCGGGACCAGACGCTGGAAACCCGCCGGATGCAGATCATGGACGGCGGCCGGGTGGTGCTGGACGCCGATTTCTCCGCGTTCGACCAGCCCTGCCGCTACCCGATGGAGCTTCCGCAGCCGCCGCTGCTGTCGGCGCTGGCCGAGGAGGGTGCCTCGCTTCCGGGATTCACCCTGCTGCGGCGGAGCACCGCGGTGGAACTGCTGCGGGACGGCGAGGCGGTGACCGGCGTCCGGGTCCGCGGCCCCGAAGGGGACGTCGAGGTGCGCGCCACGCTGACGGTGGGCGCGGACGGCCGGTTCAGCAAGGTGCGTCAGATGGCGGGCCTGCCGTACGAGAAGATCCCGCTGGAGCGGGACTTCGTCTGGTTCAAGGTGCCGGTCCCCGAGGTCTGGGACCCGCACACCTACCGGGTACGGATCCAGGGGAACCGGCACGGCCTGTTCATCCCCACCGTGCCCGACCTGGTGCGGGTCGGCTTCAACATCCCCAAGGGCGGCCTGCGGGAGATGCGGGCGCAGGGCCTGCCGGCGCTGTACGAGCGGATCGACGAACTCGCCCCCGAGATCTCCCAGGAGGTGCGGGAGTCCGTCACCAGCTGGTCCGACACCTCCATGCTGGACATCTTCACCACGGTCGTGAACCGCTGGTCCATGCCCGGCCTGGTACTGATCGGCGACGCCGCGCACACGCTGACACCGGTGCTCGGGCAGGGCGTGAACCACGCCATCACCGACGCCGTGATGCTGGCGCCCCTGGTGGCTCCCGTCCTGCGGGGCCCCGGCGACCACCGGTCGGCGCTGCTGAAGGCCACCGAGCGTTTCCAGCACGAGCGGGAGCAGGCCGTGGCCCGCTCCCGTGACCTGCAGTTGCGCCAGGAGCGCGCGTTCGCGCTCTCCGGCACCGTGCCGGTGGCGCTGCGCAAGCTCGCCTACCGGCTGGTGAGCTCCAACGACGCCCTGAAGCGGCGGATCGTCGCGGGCATCTACTACCCGCTCCAGGAAGCGCACCGCACCGGCCGCACCGTGGTGCGCATGGCACCCGCCGCGCCCGCCGCCCGCCTCGGCGCCGACCCGTCCGACGTCTGACCCCGCCGCCCTGCTCCGCGCCTCAGCCCGCGACCTACCCCACCGCCTGACTCCGACGCGCTACGAAGAGGACTCACGACCATGACCGCACAGCCCGAGACGGCACCCGACACCGCTGCCGCGCACTCCGCCCACGACGACGAGGATGTCCGTCCCTACCCCTTCGAACGGCCGTCCGCGATGCATGCCTGCCCGGTGTACAAGGACCTGCGGGAGACCTGCCCCGTGTCCAAGGTCAGGATGCCCAGCGGCGACCAGGCCTTCCTGGTCACCACCTACGACGAGGTCCGCACCGTCCTGTCGGACCAGCGGTTCAGCCGGGCCGCCACGCTGGAGGACGGCGCCCCCCGGCTGGCGGCCGCCCCGCAGAAGTTCAAGAGCCTGCTCAACATGGACCCGCCGGAGCACACCCGGGTGCGCAAGCTGGTCTCCAGGGAGTTCACCGCCCGTCGGGTCGCGGCACTGCGCCCGCGGATCCAGGAGCACACGGACGCCCTGCTGGACGCCATGGCCGAGCAGGAGGGCCCGCTGGACCTGATCCCGGCCCTGGCCTTCCCTCTTCCGGTGATCGTGATCTGCGAACTGCTCGGCGTGCCCTTCGACGACCGGGAGAAGTTCGCCGCCTGGGCGAGCGCCTTCCTGGCCACCACCTCGCGGACCAAGGACGAGATGCTGGAGGCCCAGATCGGCCTGTTCACGTACCTCTCCGAACTCGTCGAGGCCAAGCGCGAGAACCCCGGTGAGGACCTGCTCTCGGCGCTGGTCCAGATCCACGACGAGGACGGGGACCGGCTCAGCCACGAGGAGCTGATCTTCCTCGGCATCAGCCTGCTGGTGGCCGGTCACGAGACGACGGTCAACCAGATCGCGAACAGCGTCGTCGCGCTGCTCACCCACCCCGAGCAACTGGCCGCCCTGCGCGCCGAGCCGGAGCTGATCGGCAACGCCATGGAGGAGATGCTGCGCGCCTACCCGCCCGGCGACGAGGCTCTGCTCCGGATCGCCACGGAGGACGTCGAGCTCGGCGGTGTGCTGATTCCGGCGGGCAGCGCCGTGCTGCCGGGCCTGGCGTCGGCCAACCGGGACGCCGGCCAGTTCAGCAACCCGGACGGGCTCGACTTCCACCGGCCGACGAACCCGCACTTCGCCTTCAGCCACGGCCCGCACTACTGCATCGGCTCCGGCCTCGCCCGTCTGGAGCTCCAGATAGCGATCGGCACGCTCATCAAGCGCTTCCCGACACTCCAGCTGGCCGTGCCGGCGGAGGAGCTGCCCCGGCCGTCCGGCATGCTCGTCCACGGCATCACCGCGTTGCCCGTCACCTGGTGACGAAGCCTCGTACGACACCTTCTCCACGCGCTGCGCAGCTCCCCCGGGCGGGGCCGGTCCTCCGGCCCCGCCCGGGGTGTTCGTGCGGGCGACGTACACACGCGCACCCGCCCCATGAGCCGGACGGGCCGCTGGTCGGACGAGGGGCCGGCCGTCCGGCTGTCCGGCTGCCCGGCTGCCCGGCTGCGGACACGGACGCGGACGCACGTGGGCCCCGGTCTGATCAGACCGGGGCCCACGTGCGGCAGGCCGGAGGCTGCCGGGCGGAGCTCGTCAGGAACGGTCGCGTACGGCTGTGGAACGCGCCCGTACGACGAAGGCGAAGGCGACCGCGGCTCCCAGCGCGGGCGGCACCGCGGCCAGCAGCAGGATCTCGCGGCCCGGGACGTCCAGGGCGAGGAGCCCGCCACCGGCGGCCGGGCCGACGATGGAGCCGGTGCGGCCGAGCGCGGCGGCGTAGGCGACACCGGTCGTGCGGGTCGCGGTGGGGTAGAGGGTCACCGCGAGGGCCGTCTGGCCGAGCACGCCCGCGACGATGCCGGCACCGGCCGCGGCCAGCATCACCAGCAACGCCGCGCGGCCGGTGTCCGCCCACGCCGTCGCGACGAGGAACACGACGGCCGCCAGCGCCATCACGGTCAGGGCGCGCGGCGTACCGAGCCGTGCGCACAGGGGAACCATCAGCAGTCCGCCGAGCACCCCGCCCACGGCGATCATCGACGTGCCCACCGGGGCCTGCTCGGGAGTGAAGCCGTATCCCCTGGCGAGCAGGGTCGGCAGCCAGGTGAGGAGGCCGTAGTTCGTCGTGTACATCAGGAGGGCGAAGCACCACAGCAGTACCGTCTGCACGGCGGTGCCCCGCTCGAACAGCCGGCGTACGGACGGGTCCGCCGCCTCCGCGCGCGGTACGGAGGAGGAGGCGGGGGTGCCGGGCAGTCCCCGCACCAGCAGCGGCACCATCAGCGCCGGCAGCAGGGCACCGGCCCAGAACACGGAGGTCCATCCGAAGGCGGTGATCAGGGGCGTGCTGACGAGGCCCCCGGCGACGGCGCCGACGGCGATCGCCAGGACGATCCCGACGCTGGCGGACTCCCGCCGTGCGGGGGGCACGTTGTCCGCGGTGAGGGAGACGCACGCGGGCAGCACGATGCCGAGACCGAGCGCGGTCACCAGGCGCGCCAGGCCGAGCGTCGTCACCGAGTCCACGGGCACGGTCAGTGCCGACCCCGCCGCGAAGACCAGGGTTCCGGTGACGATCAGGGGTTTGCGTCCGAAGCGCGCGGCGGCACGCGCGGAGCACAGGTAACCGATCACCACGCCGAGGTTCGTGGCGACGAGCGCCGGAGTGAACGCCGATTCGTCCAGATTCCACTCCCGCGCCAGCGTCGGGACGACGAAGCCGAGCGACGCGGTGTCGAATCCGTCGAGGAAGATCGTCAGGAAGGCGAGGACGACGACCCGCCGACTCGTCGTCCCGGCACCCCCCTCGGTCGTGGCGTCCGCCGGACGCTCGTGAGTTGTAGTCATCTGCTTTTCACCTCGGGTTCACGGGCGCGGGCCCGCGCCCTGGTGTGCGGGTGTGCGGTCGGAAGGGGTCGGAGAACCGCCGCCGGAACCGATGCGGTTCCGGCGGCGGTCAGGCCCGGTGTCCGGAGCCTGCGGGCTCCGGACACCGTCGGGCCGCTGCCGAGGGGGTGGGTGTCGTGTGGCGGTGACGCAGCAGGCTGTCGGCCGCCCCGCCCTCCACGCGGGAGAGGGCGGCCAGCCATTCGCTCAGCCCGGTGCGGCCCAGCAGGGACCGGAGCCGTTGGTCCGCACCCGGCTCAGACACGGCCCGCGGCCTGCTCGCGCAGGGCGGACACCACGCGCCACAGCGAGGCGGGGGTGGCGAAGGTGTCGGCCATCAGCTCGGAGTCCGGGACGGCGATGCCGTACGTCTCCTCCACCCGGACCAGGACCTCCACCATCGCGAGCGAGTCCAGGCCCGCCGCCTTGAGGCTGGTGTCGGGCTTCAGCTCGCCCTGGGCGGCGAGCCGGGGCAGCGCCTCCCGGAGCAGTGCCGAGTACGTCGGGTCCCAGGGCGCGGCCGGCTCGTCCGAGGTGCCGGCGGGCGTCGTCCCCGTGGTCGTCTCTGTCATGGCGGTGATGTCCTCCGTACGGGATGCGGTGAGGGGGGAGACGGCGTGCCGCCGCAGGGTCAGGCGGCTGGCGGAGACGGTCTCGGCGCCGTCCACGACGAGCTCGGCGGGCGCCGGGTGGCCGAGGAAGCCGAGCAGGCTCGCGGACAGTCCGTAGGCGCCCACGTTGGGGAAGGCCAGCAGGTCGCCCGGGCGCAGCCCCGGCAGGTCGGCCGCGCGGGCGAGGATGTCCGCGGGGGTGCACAGCGGACCGGCGAGGGTGACGAGGGCGGGTTCCCGGTCGGCGGCCTCGTCCGCCGCCGGGCCGGGGCCGGACAGCGGCTGGGCGGAGAGGGGCAGCAGCCGGCCCAGGCCCGACAGGCCGCCCAGGTGGTTGATGCCGGTGTCGAGCACGGCGTAGGTGTTGCCGCGGCTGTTCTTCACATCGGTGACGGTGCTCACCAGCCGGCCGCTGTCGCCCACCAGATAGCGGCCGGACTCGAAGGCGACCACCGGCTCGCCGTCGCGCCAGCCCGGCAGACTCTCGTCGAGCACGACGGACAGTGCCGTGCGCAGACCGGGGTACGCGGGCCGTTCGCCGGGGGTCGCGTACGGGGCGGCGAAGCCTCCGCCGAGGTCCAGCAGGTGCAGCGGGATGCCCAGTTCGTCGCGGAGGCGGGCGGCGGTACGCACGCTCTGGGCCAGTTCGGCGAGGAGGCCGTCCTCGTCCCTGGCGTTGGTGAGCGGGAAGAAGTGCATGCCGATGATCCGGACGCCCTTCACCAGGAGCCGGGCCCCGTGCTCGGTCAGATCGTCGAGGTCGAACCCGAACTGGGACGGGCCTCCGGTCATCCGCAGGCCGCCCTGACCCGGTGCCCCGGCCGCGTTGATCCGCAGTACACAGTCCGCGGTGACGCCGTGGGCGTCCGCGGCGGCGCCGATCCGGTCCAGATCGCCGAAGGACTCGGCGGAGAAGGTACGCATCCCCGCCGCGATGGCCTCGTCGAGCTCGGCCGGGACCTTGCCGGGACCGGAGTACATCAGTTCCGCCGCCGGATGACCCGCTTCGAGGGCCGCGGCCAGTTCGCCGCGTGAGGTCACCTCGGCGCGGGCGCCGCCCCGGCGCAGCTCGGCGACGAGATCGGGGTGCGAGTTGGCCTTCAGCGAGTAGTAGACACGGGACGGCTGGGGCAGGGCCGCCCGCAGGTCCTCCAGCGCGGTGCGCACCCGCGCCAGGTCGTAGACGTACAGGGGGCTGCCGTACTGCTCGACGAGCCGGCGGACCGTCAGGTCGTCGCCGGGGGGCCCGGTGCGGTCACGGTCAGTGGACATAGGTGCCCTCCATGAGCTGCCGGCGCAGCTCCTTGCGGTCGGTCTTGCCGTTGGGGGTGAGGGGAAGGGCGGCCAGCACATGGCAGACGTCCGGCACCTTGGCGGCTTCGAGGCGGTCCCCCAGCCGGGCCAGCACCTGTTCCCCGTCCACGTCGGGACTCTCGCCGACGACGAAGAGGACCATGTCGCGGTCGTCCTCCGGCACGAGCAGCGCCGCTTCCCGCACGCCGTCGATGTCGAGCACGGCGGCCTCGATCTCGACGGAACTCATGCGCGAGCCGCGCCGCTTGAACAGGTCGTCCCGGCGGCCCTGGAAGTAGACGTGCCCGTCCTCGTCGAGCCGGCCGTAGTCACCGGTGTGCAGGGTGACCGGGCCGCCGTCCGCGCCCGGCCGGAACCGCAGGGCGGTCTGCTCGGGGGAACGCCAGTAGCCGGCCATCAGGTGCGGCCCGCGCACCACTATCTCGCCGGTCTCCCCCGTCGGGACCGGCCGTCCGTCGTCGTCGACGACGAGCACGTCGGTGCCGGGCAGCGCGGGCCCCACCGAACCGGGGCGGGCCAGATCGCCGTCGGGTTCGAGGATGGTGATCCGCTTGCACTCGGTGGTGCCGTACATGGGCACCACCGACGCGCCGGGGAACGTCTCCCGAAGCGTGGCGATGAGCGGGGCGTTGAGGGCGGCCCCGGTGTTGGTGAACAGGCGGATCCGGGTGGGCCGCCGGTCGCGGGAGGCGAGTTTGACGAGCAGTTCGCCCAAGGACGGCACGAGGGGCACGACGGTCGCCCCGTGGTCCCGGGCGAAACCGAGCAGCCGGGCGTGGTCGGCGGGGCCCGACAGCAGCAGTTCGGCACCGGCCAGCGCGCTGAGGAAGACCTGGTAGAGGCCGTAGTCGAAGGAGAGCGGGACGGCGGTGAGCACGATGTCGTCGGGGCGGTAGTTCAGCCGTGCCGCGATGGCGCGGGCGGCGAACGCCACCGGCCCGTGCGGGCAGGCCACCCCCTTGGGCGCCGCGGTGCTGCCCGAGGTGTAGATGAGCAGGGCGAGCCGGTCGGCGGGCACCTCGGTCTGGGTACGGGCGGCCGGGTCGGCCGGACCGGACAGGTCCAGTTCGGAGACGACGGCGACCGGCACCCCGGACGGCCAGCTCAGGCCGTCGGCTCCGTCGCGCTCGGCGTCCTCGACGACGATCAGCGAGGGTTCGGAGTCGGCGATCACCGACTGGAGGTGGAAGGCCTTCATGCCCGGGTTGATGGGCACCAGGACCGCACCGTGTCGCCAGGTCCCGTACAGCAGGGCGGTGAACTCACGGCTGCTGCCGACGCGGGCCAGCACCCGGTCGCCGGGCTTGATGCCGTGGCCGTCCAGTGTCCGGGCGAAGGAGTCGGCGGCGGCGTCGAGTTCGGCGTAGGTCCACATGCCGTAGCGGTCCCGCACGGCGGGGGCGTCGGGGCACCGGGCGGCGGCCGCCGTCAGGAACACCTCGGCGGCGTTGTCGACCCGGGGGGCTGTCTCGGTCCCGACGGCGTCGTCGATCAGGGCCGAGGCCGGAAAGGACGTCAGTGTGCTGGTCACGACCGCGCCTCCTCGTCGTGCGCGACGGGCGTCTGCCAGGACGGTTCCTCGGTGATCTCCAGCACGGCGCAGGTGGACGTGAAGCCCGAACCGGCGCCGATCAGCAGGACCGTGTCGCCGACCCGCAGCAGCCCGCGCTCGGCGAGGTCGTCGAGCCCCGCGAACTGGTCGCCCGCGCCCAGGTGTCCGCTGCGCCGGGCGAACTCCCAGCTGGTGCGGTCCTCCGCCAGCCCCAGGACGGTGCCGGCCTGCCACTCCATCTTGCTGCGGCCGCTCGCCGGGATCACGGCCCAGGTGATGTCCTCGCGCTGCTTGCCGGCGTCGGCCAGCGCCGCGTCGACGGCGGCCACCGCCACGCCCACCAGGCGCTGGGTGGCCTCGCGCAGGTTGCCGTGGTGCTGGAGGTAGTGACCGAGCCGCTCGGCGAGCCCGAGCGGCTTCTCGTCGGGCAGCGGGGTGAACCCGGGGCCGCGGGTGACCACTTCCAGCGAGTTGTCGGCCCGGGTGGCGGTCGACAGCAGCTTGGCGAAACCGCCCTGGTTGGAAAGCAGCAGCGCGGTGCCGCCGTCGCCGTAGACGATTCCGGCCTCGTCGCGCCAGCGGTCGATCAGCGGTTCGCCGAAGCGGTCCGCGGTGGTGAGCATCGCGGCGGCGGCTCCGGGCGTGGTGGCCAGGTGGCGGGCGGCCAACTCCATGGCGCCCGTCCCGGCGTTGCACTCCTGCTTGAGTTCGAAGGCGGGGACGTCCCTGCCGATCGCCTTGTCCGCGACGTACGAGGCCACCGGCCACAGGGTCTGTCCCTGGAACCAGACGTAGCTGTGCAGCAGCAGACTCACGGTCTCGGGGTCCAGCCCGGACCGCTTGAGTGCCGTGGTGGCCGCGTGGACGGCCATGTCGGGCGGCGCGACGTCCTCGTCGGCCACCCGGATGGACAGCAGGGCATCGGCCTCGAACTGCTCGGGGTCGTACCTGCCCGCTTCCACGGCCGCACGTGTCGGATACGGCTCCGGGAGCCAGGATCCCGTGGCCGCCACGTAAACGCTTTCCCAGCGCATGGTCCTCCCATCATCGGTGGCTGATCTCTCGATCCGTCGTGTCGTGTCAGGAGATGAGCCCTCGGGAGGATCGTGTGGGTGACGGCTTTGGCCCGGCTAAAGAACGCAAGACCGCCGGGGCACCGCCCGTGCGGGCGCAAGTGCGGCTTCAGTGACCCCGCCCAGGCTCGGGACGCGTGACGTTCGGAACGCCGCGTTCGGGCCGCCGGAAGGAGCCAGCACATGCACAGGACCGATGGGGACGGCGCACACCCCAGGCGGTGGTGGATGCTCGGGATACTGTCCCTGGCGTTGTTCGCCATCGTGCTGAACAACGGGCTGCTCAATGTGGCGATACCGGTGCTGATGCGCGAGCTGGGCGCGGACATCGGGCAGGCCCAGTGGATCGTCGACAGCTACGCCCTGGCCTTCGCCGGCGTCCTGCTGACCGCGGGAGCGGTGGCCGACCGGTTCGGCCGCAAGCGGGCCACTCTCGGCGGCGCGGCCGTCTTCGGGGCCGGCTCCCTGATCGCGCTCGGCGCGGACGGCCCCGGCCACCTGATGACGGCACGGGTGGTGATGGGCCTGGGTGCCGCCTTCATCATGCCCGGCACGCTCGCCATCATCGTCGACGTCTTCCCGGAGGCCGAGCGCGCCCGGGCGATCGGGGTGTGGAGCGGGGTCTCCGCCCTGGGGGTCGCGGCCGGCCCGGTGGTCGGCGGTGCCCTGGTCGGGCACTTCTGGTGGGGGTCGATCTTCCTGGTCAACCTGGTACCGGTGGCCGTGGTCCTGGTCGGCGGGGTGCTGCTGCTGCGCGAGTCCGCCGACCGGGCGCCGCGGCCACCCGACCCGGTCGGTGCGCTGCTCGGCACCGCCGCCATGGCGGGGCTGGTGTTCGGCGTCATCCAGACCTCGGGGCACGCGCTCACCTCGCTGCCCGTGGCCGGCGGACTGGCCGTGGCCGCGGCGGCGGGCACCGTGTTCGTGATGTGGGAGCGCCGGCACCCGCATCCGATGCTCGACACGGACCTGCTGCGCCGGCCGGCGTTCATCGGGGCGAGCGCGAGCATCCTGCTCCTCATGCTCGGGCTGGCCGGCACCCTGTTCGTGCTCACCCAGCGGCTCCAGTTCGTGCTGGGGTACACCCCGCTGCGCTCGGGCCTGGCCGTGACGCCGGTGGCCCTCGCGGTGGTGGTGGGCACGCTGTTGTGTCCCGTGCTGGACCGGCGGGCCGGGGCGCGGGGCTGTGTGGCCGTGGGCCTGTCGGCCGCCGCGTGCGGTGTGCTGGTGCTGGGGCAGTGGGGCGAGGGGTACCCGCCCGTGTTCGCGGGTCTGGTGCTCATCGGAGTGGGCTTCGGCCTGTCCATGGCGCCCACCACCCATGTGGTGATGTCCCTGGTGCCCCCGGAGCGGTCGGGGTCCACCGCCTCCCTGGACATGACCATGCAGGAGCTGGGCACCGCCCTGGGGGTGGCCGTGGTGGGCAGCGTGCTCGCCGGCCGTTACGCCGATGCCGTGGCGGGTGCGCCCGGGACCGTGGGCGAGACCTTGCGAGCGGCCGAGCGGGCCGGGGGTGAGGCCGGGCACGCCCTGGCCGCCGCCGCCCGCCGGGCCTTCGACGACGCGTCGGCGGCGGGCCTCGGTGTCGCGGCGGCGGCCGTCGCCTGCGGTGCGGTGGTCGCCGCGCTGCTGCTGCCGGGACGGGCGGGTGCCGGGGCCGCTGTCGCGCCTTCGGCCACCGAACCCCGTGAGACCGAACCGTCCCCCGCTCATCAGGGCTCCGCCCGCTCCGGAGCCTGAGTTCGGGCCGTATCCGTACGACCGTGACGAACACCGCTTCAGCGATTCTCCAGTGGCGGGGGCGACGCTGGAGACCTGGTCGTCCCGTGCCCCGTTCGCGTGGCGCCGACGCCACGAACAGCAAGAGGAGATTCACCAGATGACCGTTCAGCCACGCTCGTTCCTGGGCAGAGCCCTGTATGTCGGCCCGTCCCTGCGCACCCTGCACGAGCAGTACGCCAAGCACGGGACCGTCGACGCCGGTGCGCCCGTCCTCGCGTCCTGCGAAGTCACTGTCCGAGCCCCGTCGTCGGAGGTGTGGGAACTGCTGGCCGACATCGCTCGATGGCCCTCCTGGGTACCGGGGGTCCGTCAGGCGCACCCCGACGGCGACCCCGCGCCGGACGTTCCGTTCCGCTGGGTGCTGAACGGAATGCGCGTCAAGTCCACGCTGGCCGTGGTCCAGCCGGGATCCGAACTGTCGTGGACCGGCACGCTCGCCGGGACCCGCGGAGTGCATCGCTTCCTGCTGGAGCCGGCGCACGGCGGCACCCGTGTGCGGTCCGAGGAGTCGATCGGCGGTCCGCTGGCGGGCCTCCTCTACAGCAGCGACAAACTCCAGGCCGTCCTGGCCGACTGGACCGGAGCCCTCAAGTCCCAGGCAGAGAAGGCGGGATCGACCCGATGACCATCGCACTGGCCTACAACCCGTTCTTCCTCGCTCTGCGGTTCCTGCTGGAGGTGTTCGCGCTGGGCTGCTACGCCGTGTGGGGCTGGCGCACGGTCCCGGGGCCGCTGCGTTTCGTCGCCGCGATCGCCGTCCCCGTGGCGATGGCGATGCTGTGGGGCAACTTCGCCACCGCCGGCGACGAGGCCCGGTCGGGTGAGACCACCTTCGACACCCCTGGTCCACTGCGGCTGCTGCTGGAACTCGCCGTGCTCGGCGGGGCCTGGGCCGCGCTGCGGCACATCGGCGCCCTGCAGGTGGCCAAGTACTACCTGATCGTGCTGGTGGTCTACCACGTCTGTGCGTACGACAGGATCTGGTGGCTGCTGCGGCACTGACCGCGTCACCGCCCGCGTCGCCCTCGTGCGCGGGCGCGGCGGTCTCGGGTGCCGAGGCCGGCTCCGCCCGTACCGCGTGGGTGGTACGGGCTCCTGACAGTCCGTCGGTACGGAACCGGCGCGGCCGTCCGCCGAGGGCCCGGCGTACCCGGTCGGGTACCTCACCGGCCGCTGCCCTCCTCCCGGACGACGGTCTCGGCAGGGCGGGCCGACGCGTGCGCGCCAGCACCTCACGCAGCGATCGTCCGGGCGGTCGGGCCCCGGCCGGTGCCCGGCCGCTCCTGCCACGTCGGCGGGGGGGGCGGCCCCAGTCCCCGGGAGGAAAGGACTCCCGTTCTGTTTCCCGTGGTTCCCACACCACACCCCCCGAAGGGGGTCCCTACATCACAGTCACCCCCCCCCCCCCCGGGGGGGGTTTTTT
>NZ_JBVIYK010000014.1:0-17013 GCF_055592645.1 Streptomyces sp. NPDC041108 | reverse complement strand
AGGGGGAGGAAGCCAAGACACCCAACGGAGCTTTCGTCGGTGTGGTGGGCCCCCGCCTGTCTCCTGCCTTTTTTTACATTTTTGCTCTCCCTCCCCCCCCCCTCCCGGGCGCGACCTCCCCGCCGGTCGCGTTCACGGTGCGTCAGACGCCGACCGCCTGAGGGGTGTCCGCGAAGTCGCGGCCGCCCACACCTGCGCGGTGGGCGGTCTCGTACCGTCGCAGCACCTCGGAGAGCCGGTCGAGGAAGGCGCTCTCCTGTTCCCTGATGTAGAAGTGGCCGCCCGGAACCACGACGGTCTCGCTGTCCACGGTGGAGTACAGGGACCACTCCCGTACCTCGGGGACCGTCACCAGGCGGTCGTCGGCCCCGGCGAAGGTGTGCAGCGGAATCGGCAGCGGGGTGCGGTCCACGCTCCCGGCGCCCTCGCAGAGCATCAGGTCGCCCCGGACGACCGGCAGCAGCGCCGCCAGCCACTCCGGCCGGTCCAGCAGCACCCGGGGCAGACCTCCCAGCGCGGCCAGCCCGCGCATGAGTTCCGCGTCGTCCGCCACATAGCCGTGGGTGATGGGCGGGGCGGGCAGGTGGGGGGCGCGGTGGGCTCCGAGGAGGAGCGCGAGGGGGAGCCGTTCGCCGCGGGCCCGGCGGTGCTGGGCCAGGGCGAAGGCGACGAGCGCGCCCATGCTGTGCCCGTACAGCACGTGCGGGTGGTCGAGTTCCTCGCCCAGCTCCCGGTCCAGGTCCGCCACGAGCGCGGGGAGATCGGTGAAGCGGGGCTCCGTCATCCGGCCCTCACGGCCCGGCAACTGCACCGGCAGCACCTCGACCCCGGTCCCCAGCCAGCGCTGCCACCCGGCGTAGGCGGAGGCGCCCCCGCCCGCGTAGGGGAAGCAGAACATGCGCAGGCGACCGTCGTGGCGTGGACCACCGCGTCTCAGATATCGCGTCATAGTGACCGGAACTCCTCTCGTTGCGCGGTGGCCACCAGGTGGCCAGTACCCGCCGTGCCCCCAGCGTCGGGAGCGGCGCTTAAGGGCCGCCAAACGCCCCGGGCTCGGAGAGGAACTCCCCTGGTCGGTCGCAGGGAGGCAGGGATCAGACCGAGGCGGGCGTGAGCGGCGCGCCCCGCAGTCCGGCGCCGCCGGGCACGGCCGGATCCGGTGACTCCAGGGCGGGGTCGGCCCGCAGGATCGCCTGGTGCAGCCGCTGCAGCCGCGTCGACGGCTCCAGCGCCAGCTCCCGGATCAGACACTGGCGCAGCCGCTGGTAGATGCCGAGGGCGTGGGAGGGCCGGCCCGAGCGGTACAGCGCGAGCATCAGCTGCGCGTGCACGGTCTCGTGCAGCGGGTGCTGGGCGGCCAGCGCGGTCAGCTCCCCGAGCAGCGCGGCGTGCCGGCCGAGCCGCATGTCGGCCTCGATCCTGGCGTCCAGCGCGCCCAGCCTGGTCTCCTCCAGCCGTACCGTCTCGACCTCCAGCGCCCGGCCGATCTGCACATCGGCCAGGGCGGGCCCGCGCCACAGCGCCAGCGCCTGGTGCAGCAGCGCGGACGCCTCCCGGGCGGCGCCCTCGCGCAGCGCCGTCTGCCCGGCCACGGACAGCCGCTGGAACTGCGTGGCGTCGTCGGGGCCGGCCACGTCCAGCGCGTAACCCCCGTAGCGCGTGCACAGGATGTCCTTCGGCCCGCGTACCGCGGTCGGGCCCAGCACCGTGCCCAGCCGGCGGCGCAGTTGCCGTATGTAGGTCTGGAGGGTGGCGGGCGCGGTGCGCGGCGGGGCGTCCCCCCACAGTTCGTCGAGCAGCGTGGACACGGTCACGACCTGGCCGGCGTGCAGCGCCAGCAGGGCGAGCACCTGGCGGGGCTTGGCCGCGCTGGGCACCACGGACGTGTGGTCGAGCTGGGCGACGAGCGGCCCCAGGACCCGGATCTCCATGTGTGGACTCCTTCCAGCCAAAACCGCTCGGCTTGCGTTTCGGAGCTCTCCACAGTGGCACGGCGGCGCGCGCCGCCCCAGTGATCGCTTCATCGCTCACGTGTGAATTACCGAGGAGGCACCCCATGACGAATTCACATGAGAGGCATGAACGGAACACTGTCGGTGACGACCCCGGTCCCCGAAGAATCCTGTCGTGCCGGTCAGATCACGGCGACGTCCGATCACCACACACAGGTTCTACGGAGGGCAACGTGCACGAAGGCGTTATTTCCACTCTCGACGGTGCGTGCGGCACGGACGTGGCCGTGGGCCTCGACCCGGCCCCCGGCCAGGAACTGCGGTTCATGGAGCTGGTCGCACAGGCGTGGCTGGAGCCGGAGCTCTCGCGCCGCTACCAGGTGGACGCCCGTTCGGTGCTCGACGAGTTCGGCGTCACGCTGGCCCAGGGCCAGCAGCCGCCGTCGCTGCCGGAGAACCCGGTGTGCGAGCTGACCATCGAGGAGCTCTCACGGCCGGGGACCGCCCACGCCTTCCTCTGCTTCTGCCTGTCGCCGGCCCCGGAACACCGGTACACGGCCGCGCCGGACGGGAACCGGGCGGCCGCGCGGTGACCGCCCTCTTCGGCGAGCGTCCCGCGCGGGTGCCGAGAACGCACGACCGCCGACTCGTGGGATTCCGCAGCCATCTCAGGGCGGAGGTCGTCGCCGACGACGCGGCCTATCTGCTGTCCGACCGGGGGGTGACCGCGCTGCAGGGCGATCACATAGAGGCCCTGGTACCCCTGCTGGACGGCACCCGCGACCTGTCGTCCGTGCTGCGGGACGCGGCCCCCGAGATCTCGCCCGAGCGGGTGGGGCGGCTGATCGGGAGGCTCGCGCAGGCCGGCCTCGTGGGGTACTCGACGCCGGCCCCGGTCGGCGGCGGCTCCGACGACCCGGCGAGGCCCGCCCGCGCGTACTGGGAGCTGGCCGGGCTGGACGGCACGGCGGCCCTGCGGCAGGTGGCCGCCGCACCGCTGGAGATCCTGTCGGTGGGCGGCGCGAGCACCGAGGGCGTGGCAGAGGCGTGCCGGGCCGCGGGACTCGCGGTCCTCGGGGACCGCCTTCGCCCCGGCCCCGACCACAGTGCGCAGGTCGCGGGCGGGGAGGACGTCACCGGACTGTCCCTGGTCGTCTGTGACGACTACCTCAACCCCGAGCTGCGCGAGATCGACGCTCTGCACCGGGTCACGGGACGGCCCTGGCTGCTGGCCAGGCCCGGCGCCTCGACGGCGTGGGTCGGGCCGGTGTTCCAGCCGGGCGCCGGCCCCTGCTGGTCGTGTCTGGCGCACCGGCTGCGCGGCCACCGGCTGTGCGAGGCCCCGGTGCGCCGGGCGCTCGGCCTGACCGGGCCGGTGCCCCGGCCCGCCGCCCAGGTGCCGCCGACGGCCGCCGCGGCCGCGCAGCTCACCGCGCTGGAGACGGCGAAGTGGCTGGCCGGCTACCGCTATCCGGGCCAGTCCGCGGTCCTGACCCTGGACACCCTCGCCCTGACGACCCGTCATCACGAGCTGCGGCGCCGCCCGCAGTGTCCGGACTGCGGCGACCCCGGCCTCGTCGCCCGGCAGGTCCTGCGGCCGGTGACGATCGCCTCCCGGCCGAAGGCGCCGCACGCCGGAGGGGGGCACCGGGCGTGCTCCCCCGAGGAGATCCGTGACCGGTACCGGCATCTGGTCAGCCCGGTGACCGGGGTGATCGAGGAGATCCGCAGGGACCCTCGGGCGCCGGCGGGTCTGCACTGCTACCTGGCGGGCCGCAACGCCGCGCTGGGCGGATCCGACCTGGCACGGCTGCGGGCCGGCCTGCGACAGCTCAGCGGCGGCAAGGGCGCCACGGCGCTGGACGCCGAGGTGAGCGCCATGTGCGAGGCCCTGGAGCGGTACAGCGGCACCCTTCAGGGGGACGAGCCGCGGACCAGGGACAGCCTGCGCGGTCTGGGGGACGTGGCCGTCTCCCCGGACGCCTGCCAGCTGTTCGCCGCCCGCCAGTTCCGCGACCGGGAGCGGTGGAACGCCCTGCACGGCTCGTTCCAGTACGTCCCCGAACCCTTCGACGACCGGGCGCCGGTCGACTGGACGCCGGTGTGGTCGCTCACCGAGCAGCGGCAGCGGCTGCTGCCGACCGGCATGCTGTACTTCCCGGGTTCCCTCGACGGGTCGCCCCCGCCGGTGGCCGGCCGGCGCTCGCTGCGCGCCGACTCCAACGGCAACGCCGCCGGCAGCAGTCCGGAGGACGCGATCCTGCACGGTTTCCTGGAACTGGTCGAGCGGGACGCCGTGGCCCTGTGGTGGTACAACCGCACCCGCCAGCCCGGCGTACGGCTGGACGGCACGGGTGGTTTCGGCGACGGCTGGACCGAGGAACTGCTCGACGCCTACCGGCACCTGAACCGTGAGGTGTGGGTGCTGGACCTGACCGCCGACCTCGGCGTACCGGTGTTCGCGGCCCTCTCGCGGCGCACCGACAAACCCGCCGAGGACATCATGTTCGGGTTCGGCGCGCACTTCGATCCGGCCGTCGCGCTGCGCCGCGCCCTGACGGAGATGAGCCAGCTGCTGCCCGCGGTGACCGGCGCCCGGCCCGACGGCACGGGGTACGGCACGACGGACCCCGGACCGCTCGGCTGGTGGTGGGGGGCGACCGTCGCCACCCAGCCCTATCTGCTGCCCGATCCCTCCCAACCGGCGCGCGGCCCGGCCGACTTCGCCTTCCGCAGCCGTCCGGACCTGCGGGACGACGTGGAGGCCGTCGTGGAGCTGCTGCGCGGGCACGGCATGGATCTGCTGGTGCTCGACCAGACCAGGCCCGACATCGGGATTCCGGTCATGAAGGTCGTCGTACCGGGCCTGCGCCACTTCTGGGCCCGGTACGCGCCGGGCCGGCTGTTCGACGTTCCCGTACGGCTGGGCCGGCTGGCCGCGCCGACACCGTACGAGGACCTCAATCCCGTCCCCTTGTTCGTCTGATCGTCTGAATCGTTCGTCCGGAACGGCGCCCCACCGCCGTTCCCGTCCCCCAGGAGCCCTCGATGTCCGCCGAAAGGCCGTTCAGCACAGCCGCGACGACACGGCGCGACCGGCGCTGTGTCGCCCTGTGGTCGCTCCGCGAGGACGTCCTGGTGGACGCGGGGGACCCGGCCGGTCCCGTGGTGCTGTCCGGGCGCTGGGGGGAGACCCGGCTGCACCGGGCGGGGCCGCTGGTCCGTGAGGCCCTGCGGCGGATGAGTCTCGGCCCGATCTCGCTGGCCAACGTGGTGGCCGAGATGGCCGCCGAAGGCTCCGTGCGCCCCTCCTCCCCCGGGGGGCGCACGGCCACCGCCGCGGACGAGCAGGCCGAGATCCTGATGCTGCTGCACCGGTTGCGGCACCTGGTGGTGCGTTCGCTGATGCTGGAGGACGCCGAACAGCCGCTGCTGTCGGTGGTCCCGATCGTGCAGTCGGCGCGCTACCGGCCGGACACCGTCGACCCGGACCGTCCGGTGCGGCTGTCCCGCTTCGCGTTCCTGCGCGCCGAGGGCGAGGGCTTCGTCCTGGAGAGCCCCGTGTCGCTGTACCGGGTCGTGGTGCACGGCCCGGAGGCCGCCTGGGTGATCGGCATGCTCGGTCGCGCGCACACCGTCGACGAGATCGTGGCGGCCGTCCCCCTGACCGCCCCGGCGGTCACGGAGATCGTCGCCTATCTGCTGGGGACCGGCATGCTTTTGGCCGCCGAACACCAGCCCGTCGAACAGGACCCCGACGAACGGGAGCCCGTCGTCCGGGACCTCCCGTCCCGGACGGGCGCGGACGACGGCGGCAGGGGCGGCGGCACGGTTCCGGTGTTCGCGGAGGACACGGACCCGGCGCTGCTGTCGTGGGGCGCGGTCGACCTGCTCTTCCACAGCCGCTCCACCCTCGGCAGGCACGACGCGGACTTCGGTGCCACCTATCCGCTCGCCGAGCGCCTGCCCCCCGCCCCGGCCGTCAAGCCGCTGCCGGACGGCACGCGCATCCCGCTCCCCCGGCCCTCCCTGAGCGAGGTGACGGCCGCGGACCCGCCGCTCACCACCGTGGTGGAGGAGCGCCACAGCATCAGGTCGTACGGCTCGGAGCCGCTCACGGCCGCCGAACTGGGCGAGTTCCTGTACCGGGCCCTGCGGGTGCGCGGTCTGCCCGAGCGGCACGGCGAGGGCCGGCACGAGGAGGGGTACACCGACCGGCCGTACCCCAGCGGCGGCCGCGCCTACGAACTCGAGTTCTACCTCACCGTCCGGGACTGCGCCGGGATCCCGTCGGGCACCCACTACTACGCGCCGCTGGAGCACTGCCTGGTGCGCATCGGCGACGACGGCCCGGACGCGGCGACGGCGGAGCTGCTCGCGGAGGCGCAGATCTCCGCCGGGCTGGACGCCCCGCCCGCCGTGGTCATCACCATCACCTCACGCATCCACCGGCTGTCGTGGAAGTACAGCGGTCTCCCCTACTCGCTGACGCTGAAGCACGTCGGCGCCGTGATACAGAACCTGTATCTGATCGGGACCGCGATGGGCCTGGCCTCCTGCGCCCTCGGCAGCGGCGACATCGAACTGGCCGCCCGCACCACGGGCACCGACTGGCTGACCGAGCCGAGCGTGGGCGGCTTCGCCCTCGGCGTGGCCCCGGAGACCGTCACCAACCATCCATGTAATGCGCACAGTTGATCCATGAGTCCTACATTTATTACTTAAAGTTCAAAGAACCCGCATAGACTGATCGCTCCTTGATCCCGTTCAGTGTGAGGGGTTTTCATGGAGGCAGCCGCGCCGGACGCGGAGACAGACGCCGGCATTTCCTTAGAGGACACCGCCGACGGCGGCGTAGGCGGCAACCCCCCTCTCTCGGCGGCGGTGCGGTTCCTGGGCCTCAGCGCCCCGCCGCCCCGGCTCGCCCGGAGTGTCGTTCTGATCGTCGAGTGCGGGTTCGTCCTGACCGGCTTTCTCAACATCGCGGACGCGGGGCCGGGGCCACTCACCCTGGTCTCCTCGGCCTTCGGCTTCAGTCTGGTCTTCCTTCTCCAACTGGTGCACACCGCACAGCGGTTCCGGCACTTCCGGGCTCGCTGGTACCGGTGGACGCTCACCCTGCAGGCCCTGATGACCTATCTGCCGCTGGCCGTCCTGGGGTTCGGCTGGGGCGGGATGGCGGGCTTCCTGGGCGCCTCGCTGCTGCTCGTGCTCCGGCCGTCGGTGGCCTGGCCGCTCTTCGGGCTGGTCGCCGCGGCGGCCGCCGCGACGGGGCCGCTGCTGGGGATGAACCTCGTCGGCTCGGTGTACATCACCGTCTCCACCGTGCTGACGGGACTGATCGTGTACGGCCTCAACCGGCTCGCCCAGCTGGTGGTCGAGGTGCACGCGGCCCAGACGGAACTCGCCCGGCTGGCCGTCACCCAGGAGCGGCTCCGTTTCGCCCGGGACCTGCACGACCTGCTCGGCTTCAGCCTGTCCGCCGTGACCCTGAAGAGCGAACTGGCCTGCCGTCTGGTGCCCGCGGCCCCCGAGCGGGCCCTGGAGGAGCTGAGGAGCATCCTGGAGATCTCCCGGCAGGCCCTCTCCGACGTACGCACGGTTGCCCGCGGCTACCGGGACATGTCCCTGACCAGCGAAGCGGTGTCGGCACAGGCGGTCCTGGCGGCCGCGGGCATCCAGGCGGAGGTGCGGTGCCGCGCGGACCTCCCCGAGGGGGAGGTGAGCACCATCATGGCCACCGTGCTCCGGGAGGCCATCACCAACCTGCTGCGCCACAGCAAGGCGGAGAGCTGCCGGATCGACTGCCGCAAGACGTCCTCGGGCGAGCTGGTGCTCACCATCGCCAACGACGGGGTGCAGAAGACCGCGACGGGCTTCCGGGACCCCTCGTCCGGGGCGGACGGCAGCGGCCTCGGCAACCTGCAGTTCCGGCTGGCGTCGATCGGGGGCCGGCTGACGTCCGGGCTGGACGAGGAGGGGTGGTTCGTCCTGCGGGCCAGCGCCCCGCTGCGCCGGCCCACCCGGAAGACGGGCTGAGCGGGAACGGCGCCGCGGGCGGAGGGCCGGACGAGTGGTCGGACCACTCGTCCGGCCCTCGTCGCATCAGAGCCAGCCGCTCTCCCTGGCCACCCGGATCGCGTCGACGCGGTTGCGCGCGTTGAGCTTGGTGACGACGGTCGTCAGGTAGTTGCGCACGGTCCCCACCGAGAGGAACAGCCGGCTCGCGATGTCCGCCGCCTCCGCTCCGTCGGCGGCCATCCGCAGCACCTCCGTCTCACGGGGCGTCAGCGGGTTCTCCCCGTTGTCGAAGGCCGCGAGGGCCAACTGGGGGTCGATCACCCGCTTCCCCGCCGCGACGTCCCGCACCGCGCCGGCCAGCCGGTCCGGGGGAGCGTCCTTGAGGAGGAACCCTCCCACCTGGGCCGCGAGCGCCTTGCGGAGCGTGCCCGGGCGGCCGAGGCTGGTCAGGATCAACGTGCGGCACGAGGGCAGCTGTTGGGCCAGCTGGGCCGCCGCACTCAGTCCGTCGAGACCGGGCAGGTCGACATCGATGACGGCGACATCGGGCACACACTCCAGGGCCGTGGGGAGGATGCGGTCCCCCCGCTCGACCTCGGCGACCACCGTGAGGTCATCCTCCAGGGTCAGCAGGGCGACCAACGCCCCCCGGACCATGTGCATGTCCTCGGCGAGCAGGATGCGGATCACTGTGCTCCCCCCGTCGGGCCGCGACGATCAGGACGACCCGTTCGACGAGGACACTACTTGACAGAGAGTGGGCGTAAAAGATCAGAGAGCGATTCCCTTTAAACTTCACTTAATTTTGCGCGTATTGCGCCACTTCAAGTCGCATGGCCGTGGTGACCGTGTCGTCCTGGACGGCCTCCACCGCGACCGGGACGGTGAAGGTGCCCAGTGCCTCGTCCGACCGGAATCCGCCGACCGTCGCCCGCAGGCTGGTGATCCGGTCCAGCTCGGCGTAGTCGGTGAACTCGGTCTCTATGGAGGCCAGCGACAGGGTGCACGGGTCCAGGCCGTGCAGCCGGGCCACGGAGGCCACCGCCAACTGCCGCGCCGCCTCCATCTGCAGATGGCCCGGCACATGGTCCAGGGGGTGGTCGAAGACGTGCGGGTGACTGGTGTCCACCACCAACTGGCAGGCGAAACGCCCCGGTTGGCCGTCCGTCACGGGTTCGGTGACGAACACGTTCCTGGCGTCGCGCCGCCCCACGGAGCACGGTTCGGCCGCCGTGAAGCGCGGGAGCAGGAAACCGGGATGGTCCGGCAGCTGCCGCCTGCTCCGCATGGCCTGGTACGCGGTCTTGGAGAGGATCAGCAGCCCGCCCTCTCCGCGCATCGCGGGCCGCCCGTCGACGGCGACGTCCCCGGTGAAGCTGAACCCCTGGATCCGGCCCGCCCTGTTGCGCCGGGTCCGCACGATCACGTCGACCCGCAGATCGGCCGGCCGCCGGCCGATGCGCAACGGCTCGAAGGCGGTGACACGCAGCCGGAGGTCCCGGAAGATGAACGCCACACCCAGGTCGACTCCCATATGGCGGTGGGCGACCAGGACGCCGGCCTGCCGCACCACTTCCACCAGCAGGGTGAAGTCGTACGCCGGGGAGTGCTCGCCGATCAGATGGCCGCGCGGCAGCTGGGCGGCGACGGCGTACGCGTCCTCACCCGTCTGCGCCGAGTCGGTGACGAAGACCTCGGCTATCGAGGCCCGGTGGACCAGGGTACGGGGAACGGTCGCGTCGTAGCTGAGTTCCGCCTCGGGGGCCGGTGGGCTCACCGGGGCCGTCTCGGGCGCGAGGGCGGACGTGGAAATGCTCATGGTCGGTCCTTCCAGCAAGGTCTCGGTGTCGCGATCGGTGGGCCCGGCCCGGTCAGGGCAGTTCGGCGGGGACCGGCGCCGTGAGGGCCGGACGGGACGGCAGCCGGGCGATCAGCCCGTCGAGGCCGGCCGGCCCGGAACAGGCCGCGACGACACCGTCCGGCCGTACGTACGCCACCCAGCGGGCCTCGGCCCCGCCGAGCGTGTGGCCCTGCTCCCGGGCGACGGCGAACCCGGCGCCGCCCTCGGGGACCGGCCCGTCGGCGGTGTCCCGGGGCTGGATCCACAGCACGTGGACCATGTCGCCCGCGCCCTGGGCCCGTACCGCCCGCGCGGCCCGCGCGGCCGACTCGCCGGTGTCCCCGGCGCCGTACACCAGGAGCGTGTGTCGCCCGGCCGCCGGGCGGGCGTGCGGCGTCGCCGCCGCCGGGCCGTGCACCGGGGTCAGCGCCACGTCGGGGGCACGCCGTCCGGGCCTCAGCGCCCGCGGCACGCCCGCGGCACCGCCGGACGCGGTCACCGCCGGGCTCCCGGAGTGGTCCAGGTCGAGCTGGGCGAGCAGAGGGATCGCCTTGCGCTCCAGCAGGCCGGTGGCGGACAGCACCCGCATCACCGTGTCCCGCACGAACCGGGCCGCCGGACTGCGCAGCAGCCACATCCGGGTCTGCCGCTCCCCGTTGGCGACAGCCCGCACCGACGCGGGGCGGCGCTCGGCCTCGTAGCTGTCGAGCAGGGCCGGATCGGCGCCGCGCACCACGCTCGCCAGCTTCCAGCCCACGTCGTAGCCGTCCTGGACGCCGGTGTTGAGCCCCTGCCCGCCGGCGGTGGTGTGGGCGTGCACCGCGTCGCCCGCCAGCAGCACCGGGCCCTCACGGAACCTCGGGGCGACCCTGGCGTGCACCCGGAAGCGACTGGTCCACCAGGTGCCGTGCAGACGCAGTCCGCCCGGCCCCCGCTCGTCGAGGAGCCGCTGCAGCTGCTGTTCGGAGGGCGGTTCGGTCCGCTCGTCCGGCTCCGTGTCGAAGAAGACCCGGTGGCCCTCGGGCTGGGGGACGATCACCAGCACCCCGTCGGGCGTGATGTGGTGCTGGACCTCGGCCTCGGCGGACGCGCCCTCCAGCCGGCCGTCCCCGATCAGGAACGTACGGTCGAAGGTGTGTCCCTCGAAGGGGATGCCGACGCTGTCGCGCACCAGGCTGCGGGCACCGTCGGCGGCGACGAGCCAGGGCACCGTCACCGACTCCTCGCCCCCGGCCGCGCTCAGCGTGACGGTCGCCGACTCCCCGGGGCCGCCGCGGTTCACCGTCACCGCCGTGACCTCGGTGTCCCACTCGACCGTGCCGCCCAGCTCCGTCAGCCGGTCCAGCAGCGCCCGTTCGGTGACCGGCTGCGGCACACAGAGAGGACCGGGGAACGCGGTTCCCGTCAGGTTGCCGAACCGGGCACCGGCGATACGCCTGCCGTTCGACCAGTACGACGCCCCGGCCAGCGGCAGGGCGGTCCCCGTGAGCTTCTCGGCGACCCCCAGACGCTCCAGGCATTCGAGCGCGCCGCTCCACAGCACCAGCCCCTTGGGGGCGATGCCGGGACCGGGACGGCGGTCGACGACCCGGCAGGGCACCCCGAGGTCCCACAGCGCGCAGGCGGCGCTGAGCCCGGTGGGCCCGGCACCGACGACCAGCACCGCCGCGGCCGTCACCGGGCACCTCCCGCGACGCCGGCGGCCACGGCCACCGGACGGTGCAGCAGGCCCGAGATCTCCCGGACGGCGCTTTCGGTGTCGGCGAACCGCACCGCCCGCATGCCCAGTTCGGCCGCGGCCCGGCAGTTCTCGTCCGTGTCGTCGACGAACAGGCACCGCTTGGCCGGGGTGCCGAGCCGGTCGAGCAGGATCCGGTAGATCGCCGGATCCGGCTTGCGCACGCCCTCCCGGTGCGAGTCCACGACCACCTCGAAGAGTTCGTCGACGGGCACCTGGGCGCGCCACAGCGGTTCCCACTCGCGGACGTTGTTGGTGAGCAGGGCGAGCCGGTAGCCGTCGCGGCGCAGGGCGCGCAGGAACGACAGGAACGGCTCGTTGGGGCTCCGGCCCCGGAACCACAGCTCGCCGAAGCCGCGTCCGTCCGCCAGGATCCGGCCCGCCCCCTCGGGCAGCTGCGCGAGGATCCGGTCCACCATCTGCCGCTCGGTGATCGCGCCCGTCTCCAGGGCCGCCATCGGGGTCTCGCCGTGGAGTTCCGTCGCCGCCAGGAACGCCTGGGCGAGGTCGGCCGCCTCGATGCCGGCCAGCTCGGCGAAGGCGGCGAAGGTCTCCACGAGCGGGTTGGTCAGCACTCCTCCGTAGTCGACGACGATCGTGTCGACTGCCATGGCGCTCCCCTCGCCCGCCGCGACGCGGCGTACGGACCGCGCCTGTGGCCCGGTCGGTTGTGTGGATGTCATCGGACTGGTCCCCCTTGCTCTGGTCGATCTGTTGGCTCTGGTGGATCTGTTGGCTCTGGTGGATCTGATCGTTCTGGTGGATCCGATCGCTCTGCTCGATCCGGTGGATCCGGTGGATCCGGTGGATCCGGCTGTTCGATCAGGTGGATCCGGTCGCTCCGGTGGATCTCGCGGGTCTCGCAGATGTCGTCGGCCCGGACCCGGGCGACGTGTGCCGGTGTGGATGATCCGGACGGGCCGAGCGGGGCCGGCCCGCCGTCGCGGGGCGTCCGGTCCTCCGGGCGGCCTCGGCGACGGCGTCGGCCCTCGGACGGCCGTAGGCCGGACGACCGGGTGACCGGGTGACCGGATGTCCGGCGGCCGGGTGACGGGGCGACCGGGTGGCCGGGCATGCGCCCGAGGCCGCCGCGGCGTCCGCCCGACGCGTTGCCCGGACGCTAACGGCGTTCGCTTGTGCCCCGGCAAAGAGGTGCGGGAGGACCTGTGGAGGTCCTCCCGCACCCTGGGTTCGCTGATCCGGCGTCCGTCAGCCGGACTGCTTTCCGGCCGCCGCGCCGACCGTGCCGGCCCGTTCCCTCTCCTTCGGCTCCGACGCCGGCGCGGCCCGCTCGACCGGACCGTCCGGTGCCGGTGCCGGTGCCGGTGCGGCTGCGGGTGCGGGCGCGGTGGGTGCCGGGCCGCCCTCACTGATGCCGAACCGCGCATGCAGCCGGCGCAGCGGTCCGGGCGCCCACCAGGTCGCCCGGCCGGTGAGGGACAGCACGGCGGGGACGAGGAGCGTACGGATCACCATGGCGTCCATGAGGATCGCCAGGGCGACCCCCAGTCCGAGCATCTTCGTGTTGGTGATCCGGGACGTGCCGATGGCCACCATGACCACCGACAGGACCAGCGCGGCGGCGGTGATGACGCCGCCGGTGGAGCGGATCCCCTCGATCACCGCGGCCCGGTGGTCGTGCGTGCGCTCGTGCTCCTCCTTGATGCGGGAGAGCAGGAAGACCCCGTAGTCCATGGAGAGGCCGAACGCGAGGCAGAACATCAGCACCGGCAGGGCCGTCTCGATGCTCCCGGTCGGGGTGAAGCCGAGCAGCCCCGACAGGTGCCCGTCCTGGAAGACCCACACGACGGCACCCAGCATCGCGGTGAGGCTGAGCGCGTTCAGCAGCACGGCCTGGAGCGGCACGAGCACACTGCCGGTGAGCAGGAACACCAGGACCAGGGTGGCGAGCACGATGATGCCGACCGCCCACGGCAGCCCGCGTCCGATGGCCGCCTGACTGTCGATCAGGGCCGCGGTCGTCCCGGAGGCGGAGGCGGGGAAGTCCGTGTCCACCGCCCTGACGTCCCGCACGAGTTCCTTGCCCTCGTCGGAGACGGCCTCCACACCGGGCACCACGGTGACGTACGCGATCTCGCCGGAGGTACGGCCCGGCTGTGCCGGCCCGGTGGCCCGGCCGTCGGTGTAGGTGCCCGTCGGCGCGTCCACCCGCAGGACCCCGGTGATTTGGGACAGCTGCTCGGCGTACTCGCCCAGTCCGGCGGCGGGCGCCTGCCGGGTGACGACCTCGATCGCCCCGGTGGGGCTGCCCTGGAAGCGGTCCCTGATGTGCTCCTGCACCACCCGGGAGTCGGCGGACGTGGGCAGCTGCCGGTAGTCGGCGGTGCCGAAGTCGACGTTCAGGAAGGGTGCGCCGAGGAGCAGCAGCACGGCCAGGGTGCCGGTGGCCACCAGCGGCGCGCGCCGCATCACCCCCCGGGCCAGCCGGGCCCAGCCGGCTCCGGCCGCCGCGGGCTCCCCGCGCTCGCGGGAGCGGCGGCGGACCAGCTTGCGTACGTCCAGGGAGTCGATCCGCCGGCCCAGGACTGCGAGCAGGGCCGGCAGCACCACCAGGGCCGCGACGGCGGCGAGGACCACCACACTGATCCCGGCGTAGGCGAGGGACCGCAGGAAGTACAGCGGGAACACCAGCATCGCGGCGAGCGAGACGGCGACCGTCGCGGCCGAGAACAGCACGGTCCGTCCGGCGGTGTTGAGGGTGACGGCGAGCGCGCCGGAGGTGTCCCGGCCGACGGCGAGTTCCTCGCGGTAGCGGCGCACGATCAGCAGCGCGTAGTCGATGGCGAGGCCCAGGCCGAGGGCGGTGGTGAGGTTGGTGGCGAAGACGGAGACGTCGGTGAAGGAGGTGAGGACGCGCAGCACCGCGTTGGTGCCGAGGATCGCGATCACCCCGATGCCGATCGGGAGCAGCGCGGCGACCGCGCTGCCGAACACGACCATGAGGATGAGGAGCGTGATCGGCAGGGCGATGACCTCGGCGCGCACGAGATCCTCACGGATGAAGGCCTGCTGCTCGTTCTGGACGGCGATGCTGCCGCCGATCCGGACGGTGAGATCGCCCCGCCGTCCGTCGAAGTGCCCGACGATCCGGTTCTCCAGGGTGCGGTCGGCCTCCAGTTCGTCCCCGGTGAGCCGGGCCACCACCAGGGCTTCCCTGCCGTCCTTCGAGCGCAGCGCGCCGGAGCCGGTGTCCCAGTAGGAGGTGACGCCGGTGACACCCGGCTCGTCGGCGAGCCGGGCCGCCAGCTCCCGGCCCTGACGCGCCACGTCGGCGTCGTCGACCCCGGCGCCGGCCCGGGCCAGCAGGACGAGGTTGGGGCGGGCGCCGGGGAACTCCCGTTCCAGGACGCCCGCGGCGTACGAGGACTCGGAGGAGGGGTCGACGACGCCTCCGCTGCCCCCGCTGCGCAGCCGGTCGGCCACACCGCTGCCGAGGACGACGGCCCCGGCCAGCAGGATCACGGTGAGCACGAGCAGCAGCCGGGCCCGGCTGCCGGTCAGCCGGGCGAGGGCGGTGAACGCACCGGGGGGCGGCGCGGTCTCGGGGGGCGGATTGTCTTTGGTCACTGCGGTCATGGGGGCTCCCGGGACGTCGGGGTGAGTGATGTGTGCCGGGTCGGCTACGGCGCCCGCGGCGTCGTACGCGGCCCCGGACGCCCGGGGACGCCGACCGGTGCCGTCAGCGGCGGCGCAGGTGGAACTTGCCTGGCGTGGTCGAGGGGACGCCGGTGAGGATCTCCCGGAGTCCGCCGCTGACCACGTAGTCGCCGTACGGGGTCACGGCGACCGTGGTGGGGTCCTCGTGCGGCCAGGTCTGGCGCTGGACGGTGCGGGCGGTGCGCCAGCCGTCGGTGGACCGCAGCACCAGGACGGCGTCCGGGCTCTGGCGTCCGCCGGACAGCGACAGGTCGTTGGAGACGACGACCAGCGAGCCGTCGGGGCGCAGCGCCATGCCGTCGAGGGAGGCCGGCGCACCGTCCAGGCGGACCTCGCTGACCTTCGGCCGCGCCGAGCAGGGGCGGTCGATGCGGAAGAGGCGGCCGCCCTCGTACTTGCCCATGAGGAGGAAGCCGGCGGGGTGCTGGACGATGCCGTTCGGGCCGGTGTCGGCGGTGGCGAAGCGGTCGTCGCGCAGGACGTGGAGGACCTCTCCGTCGCGGCTCACCGAGGTGACCGTGTCGACGCCGGTGTCGGTGACGTGGATGGTGCCGTTCCGGTCGACGGTGAGGTCGTTGGCGCGCGGCAGGGCCTGTCCGTCGGACACGTCGACCAGGTGCCGCACGGCACCGGTGGCGAGGTCGAAGACGCCGACACCGGACACCGGGGGCAGCGAGGGGTCGATGATGCCCATCATCCGGAAGAAGTAGTCGGTGTAGGCGGCCAGGACCCGGCGGCGGGGCGCGTCCACGGTGATGCCGAGGACCGACACCTGGGCGAACGGGGCCACCAGTGGGGTCACGGAGCCGTCCGCCCGGACCACCGAGATCGTGCCCTGCGCGCTCGACCCCACGAGGAACGCCTTCCTCGTGGGGTCCCAGGCGACACCCTCGGGGTACAGGCCCGGGGCGGTGACGCTGAGCGTGCGCGGCAGCGGGCAGCGGGCGGACTTCGCGAACGCCGGCAGCGGAGTGGCGGCGAGCGCCCCGCCCATGGTGGCGGCGGTGGCGACTCTCAGCAGGGTTCGGCGGGAGGCCGAGGCTGACGCGTCCAAGGTGTGCTCCTTCATACGGTCGCGAGGAGGGGAGGTCGGGCGGGCCGGTGCGCGGCGGCGGCGGTCGGTGACGACGGGCGGGGCCCGTCCGGGGCACCGCCGGAGAAGGGAACGCCGAGTCCGGCTGTCCACCGGCCGAGAGAAGGGTCGCGAGCCGCTCTGGAGAACCGCTGAACCACCGCTGAACCGGCGGCGGGCGGCCGGCGGCGCCAGGGCCCGTCCGGCCATTCCAGTCGTCGCGAGGCGGACGGGAATGGCCGGACAGGCCCCAAGAGGAGGCGCGCGAGACGGACGGGAATGGCCGGACAGGCCCCAAGAGGAGGCGCGCGAGACGGACGGGAATGGCCGGACAGGCCCTAGGAGAAGGCGCGCGCGGGGCGCTTTGGCCCGGCGCAAGGCGGCCTGCCTAGCGTCCCGGTCAGGCAGGCCCTGCCGGCTCGTTCCCGCCCACCGGGACTACGGAAGCGCGACGGCAGGGCCCGGCCCACGCAGCGGCGCCGGACAGCGGCAAGCCAGAGGAGACGAGACGCGTGACGGTAGACACCGTGGACATCGAAGAGGCCGTGCCGACGCCGGCCGGGATCCGCACCAAGGACGTGCGCCGCCTGGACAGGGTGGTCATCCGGTTCGCCGGGGATTCCGGTGACGGGATGCAGCTCACGGGTGACCGTTTCACCTCCGAGACGGCGTCGTTCGGGAACGACCTCTCCACCCTGCCGAACTTCCCCGC